>NZ_FCOL02000038.1 GCF_001544515.1 Caballeronia terrestris
AAACATTACGCTGCCGAACTGCAGCGTCAACTGCGCGGCCTGCTCGGCCATGAGCAGATCGTCACGCAAGCCTACGGGCGTCACCTGCTGATCAAACGTCTGGACGATGAGGACCCGACCGTGGTGGCGCGGCTGACCGAGCTTGGCCGCAATCGTTATGGCGCGGCCTTTCGCAGTCATAGTGGACGTTGGGAACCTCTGCCAGGCGCCGGGTCGCTCGACGAGATGGCACAGCTGGTCGTCACGCTCCTGGAGCCGTATTTGCAACCCGATAATTAACGAGGCTAATTATTAAAGCTATTTAGGTGATGTTGTACTAGTGAAGTCGAAGGACTTGTCTTCGCGCAGCGCGTCCGTAGGACGGAACATCGTTCTCAATTGGTTCCGATTGAACTCAGTTTAGCCGTCGCTTCGCGCCGTCTAGGTGTATTAGTTGGTGACGATGTAGCACCTGCGGTGCGCTTCGCTTCGCTCAGGCAACTGGTTTGTTCTGAACTGGTGACTGACTAGTGCTGAACTATCTGGTAACTATGAACAGCGCGCTTCGCGCGAAGAAGGAAACGAGAACCCCCCTAAGAGAAAAGAAGGAGACTGAAACTGAAGCGTTACAGGATCTATAGACGAACAGGGGCCTTCCTAAGGGATGGGTCTACACTAGTTACGTAAGTTGGACTTAACTCCAATCCACCCCACGCTTTCGCGGACGGCTATTATTCCCGTCTCCATGTTTTTCTGCTCACCATCGTTTGATGGGTGGCTAATTGATCTTTCGATCTTTCGCTTTAACGACGACTGCACTTGTTGCTGGTGTTCTTCGTCTATGTCCACGCTGAGGAAGGTCTCAGACGTTTCGTTTCCATTTTGTCACACGGTTTGTTTCCGCGTTTGATGCAGGTGCGGGTCTGTTTCGCCCACCGTTCTGAATCTGCACAACTATTTATACAAATGAATTCTTTGAGAATCTCTCAGAGACTCTTCGCGGTGAGAAATATTCCCCTCGCCATAATATTTAGTCAGGAAATAGGTTCGGTTTCGTGCCGCAAGCATAGGATTCAACTGTTCGACCACTAATCCGTTCTTTATTGTGTAGTAGACTATAAAATCACAATCATTCAAGTAAAATGATGAAAAAATAACATCTTCCCACCGTTTTTCGAGCCAAATCAATGCACGAAATGTTGATTCTTACCGGCTGTTGATGAAATATTTCACCAAACTGGGTTGTTGAATGGCGCCAGCTTCGAAGATTGTCCCCTTCATCCAAATCTTCTCCAACGAATATTGATAACGCTCTCGTTCTATGACGATCACCAAGCAACCCTCACACGGTTCGAGAAGTGTCCCGACATCGGGCCTGATCTCGGACTTCAGCCGACCATCGCAGCAGCGGTCGCGGCATCCTCATCACCGCCCAACTACCCGTCGAGCACTGGCATGCATGGATCGGGGACCCTACCATCGCTGACGCCATTCTCGATCGGCTGATGCACCGCATTCACCGCATCACACTGGCAGGAGAGTCGTTAAGAAAGTCCGCTCAAAAAGCAGGCATCACGCTCAAAGCCGGCGACGCCGCGTAGCCCTTCAGGATAGAATTTGTTCCACGCAACACCTCCCGCCGACCGCCGGTCACGATCGCCGGAATTGCCGATCACGATCAACCGGAAACCGCGGTCACGATAAAACGGAATCAGCGGTCACGATGCCGGAAATGTCGGTCACGATCACCGGAATACGCAATCTCAGGAACTGCGGAAGCAATTTCGCCAAGTCCGAGTCGAAGAATTGACAGGAAATCTGTTTGCTGTGGCACATTGAACCGCTGGCGCTTTGTTTGCCCGACTCCAATCAGCCCGTTCGGCAGCATCCAACCCCAACCTGAGAACAATCAGTAACTTCCCATGCCGATACCGGATTACCAAACCCTGATGCTGCCCGTCTTACGCGCTGTTGCCGATGGACAAGAACATCGTTTCCGTAACGTGGTCGAGAGCCTTGCCGACGAATATCAACTCACTGACGAAGAACGGAACACCCTTCTCCCTAGTGGCACCGCACCACTGTTCGACAATCGGGTAGGTTGGGCGCGAACCTACCTAAAGCAGGCGGCGGTGATCGAGTCCCGAAAGCGGGGCTACTTCAATATCACCGAACGCGGGAAAATCTTGCTTGCGCAAGGTCCCACCCGAATTGATAACAGCACGCTGGATCAGTACCCGGAATTCGTCGCCTTCCGGCAAAAGAAGAGCAGCGATGTACAGGCCATAGTAGCGCCAGTGTCGAAACCCGGAGTATCCATACCCGAGATTGAGGAATCAACTCCCGAAGAATCGTTCGCACAGGCGTATCAGCGACTGCGAACCAATCTCGAAGCCGAGTTGCTGGAACAAGTCAAATCTTCGACTCCTAGCTTCTTCGAAAGGTTGGTGATCGATTTGCTGGTCGCGATGGGATATGGTGGTTCTCGGCAAGACGCCGGAAGCGTCATCGGGCGTAGTGGCGACGGCGGCATCGATGGCACCATCAAAGAAGACAAACTAGGTCTGGATGTGATCTACGTTCAGGCGAAAAGATGGGAAGATACGGTGGGCCGCCCAGAGATACAGAAGTTTGCCGGTGCGTTGCAAGGCCAACGAGCAAACAAAGGGGTCTTCATTACCACATCAGCGTTCACCCGTGAAGCGAAAGAATACGCGGGCCTGATCACATCGAAGATTATCCTTGTGGACGGCGATCAACTGGTCAAGTTGATGGTGGACCACAACGTCGGGGTTTCGACGGTTAGCACCTTTCATGTAAAGAAAGTCGATTCTGACTACTTTGAAGGCGATGCCGTGTAAACTGAGCGTTCGTCCGCCTTGAATCTACGGAATCAAGGCCATCACGAGGAAGCCTGTGACGACCTCCGAAGATGGGTGTAGGCGGCTGGCGTGAAGGTTCAGGGACTGGTGAATCGACATGAGGCGGAACGGGACATGTGCGTTCAACTGACGTTGACTGATGTCGAATGACGGTCCCGCAACAGAGGTTGATCGAAGAACGGAACATGTCTTCTCCGTCGCGCGGAACATGGCCTTGATCTTCACGGAACAAGGTCTTTCGGAACTGGTTGAAGAACCGTTGCTGAATAATGGCTGACCTGTTCGCTGTAGGCTGGATCACCAGTGCTCCACCGATGCCTGACCGGTGCGGAACAAGTAGAAATGAGATTGGACCTGATCTAGTCCAGATGTGGAACGCAGAACCGGTGACATGGAGTCGGATGCGAAGCGGACGGCGAACATGCTTGCGATGGAGCGCAGCGACTGAGCAAGCTGCCATGATGTCAGATGAAGTCCGATTGAATCCCGGTGATACAAACGAAAAAGAAGCCCTACTAGTCGATGACCGGTAGGGCTTCTTTTATTTCACCCATCCGAAGCAGGTGAATTCCAGAACTGGTTCTATGAGCGCAGCGAATGCACCGCAGGTGCTGACATGAAGCCCGATTGAATCCCCTTTTTCATCTGAAGCAGGTGAGTTCCAGAACTGGTTCTATGAGCGCAGCGAATGCACCGCAGGTGCTGACATGAGGTCCAACCAGTCGTATTCGTTCTTATTCGTCACTATGTCTCAATTGCGCAGCGCAGCGGAGCAATCATTGTAATCAATCAGTCACTAATCTGTCCCCTTCGGGGAACTCGCTTCGCTCGTCGTACCTCTTTTTTCAACTTGTTTCTTAACCGGTCGCCAAACCCGTTTAACCATAGTACCGCTTGCCTCAACGGTACTAAAGACGATGCCTACATCTATGGCTTCGAATCCTGAATGAACACTTCCTTTCGGAAGCCAGTTAGGTCATGCATGTTAACTGCTTACGGTCGTTACCCTACTAGCTGAGACAAGGACACGTCGTTCCTTCCTTGTTCAGTCTTCGATGTCGCCAGTGTTGGTCATCAAGCATTCAGGCACTTGATGCACTGCCGTGGTTTTTGGTATTCCACGGTCGATTCCCTTGACGATGCTCAGTCAAAGGCTTTCACTTGCTTCAGCCCGTAAGCCAAGGTGCAAGCTACCTTCACAGATTATTTGAAGACCGAAAACTCCACTCGTCAGCGCCAGCCCTTTCAGGTGGTTGACTTCCCTGTTGATCGTCCGGGAACAGACTTTATATTCGGTTTGTGTTTCTCACTACTATTTATACAAACGAAGATTTTGAGACTTCGTCACGCGTTCTCACGATTGATCATCGTTGAAGGCAGGCGAGTAATGCACGGTCGCGCACGGCTGCCGCACGACGGTCAAGCGAAGCACATCGACTCGGTAAGTCCGTAAGTCCGTAAGTCCGGGGGAGACTTGCTGTACTGCTTGAGGGATTTCATATAGCGCCCGACCAAACAGTCGAAGCGTTGCGACAGAAGTCGCTCCGTGAGGTTCAGCCAATGGCATGAACGAATTCGGTCACTGCATGCCCCAGCTTTGATGGGCTTTCGGGGCTTGGTTCTCTGTGAAGTCGGGCGACCAATCAAAGGAGCGCCCGCACTGAGCTTCCATTGAGAAAAAACGCTGACGCGAGATCGGGCAAGACGGAAATTGCAAACGCTGATCCGGCGACATGTAGGACGAGTTGATGATCCCGCGTAGCCGACTAAAACGCGTCGCAAAATTCATCGCGACAACTTTGTAATACTCTTCGGGGATCGGAGTGCTCAGTGCGACTATCAACTGATAACTGCCAGTGGGACGTGGCTTGACCGTATGGCTATGCGTGCTATACACAAAGGAAGCAAGTCCATCGACGCACGCGAGAATGTCCTCGGACTGCGTGAAAGCCCACATCTTCTCGAACTTGAACGATAGGAAGTTACATTCTCGTGCATTGTATCCGTCGTGGAGCAACGAAAACGTGAACGGCGAGAAGGTAGGACCGTCGTTTCTCGATCTGCTCTCGGGGGTCCTGCATCGCATCGCCAACTCTTGGAACGATTCCGTTATGCGTTGCGGGACCATCGAAGTTCGATCTTTGAAGCAAGAGTACGTCACTGCCGAATCGAACTGATCGTCGGCGCGATGAAATGCGTAAGAAGCTTTTACGACGGGAGCGAGCGTTGAACGTTGGATCGTTGGTTGTTGCCGAGTTGTCTGTTGGTTTTGATGTTTCAGATTCATTTCGGAATTACTGCGTCTATAGTCAGCACTTCAAGCCGTCAGCCTTACCCCTACGCATCGCCGAAATGACGTATGCGACGCAGGGAAAGCCTTAGGACGCTTGAAAAGATGAATGTTTTGCCAAGGAAAGTTCCCGGACATCGCTTTACGGCGACGGCAAAGCACAGCCAACATTCGCACGAATGCGACACCGGCTAGGGCAGGGAACTGCTAGGGAAATTCATATAGACGCGCAACGAGATGCGGTTGCCGCGTTGTGCGCGTTCGACATAACCCGCCAAACGTCACTCAGTAGAAGTCTTCTTAGGATGCTCAACATCTGGTGAACGCTTCGCTCACTGAAGAGCAACCATTATATCGCATTGCGAACGATCCGTCAACAGAAACATTGACATGCCGTCGATTTTGTTGCAATCGATTCAACATAACAGCGATGATGGACGGTCGCAACTCGAAACGACGATCAGTGCTGCTGTTCCCCTCAGTATCGCTGTCAGGCCACAGCGACTGCTTCCACCTTCACCGTTTCCCGCACCTGCATGATCGTCTGCCCGCTGGTCTTCATGTCTCTCGCGATCTGAGCGACAGGAATACCAGCGTCAAGTGATCCACGACCACGGCGCGTTGCGCTCCCGTTAAGGCCGAAGGCCGCCCAAACACCTTGCCCTCTGCCTTTGCTCTCCGAATCCCCCCGTGAGTCCGTTCAATGAGCAAGTCCCGCTCGAACGTAGCGACGGCGTTGATGACCTGCATCGTTATCTTCCCTGCCGGACTGGTCAGGTCTACCCCGCCGAGTGCCAAACAGTGAACCCGGACCCGGTGGCTTCCAGTCGTTCCACTGTCGCTCGGACATCAATGGCGTTTCGACCTAGTCGATCCAGCTTGTCACAATCAGCACATCGCCCTCTTCCAGCTTGTCGAGAAGCTTGGTGGCACCATCACTCGCTCCGTTTCGCGCCCGCCGCTATTGCCATCACGAACCCGGTAATTGGAAACCAAACGCAGAAGCAATCGCTTGCGCACTCTCGATCAAGGCAGGTACATCTTTAACGACGCCGATGCCACCCTTGATCAACGCCCTAATCCTGCCGGTATCCGGCTTGCCTGCGTTCACATCGGCTTCGCATGCTTGGGCCTCTTGAACGAGCGCATCCCGATTTGGTAGGCGGTCGGGCGAAACTTTGCGCAACTCCTCTATCAGGATCGCGAATTGATGCGCAACTTTAGAAAGGTCGTCACCGGTCAATCCCTGATGGACGTTCGCCGTGGCACCTTCGCCGGTCTGCAATGCACCCACGTTGCCTTGAATGTTGAAGGTGTTACTACCCGGTGGCTGCGCCATGCTTTGCCTCGCTGCGATATGTTGAAGTACTAGTAAGCGCACGTTTCTTTCGAGAGACGCACGCAATCGTGTGTTTGACTCAACGATCAGATCGCTGCCCGCCAGAAGCGCGTTCTCCGGAAAACTCGACGGAACGTTGGCTCTCAATAAAGCGTCGCCTATCGCCTCATCCACTAGTGCCGACAACGCCAAGGACTGCAATTGCGCCGTATCGCTGCTCTCAACCGGGATATGCAATGTTGTGCATAGGGTTCTAATCTCGCTTTCGATGTCCGCTGCCGCCCGCTGATTTGCCTGCGCAAGAATGGTAACAATTGCGTGAACGAAACCGCCGCCCATTCCATCCCTCGCAGCCCGTCGTTTGGCTGCTTCAATCTCAGCCTGAACAGGGTAGCGTGCATTGTCGCCTGCCGCCATGACATGATCGCGCAGCAAAGCCATGTGTTCGACCGAGATAGACATTCCATCTCCCATTTGTCCCGCCGTGATCGTTGACTGCCGCTGTTCCGCCATCACCGCACGTCTACGGATTCACGACAGCTAGTACGCTTGCACGCGAGATTCCGTACTGCCGCGCCAAAGCGCTGACTGTTTCGCCTGCCACGTACTTGCCCTTCATCTCTTCGCGTTGCGCTGGCGTCGTCTTTGACGGTCGGCCAAGGATTTTGCCTTCCGCCTTTGCGCGTGCAAGACCGGCTTGCGTTCGTTCGACCAGCAGATCGCGCTCCATAGCGGCGACAGCCGAGAGCATCGTGAGCATCAGTTTACCGGCGGACGATCCGAGATCAAGCTTGCCAAGCTGAAGGACGACGACCTCGATCTTCCGCTCAGCCAGTGTCCGTACTGTGCGCAGTACATCCTCCGCGTCCCGACCTAGCCGGTCAAGTTTCGTCACAACCAAGGTCTCACCATCCCTGATCTTGTCCAGCATCGCGACGAACTGCGGTCGCTGTGTCGCATGCGTCTTCCCACTGATTCCGTTGTCGGTGAACCAGTAATCGACCTTGTAACCAGCGTTCTCGATTTCCAGCCGCTGATTCTCTGTGGTCTGTTCCCGCGTACTCACCCGACCGTAACCGAAGATCGCCATTGACCACCCGAACCGTTGGAAATGGGTGTCAGAATATCACCGGATGTCGGAAACGGTCAACCCTATATTTTCAACATCCGCGCTATGGTATTTGGGCGCTGTTAGCAATCGGTCTGTTTCCAACGCCCCACCGGCACGCAAGTTTGCGTAGTCAATTGACGGTTTACATCCGATGCTGTCATTTCATATCCGGTTAGCGATATACTATTGATGCATTCAGCTTCAAAACGAAGAATTTTATGGCCTTAATCCGTATCACAGGTCGATAGGAGCCTACTTTGAACCTGCAAGCTGTCCGCCGTCCGCTGAAAGATGATCTGATCCAGTACATTGCTTCTCGCACGCCAGCAGTTTTCTTTCAGCGTGTCGTGGAAGAAATCGAAGCTGGACATTCCGATGCGCATCGGCACGCGGTCACGTTCGATGACCCGGAAAGGTTCCGGGTGCACCCGCAACTACAACACTACCGGTCGAGCGAAGCGTTGCGCAAGGCGGCAAATCACGCCGGGATGATTGTCGCGGCCCCGCACACCGAACCCAAAGGCGAACGCTTCAGTCTTGTCGCCAGCGGTGAGATACGCTTTGGTCAGATTTGCGTCCCCTTCAACAACAGCACGCCAAGACAGGCCAAGCATCGCCGGATGATTGCTGCCGTCAATGATCGACTGGAACCAGCAAACCGTGACCTGTTCACCGGGAATGCGGAACCACTTCCCGAGGGCTTGGGCTGCTTGATCGTTGCGATAAAACCGCACCGGCGAGAGCCGCAGTCGGTACCCTTCGGCGTAATGGTCGGAGTGCCGTATAGCAACCTCACAGACTGGCATCTGTTCGTACCTGTCTCCGATGTGATGGCTGCATACCACCCAGAAGAGAAGATCGAAGTCCCAGACTTGGCGTTTGCTACCTTGAAGCGCCGTATGGGCGAATCGGAAAAGTAACAATGCGAATCGGAGTTTCAGGCTTCCAGCCCGAACGCCTTACACAGGCACGTCTTTGCCGGGGATTGACGCAGACAGCGTTGGCGGCGAAGGTGGGGAAGTCGTCGGGTACCGTCTCGAAGTGGGAGAAGGGCGACCAAGTTCCTGAATCGGAAGCGCTTCAGCGCTTGGCCGATCATCTTGGTATGCCGACTTCTTGGTTTCTCACCGCACTGCCAGGCTACGGCGACAAGGTCTGTTTCTTCAGAAGTACGGCAGCAGTCACCAAAGAAGCACAGACCATAGCTGACATTCGCCTGAAGTGGCTGAATGAGATCAGTCTCGTTCTTCAGGATTGGGTAGATTGGCCTACGGTGAACGTTCCGCGTCTCGGCGCGAATGACCACCTGAAGATCACCGATGCCGACATCGAGCAAGCGGCGCAGGAGTGCCGACGACAGTGGAATCTCGGCCTTGGTCCGATCTCCGATATGGTGCTGGCGTTGGAGAACGCGGGCGTCATTTGTGTCCGGGAAGAACTTGGTTACACGCGGATGGACGGCGCATCACAATGGTTTGACACCGATGGACGTCCCTATGTGTTTCTTGCTGCGGACAAAGCAAACGGTGTTCGCAGTAGATTTGACGCGGCACACGAACTGGGGCATCTGGTACTCCATCGAGACATCGACGATGTGGAGTTCATGAAGCGGTATCCCGAGATCGAACGGCAAGCGCATCTGTTCGCCGCTGCATTCTTGCTACCAGCGGAAACGTTCGCAGCAGAAATGATTCGTCCTAGCCTTGACACCTTTCTCGCACTGAAGCTGCGTTGGAAGGTATCGGTTGCTGCAATGATTATGCGCTGCCGTCAGTTGGAGATCATCGACGAAGCCTACGCGACCCGCCTATGGAAAAACTACAGCGCACGCGGCTGGCGGAAAGGTGAACCTCTTGACGACCGACTTGGTTTTGAGTCGGTACGCCTACTTCCCCGAACTATCAATCTGCTTCTGTCCGAAGGCGGATTGACGAAGGAAGGGCTTCTTGTGTCAGTGGGGTTTGGCGCAACTGATTGCGAAGGGCTTTGCGGACTGCCGGAAGGATTCTTTAGTCATCAATCAAGCGTTTCATCGCTGGACGCGGTTCGATTGAAGAAGCAGTCCGTAGACGGGTCCCCGCCGTCCCCGGCAGGAACAGTGTTGCAATTCCCGCGTAAGGCTTGACAGTGAGATTTGCAGTGTCAGCGCCAACCGACCGGGCGGCGCTGCAATCACATCGGTCACGACAGTACTGGCGTAATCGACCATCGCGAAATGGTCGGCGGCTGGAACGACGGTGTACCGGCAGTTCGACCTCAACCGTTGCCGACACGACAGTTAACAGCATCACTGGCATACCGCCCTCATATCACCGTCACCGACGTACCACTATCGGTGGGTAGTACCATCACCGACTACCAACATCATCGACATACCGCCATTACGTGTAACAGGACCATCGTCGGCAACACCATCACTGGTAACACCATCACTGGTAACACCATTACTGGTAACACCTGTCACCGGCAACACCATCATTGGCAACATCTGTCATCGACACCACCGTCACTGGCAACACCTCACCGGCAACAACTGTCACCGGCAGCACCGTCATTGGCCCGCCGACAGGTACACGGCGAAACCATTGACCAAGCCGCCCACCGTCGAGACTAGGTTATTCGCGACCTGACCTGAGATGGCCCCGGTTCCAAGCCGTATCAACACGAAGCCGCCGAGCCATCCACCCATGAATGCCCGGAACCCCGAGAGCGCCTACGCCGAATTATCGCGGATGGTGTAGAGGAACCACTGTCGCACGAATTGCCGTACCTTCTTCCTATTCATCCGGCCAACCCGATGCTCGCCTTTTTCCCGTTCATATCTGCGGCTGATGAAAATCGCTCACGCCGTCATTGCATCCGAAGCACCAGTCGGTGCCACCAGCTTATCAACCGTGACGCCCGGCTGCTGAATATCGAGAGGCGGCAACGACTTCACGATCTTCATCGTTTCGAGACTGACGGTCACGACCCGTTGAAACAGTTCCAACGGGTAGCGAGGATTGTTCATCGTCTCAGTCGCGTAGTCGTTCGCGTCATTGACGATGCCGCTATCTTTCTCAGTCTTGACGCACTGCCGTTCGATGACCCAATCAAGCGCGGGCTTGCCGTTGACGACATATTCGTAGGCTTCCACGGGAATACCCGTCAGCGTGATCTTATTGTTGTATATCAACGTAGTTAGGTCTTTGTCCTTGCCATTCTTCCCGTTGCGCATCTTCTCGACACGGTAGTCGGCGTCGGTCAACAGCAGTCCACCACCCTCGATCTGCAACGGATGCTTCTCCACCGTCTCGTAATTGACGTGCAAGTCCGCCAGCTTGCGCCCAGCCTTCGAGAACGCCCAGAAGTCGGCAGCCGTCTTTACACAAGGAATGCGCGGTAGTTCCTTGCTGAGATTGTCAGCGTATCGTTCCCGGTACTCCGGCGAATGCAGCAAACCGTAAACGTAATAGAACAGGTCTTCCTTGCAGATTGCTTCGCCTTGATAGGCCCCTTGGAAGGATCGCAAGGCTTCGTCTGTAAGCGCATCGCGCCGCCGATGGCGCAGTGCTTCTACACTTTCGTCCGTTTCGAATAACTCTTCGTTGGCGGATACATCGAACGACGTTTCTTCTCCGGTGGCTTCGTAGAGATAAAGCGGAAAACACTGACCTGTTTGCATCAAGTGCAAATCGGCCAAGTGGTCCGACATAAGAACGGAGAAATCCTTCTGAGCGCCTACCGCATTCATACAGATAATTCGATTCTCCGCAACTTCGTTGGGGAAAATTCTGTTCATCTGGTAGACCATGTTATTCATGCGCCTGTTGAAGTACATCCACGTTTTTGTGAATGGACGATACATCGCACGAACTATTGACTTTGGTTCGAAATTTAGCGGCTTACCCCGCAAAATGTCGTTTTTGAGAGCGCGCCCCCAGCTTATCTTTGTTGAGTCAAAATCCAAGAAGATGTCAAGGTCTGCTTCTCCGCTCGTCTTCCCGCGAGTTATGTTGAAGCGCGCAAGCTCCGAATTGTAAAAATCAATGCTTTTCCGTATGTTGGGTTCAAGATGCGCTTTGGAGAAGTTATAGCACCACGCGTCCTTACTTGTGTCAATACCTTTCGAGTAATTAGCGAACACCTTCGCTTCGTCGCCCTTTTTATCGCCCAAGACAATAAAATCGGAAAAGCTCGTATTACGTTGACGAAGCCAATCGCCATGCTGATCGGGCGTGACGACTCGCCAACCTTCGCTTTTTGTTACCCCCGCCACGCTGCCGAAGTTTGCGACCCTCAATAGCTTTTCATCACGGCTCAGGTAGTCACCAATGTCATGATAAAAAATCTGCCCGTGTTGTGCGGCACGGGGATTCTTGACCAAGATCGAAATTGCGACCGGTGCACGGCTCCCGACGCCAAATATGTTGTCTTTTTCCTTTCGACGTGCCTCTCCTGACGTGCGGGCATTGCCGCGCAGATGAAATACGTAGATGCTAGAAAACTCTTCTGTCAAACACTGGCGCAAACCGCCAAAAGTGCCCGTTTCCAAGAAATTGGCGTTTGTCACGAATCCGATCACTCCACTGTCACCGACGCGATCACTAGCCCAGCGGATCGCGCGAACATAGCTATCATAGAGCGCATTCTTCAAAGTCGCATTTGACCTCTCGGCGTAAGTTCGGCGGATACGTTCGTCCAGGTGTGTATATGCGACGTTCTGGTTATTGTCGTTCGCATTCTCTTGGACACCTGAATACGGCGGGTTGCCTACGATAACTCTGATGTCTAACTTCTTCTGCTTCTTTCGCCGGGCGCTGTTCTGCACCAATAAAGCGTCAACCATGTCTTCCTTTTCGTACATCTGGAAGGTATCTGAAAGACAGATGCCTTCGAAAGGCTGGTACTCGCCGCCGACAATGCCGTGATACACGGCCTCAATATTGACCGCCGCAATGTAGTACGCCAGCAGCACGATCTCGTTCGCGTGAATTTCGTGTTTATACTTGTGCGGCAGTTCTTCCGGCTTTATGAGTCCGCTTTGTAACAGCCGCGTCACGAACGTGCCCGTACCGACGAACGGGTCGATGATGTGCACGCCCTTACTTCCCAAGGTCTGGCCGAACTCAGCTTGCAAGACGTGGGCGACGCTGTGGATGATGAAGTCCACGACTTCAATCGGCGTGTAAACAATTCCTAGTTTGTCTCTTAGAAGCGGGAACGCCTTCGCGAAGAAGTTGTTATAAAGTTCAACGACGATCTTTTGCTTACCAGCCGCGCTGTTGATGCCCTCGGCCCGCATCTTCACGCTTTCATAGAACCGGTCCAGCGTATCAGCTTCCTTGTCGAGTCGGTGTTCCTGCAACGCGTCCAGCACATCCTGCATCGCAATCGACATCGGGTTGTGCTTCGCGAAGCTGTAATCCTCGAACAACGCGTCGAACACTGGCTTGGTGATCAGGTGCTGCGCAAGCATCTCGACGATTTCGCCGTCCGTGATGCTGCCGTTCAGATCGTCACGCAGTTCATGGACGAACGCATCAAAGGCTTCACGTTCCTTTTTGTTCTCGGGGTTCTCGATAATGCCGGTAATGCGGTCGATATGCGTTCGGGCAATCTTCGCAATATCATTGGCCCAATCCTCCCAATGGTGCCGATTGCCGACCTTCTGGACCAGCTTCGCGTAAATCGCCTTCTCGATCTCGCCGATCTCGAATTCAAGGTCCCCTTGCGTCGGTTCCGTCTTCTTCTTTGCGACCTTTCCGAGGTTGAAGCTGCCTTTTCCGGCGTCCTTTTTCGTGCCTTTCCCCTTTTGCTTCTTCTGAACCTTGTCGGTGATGGCGATCACTTCCATCTTGCTGGTGTCCTTGCCGATCAGGTCCAGCTTGTTCACCATCGCATCGAACTTGTCGTCATGCGACCGCAGGGCTTGCAGCACCTGCCACACAACCTTGTAGGTCTGGTTGTCGTTCAAGGCTTCGTGCGGTTCGACCCCTGCCGGAATCACCACCGGAAGGATCACGTATCCGCGCTTCTTGCCGGGAGCGTTGCGCATCACCCGCCCCACTGACTGAACCACGTCCACTTGTGAATTTCGCGGTGTGAGAAACAACACGGCATCAAGCGCAGGAACATCAACGCCCTCTGACAAGCACCGCACATTGCTCAGAATCCGGCAAGTATTGTCGGGCACTTCGGCCTTCAACCACGCCAGCTTGGCGTCTTTCTGGCTGGCGTTCATGCTGCCATCGACGTGTTCCGCTTCACAAACCAGACGCGCCGCCTGTTCAAACTCTTCCGTCGCTTCCGCTTCTTGGTACGCTTCGACAACTTCTTGAAACATACCAGCGATCTGCTTTGAACTAACTTTCGCACCCTTCGAAATCTCGATGACCTGACAAAAGGCCACCGCACGTTTCATCGGATCACCATCGCCCACCAGTTGTTCGGTCAATCCTTGCTTCGAAAGCGCCTTCCAGCAGCCGACGATCCGGGCAGCGTCGTCTACCTTCAACTGGTTGTTCTCGTCCTTCAACAGGTCTTGAAGTCGTCGGCTGACGTGCGCCTCTTCGACTGCCAGAACGATCACCTTGTAGTCAACCAGAAGACCGCGCTTGACCGCTTCCGAGAATGTGAGGACGAAAAGCTCCTCGCCGTACAGTGCGCTGTCGTCCATCGAACACAGCGCGACGTTATCCCGTTCCGCAGTCACCTTGGCAGAATCACCATAGATGCGCGGCGTCGCCGTCATGTACAGGCGCTTGGCGGCACGGATGTAATCGGCATCATGAACACGAACAAAGGTGCTCTCGTCCTCGCTATCGAACGTTGCACCGGTCGTCCGGTGTGCCTCATCACAGACGATCAGGTCGAAGTCCGCCATCCCACAATCCTTCTGCGCGCGGCTGATAACCTCAATCGAGTGATAGGTGCTGAAAACCACGCTCATGTGGTCCGCGTCGTGGCGCTTTGCCATTTCGGCAGCGAGCTTCGCCGAATTCGTCGTCGCGGGATATTGAAGTTCGTGGACGTATGTCTGGATCGAGTCGTCTTCCTTCTTGCCCTTCTTCTTGCCAACGTCACTATCCGAGCAAACTGCGAAGCTGTGGAGCGGCGTCCCGCTCTCCTGCGTCCATTCAGTCAGTGTCTGCGACAAGAGCGAAAGGCTCGGTACGAGAAACAGAACCCGCTTACCAGCGCCCGCCAATTTTTCTGCGACTTTGAGGCTGGTAAAGGTCTTGCCGGTTCCGCAGGACATGATAAGTTTGCCTCGGTCGGCTTCGGTCAAACCGTGTTCGACTCCGTTCAAGGCAGCAATCTGATGGTCCCGCAACTTCTTCTTGGGCTTGATAACCGGCGCCGTCTTGGGCTGATACTTCGCCCAATCGATCTGGCTGATTTCGAGGGCAGCCATGTCGATCTTCGTTACCGGTGTTTGCTGGTCGAACAGCGCGTCCTCAGCGTGGTTGCTCCACGGGGCGCTGGTCGTGGCTACGATGATGCGATGCGTGAAAGGCTTCTTGCCGGAGGCAGTGAAGAAACTATCGATGTCCGACTTCTGAACCTTGTAGTCTGCCGCGTACATCTTGCACTGAACAGCATGGACCTCCCCGGTTGCTGTCTTCGCAACCAGATCAATGCCAGCGTCTTGTTTACTGAGACCATTCAGCGCCGCCCATTCCCCGTAAGTCCACACGTCGCTGTACAAGTCCCGATATGTGGCCTCGTTGCGGAGATAGCAGAGGATCAACTCCTCGAAATAGGTGCCCTTTTCTTTTTCTGATACGGCAGCTTTGCGGAAGGATTCTAGGAGCGTTTCGAGAGCGGTCATAATTTCCTGTTTTTCGATAAAACACTGCTGACATTATGCCGTCTGATGATACTTTTACAGTATCGGTTTTGCCGACGACTGAACGACGGTTGACTGAATTCGCTGCAACGATTCGCCGATGTCCGCCGCTTCAAGACTGACGTAGTGGCGGTGCAAAACGTCGCCGCGCTTGGGGGCGTGGCCCAGAATTCGTCGCAAGATGGCGTCCCCGATTTCCAACCTTGCGCCGATACTCGCGAGGAGCTTTCTTAGGTCATGTAGCGTGAATTCCGGCGCACCGGCTCGCGTTGCCATTTCCGTTACATGGTCCGCTGACAGGCCGTCGAATAACAATTGTTGCGGTTCCAGTCCGTGGCAACGCCGAACCAAGATATGCCGCATGGATTCGGTGATCGGTAGAGAGTGCGGCCTCTTTCCCTTTGTCTCCGGGATCGAAAGCACCTTGTTATCAAGGTCAACGTCTCTGCGTCGGACGGCACGACCCTCAT
Organism: Caballeronia terrestris; assembly: GCF_001544515.1. Lineage (GTDB taxonomy): Bacteria > Pseudomonadota > Gammaproteobacteria > Burkholderiales > Burkholderiaceae > Caballeronia > Caballeronia terrestris. The sequence goes on from NZ_FCOL02000038.1 coordinate 15,903, forward strand.
TTTTTCGAAGCCCTGTGAACACGATCAGGCGGAGATAGTCGCCTTGTCTTTCGGGAAGGCTATCAACCGCCTTCCACCATGCAGGAAGGTCCCGCTCACCGAGGTTTCTCGAACGCGGTTGCGGGCGATCAGGCATCAGACCAGCAGCACTCAGGCGGAGAAACGGGTTCTCGATGCTGACGCTGTGGACCGCGAAGAGGAACTTGATGATCGATCCAACGAGTCCACGCCCCAGATCGACTATCGCAGCGCCCTTCGTCTGAGCGAACGCATAGCAATGGGCGCCAAATGCCGGTTCCTTCAAAGCGGAAACCGGTCTGTCAAACCAGTCGGCGAAATGGGTTTTGAGGACGGACTCGTAACGCGCCAAGCTGGACGCCTTCACTTTCTTTGCCTTCCCGTATTCCGGCAGAACCTGTCTGAGGGTCGGCAATTGCGCCCGTACCGGGGCGACGATGTACTCCCCGGCGCGGCAACGTCGAAGGATCGGCAACGCCAATTCCCGCGCCTCATCCACTGTCAGCAGCGGCCAACGCCCGAGAGTTACCCTGATTTGTTTTCCGCGAGAAGTCGTCGCAACAACAAAAGTCTGAGTTCGCGCCCCGATTCTGAGACAAAGACCGCAGAGCCTTCGATCCCGCAGAACGCTTCCAGCCTTCCCCGCACCCTTGCCTATCAGGGCATCCGAAAGAGTTACAATCGCCATTTCCGTGACAAAACTCGCACAAATCGTTGAGCCAACGCCCCGATTTGGTGGCTTGTCTTGTCCCGTTGCGGTCACTGCCCGCGTCTTGATCGGTGTCAATTGGACCGAGCTACTACGCAGAGTCATCACGCAACCTATTGATTTCCCGAAGGATTCCATGAGCCTCCAATGCGGCATCGTCGGCTTGCCTAACGTCGGCAAGTCCACTCTTTTCAATGCACTGACCAAGGCGGGGATCGCCGCCGAAAACTATCCGTTCTGCACGATCGAGCCGAATGTCGGCGTGGTCGAAGTGCCGGACGCGCGACTCCAGAAGCTCGCTGACATCGTCAAGCCGGAGCGCATCCTGCCGGCGGTGGTCGAATTCGTCGATATTGCCGGGCTGGTCGCGGGCGCGAGCAAGGGCGAGGGCCTGGGCAACCAGTTCCTCGCGAACATCCGCGAAACCGATGCGATCACGCACGTCGTACGCTGTTTCGAGGACGAGAACGTGATTCACGTCGCGAACAAGATCGATCCGCTCGCTGATATCGAAGTGATCAACACCGAACTCGCGCTCGCAGATTTGGCGACGGTCGAGAAGGCACTCACGCGCTATTCGAAGGCGGCGAAGTCGGGTAACGACAAGGAAGCGGGGAAGCTGGTCGCTGTGCTGGAGCGAGTGCGCGCGCAACTGGACCAGGCGAAGCCGGTCCGCGCGCTCGATTTCTCCGACGACGAGCGTCTGCTGATCAAACCGTTCTGCCTGATCACGTCGAAGCCGACGATGTACGTCGCCAACGTGAAGGAGAACGGGTTCGAGAACAATCCGTATCTGGATGCGGTGAGGAAGCATGCTGAGACGGAAGATGCGCCGGTGGTCGCGGTGTGCGCGGCGATCGAAGCGGAAATCGCTGATCTGGATGATGCCGACAAGCAGGAGTTTCTCGCGGATATCGGCATGGAAGAGCCGGGGTTGAATCGGGTTATTCGGGCGGGTTATAACCTGCTTGGTTTGCAGACTTATTTCACGGCGGGTGTGAAGGAAGTGCGCGCGTGGACGATTCATATTGGTGATACGGCGCCTCAGGCGGCGGGCGCGATTCATACTGACTTTGAGCGTGGGTTTATTCGCGCGCAGACTATCGCGTTTAATGATTTTATTGGTTTTAAGGGCGAGCAAGGCGCGAAAGAGGCTGGGAAGATGCGAGCGGAAGGGAAGGAGTATGTGGTTCATGACGGTGATGTGATGAACTTCCTTTTTAACGTGTAAGCGTCAAGAACTGTTGTAAAGCGCTTGTCAAAGAAAGCGGAGTCCCCGATAAAGGGGCTCCGCTTTTTTTTGCCCGTTTCATTCGCATAACAGATGAAGCGCCGGCATTCCTGATCTGCCGATCCCCAAACCGGAAGCGACGCTGAATCACGGAGAAGCGGAAAAATAAATGCAGCAGTTTAATAACCGTTAATCCTTAGGATAGCCACTGATGTCGTCAATCAAACAGACCTTGAACCGCTTCTCGCAACCGACGCTGGACATTTCGTATCTTCGCGGCGCAATGATCGTCATCTTTTTCTTCTTCGGCTATGCGAAGTGGTTTCCCTATGAAGCCGAAGGGCTCTTTCCGCTGCTGAGCCACAGCCCCGTTCTTTCGTGGATGCTCGACGCTTTTGGCAAGCAAGGCGCGAGTCATGCGCTGGGCATCGCTGAATGGACCATCTGCGCCTTGATGATTCTGGGGGTATGGTTCCCGCGTCTGGCGGTCGCGGGCGCATGCGGCTCCATCGCGACCTTCGCGACGACCACCACGCTGATTTTCTCGACGCCGGGTGCATGGGAAGCATCGGCCGGCGGCTTCCCGGCGATGGGCGGCGCAACCGGCTTCCTCCTCAAGGACATCGTGCTTTTCGGCGCATCGCTCGTGTTGCTGAAGGCGGGGTTGAACCGGGTCCAGCGGCGGGAGTGAGCCGCTGAGACCGTAAGCCGTCGTTGACGGTGGCGTCTCCGCGCAGTGCCGCGACGGCGCCTACAGCTTCAGCCGCCGTCGCTCCGGCATGTGCTCGCGGCATGGTGGCGTGGCGGCGCGGCAATAGCGCCGCGCTCGAATTCCCAGCGGCCTCGGCCCACCCCGCCCGTCCCCTCGAAGTACAATGACTCCTCTCCCGCAGGCGCCGTTCGCGCGACTCCGGGAACGCGCGCCGCCCGGTCAGCATCGGCGCAACGCGCGAAGCAGACGACGCATCGCATCCGCGGGGCTCGCGCATCCGTTGCCCGCGCGCGCAAACCGGGCCCTCTCCCCGACAACCCAACACCTACCGCACACACATGGCCCAATACGTCTTCACCATGAACCGCGTCGGCAAGATCGTGCCGCCGAAGCGCCAGATCCTGAAAGACATCTCCCTTTCCTTCTTCCCCGGCGCGAAGATCGGTCTGCTCGGCCTGAACGGTTCCGGCAAGTCCACGCTGATCCGCATCATGGCGGGCGTCGATAAAGACATCGAAGGCGACGCCACGCCGATGCCGAACCTCAACATCGGCTATCTCCCGCAGGAACCGCAGCTCGACCCGCAGCAAACCGTGCGCGAAGCGGTCGAATCCGGCCTCGGCGACGTCTTCAGCGCGCAAAAAAAGCTCGACGAAATCTACGCGGCCTACGCCGAACCCGACGCCGACTTCGACGCCCTCGCCGCCGAGCAAGCCAAATACGAAGCGATCCTCGCGACGAGCGACGGCGGCTCGCCCGAGCAGCAGCTCGAAGTCGCCGCCGATGCGCTGCGCCTGCCCGCGTGGGACGCGAAAATCGAACACCTGTCGGGCGGCGAAAAACGCCGCGTCGCGCTCTGCAAGCTGTTGCTGCAAAAGCCCGACATGCTGCTCCTCGACGAACCGACCAACCACCTGGACGCGGAATCCGTCGACTGGCTCGAACAGTTCCTGACGCGCTATCCGGGCACCGTCGTCGCCGTGACGCACGATCGCTACTTCCTCGATAACGCCGCCGAATGGATTCTCGAACTCGACCGCGGCCACGGCATCCCGTGGAAGGGTAATTACTCCAGTTGGCTCGACCAGAAACAGGACCGTCTGAAGCAGGAAGAATCGACGGAATCCGCGCGGCAGAAGGCGCTCAAGAAGGAACTCGAATGGGTGCGCCAGAACCCGAAGGGCCGTCAGGCGAAATCGAAGGCGCGGATCGCGCGATTCGAGGAACTGAACAGCCAGGAATACCAGAAGCGCAACGAAACGCAGGAAATCTTCATCCCCGTCGGCGACCGGCTGGGCAACGAAGTCATCGAGTTCAAGAACGTCACCAAGGCCTATGGCGATCGCCTGCTGATCGACAACCTCAGTATGAAGATTCCGGCGGGCGCGATCGTCGGGATCATCGGGCCGAACGGCGCCGGGAAATCGACGCTTTTCCGCATGCTTACCGGCAAGGAAACGCCGGATTCGGGCGAAATCGTCACTGGTCCGACCGTCAAGCTCGCCTATGTCGACCAGAGCCGCGACGCGCTCAATAGCACCAAGACCGTCTTCGAGGAAATCTCCGGCGGCGCCGATGTTCTCACGGTCGGCAAGTACGAAACGCCGTCGCGGGCGTATATCGGCCGCTTCAACTTCAAGGGCGGCGACCAGCAGAAGAACGTCGGCAGCCTCTCGGGCGGAGAGCGCGGGCGTCTGCATCTTGCGAAGACGCTGATCGCGGGCGGCAACGTGCTGCTGCTCGACGAACCGTCGAACGACCTCGACGTCGAAACGCTGCGCGCGCTCGAAGACGCGCTGCTCGAATTCGCCGGCTCGGTGATGGTGATTTCGCACGATCGCTGGTTCCTCGACCGGATCGCGACGCACATCATCGCGTTCGAAGGTGATTCGCAAGTGACGTTTTTCAACGGCAACTATCAGGAATACGAGGCCGACAAGCGCAATCGCCTCGGCGAGGAAGCGGCAAAGCCAAAGCGCCTGCGCTACAAGCCTATTACACGCTGATGAGCGCGCTAACCCGCTGATTTGTATTAGCAAAACCGCGCGCCCAATGCGGGCGCGCGCACCGACAACAGGCATAAAAATAGCGACCGTACAGCGCAATACGCCGCCTTGAAGCGCGGCGCCAACAAGGAGACTTGCGCAATGGCGGCAGCGAAAGCGCGGCGGGTGGGAACCTGGGCAGTCGGCATCGTCGTCGCGTTGCTCGTGATCGCGGTCGGCGGATGGTTCTTCCTCGTCCACGAGATGAAGCAGCGTATCGTCGAGACGCTCGGGCCGCTTGGCTCGGTGGAGGAAATCGACGTCGGCTTCCCGCAGATCACGCTCTCGCGCGTGCGCCTGCGCGGCCCCGAAGGCTGGCCGACCGCCGATGCCATGCGCGCCGAGCGCATCGTCCTTGAACTCGACTTGCGCGACGCGCTGCGCAATCGCGTGCATCTGCGCAACGTCACAGTCGACAACTATTACCTCTCGATCTACCGCTCGCCCGACGGCCGCGTGCGTCTCCTGCCCGACTTGAAGGAAGCCGCGCAAAAAGCGGACGCCAAGGCGAACGACGAAGCCATCAAGCGCGCGAACGAGGAAAAGCTGATCGATCACGTCTCGTTCGAGCGCGGATCGATGGAGTTCTTCGACGGCTCCGTGCAGCAACAGCAGCCATATCGCGTGCTGATCAGCGACGCGCGCGCGACCGTCGATCACGTTCATCTCCCCGCGCTCACCGAACGCACGTCGCTCTCGATGACGGGCTCGATCAAAGGTCCGTCGCACACGGGCGCCGTGACGTTCGGCGGCTGGATGGTGATCGCGACGAAAGACTCGCAGACGCGCACCACGTTGCGCAGCGTCGACATCTCGACGCTCGATCCCTATCTGCTGAAAAAATCCGGTGCGAAGGCGACGGTCACAGGCGGCACGATCGACCTCACGCTCGATGCCACCGTGCGCGATTACCGCATCCACGCGCCCGGCACGGTGGTGCTGAACCATCTGCAACTGAGCGAAGGCGGCAATCCGCTCGACACGTTCATGTCGATTCCGATCAAGGCCGCGATCGCGGCGCTGAAGGACCGCAAGGAACAGATCAAGCTCGATTTCGTCCTCGATGGCGATCTGCGCGATCCGAAGTTTTCGCTCAACGAAAGTCTCTCGAAGAAACTCGCGGCGGGATTCGCGAAGGCGCTCGGCGTCAGCGCGGAAGGCGTCGCGAAGGGAGCAGGAGACACCGTCAAAGGCATCGGCAACGCGCTGATGAACCTGCTCAAGAAGTGATGCACTGCACAACGATCGTGTCTTGACACTGCCCGCCTTCGAGGTGGAGCATATGTCCATAATCTGATTCATCGATCCACATTATGGACAAGGAGATGCGATGGCAGCCCCACAAGCTGCGGCGGACGCAATGACGCCGTACCAACTTCCCCAACCCGCCGAGGCGCTCAAGGAAATCGTCGTCGAATCGGCGATTCCGAAAGACGAGCGCCTGTGGGTCCCGCAAGCCGAGAACGTCTGGTTCCGGCCGCTTTGCCTGAACGTGTCCACCGGTTACTGGATGAATCTGCTGCGCGTGCGCAAGTCGGGCGTGCTGAGCCGTCATCGTCATCCGCAGGCGGTGCACGGCATGGTACTCAAGGGCCGTTGGCGTTATCTGGAGCACGACTGGGTCGCGACCGAAGGCAGCTACGTTTTCGAGCCGCCCGGCGAGACGCACACGCTGTACGTGCCGGAAGACGTGGAGGAAATGATCACGTATTTCCAGGTCAACGGCGTGATGTTCTATTGCGATCCGCAGGGCAACTACACCGGCTACGAAGACGTGTTCACGAAAGTCGACATGTGCCGCAAGCATTTCGAGGCGGTCGGCCTGGGTGCGGATTACGCCGACCAGTTCATCCGCTAAAAACTCAAAAGAGCACCGGAGGAGACACCCGTGCAAGCCAAATCACCGCGCTTAAAGCGCATCCAGTGGATCGCCCTCACCTTTCTCACGCTCGCGGGCATCGTGAATTATCTCGACCGCAGCACATTGTCCATCGCGAATCATTCGGTCAGCCAGGAGCTGGGGCTGTCGGCGTCGCAGATGGGGCTGCTGCTGTCCGCGTTTTCGTTCGCCTATGCGTTCTCGCAGCTGCCGATCGGCGTGATGCTCGACCGTTTCGGCGCGCGCATCATGCTCGGCCTCGGCATGTTCGTGTGGTCGGTTGCGCAACTGTGCGGCGGGCTCGTCACGACACTGCACCAGTTCCTGTTCGCGCGGATCGCGCTCGGGATCGGCGAGGCGCCGCAGTTTCCGGCGGGCGCGAAAGTCGTCAGCGAATGGTTCGCGCTACGCGAACGCGGCAAGCCGACCGGCATCTTCGTGACCTCGTCGACGATCGGCCCGGCCCTCGCGCCGCCGATTCTCACCGTGCTGCTGCTCAGCTTCGGCTGGCGCTACATGTTCGTGATCATGGGCGTGCTCGGAATCGCGGTCGCGATCGGCTGGTATATCGTCTACCGGAATCGCGCGGATATCGCGCTGGAACCCGCGGAAGTCCTGCATCTGACCGAAGACGAGCCGCAGCAGCGCGCCGAGCGCCGCATGACGTTCGCCGAATGGCGCGGCCTGTTCGGCAAGGCGACCACCTGGGGCATGATTTTCGGCTTCATGGGCGTCATTTACATGGTGTGGCTGTACCTGACGTGGCTGCCCGCGTATCTCGAACACGAACGCCATCTCACCATCGCGAAAACCGGCTGGATCGTGTCGATTCCGTATCTGTTCGGCACGCTCGGGATGCTGTCGAGCGGCTTTATCGCCGACGGCCTGATGAAGCGCGGCGTCGCGCCGATCCGCAGCCGCAAATGGCCGATCTGCACGGGCCTGCTCGGCGCGGCGCTCTTCACCGTGCCCGCCGCGTTCACCCCGAACCTGGCGCTCGCGATCACGTACCTCTCGGCGGCCATGTTCTTCGTGAACATGGCGAGCGGCGCCGCGTGGGCGCTCGTCAGCGTGGCCGCGCCGCGTCACATGGTCGCGTCGCTCGGGAGCATCCAGAACTTCGGCGGCTATTTCGGCGGCTCGTTCGCGCCGTTCGTCACGGGACTCGTCGTCGAACGGACGCATTCGTTCGTCAATGCGTTTCTGATCAGCGCGGCCGTCGCGTTCGCGGCGGCGCTCGTCTATATGTTCGTCGTGCGCTCGCCGATCCAGGATTCGGAAGCGAGCGTGGCGACGGTTCCGGCCATTTGAAAATGCACTGCACAACATGACTTTCCAAAAGGATCTGTTCGACGGTAAGACCGTTCTCGTGACAGGCGGCACGCAAGGCATCGGCGCGGGCATCGCGCAGCAGTTCGCGGCGCTCGGCGCGCGCGTGATCGCAGCGGGCATAGCGCCGACCGATGCGCAGCGTGAAGCGCTCGGCCCGCGCATCGAAGTCGCGCCGCTCGACGTCAGCGACGACGCAAGCGTCGCCGCGCTGCTCGAAAACGTCCCGTCACTCGACGTGCTCGTGAACTGCGCCGGCATGATCCGGCGCGGCGACGAGCACGCCATCGACGTGTTCGAACGCGTGATCGCCGTGAACCTGAGCGGCACGATGCGCCTGTGCGCCGCCACGCGCGAGCGGCTGAAGGCGACGCGCGGCGCGATCGTCAACACGGCGTCGATGCTGAGCTTTTTCGGCGGCGGCCTCGTGCCCGCGTACAGCGCGAGCAAGGGCGGCGTCGCGCAACTGACGAAATCGCTCGCGATCGCCTACGCCGCCGACGGTATCCGCGTGAACGCCGTCGCGCCCGGCTGGATCGTGACGCCGCTCACGCAGGCGCTGCAGGAAGACGAGGCGCGCTCGCAGCCGATCCTCGATCGCACGCCGATGAAGCGCTGGGGCACGCCGGAGGATGTCGCGCAGGTGGTGGCGTTTCTGGCGTCGCCGGCGGCGGCGTTCATGACGGGGGCGATCGTGCCGGTCGATGGCGGGTATTTGACGGCGTAGCGCGGGAGGGCGTCGATATAATCGTCGCCGCTCCCTCCGCTCACTACTCACGCCATGCCGCCCGCCGCCGATCCCGATTCCGCCAAAGCCACCGGCACCGCCGCGTTCTCGAAATTCATGGCGGTGTTGCAACTGATCGCCGATGCCGCCGAGCCGCAGTCCATCCCGCAACTCGCCGCCGCGTGCGGCTATCCGCGTCCGACGGTGTATCGGATCGTCGGAGCGTTGATCGCGGAGGGACTCGTCGTGGAGACGGCGCGCGGCAACACGTTTTCGCTTGGGCCACGCCTGTTGACGCTCGCGAGCCGAAGCTGGGAGCGCTCGGATTTACGCGTCGCCGCCGCCGATGCGCTCCACGAACTGCGCGACGCGACGCAGGAAACCGTGCATCTCGCGGTGAAAAGCGGTCCGGACATGGTGTACATCGAGAAGCTGGAGAGTCCGCACGCGGTGCGGATGGCGTCGCGGATCGGCACGCGTGTGACGCTTTATTCGAGCTCGGTCGGCAAGGCGTATCTCTCGACGCTCTCAGGCGACGAACGCGCCGCGCTGCTGCAAAACGTCACGCTCGAACGCTTCACGCCGAACACGATCACCGATCGCGACGCACTCGACGCCGAACTCGACGCCACCGCCGAGCGCGGCTATGCGGAAGATCGCGAGGAAAACGAAGCGCAGATTTTTTGCTACGGCTGCGCGATCCGCGATGCAAACGGCCGGCCTCTCGCGTGCGTGAGCATCAGCATCCCGCTGTTCCGGAAATGCGCGACGCCGCTCGATACCTACGTCGCGCCGCTGCGCGAAGCGTGCCGCGTGATCGGCGAGCGGATGGGACCGGCCGCCGCGCGCTGAAAAAACGCGTCAGATCGGCACACCGAGCGCGCGGAGTTGCGCTTCGGTATGCGCCGCGTCCGTGTGATGCACGCCGTGCCAGCCGAGTGCCGTCGCGGCCTCGGCGTTGTGCAGGTTGTCGTCGATGAAGACGAGTTCGTGCGGCGCGATGCCCGGCAGATGCCGCTCGATCTCCGCACGCATCAGCGCGAAGATCACCGGATCGGGCTTCACGACGCCCACCCGCCCCGACACGATCACCTCCCTGAACCGCTGCAGCACCGGATAGCACTCCCACGCATACGGGAACGTCTCCGCCGACCAGTTCGTCAGGCCGAAGAGCGGCATTTGCGCGCCTTCGAGCGCATCGACGAGTGCGACGCCGTCCGCCAGCACGCCGCCGAGCATCTCGTGCCAGCGCTCGTAGAACGCGCGAATCAGCGCCTCGTGCTCGGGAAACTTCGCGATCAGCTCGGCGGTGCCATCGGCGATCGTCTGGCCGCCGTCCTGCTGCACGACCCACTCCATCTTGCAGACGTTGTCGAGAAACCAGCGGCGCTCGGTTTCATCGGGAATCAGGCGGCTGTAGACGTACTCGCGCTTCCAGTCGATCAGCACGCCGCCGAAATCGAACACCACTGCCTTGATCGCCATGCGTCGCCGCTCCGTTCAGATGGGTTGAGTGCGCGTTTCAAGCCACGCCTTCGCCGCGCCCGATACATGCGGCGACACGCGCTCGCGCACCGTCGCGTGATAGGCGTTCAGCCACGCGCGCTCGTCGTCGCGCAGGAGCGCAAGGTCAATGCAGCGCGTGTCGATCGGGCAGAGCGTGAGCGTCTCGAATTCGAGGAAATCGCCGAATTCAGTCTTGCCGGCCGGCTGGTTCAGCACCAGATTCTCGATGCGAATGCCCCACTTGCCCGGCCGGTAAATGCCCGGCTCGATCGACGTGATCATGCCCTCTTCCATCGCCGTCCACGGCTCGGCGGGCGCGTAGTGTGAGATCACCTGCGGGCCTTCGTGCACGTTCAGGAAATAGCCGACGCCGTGGCCCGTGCCATGGCCGTAGTCCGCGCCCGCTTCCCAGATCGGCGCGCGCGCGATCGAATCGAGCATCGGCGAGCGGACGCCGCGCGGGAATTTCGCGCGCGAAAGCGCCATCGTGCCCTTCAGCACGACGGTGAAATCGCGCTTGTGTTCGGCCGTGATCGACCCGATCGGCACGACGCGCGTGATGTCGGTCGTGCCGCTCAGGTACTGACCGCCCGAGTCGATCAGCAGCAATCCGTCGCCTTCGATCACCGAATGCGACGCTTCGGTCGCGCGGTAATGCGGCATCGCGCCGTTCGCGTTGAAGCCGGCGATCGTCGCGAAACTCAGCGTGACGAAGCCCGGCCGGCGTGCGCGCGCCGCCGTGAGCTTTTCGTCGATGGTGAGTTCCGTGATGCGCTCGCGGCCGAGCGCGTCCTCGAACCACGCGAAGAATTCAGCGAGCGCGGCGCCGTCCTGCTCCATCGTCGCGCGGATGTGCTCCGCTTCCGCCGCGGTCTTGCGCGATTTTGCGAAAGTCGACGGATTCACGGCTTCGACGATTTTCACCGTCGACGGCACTTTTTCCAGCAAGCCGAACGTGATGCGGCGCGGGTCGATCAGCAGCGCGGAGTCGGCGGGCAGCGCGGCGAGCGCTTCGCCCGCGCGGGCATACGGTTCGACGCGCACGTTTTCGCGCGCGAGCGAATCGGTGAGCGCGCCGGGCACCTTGCCGTCGGCGACGAAGAGCACGGCATCGTCGAGGCCGATCAGCGCGTGCGCGACGAACACCGGGTTATAGCTGACGTCAGCGCCGCGCAGGTTGAAGAGCCAGGCGAGGTCGTCGAGCGTCGAGACGAAGTGCCATTGCGCGCCCTTTTCCTGCATCGCGCGGCGCACTTCCGCCAGTTTTTCGCCGCGCGCGACGCTCGCGTGCGGGGCGGCGTGCTCGTAAACGCCGCCTTCCGGCAAGCCCGGCCGCCCGGGCCAGACGGCATCGAGCAAATCGAGATCCGTGCGCAGCACGATGCCGCGCGCGGTCAGCGCATCGGCAAGCGCGCGCGCCGCCGCGACGCCGAGCACGGTGCCGTCGACGGCCACTGTCGCGCCCGACGGCACGTTCTGCGCGAGCCAGTCGACGTGTGGCGCGCTCTGCTGCCCGCCCATCATCTTCATCAACTCGATGCCGGTGCCGGAGAGCTGCGTTTCGGCCTGCGTCCAGTAGCGGCTGTCGACCCAGACGCCCGCGAAATCCGCCGTGACGACGAGCGTGCCGACCGAGCCTGTGAAGCCCGACAGCCATTGCCGCCCCTGCCAGCGCTCCGGCAGATATTCGGACAGATGCGGGTCAGCCGAGGGAATCAGCACGGCGGCGAGGTTTTCGCGTGCCATCGCACCGCGCAGCAATTCGATGCGTTCGGAGAAAGTGGCTGCGCCGGGGCAGTCGAGTCGATCGTTCATGAAGGTCACCCTTGTAGGAGCCGTTGAGGCTTAAAAGCTTCGATGCGCCGCTCGTGACCGCGCATCGACGGGGAAGATTCAGCGCCGCGCCGCCACACCGACCGTCACGGCCACGACGGCGAGCGCAAAGAGGGAGCACGAGAGCCATTCGAGCGTATCGCCGTCGTGATACACCCAGGCGACGTTGCCGGCCATATGCGCGACGATGGTGGCAAGGACGCCCGCGCCGAGCGCCAGCAAGACGTGCCCGGCATGGCGCGAGCGCCGCAGCGGATGCAGCCACCATCCCGCGAGCCCGATCACCGCGCCCAGCACGACGAGACCGGCCCAACCCATCAGCGACGCGTCCCGGCCGAATTCAGAGAAACCGTATGGGTTGGCACGGGTCGTTCAACTAGCATTTTCGCTCTCGTCAACTATAGGTAGCAACGCGCTCGCAGCGCAGCGGTTGAGTTTAGGGGGCCAGGTTGGTGATGGCAAGCGCGCCGCCTCAGGCGCACCGGGCTCCCGGCCACTCAGCCCCGCGGCGGCGTCCAACTCATGCGAATCGCCATTATCGACCCGGACGAACACCACGCGGCCCTAATCGGCGCGGCGTTGTCGGCTGGCGGTCACTTTTGCCATTTCTTCCGCGCCCCGCTTTCGTTCCTGACGCAGTTGAAACGCGAAACCTACGACCTGCTGATTTCGTCCGCCGGCCTGCGCGAGTTGAGCGACGCGGATATCGTCGCGCGCGTGCGCTCGGCGGTGCCGCACATGCCGGTCATGCTGATGGCGGGCAAGCCGGGCGAGGCGGATATCGTCGATCGCCTGCGCGCTGGCGCCGACGATTGCGTCGCGAAGCCAGTGCGCTGCGCCGAGCTGATCGCCCGCATCGACGCGCTCACGCGCCGCCACACCGCGCGGTCGAGCGTGCCAGAGCGCTTCGGCGAGTATCTGTTCAACGTATCGGAACTGAGCGTGAGCTTCGGCGGCGAACGCGTGATGCTCACACCGAAGGAATACCGCTTCGCGCACCTGCTGTTCTCGAACCTGTCCCGGCCGATGTCGCGCGGGCACATTCTGGAGATCGTCTGGACGCGCGGCAGCGACATACAGTCGCGCACGCTCGATACCCACGCCTGCCGCCTGCGCAGTAAATTGCGCCTGCGTCCGGAGCACGGCTACCGCCTGACGCCGCTCTACGCCTACGGCTACCAGCTTGACCGCGTCGAGACAATGAGCGAAGCGTTCGGCGCCGTCGAGCCGCTTTTGCCCGCCGTGCCGTCCACCCCGCTCATGCCTTATGCCGCCTATAAATGAAGGAATCCGGGAAACGCTATAATATTCGGCTATCTACAAGGCCATCAGATCAGGCCCAATACATGCAGCTCCTCACGATCGGAATCAATCATCACACTGCGCCCGTCGCCTTGCGCGAACGCGTGGCGTTTCCGCTCGAACAGATCAAACCTGCACTTGGCGCCCTGAAGGACATCTGGCTGGGGCCTCTCGCGAAGACTTCGCCAGAAGCGGCGATTCTCTCGACCTGCAATCGCACGGAGCTCTACTGCGCCACCGACGATCGGGCCGCGCGCGAAGCCGCCGTCCACTGGCTTTCGAAGTACCACAATCTTCCTGTTTCAGAACTCGCGCCGCATGTCTATTCGCTGCCGCAGTCGGAAGCTGTGCGGCATGCGTTTCGCGTGGCGTCCGGGCTCGATTCGATGGTGCTCGGCGAAACGCAAATCGTCGGACAAATGAAGGACGCCGTGCGCACTGCGTCCGAAGCCGGTGCGCTCGGCACCTATCTCAACCAGTTGTTCCAGCGCACGTTCGCCGTCGCGAAGGAAGTCCGCACGACTACGGAAATCGGGGCGCAATCCGTTTCGATGGCCGCCGCCGCCGTGCGCCTCGCGCAGCGCATCTTCGAAAACATTTCGGGCCAGCGCGTGCTGTTCATCGGCGCGGGCGAAATGATCGAACTCTGCGCCACGCACTTCGCCGCGCAGAGTCCGCGTGAGCTGGTCGTCGCGAATCGCACCGCCGAGCGCGGCGAAAAGCTCGCGGGCCGCTTCAACGGCCGCGCGATCCCGCTCTCCGAGCTGCCCGCGCGCATGCACGAATTCGACATCATCGTGTCGTGCACGGCGTCGACGCTGCCGATCATCGGCCTGGGCGCGGTCGAGCGTGCGGTTCGCAAGCGCCGTCATCGGCCGATTTTCATGGTCGATCTGGCCGTTCCGCGCGACATCGAACCCGAAGTCGGCAAGCTGAACGACGTGTTCCTCTACACCGTCGACGACCTCGGCGCGATCGTGCGCGAAGGCAATGCGTCGCGTCAGGCGGCGGTCGCGCAGGCCGAAGCGATCATCGAGACGCGCGTCCAGAACTTCATGCAATGGCTCGACGCGCGCAGCATCGTGCCGGTGATCCGCCACATGCACACACAAGCCGACGCGCTGCGCCGCGCCGAAGTCGAACGCGCGCGCAAGCTGCTCGCGCGCGGCGACGACCCGGCGGCGGTGCTCGAAGCGCTCTCGCAATCGCTCACGAACAAGCTGATCCACGGCCCGACGCACGCCTTGAACCGCGCGAGCCGTGAAAACCGCGACCAGCTCATCGACCTGATGGGCGGTTTCTACAAGCACGGCGGCACGCTGCCCGACCCTTCGGACTCAGGTTCTTCAGACCGTTAGCGGCCTGTTCCTTGCTCATCCCGTTGCTCCGCAGCTAAAAAGCGCGGACGCTTCCTTCCAGCACCATCCTTCGGAGCCCCGCTCCACTCCCGCCCGATGAAAACGAGCATGCAAGGCAAGCTCGACCAGCTTGCAAGACGGCTGGCCGATCTCAATGGCCTGTTGAGCCACGAAGGCGCGACCTCCGATATGGATCAATACCGGAAGCTCTCGCGCGAACACGCGGAAATCGGTCCGATCGTCGAGCAGTACGGGCTGTGGCGCCAGGCACTCACCGACGAAGCCACTGCGCAGGATCTGCTCACCGATCCCTCGATGCGCGATTTCGCCGAAGATGAAATCGGCGAGGCGCGCACGCGCATGGCGAAAATCGAAAGCGACTTGCAGACGATGCTCCTGCCGAAAGATCCCAACGACGAGCGCAATATCTTCATCGAAATCCGCGCGGGCACCGGCGGCGACGAATCCGCGCTCTTCGCCGGTGACCTGCTGCGCATGTATCTGAGGTACGCGGAGCGCAACCGCTGGTCGGTCGAGACGATGTCGGAGAGCGCGTCCGATCTTGGCGGCTACAAGGAAGTGATCGTGCGGATCGCCGGCCAGGGCGCGTACTCGCGGCTCAAGTTCGAATCGGGCGGGCATCGCGTGCAGCGCGTCCCGGCGACCGAAACGCAGGGCCGCATCCACACGTCGGCGTGCACGGTCGCGGTGATGCCGGAAGCCGACGAACTCAGCGAAGTCGTGATCAATCCGGCCGACCTGCGCATCGACACGTTCCGCGCGTCGGGCGCGGGCGGGCAGCACATCAACAAGACCGATTCCGCCGTGCGCGTGACGCACTTGCCGACGGGGATCGTCGTCGAGTGTCAGGACGACCGCTCGCAGCACAAGAACAAGGATCGCGCGCTGAAGGTGCTCGCCGCGCGCATCAAGGACAAGCAGGCGCACGAGCAGCACGCGAAGGAAGCCGCGACGCGCAAGAGCCTGATCGGCTCGGGCGACCGGTCGGAACGGATTCGCACCTATAACTTTCCGCAGGGGCGCATGACCGATCATCGGATCAATCTGACGCTCTACAAGCTCGAAGCCATCATGGACGGCGATCTCGACGAACTGATCGGTGCGCTCGTCAGCGAGCATCAGGCCGAATTGCTCGCGGCGCTGGGTGACGCGGAGTGACGACGGTCGCCGAGTTGCTGCGCGCGTCGCCGCTGCCTGCGCTCGAAACGCGGATTCTGCTCACACACGTGCTTGACTGGCGGCGCACGGAGCTGATTACGCGCGACCAGGAAGCGCTCGACGCGGATTTTGTCGAGCGATATCAAGCACTTGAGGCACGTCGCGCGGCGGGCGTTCCGATTGCGCAGATCGTCGGATCGCGTGAATTTTTCGGGCTCGACTTCGACGTGACGCCCGATGTGCTGATTCCGCGGCCCGAGACCGAACTGCTGGTCGAAACGGCGCTCGCGGCGCTCGACGGTCGCGGAAACCCCCGCGTGCTCGATCTCGGCACGGGCAGCGGCGCGATCGCGGTCGCTATCGCTCACGCGCGCGGCGATGCGCGAGTCTGGTCGGTGGATCGGTCGGAAGCGGCGCTGGAAGTCGCCGGGCGCAATGCAGCGAAACTCCTCGACCCGGCGCGCCCCGGCGGTCCGCTCACGTTCGTGCAAAGCGACTGGACGCAGGCCGTCGATCAGTCGCTGCGTTTCGATGTAATCGTCAGCAACCCGCCTTACATCGCCGACGACGACCCGCACCTGACGCAAGGCGACTTGCGCTTCGAACCGCGCGCCGCCCTCACCGATGCCGCCGACGGCCTCTCCGCCATCCGCGCGATCGTCCAGAGCGCGCCGTTTCTGCTCGTGCCGGCGGGCGCGCTGTGGCTCGAACACGGCTACGACCAGGCCGCCGAAGTACGCGCGCTGCTCACCGCTCGCGGATTCACCGAAGTACGCTCGGCGACCGATCTCGCCGGCATCGAACGCATCAGCGGCGGCGTTTTCACCGCGTAAGCCGCGCGCCGGAAGCCCCGCTGCGCCTCCAACTCGTTTGAGCGAAATCCGCTATCATTTCACTCTAATTCCGTTCAATCCCAGTACAAAACCGCCCCGCAGGAACGTCATGGACACCCAAGAACGCATCAAGCAAATCGTCGATCAAAACCAGGTCGTCCTTTTCATGAAAGGCACGGCGCAGTTCCCGATGTGCGGCTTCTCGGGCCGCGCGATCCAGGTGCTGAAGGCATGCGGCGTCGATAACATCACGACCGTCAACGTGCTCGAAGACGAAGGCGTCCGCCAGGGCATCAAGGAATTCTCGAACTGGCCGACCATCCCGCAGCTCTACGTAAACGGCGAGTTCATCGGCGGCTCGGACATCATGATGGAGATGTACCAGTCGGGCGAATTGCAGCAACTGTTCGCCGCGGCCGCCTGATTCCCACGCCGACGTGAACGCGCCCGCTGCCGTGCCGCGACGGCTGATCGTCGCCATCACCGGGGCAACGGGCGCCATCTACGGCGTGCGTCTCCTCGAGACGCTTCGCCGTCTTCCGGGCGTCGAGACACATCTGCTCGTCTCCACTGCTGGCTGGCTCAACATCCAGCACGAACTCCAACTCGATAAAGCCGACGTCCAGGCGCTCGCCAACGTCGTCCACAGCGTGCGCGACGTCGGCGCGAGCATCGCGTCCGGCTCGTTCGCGACCGACGGCATGATCGTCGCGCCGTGTTCGATGAAGACGCTCGCGAGCATCGCGCACGGTCTCTCGGACAACCTCATCACGCGCGCCGCCGATG
Source organism: Caballeronia terrestris (assembly GCF_001544515.1). GTDB lineage: Bacteria > Pseudomonadota > Gammaproteobacteria > Burkholderiales > Burkholderiaceae > Caballeronia > Caballeronia terrestris. Next base: position 33,350 of record NZ_FCOL02000038.1, read on the forward strand.
TCGTGCTGAAAGAGCGCCGCCGGCTGGTGCTGCTCGTGCGCGAGACGCCATTCAACCTCGCGCATCTGCGCAACATGACTGCCGTCACCGAAATGGGCGGCATCATTTTTCCGCCGATGCCGGCGTTTTATCACCGTCCCGCGTCGATCGACGAGATGGTCGATCACACGGTCGAGCGCGTGATCGACATGTTCGGCGTTCGCGCGCCCGCCGCCGCCGAATGGCGCGGCATGCGCGGCGAGACCGATTAGCAACGCCCGCGACACAATTCGTTGCTCGGGCCACCGTTTATCAACCGGGCAGTGGCGCCTATAGTGACAGCAACCCCCTTTGAGGCTTGCTGCAATGTCCCGACTTCCCAGCGTTTTCATCTCCCACGGCGCGCCGACGCTGCCCATCGACCCGTCGATGCCGTCCGCCGAATTCGCCTCTTTGGCCGATCAATTGCCGCGTCCGCGCGCCATCCTGATGCTGTCGGCGCATTGGGGCACGGCACAGCCGGTTGCGAGCATCGCTACGCAGCCTGAAACGATCCACGATTTTTACGGCTTTCCGCCTGCGCTGTATGAACTGCGTTATCCGGCACCGGGCGCGCCCGAATTGGGCAAGCGCGCGGCCGATTTGCTCGCCGAGCAAGGCGTTCCCGCCGCGACGGCCGATCACGGGCTCGATCACGGCGCCTGGGTGCCGCTGCTTCTGATGTTCCCGCAAGCCGACGTGCCGGTCGCGCAGTTGTCTATCCAGCCGCGCCTCGACGCCGCGCATCACTATCGCGTGGGCCGCGCACTGCGGGCGTTGCGCGACGAGGGCGTGATGATCGTCGGATCGGGGCAGATCACGCATAACCTGCGCGCCGCCGATTTCGGCGCGCGTCCGGAAGACGCCGACCCGCGCGTGACCGAATTCACCGACTGGTTCGAGGCGCGTCTCGCCGAGCGCGACATCGACGCTTTGCTCGACTATCGCAGACGTGCGCCGCACGCAGTGCTGATGCATCCGACGGACGAGCATCTGCTGCCGGTGTTCAGCGCGCTGGGCGCAGCAAGCGACGATTTCACGCTCGGCATCCAGTCGCTCGGCACGTTCCAGAAAACGCTCGCCATGACGAATTACGTGTTCAGCTAGGCACAAAAAAGCCCGCCTTGATCGCTCTGGCGGGCTTTTCACCGTAAAAAATTCACGCACCGACTTCGTGAAGATATCGTCGCGGCTTTCGCGTTTGTCGAGACACTCGCTGCAATAGCCGGTGTGCACGCCCCAGTAATAGAAAACGAGCGCCTACGCCCACGGATACGGCCACGTGCTCGTGTACTGAATCGACGCTTCGGCTTCGATCGGAATGACGGACACGATGGCGATCCAGTTCGCCCACGCGCTGATAAAACCGACCAGCGCGCCGTGCGAATGGCGTGCATAACGCACCATCCCACCGATTCCGGGAAGATTGCGCCGAGTTCAGCATAGATGAGCGCGATCGCGAGAATGACTACCGCGCCGATCACCCAAGCGACGATAGACGCCGGCCCGGCAAATCCCGCGACCCGCCCAGGCGCCGAAAAGCCACGTCGATCCGATAATGAAACCGAGACCCGTCAGCAGCGCCATCGGCCTGATGTTCCGTTGAATTGCACTCGTCATTTACTTCTGTTCATCTCGAAAGCCAAAACCGGCGGCGGCGCCGATCGCTCTTAAGCCTTGCGGGCCGGGCGTCCGGCGACTACGCGCACAATTGGTGCAACCGGCTAAAAGCCGCGTAGTTTAACGGTTGCACCCGTCGAATGCAGAGGAGAGGAGGCAGAAAACAGCGAGAAATTCGCCGTGACTAGCGGAATGCAACCAAAGATGCAAGCTTCGTAGGAACGGGCATTGGCGAATCTCACAAATGTCCCTCCGGCGTTGTCGGATTTATTGACCTTCCGATTGTTTCGCCGTATAAAGCTTCTTGCAGGATTTCAAGTGGCGAGTGAATTGGTCTTTCGTAGTTCGCCCATCACGGTACTCCGGTTGGTCCCATTGCCCCTTCCTTGATTTTCATGCACACCCGGGCTTCGGCCTTATTCAACTTCTTCAGGAACAAGTAACATGGAAACCGGTACCGTCAAGTGGTTCAATGACGCAAAGGGCTTTGGCTTTATCACGCCGGACGGCGGCGGCGAAGATCTGTTCGCCCATTTCTCGGAAATTCGCGTGGAAGGCTTCAAGACGCTTCAGGAAAACCAAAAGGTTACCTTCGAAGTGAAGACCGGCCCGAAGGGCAAGCAAGCTGCGAACATCAAGCCGGCCTAAGCCTCTTGGGTTCACACACGAAAAACCCCGCCTCGGCGGGGTTTTTTGTTTTCTGGGGGATTGGAAGGCCCGCCGAGGTCAGGAGAACACGCGGCGCGCATAGATCCCGAGTCCGGTAGCGACGCTGGCGAGCCGGTCGCCGAACACGGCCTGGGCGTCCGGAAACGCCGCCGCCAGCCCGTCCGACAGGAACTTGAGCCCCGTCGATCCGCCCGTGAAATAGACGGCTCCCACGTCGCCCGGATTGACGCCCGCGCGGCGCACCGTTTCCCCCGCCGCTTCCACGATCCGGCGCATCTCGTCGCGGCCCGCGTCGATCAGTTGCGATTCGTCGAACGCAATCCGCAGCGCTTCTTCCACTTCTTCCATGTCGATTTCGGTCGTGCCGCCCGCCGCCACGTCGATCTTCGCCTCTTCCGCGTGCGCAGTAAGCGCGTGCCCGAGCCGCCGGTCGACGACGCGCATCAGCCGCTCGTGATGCCGCACGTCGGTGTACAGATGGCGCATCAGTTGCAATTCGCCCGTGCGCTTCGGCGCGTACACCGTGTTGATCAGGTGCCACGTCGCGAGATCGAAGTAGACGCGGTTCGGCACCTCGCGCCCTTCCGTGTCGATCGACTGGTAACCGAGTTCGCGCAGCACCGTCGCGAGTTCGACGCGCCGGTCGAAATCCGTTCCCGCGACGTGCACGCCGTAGTGCGCCAGCACGTCGCTCTTGCGATCGAGCTGTTTCGCACGCTCCGGCCCCACGCGCACGAGCGAAAAGTCCGAGGTACCACCGCCGATGTCCGCGACGAGCACGAGCCCTTCCTGCATCAGCCGCGCCTCGTAATCAAACGCGGCGGCGATCGGCTCGTACTGGAAGTGGATGTCGCGCAGCCCGATCGCGTGCGCGCAAGCTTCGAGTTGCTTTTGCGCGAGCTTGTCGGCGCGCGGGTCGTCGTCGACGAAGAAGACCGGGCGGCCGAGCACCGCGCGCGTGATCGGCTCGGGAGCGAGCGCCTGCGCCTTCTGTTTCAGATGCTGCAGGAACAGCGTGATGACATCGGTGTACTTGATCGCGGAGCCGTCGCCGAGGTCGGTACTCTGTTCGGCGAGCGGCGAGCCGAGGATGCTCTTCATCGAGCGCATCAGGCGGCCGTCGAAGCCGTCGATGTACGCCTCCAGCGCCGCGCGCCCGTAGGACTGGTTATCCTCGTCGGTGTTGAAGAAGACGGCGGTGGGCAGCGTCAGCGCCTCGCCTTCGACCGGCGCCAGCCGGATCGATTCGCCTGCGGGCAGTGCGACGGCGGAATTCGACGTGCCGAAATCGATCGCGCAATAGGTCATGGACTTGGCGGCTCCGGCCAAAGCCGGGTCGCGAGCAAAAGTGGAGCGCGTTTTTATCACGTTCCGGGGAAGGCATCAACCGGCACGCGGCATTCCGGCGTGACGGAACAGAACTTGCTCGGAACGCCGGTAATTTGTGCTTACCGGCCCTCTGGCTGGTTCCGTATCTTCACCTGAAAGAATACGCGGCGATACCCAGATACCAACGCAAATGACGCAAACGACGACGGAGCATCATTCGAGCCACGACCCATCCACGATCATCGAAACCGACCTGCCCGGCCGGCTCGATCGCCTGCCGTGGGGCCGCTTTCACACGCTGATCGTACTCGCGCTCGGCATCACCTGGTTGCTCGACGGGCTAGAGGTGACGCTCGCGGGCGCCGTGGCGAGCGCGCTCAAAACGAGTCACGTCCTGCGGTTTTCCAACGCCGATGTCGGTATCGCGGGCAGCGCGTATATCGCGGGCGCGGTGCTCGGCGCGCTGGGTTTCGGCTGGCTGACCGACCGGCTCGGGCGCCGCAAGCTCTTCTTCATCACGCTCTTTCTCTACGTCGCGGCGACGGCGGCCACCGCGTTCTCGTGGAATCTCGCCAGCTTCGTGCTGTTTCGCTTCCTGACGGGCGCGGGCATCGGCGGGGAATATACGGCGATCAACTCGACGATCCAGGAATTCACGCCTGCCCGCGTGCGCGGCTGGACCGATCTCGCGATCAACGGCACGTTCTGGGTCGGCGCGGGCATCGGTGCGGCGGGATCGATCGTGCTGCTCGATCCGGCGCTCTTGCCGCCCGACTGGGGCTGGCGCGCGTGTTTCCTGATCGGCGCGGTGCTCGGGCTCGCGATTTTGCTGATGCGCATGTGGGTCCCCGAAAGCCCGCGCTGGCTGATCACGCACAATCGCGCGGACGAGGCGCGGGAAATCGTCGAGGGCATCGAGGCGCAGTTCCGCGCGCACGGCGTCGCGATTCCCGATACGCCTATCAAGCCGCTGCGCCTGCACGCGCGCGAGCACACGAAGCTCGGCGAAGTCGTACATACGCTCTTTCACGCGCATCGGCGGCGTTCACTCGTCGGCCTTACGTTGATGACGGCGCAGGCGTTCTTCTACAACGCGATTTTTTTCACCTATGCGCTCGTGCTGACCGACTTCTACGGCGTGCCGGGCGATCACATCGGCTGGTACGTGCTGCCGTTCGCAGCGGGCAATTTCCTCGGTCCGATTGTGCTCGGCAAGCTCTTTGACGTGCTCGGGCGACGCCGCATGATCGCGTTCACCTACGCGATTTCGGGCGTGCTGCTGACCGTTTCCGGCTATCTGTTCGCGCACGGCCTGCTCACTGTCACGACGCAAACCATCTCGTGGATGGTGATTTTCTTCTTCGCGTCGGCTGCGGCGAGTTCGGCTTATCTGACCGTCAGCGAGACGTTTCCGCTCGAAATCCGCGCGCTCGCGATCGCCGTGTTCTATGCGTTCGGGACGGCGCTCGGGGGAATCATCGGACCGACGCTCTTCGGCCATCTGATCGATACGCACGAGCGCAGTGCGGTGTTCGCGGGCTATCTGATAGGCTCGGCGCTGATGATCGCGGCGGCGGTCGTCGCGGGAATCTGGGGGGTCGCGGCCGAGCGTAAATCGCTCGAAGAGGTCGCGCGGCCGCTTTCGGCGGTGGCCGACGAGCCTTGAGCGCGCAGAGAAAAACCCGCCCCGGATCGCTCCCGAGCGGCCCCTCATATCGAGCGCGCGGCTGTCAGAACGCCTTTCCCCAAGCCCCATCGAACGCGATCTCGCCCAGCGGCACCCGCGAGCGCGGCGCCGCTTCCCGCTCCCGCAACTTGTCTTCGAGCGCGTTCGCATCGCCGTAATGGCCGAGCGCGATCATCGCGATCACCTGCACGTCTTCCGGCACCGCGAATTTTTCACGGAACGCGCCGGCATCGAAACCGCCCATCTGGTGCGCCGCGAGACCCAGCGCATGCGCCTGCAAAACCAGCGCCATCGCCGCAGCGCCCGTGTCGTACAACGCGCTCCGGTTCACGTCGCCCTTCGGACCGACCGTTTGCGCGGTCGCGCAGATCAGCACCGGCACGTTAGCGTTCCAGCCCTGGTTGAACGGCACGAGTGTGTCGAATGCGGTCTTGAACGCGGCCTCATGGCGATGCCGATCGAACGTGACGAAGCGCCACGGCTGCAAATTGCTCGACGAAGGCGCCCAGCGCGCCGCTTCCAGCACCTGATGCAACTGCTCGCGCGTCACGGGCTCATTGGAATACGCGCGCGGACTCCATCGGCCGGCGATCAGATCGTGGATATCGATTTCAGTCGGCGCTTTCTTCTCGGTCATGGATGATTCCCTGTTCGTTGAAAAACGGCGCCAATCGGAAGGCCGATCAGCGCCGCAAACGACAAGGATAACCAAGGTCGCGGCCGCGCGCCGAAGCTCGTCGCGCCGCGTCTGCCCGAGCGCCGGTCAGGTCGCCGCGACGCCCACGCGTTGCACCGGACGGTTGATCCGCAGCACGAGAATCGAGGCGACGAGGCACAGGCCGCCGGAAATCATCGTCGCGACGGTGTAGGTGCCGAGGCTCGAACGCAGCATACCGCCGCCGAGCGCCGCGAACGCCGCGCCCAGTTGATGCCCCGCCACGACCCAGCCGAACACGATCGGCGCCGAGTCCCTGCCGTACACGTCTGTAGCGAGGCGCACGGTCGGCGGGACGGTCGCGATCCAGTCGAGGCCGTAGAACACGGCGAAGAGCGGCAAGCCGAAGAAATCGATACCGAACGCATACGGCAGGTAGATCAGCGACAACCCGCGCAGCCCGTAGTACCAGAAGAGCAAGTAGCGCGCGTTGAAACGGTCCGAAAGCCAGCCCGAGAGCGTCGTGCCGAAGAGATCGAAGATGCCCATCGCCGCGAGCAGCGACGCGCCCTGAACCTGCGTCATGCCGTAGTCGGCGCACATCGCGATCAAATGCGTGCCGACGTAGCCGTTCGTGCTCGCGCCGCAAATGAAGAAGCTGAAGAAGAGCAGCCAGAAGTCGCGCGTCTTGCTCGCCATGCTGAGCGTGCTGAACGCCACCTTGATCGGATTTTGCTGAGGAAGCGTCGATGCCGGCGGTTGCTCGGCCGTCTCGCCGATCGGACGCAGCGCCAGGTTCGCCGGCCGTTCCGGCAACAGCCACGCGACGAGCGGAATCACGAGCGCGGCCGCGCAGGCCACGATCAGCACGACGGGCTGCCAGCCGACGCGCTCCGAAATCGCCGCCAGAATCGGCAAAAACACGAGCTGGCCCGTGGCCGAACTCGCGGTGAGGATGCCCATCGCGAGGCCGCGATGCTTCGTGAACCAACGATTCACGATCGTCGCCGACAAGGTCAGCGCCGCAACACCCGTCGCCCCGCCGACCAGCACGCCCCACACGAGCACCATCTGCCACGGGGCCGTCATCATCGACGACACGCCGACGCCCGCTGCCAGCGTCGCGAGCGCTGTAAGCAGCGTCGGGCGCACGCCGAAGCGCTGCATCGCCGCCGCCGCGAACGGGCCGGCCAAGCCGTACAACGCGAGATTGACCGAAATCGCGAGCGAGATCGTGCCGCGGCTCCAGCCGAACTGCTTTTCGAGCGGCAGCATCATCACGCTCGGCGTCGCGCGCGTGCCGGCCGCCGCGAGCAGCACGAAGAACACGACGCCGACCACGATCCATCCGTAATGCAATCGGCCCTGAAACCGTCTCGCTACCCAATTCATCGCTGCTCCAGTTCTGGATGTCGCCCTGCGACATTATGTAACGTTACTGAACAGTAACAATAGGTTGCGAGCTTAGTTACCGATCGGTAACATGTCAAGTATCGCCTCTCGAAATTTAAGGACATGACTTTGGCACGCGCAACGGGTGAAGCGGGCAAGACCGCCGGCAAGAAGGCCGTCCGCACGGACGGCGCCACCGCGCAGGAACAACTGCTCGACGCCGCGCAGGATCTCTTCTATCGCGAGGGGATTCGCGCGATCGGCGTGGATGCGGTCGTCGAGCGCGCGGGCGTCAACAAGATGAGCCTGTACCGGCAGTTTTCGTCGAAGGAGGAGTTGGTCGTCGCTTATCTGAACCGGATGGACGAGCGATTCCGGCGACGCGTGGAGGCGAGTTTCGCGCTGCATCCCGACGATCCCGCGAAGCAGCTCGTGCAGAGCATCGACGATCTGGTCAGGCGCGCGTCGGCGCCCGAGTATCGCGGCTGTCCGTTTGTGAACGTCGCGTGCGAGTTCTCCGATCCGGCGCATCCGGCGCGTCAGTCTGTGGGGCGCAACAAGCAGTATCTGATGCGGCGGCTCGTCGAGATCGCGACGGCGGCGGGCGCCGCGAACCCCGCCGAACTCGCCGATTCGCTCGCGCTCTTGGTCGACGGCATCTATGCGACGAGTCAGACCTATGGCCCCGGCTCAGGCCCGATGCGCGCGGCACCGCGCGTCGCGGCATTACTCGTCGCCGACGCTTGCCCGCCGTCTGCCGCCGAAGCTAAGGAAAAGGAAGCACCATGATGGAGCGCAGCACCCGCGAAGCCATCGTCGCGGCGACGCAGCACTGGCTGACGCGCGCGGTGATCGGGCTGAACCTGTGTCCGTTCGCGAAGAGCGTGCATGTGAAGAATCAGATCCGCTATGTGGTGAGCGAGGCACGGACGATCGAGGACGTGGTCGTCGATTTGTCGAAAGAACTGACGGCGCTCGCGGACGCATCACCGGAGCAAATCGATACGACGCTATTGATCGTGCCCGACGCCCTCGCCGACTTCACCGACTACAACGACGCCCTCTTTTTCGCCGAGCGCCTCGTGAAGCAGATGGGTTTCGCGGGCGAATTGCAGATCGCGAGCTTTCATCCGGCTTACCGGTTCGAAGGCACCGCTCCCGACGATATCGAGAACTACACGAATCGCGCGCCCTATCCGATCTTCCACGTGCTGCGCGAGGCGAGCATCGAGCGCGCCGTCGATGCGTTCCCTGACGCCGCCGACATCTATGAACGCAACATGGAAACGCTCCGCCGCTTAGGCCACGACGGCTGGAAAGACTGGATGACCAAGCCCTGATCGGCCAGTCAGTGTGTGAAGAAACGTTCGCGCAGTTCGTCGAGACCGAGCGTTTCGAGCACATCGGAGAGACGCTCGGCAGGCTTGCCGCGCGGCAGGTCCTTGAACTGGGCGATGATCAGTTCATTCTTCATCGAATGCTCCCAGCCGACGAGTTCCGTCACGCTCACCTGATACCCGTGCGATTCAAGCTGCAGGCAGCGCAGCACGTTCGTGATCTGGCTGCCGAACTCGCGCGTATGCAGCGGATGGCGCCACATTTCGGTGAGCACATTTTTCGATAGCGAGTGGCCTTTGTTCTTGCGCAGCACGCTCGCGACCTCCGCCTGACAGCACGGCACGACCACGATGTACTTCGCTTTCTTATGGAGGGCGAACTGGATTGCGTCGTCGGTAGCGGTGTTGCAGGCGTGAAGCGCGGTGACGATATCGATCGAATCGGGCAACTGATCAGACGTAATCGATTCGGCCACCGACAGATTCAGGAAAGACATTCCGTCAAATCCCAGTCGAGTAGCCAATTCTTTCGATTTTGTCACAAGCTCTTCACGGAACTCAATGCCGTAGATGTGTGACCGATCCCGCAGAGTCTTGAAGAACAAATCGTAGAGAATGAACCCAAGATAAGACTTGCCCGCGCCGTGATCGGCAAGGGACACCGAACCTTCGCGCGCATGGACGTCCGCGAGGAGCGGCTCGATGAAATGAAACAGGTGGTACACCTGTTTCAGCTTGCGACGGCTGTCCTGATTCATCTTGCCGTCGCGAGTCAGGATGTGCAGTTCCTTCAGCAGTTCGATCGACTGGCCGGGGCGGATTTCGTGTTTGGTGGGAGCGTCGGCGTTGCCGGCCGCGGACGCGGGAGACTTCTTTGCCATCGTGTTAGGTGCCTTACCGGTAGAACGCAGGATGAAAGCGTAAAAAAAGCGGAGCTTGTTCGCGTGAATGTGCGCTAACCGCTGGACCCGCAGTTGCAAAAGGGGAAGTTTACCCAAAAGCGCACAGACGCTCTCGTTCCGACGCCCGTGACACGGCATGGAAATGAGTATGGAACATTTTGTGCATCGTCTGACGAACGAAGGTCAGTTGGAACGACGATGCAGCGGCGGCACAGGCAGCAACGTACCGTCCCCGCAGGAGGAGGGACAAGCTGGTGGCGAGCCCGCGCCGCTCGACGACGTAGATGTTGTCACCCGCGACTGGCTTTTGCTACGTAACACCTAACGCATAGCGCGACGATGCGACTCGTACGACGCCATGAACATGAGAGGACGGCGATGGACGCGATCCCGGACAAGAAAGCCGAGAAGCAGTTTCAGGAAATGCTCGCGGCATTGACCGCAATGCCCGCGTGGAGTGAGAAGCAGCAGCTCGAGCTGGAGATGGCCCGCGAAATATCGGTGGAAATGTTGCGCCTGGCTGAGTCGATGCGCGACGGCAGCACCGATATCGAGACGTGCCTGACGATGCTCAAGTACGCCAAAGTGATGGACTTCGTATTGACTACGCTGGCCTCGCGGCGGGAGATCGCGCCGCAGACGCTGCGCGTGATCTTCAAGCTCGCGGGCCTGAAGGTCGACGAGGCTTATCCTGGCTGATCAGCTGGCTGATCACGCACGTTGACCGGGCTGGCTGGCCTGGTCAGGTGAAACGGCGACAGCATCCGGCGGCCCGCTTGTCAAAAAGCGGGCCGTTTTACCCTTTGCGACGCGTCATCAGTCGCGCGCAGGAGGCTTTCATGTGCCGCTGCATCGCGGCTTGCGCCTGAATGGCGTCGTGATCTTCCAGCGCTTCAAGAATTTCCCTGTGCTCGGCAAGCGCTGCCGCCCACGTATCTTCCCCCTCGAAGTGCCCACGAAGTTTCGACGACAGCGGACTATGCCGTTCGTCGAACAGATTCGCGACCGTTCTCACCAGCACGTCGTTGCCCGAGAGTTGCGCGATCGCCAGGTGGAACGCGCGATCGGCGGCCATCGGCACCTGGCCGTTCGCCACTTCGCGCGCCATCGTTTCATATAGCGTACGCAGCGCCTTGAGCGCCTTCGGCTTGGCGAACGGCGCCACGCTCGCCGCGATCGCGCCCTCGATCACGAGCCGCGCGGTCATGATTTCCTGCGGACTTTCGCCGAGTTCCGCCGTCGATTGCGGCGCGGCCGCAGCCGCCGGCGTCGCGCTGATGTAGACGCCCGAGCCCATGCGGATTTCCACGCGTCCTTCCAGTTCCAGCGCAACCAGCGCTTCCCGCACCGACGGCCGCGACACACCGAGCGTCTGCGCCAGTTCACGCTCCGACGGCAGACGGCCATTCGGCGCGAATCCCTGCTGCTGGATCAGGTCGCGCAGCTTGTCAGCGATCTGAAGATAGAGACGGCGCGTCTCGACAGGTTTCACGCTCACTTCGCGGCTCCTCTCAAAGGCTCGGGGAAAACGTGGATTGTAATCAGCGCAAGCGTTGACAGGCGGTAAAGCGTGCTCAAGTACTTCGCCGACCGCTTACAAGTGGCTTGACCAGTTAGTTTTACAGACACTAACATGCAATCTGGTAAGGCCAAAACAACGATCCCCAACGATGCGAATCACCCCAACACGATGAGCAATCCGATCTTGCAATTCGGCACGAGCCGCTTCCTGCAGGCGCATGTCGACTTCTTCGTCGCAGAGGCTGCGCAGCGCGAGCCGTCGAAGGCGCTCGGCAAGATCACCGTCGTACAGACGACGGCGAGCGCCGAAAGTCGCGCGCGCCTCGACGCACTACGGGCGACCGGCCGCTATCCGGTGCGCATTCGCGGGCGCCGCCACGGCGAGACGGTCGACACGACCGTCGAGTGCAACGCGATCACCGAGGCGCTGCACGCCGACGACGACTGGACGCTCCTGCGCGAACGCGTCGCGCATGACGTGCAAACGATCGTCTCCAACACCGCCGACACCGGCTACGCCCTCTTCGATGACGATACCGCCGACCTCTTCGAGGGCCGTCGCACGCCGCGCGGCTTCGCGGCGAAACTGGCGGTGCTGCTGCACGAGCGCCATCGCGCGGGCGGTGCGCCGATCACGCTCTTGCCGTGCGAGCTCATCTCGAATAACGGCGACACGTTGCGCGATCTGGTCACGCAGGTGGCACGCGGCTGGAACGCCGACGACGCATTCATCGACTATCTCACGCAGCGCTGCGTATGGGTCAATTCGCTGGTGGATCGCATCGTGTCCGAAGCGATCCAGCCGGTCGGCGCGATCGCCGAGCCGTATGCGCTCTGGGCGATCGAGCGTCGCGCGGGCATGACGCTGCCGTGCGAACACGATGACATCGTCGTCACCGACGATCTGGCTCACTTCGAGCGCCTCAAGCTGCTGCTGCTCAACCTGGGCCACACGATGCTCGTCGAATCGTGGCTCAGGCAGAACGGCGCGCCCGACATGACCGTGCTCGACGCGATGCGCACCGCCTCCCATCGCGATGCGCTCGAAGCCGTGTGGCAGGACGAAGTGCTGCCCGTCTTCGACGCGCTCGGCCAGCACGACACCGCGCGCGCCTATCTCGCCGACGTGCGCGATCGCTTCGAGAATCCGTTTCTCGTGCATCGTCTCGCCGATATCGCGCGCAATCACGAGGAAAAGAAGGAACGGCGCTTCCGGCCGGTGATCGATCTCGCGCAGCAGTTGAATGTGCGCGTCGATCAATCGCGGCTTCTGGCGGCGCTCGCTTGAAGCAGTGAAGCGCACAGGCCCGCCACAGAAGCGGGCCCAGCGCGGCAGCAAAGACGAACCGGTGCCACGGCGCCGGTCCATTACATGACATGACAGACATGGCCGCTTCTGGAGGAGACAAACGATGCGCAAGATGCGTTGGATGGTGATTTTTCTATGCTTTCTGGCAATCGCCGTGAACTACATTGACCGCGCGAATCTCGCGGTCGCAGCACCGCAGATCGAAAAGGCGCTCGGGATCGGGCCCGCCGAAATGGGCCTCGTGATGAGCGGCTTCTTCTGGACCTATGCGCTCATGCAGATGCCGTTCGGCTGGTTCGTCGATCGCGTCGGCGCGCGGATTGCGTTGCCGCTCGCCGTCGGCTGGTGGTCGCTTTTCACCGCGCTCACCGCCGCCGCGACCAGCGTCGCGGGCATGTTCGGCTGCCGCCTGATGCTCGGCATCGGCGAGGCGGGCGCGTATCCGTCGTGTGCGAAACTCGTCGCGCAATGGTTCAAGCCGGAGCAGCGCGCGTTCGCGACCAGCATCTTCGACAGCGGCTCGCGCGTCGGCTCGGCGCTCTCGATCCCGGTCGTCGCGCTGATCATCAGTTCGTTCGGCTGGGAAGCGTCGTTCGTCATCACGGGTGCGCTCGGCTTCGTCTGGATTCTCGGCTGGTTCCTGATCTACCGCAATCCGTCGCGCGGCGATCTGACGGGCGCCGTCGATGCGCCGCCGGTCGTCCGGGCCGCGCCGAAGACCAAGGTCACCTGGGGCTCGCTCTTCAAGTACCGCACGCTGTGGGGCATGATGCTCGGCTTCTTCTGCCTGAACTTCGTGATCTACTTCTTCATCACCTGGTTCCCGAGCTATCTCGTGCAGACGCACGGATTCTCGCTGAAATCGCTCGGCACGCTCGGCATGATTCCGGCGCTGATGTCGATTCCCGGCGGCTGGCTCGGCGGCGTCGTATCCGATTCGCTCTACAAGCGCGGCTGGAGCCTGACGGCAGCGCGCAAGACCTGCATGGTCGGCGGCATGCTGCTATCGTCGATCATCACGCTCTCCGCGTTCACGACCGACATCCACCTGATGCTCGCGTTCTTCGGCATCGCGTACGGCAGCCTCGCGTTCGCGGCGGCCAGCATCTGGTCGCTGCCCGGCGACGTCGCGCCGACGCCCGATCACGTCGCATCGATCGGCGGCATCCAGAACTTCGCGTCGAACCTCGCGGGCATCGTCATCACGACGTTCACCGGCTTCATGGTCGAGATGACGAAGGGCTCTTTCACGATTCCGCTCTGCGTCGCGGGCGGCTTCTGCTTCCTCGGCGCGTTCAGCTATCTTGTAATCGTCGGCAAGATCGAACCGCTCACCCGCGACGACGACGATTCCACCGCGGCCTCCGACCGCCGCGCTGCCACCCCGGTATGAACATCATGTCCACACTCCCTACCGATCATGCAGTCATCCGGCTGCATCCCAACGACGACGTCGTGATTGCGACGCGCCAATTGATGTCCGGCGCGCGCATCGCGTCGGAAGATCTCGTCGTAACCGGGCTGATTCCGCCCGGCCACAAGATCGCCACACGCGATATCGCGAAGGGCGAGCCGGTCAAGCGCTACAACCAGATCATCGGCGTGGCGCGCGAGGCGATCGCGCGCGGCCAGCACGTGCACACGCAGAACCTCGGCATGGCTGAATTCGCGCGCGAGCATGAATTCGGCGTCGACCGTCATCCGACCGACTTCGTCGAAACGCCCGCGACCTTCATGGGCATCCGCCGCGACGACGGACGTGTCGCGACGCGCAACTTCATCGGCGTGTTGACGAGCGTCAACTGCTCGGCGACGGTCGCGCGCGCGATCGCCGACTACTTCCGCCGCGACGTGCATCCGGAAGTGCTCGCGGATTATCCGAACGTCGACGGCGTGATTGCGCTGACGCACGGGCTCGGCTGCGGTATCGACATGCAGGGCGAAGGCCTCGCGATCCTGCGGCGCACGCTGGCCGGTTACGCGGTGCATCCGAATTTCCACGCGGTGCTGTTCGTCGGGCTCGGCTGCGAGACGAACCAGATCGCTGGCGTGCTCGAATCGAGCGGACTGAAGGAAGGCGAGCGGCTGAAAAGCTTCACGATTCAGGACAGCGGTGGATCGAGGAAGACGGTCGAGCACGGCATCGCGCTGGTGAAGGAAATGCTCGACGACGCGAACCGCGTGAAGCGTGAGCCGGTGCCGGCGTCGCATATCGTGGTCGGGTTGCAATGCGGCGGGTCGGATGGCTATTCGGGAATTTCGGCGAATCCGGCGCTGGGTGCGGCGGTCGATCGGCTCGTGCGGCATGGCGGCACGGCGATTCTTTCCGAGACGCCCGAGGTCTACGGCGCCGAGCATTTGCTGACGCGACGTGCGGTGAGTCGTGAGGTCGGCGAGAAGTTGCTGGCGCGCATCGCTTGGTGGGAGGGCTATTGCGCGCGGAACGGCGCGGCGATGGACAACAATCCGTCGGCGGGCAACAAGGTCGGCGGGCTCACGACGATTCTTGAAAAATCGCTCGGCGCGGTCGCGAAAGGCGGGACGACGAATCTCGTCGAGGTGTATGAGTATGCGCAGCGGATCGATGCGAAGGGCTTCGTGTTCATGGATTCGCCCGGCTACGATCCGATGTCCGCGACCGGGCAGGTCGCGTCCGGCGCGAATTTGATCTGCTTTACGACGGGGCGCGGGTCGGCTTATGGATGCGCGCCGTCGCCGTCGTTGAAACTCGCGACGAATACGGCGCTCTGGGACAGGCAGGAAGACGATATCGATATCAACTGCGGAGGGGTGATCGATGGGACCGCTTCGATCGATCAGCTTGGAGAAGCGATTTTCCAGATGATGCTGGATTGCGCGTCGGGAGTGGCGTCGAAGAGCGAGTTGCACGGATATGGACAGAATGAATTCGTGCCCTGGCAGGTGGGGGTGGTGACGTAAGTTTTTGCGTTTTTGCGTTTTTGCGTTTGAGCGGTGAGAGGCGCGCGTGCCGGTGAATAGCCGGCGCTCGGCTTTTGGGAAGACGTCGCTTTACCGCTTTACCGCTTTACCGCTTTACCGCTTTACCGCTTTACCGCTTTACCGCTTTACCGCTTTACCGCTTTACCGCTTTACCGCTTTACCGCTTTACCGCTTTACCAAATGCCGCCGAGGTTGATCAGTGGAACAGCGCTCGCCTCGCTCGCGCAGATACTGACCAGCCAGCCGACGCATCAACACAAACATATGCCATGCCGCTACGCGGTCCTTCCCGCATATGCCGTGCCGTGCCGTCCGCATTTGACTCGAACGACAGTGTCAAATCATTTGGTCGCTCTGACGGTGGCTGGCGTTTTGGGACGAGCAAAAGGTTAGTACTTAAGTCACGAAACGGTGCGCGAGAGGACGCTGAATCAGTTCCTCCGTCCAAATGGACGAAATCCCGGTGGACGTTGTCTCGTTGTCTGACCGACTGGACAAACAGACGAAGCGATGGCTCGGTGGAACTACGTGCTCGCCATTCCCCGGCCACAGGCCGCCATGCTAGTTTGAGCGCGAGCGCCCTGGCGATCGCGATTCCGTTGATCGCTGCCGGTTGGACCCCGTCGGCATGCCCGCACCGTCGCCGGACGCTTGAATCGCTTCGGCGCTCAAGCCACTCAAGCCACTCAAGCCACTCAAGCTTTGATTTTCATCCGTGCCCCCGCCCGAATCGGCGACGACGTGCGCGTCTCGACGCCAGCTAATGCGTCACCTCAAGCTAGCGCGTGCTTCTCAACCATCTTGAGCGCGAGCGCTTCAGCGACCTCGATCCCATCGATCGCCGCCGAATAAATCCCGCCGGCGTACCCCGCGCCCTCGCCCGCCGGATACAGCCCTTCCACGTTCAGGCTCTGAAAATCGTCCTTGCGCCGCACCCGAATCGGCGATGACGTGCGTGTCTCGACGCCCGTCAGCACCGCATCATGCATCGAAAAACCCGGAATTTTCTTGTCGAGTTGAGGCAGCGCCTCGCGGATCGCCTCGATCACATAATCCGGCAGCGCGGTGCTGAGATCGGTCGGCCGCACGCCCGGTTTGTACGACGGTTCGACCGAACCGAGCGACGTCGACGCCCGCCCCGCGATGAAATCTCCGACGAGTTGTCCGGGAGCGCAATAGTCGCCGCCGCCGAGTTCGAACGCTCGCTCTTCCCACTTGCGCTGGAACGCGATGCCCGCGAGCGGACCCCCGGGAAAATCCTCGGGCGTAATGCCGACCACAATCCCCGCGTTCGCGTTGCGTTCGTTGCGCGAGTACTGGCTCATGCCATTGGTGACGACGCGCCCCGGCTCCGACGTCGCCGCGACGACGGTCCCACCTGGGCACATGCAGAAACTGTAGACGGCGCGCCCGTTGCTGCAATGATGGACGACCTTGTAGTCGGCGGCGCCGAGCAACTTATGCCCGGCGAATTTCCCGAAACGACTCCGGTCGATCACGCCTTGCGGATGCTCGATCCGGAATCCGAGCGAAAACGGCTTCGCTTCCATGTAAACACCGCGCTCGTGCAGCATCTCGAACGTATCGCGCGCACTGTGGCCGACCGCCAGTACGACGTGTTCGCAGCGCAGCGTCTCGCCGTTCGCGAGCTTGAGCCCGCGCACTTTGCCGCCGTCGATCTCGATATCCTCCACGCGACTTTCGAACCGCACTTCGCCGCCGAGCTGATGAATGGTAGCGCGCATCTTTTCGACCATGCTCACCAGACGGAACGTCCCGATGTGTGGTCGGCTCAGATAAAGAATGTCCTCCGGCGCGCCGGCCTTGACGAATTCGTCGAGCACTTTACGACCATAGTGCTTTGGATCCTTGATCTGGCTGTAGAGCTTGCCGTCGGAAAACGTGCCGGCACCGCCCTCGCCAAATTGCACATTCGATTCCGGATTCAGCACGTTCTTGCGCCACAGGCCCCAGGTGTCCTTGGTCCGTTCGCGCACAGCCTTGCCGCGTTCGAGGATGATCGGGCGAAAACCCATCTGCGCGAGAATCAATCCGGCGAACAGCCCGCACGGCCCCATACCGATCACGACCGGTCGCGACAGTTCCGATTTCTCAGGCGCCTTCGCGACGAAGCGATATGCCATATCGGGTGTGACGCTGCAGTGCGGAACGGCGTCGAGACGCTTGATCGCGGATGCCTCGTCTCTCACCTCGACATCGACGATGTACGTGAGTTTGATGTCCGAGCGCTTGCGCGCATCGTGAGCGCGACGAAACACGGTGTATCGGATGAGATCACCCGATGGGACGCCGAGACTTTTGAGGCGCGCGCGAATGGCGGCTTCGAGGTCTGCGTCGGCGTGATCGAGGGGGAGTTTGACTTCGCTTAGACGTAGCATGAGAACCTGTATGCGGCGCCCGTCGGGCAGGCCTGTTTGCGATTTTAATGCGTTTGAGTTCGCGGAAGGGCGAATCGTCGAAGGTGAGCGAGAGCTCGTGGGACCTTGGAGCCGTGGCTAGCACCGAAGCGGATTGGAGATCAGCCGTCCGTGCGACCAGGCAGCTTTTCGCGGTCAATCGCGACAAGCTCGCGGGGAGGTCGTCGTCTCGGCTCGTTAGGCGGCGCCGTAGGCACCGATCTTTAGCCGTTCACCACATACCGTAACAAGCGATTCGTTGAAATACCGACACTGGGCACGAAGTAGAGCAGTTGAAACGAGGGGCCATCGCTCTATCGTTGCCGGGTCATTAACCGCGCCACCGAGGTACGGCGTCCGCACGGATGGGCCGCGCGCGTCGGGTTTGCGCGACTTCAGGAAGATCTAGTCGCCTAAATGCCGCGCCCCAACGCAAAAACCCCACTTTGAGGGTGGGGTTTTTGTTTAACGCATGAGGAGCCTGACGATTACCTACTTTCACACGGGAGATCCGCACTATCATCGG
>NZ_FCOL02000039.1 GCF_001544515.1 Caballeronia terrestris
GCAAGAAAGCGGACTGGACTTCCGGCTACGACTCGTATTTCAACACCGGCGCGTTAGGTGATTATGCGATGCCTGATTTTGTCGATAAACAGACGGTGGACCTGGCGAGAAGCGAAGCCGACGCACAATCTTTGCAGAGAGAACTCTAAAAATGAACATCGCTAAACTTGCCCTGATTCTAAGCGTCGCTGCGTGTACCGCGTGCGTTTCCGATGCGGAGCGCTCGCGCTATTCGGGACCGCAACCGGTTCCGCACTATGACGTGCCGGCACAGGTGATTTACCGCATCGATGACCATCGGTTCATCTCGCTGGAAAACTACAGCGACTGCCACCACGGCGACACGTACTACAACGACACAAAGGAAAGTATTCGCAAGAAACTCGGTCGCAACGCAATCGAGAACTTTCAAGGCCGGTTGATTAATGCAGATCCCAATGGAAAGAACATCGTGATTCCGTCGTCTCAACCGCCGGAACGTGCTTGCAGTGACCGTGGCTGCTCAATTTCGCTGATCTATTCAACCGACAGCGGACGGACGTTTCATGGAATGGTGTACATGAAGAGTTTCGATCCGTTTAAGGATTCGAGTCGATACACAATTGCCGCTGTAAGTGACGCACTTTTTGTAGTGAAGAAAGCTCGCTTCGATGCGTACATTCGAAAGTTCCCCCTCGTCAAAGATATCGACCTAAAACGACCCTACCCCGAAGGACTGCGTGACGAGGTAGCGTGGGCTTCCGAAGAGCCACTAATGCCTACGGGACTACACTCCCCCTCCGGCGACGAGCGCTTTACCTGCGACGCCTCCATTCGCCCATCCAACCCACCTAAACCCCAATAACCCAACGACCTGTCTGCATGATCTTGTCGGCAAACAATAGATTGGACCTGGCGAGAAGCGAAGCCGACGCGCAACTCTTGCGGAGAGAACTCTAAAAATGAACATCGCTAAATTTGCCCTGATTCTATGCGTCGCCGCGTGTACCGCGTGCGTTTCCGATGCGGAGCGCTCGCGCTATTCCGCACCGCGACCGGTGCCGCACTATGACGTGCCGGCACAGGTGATTTACCGCATCGATGACCATCGGTTCATTTCGCTGGAAAACTACAGCGACTGCCACCACGGCGACACGTACTACAACGATACAAAGGAAAGCATTCGCAAGAAACTCGGTCGCAACGGAATCGAGAACTTTCAAGGCCGGTTGATTAATGCCGATCCCACTGGAAAGAACATCGTGATTCCATCGTCTCAACCACCCGAGCGCGCGTGCAGTGACCGTGGCTGCTCAATTTCGCTGATCTATTCGACCGACAGCGGACGGACGTTTCATGGAATGGTGTACGTGAAGACCTTCGATCCGTTCAACAGATCGAAGGACTACACAGTGGCCGTAACCAATGACCGATTTTACTTGGCAGAGAAAATACAAGATGACGCATACGTCTTGGAATATCCACTCGTTCAAGGTATCGACCTAAATCGACCGTATCCACCCGGTGTCCGTGGTAGCAGCTTTACAGCTTCTCGAAAACCTACTTATCTGTCTGGACTTCGCTCCCCCTCCGGCCAAGAACGCTTCACCTGAGACACATCCATTCGCCCATTCAACCCACCTAAACCCCAATGACCCAACGACCCGTTTGTTTCGGCGACTCGACCACGCACGGCGGCAAGGTGATCGAAGCCACATCGACGTTCTCGCTGGACGGAAAAAAGGTCGCGCTCAAAGGCGATCTCGTATCCTGTCCCGAGCACGGTGATAACCCGATCATCGAAGGCGGAAGCGGCTACATCGAGAACGGCCGCGCGCTGGTAGTTCACCACTGCCGCACGCAGTGCGGAAGCCTCGTCATCGCACGGGATAACGCTGGGATGACTATTGCATGAGCATGTCGTGGAAGACGCCCGACATACCGGAGCACGAGCACGGCAAGCCACCGTCCGTATGGTTGAGTGTCGTCGCTTTCATCGTTACCCTGGCCGCGGGAATCGTCTTCATGGTGCTGACATGGGAACACGGCAAGTCCGCCATCTCAGGCCCGTTCTTCGTGCAAGTGCTAATACTGCTGCTGGCATGGGGCACGGCATGCGCCTTGATGTATGTCAGGTACGAGAATTGGATCGATGAGGTTGACTGGTGGAATTACCTGTGCAAGCTGACACGCGCTCACTGGCGGTACTGGGCGCAGGCGCACCTGTCAATGGTCGGCAGTGTCGCGCTGACGCCCGAGGCAGAACTGGCCGAACGCCTGCTGGGCCTCGAAGGCAACGCGCCGGTGAATCCGGGCAAGGTCCTGCCGCTGCCCGCCGGCTTGGTGGCTACCGAGCAGTCGCGAATTGAATTCGTCCTTGAGCAACTGGTGACGCCGTTTGCCGGACATCTGTCCCGCTTCGCAGGCGTCCATGCGTTCCATATCGTTTTGCAATCCGGCAGCGAGCAGGATGAATCAGAACTGCATGCGGTGCTGCAAAAACTGAAGCTGCGCAACCTTGACCTCGTGAAGGTTCTACGAACCGAGCCGGGAACAGAGCAAGCCATGTTCGAGCAGTGGCTGTCGGGCAACGGCATGCCCGACTTCTGTCTGCTGCTCGGTTGCCAGTTGCACGAGGAAGGACAGGAGCCGTCGTGGTCCGAAGCGGCGGTTGGCATCCTGTTTGCGTCCGCTGCGATGCTTACGCGGTACGCAGACAAGCTGAAGCTCCAGGCAAGATTGTTCCGGCCGATTTCGTCGGCCTCCGATTCAGTGAACGACTCGCTGAACACACTGCTGGCGGCCGTACAGACGCCAAAGGAGCGGATCAAGCATCTCTGGCTGAGTCGTCTGCCCCGGCAGGCGCGTCACGCGACACTTGCCGCGCTCAAGGATGCCGGGCTGGAACTCCCGGCACACGACGTCGATCGTGCAATCGGAAAGCCGGGGCCTGTGAATTCGCTGTTGCTGCAAGCCCTCGCCGGGGAGATGGTGCAGCACGGCCAAGGCACGCAACTGGTTGCTTTGCCAGACTCGGAGGGCGTCATGCTCAATCTCGTCGGAGTCCAGACCGCACCAGTTCCAAAGGTCGAACCGGTCTACTTCGGAGGCCTCAGTCTGTCGGTTTCGGTCGGCGCCAGCTGCACCTTTGTAGCGCTGCTCTTCATGCTGGAGGCTGTCGGCGCGCGCAGTGGATGGTTCTGGTGCGTGCTTGTCGGCTTTTTGCTGTTGATCCCCATCCAGTTTGGCGTCTCGATACTGAAGCGGCGCCTCATGGAGGATGATTTCTACCAGCGCCTGCATGCTCAAACGACGCAGACGAGCACATGAGGGCGCGTCAGATATGAAACCGGGTCTTGACTATCCACCGGGTAGATATTTTTTGTTGTTCCGGCTGATCGATCCTACATTGCGCCTGATCTGGCTCGGCATGTTGTTATCAACTGCCTGAGCATTGGGCGTCGGTTGGCTGGCGGCACTCGACACTGGATTGCCCATCTTTCTGCAGGCAGGATTGGTCATGCTGGGTGCGACTCTCGGCGATATCGGCGCAGAATTGAACCATCAGTGGCGCTATTACATGGTTCGCAAGCTATACATCGAGGATATCGTCGATGGACTTTGCCTCGATCGTGGAACGGCCATAAACGAACCCAATGCGTGGAGATGGTATCGCCAGCGAGGTGCGCCTTGGCGCATCGATCCCAATCGCGAGCGACCCCGTGTGCGAGTGGTGGTGGCGCTGGCACGACTGGAAGACATCAAGCGGGCGTTTCGCGACTGAGGCGAGCGAAACGACGCCTTGAGATCGAGCGCGTTCGATCGGCGTGTTGCGTTCTCGATGTAGAGAAAATGATCGGATTCCAGCCAACCGAGCCGATCGGCGATGACAATTCGGCCTCAGGAGATGCCGAATCAAGCCGACAGTTACGTCACTCAACGACATGCGTCACGTCTACCAAGCGGTGTTGCGCACTGGGTGCGCATTTGCCGCCGGTTTGCCTCACATGTGCCTCAAAAGCAAAGAAGAAACTTTATCCCTTGAAGATCAAATTGTGGAAAGACTGCAGATAAAGGCTGACATGCGACGGTCTTTGCTTGCACTGTCCTCTTCGGGACGAACTCACGCTCCTTACACGGCATTTCACGCTGGGCGTTTCCAGCACCTAAGACCGTTCGATACGCTTGTCTCTTAAGCGCATCGAAACGGCGCAGCGCAAAGGTCTCAAGTCACCGGCGCCGGATTAAACAAAACCAGCGCATTGTGCAGCTTCAACTTCTCCGCGCAAGTCTGCTTGCGTCCGCTCGCGACTTCGAGCATCAGCCTGAACAACTCCCAACCCACGTCTTCGATGGAAGACTCGCCGGTCGCGATCGTCCCGGCGTTGATGTCCATCAGATCGTGCCAGCGGCGCGCGAGATCGGAGCGCGTCGCGACCTTGATCACCGGCACTTCCGCGAGGCTGTAAGGCGTGCCGCGACCGGTGGTAAATACATGCAGGTTGATCCCCGCCGCCACCTGCAGCGTGCCGCAAATAAAGTCGCTAGCAGGCGTGGCAGCGTAAATCAGCCCCTTCTGCCTGACTTTCTCCCCCGGCGACAACACGCCCGAAATCGCCGAATTGCCCGACTTGATGATCGACCCCATCGCCTTCTCGACGATGTTCGACAGTCCGCCCTTCTTGTTTCCAGGCGTCGTGTTCGCGCTGCGATCGGCGCTGCCGCGCTTCAGGTAATCGTCATACCACTGCATCTCGCGGATGATCGCCGCCGCCACGTCCGGATTCGCCGCACGGCTCGTCAACTGATCGACGCCATCGCGCACTTCCGTGACCTCGGAGAACATCACGGTCGCGCCCGCGCGCACGAGCAGATCGGTGGCAAAACCCACCGCCGGATTCGCCGTCAGCCCTGAAAACGCATCGCTGCCGCCGCACTGCACGCCGATCACGAGGTCAGATGCCGGACACGTCTCGCGACGGCGGTTGTTCAATCGTCTGAGGTGATGTTCGGCCATCTTCATGATCGACTCGATCATCGACTGGAAGCCGACGTGCTCCTCGTCCTGCAGCACGACGACGTCGCCGTTCGCATCGGCGCCGGAATCGCCGATGTCGGCGACGTCGTCCGCAGCGGTCGTCGCGATCGGGATCGTTCCCGGCGGCATCAGGCGCTCGGGCTGCAGCTTCTCGCAGCCGAGGCTCACCATCATCACCTCGCCGCCGAAGTTCGGATTCAGGCTGATGTTGCGCACGGTGCGGATCGGCACCATCGCGTCGGGCGCGTCGATCGCGACGCCGCAGCCGTACGTGTGGCCGAGGCTCACGACATCGTCGACATTCGGAAAGCGCGGCAGCAACTCGCTCTTGATGCGCGCGACCGCGTGTTGCACGACGTCGGCGACGCACTGCACGGTCGTCGTGATCGCGAGGATGTTGCGCGACCCGACGGTGCCGTCCGCGTTGCGATAGCCCTCGAATGTGAAGCCTTCGAGCGGCGCCATCTCGGGCGCCTTCACGGTCGCGATCGGCAAGCCTTCCAGTCCCGGCGGGCTCGGCATGCGGATCACGTGCTCGTTGATCCAGCTTCCTTTCAGCAGGTTCTTCAGCGCGTAGCCGATCACCACGTTATAGCGAATGACTTCGTCGCCCTCGGCGAGATCCTTCAGCGCAACCTTGTGCCCCTGCGGCACGCGCTCTCGCAGCACCAGGCCGTCGGCGAACGTGGCGCCTTCGGGCAGCCCGCCGTCGTTGACGACGATCGCGACGTTGTCTTGCGGGTGAACGCGAATGTAAAGAGGAGACTGTTCCATGTGACCGGTCCTTGATTGTTCGTCCGACAGCTTTGCCATGTCGTTATCATACGTCATCCTACAACTATGCGTTTTGTGATCGACGTAAGCATTTACCCTTAAATACCGGCTCAAACCTACATTCACGGTTGTACGAGTCGATTGTACGTTGTACGATGACGTATCAGCTAGGCACCCAATTCACCCCGCCGCACTTGGACATTCAACCATGACGACACCGCAAGAACTCAAGCAAATCGTTTCCGAAGGCCTGCTCTCCTTCCCGATCACCGATTTCGACGCCAACGGCGATTTCCGCGCCGACACCTACGCTGAACGCCTCGAATGGCTCGCCCCTTACGGCGCGACGGCGCTGTTCGCGGCAGGCGGCACGGGCGAATTCTTCTCGCTGACGAAGAGCGACTACTCGAACGTGATCCGCACGGCGACCGAAACCTGCAAGGGCAAGGTGCCAATCCTGGCGGGCGCGGGCGGTCCGACGCGCGTCGCGATTGAATACGCGAAGGAAGCCGAACGCCTCGGCGCGAACGGCATCCTGCTGATGCCGCATTACCTGACCGAAGCGTCGCAGGAAGGTATCGCGGCGCACGCGGAAGAGGTTTGCAAGGCGGTCCCGAATATCGGCGTAATCATCTATAACCGCGCGAATTCGAAACTGAACGCGGACATGCTGGAACGCCTCGCGGACCGCTGCCCGAACCTGATCGGCTTCAAGGACGGCGTGGGCGAAATCGAATCGATGGTGACGATCCGCCGCCGTCTGGGCGACCGTTTCTCTTACCTCGGTGGCCTGCCGACCGCGGAAGTCTACGCAGCGGCCTACAAGGCGCTCGGCGTGCCGGTGTATTCGTCGGCGGTGTTCAACTTCATCCCGAAGACGGCGATGGACTTCTACCGCGCGATCGCCGCCGATGATCATGCGACCGTCGGCAAGCTGATCGACGAATTCTTCCTGCCGTACCTCGCGATCCGCAATCGCCGTGCGGGCTACGCGGTCAGCATCGTAAAGGCGGGCGCGAAGCTCGTCGGTCACGATGCGGGCCCGGTGCGCGCCCCGCTGACCGACCTGAACGACGAAGAACTGGCGCAACTCGACGTGCTCATCAAGAAGCTCGGCGCCCAGTAAGTAGTCAAGCGGCGCCGGCATCCGCCGTCGCCGCTCATTACGATTTTCGGAGACAAACCCGCCATGCAGACGACCCACGTTGCCAGCGCCGCCGGCGTAGCGAAACGCACGAGCGTTCGCTATTCGATCCTGCTGATGATCTTCCTCATCACGACGTTCAACTACGCGGACCGCGCGACGCTTTCGGTGACGGGCTCCGCGATGCGCGGCGAGTTCGGCTTCGACGCGATCAAGATGGGCTACATCTTCTCCGCGTTCAGTTGGGCGTACGTGCTCTCGCAACTGCCGGCGGGCTGGCTCCTCGACCGCTTCGGCGCGCGCCGCGTCTATGCGGCGAGCATCTTCCTGTGGTCGCTCTTCACGCTGCTGCAAAGCGCGATCGGCCTCGCGGGCAGCGCGGCCGCGGCGGTCACCACGCTGTTCGTGCTGCGCTTTTTGATGGGGGCGGCCGAATCGCCGGCGTTTCCGGCAAACGCGAAGGTCGTCGCGAGCTGGTTTCCGACGGCCGAGCGCGGCACGGCATCGGCGATCTTCAACTCGGCGCAGTATTTCGCGGCCGTCGTATTCACGCCGCTGATGGCGTGGGTCACGCACCGCTTCGGCTGGCATCAGGTGTACATCATGATGGGCGTCGCGGGGCTGCTGCTCGCGCTGACGTGGCTCAAGGTGATGAAGAACCCCGCCGATCATCCGCGCGTGAACAAGGCGGAACTCGATCACATCGAACAGGGCGGCGGCGTCATTACGGCGAAGAAATCGGCGTTTCCGTCGGCGACGGCGCAACCGCGCAGCACCGCGAGCTGGTCGCTCGTGCGCCAGTTGCTCGGCAACCGCATGCTGCTCGGCGTCTATCTCGCGCAGTACTGCATCAACGTGCTGACGTACTTCTTCCTTACGTGGTTCCCGATTTATCTCGTGCAGGCGCGCGGCATGACGATCCTGCAGGCGGGCCTGATCGCCTCGCTGCCCGCGATCTGCGGCTTCACGGGCGGCGTGCTCGGCGGCGTGATCTCGGACGGATTGATCCGGCGCGGTTTTTCGCTCACCGTCGCGCGCAAGTTGCCCATCGTGGGCGGGATGCTGCTGTCGTCGTGCATCATCGGCTGCAATTATGTTTCGACCGACTGGATCGTCGTCGCACTGATGTCGCTCGCGTTCTTCGGCAAGGGCATCGGCGCGCTCGGCTGGGCCGTCGTCGCCGATACGTCGCCGAAGGAAGCCATCGGCCTCTCGGGATCGATCTTCAACATGTTCGGCAACGTCGCGGGCATCGTGACGCCGATCGTGATCGGCTATCTCGTCGCGACGAGCGGCGGCTCGTTCAACGGCGCGCTCGTCTTCGTCGGCATCAATGCGCTGCTCACGGTTTTCAGCTATCTCGTGATCGTAAAAGACATCAAGCGCGTCGAACTCCGTCCGGTGGCGCAGTGAACGGAACGCGTCTGATGACTTACGACTGCTCGCGCCGCGCGCCAATCGCGGCGTGCTCCACGGGCAAATCCGGGTCCGGCCAGTCGTCAGACAACGCTATAATGAATCGACCTATCTCACCGCAATCACCGATTCAAGGAGCGTTCTGATGGCTGCCCAATTCACCGTCGCCGCGCCGCGCCGCGCGCGCAATCTCGCGGAGTCCGTCGTGACTTACGTGAAGGAGCAGATTGCGGCCGAGGCGCTCAAGCCCGGCGACAAGCTGCCGACCGAATCGGAACTGATGGTCGGGCTCGGCGTGAGCCGCACCGTTGTGCGCGAAGGCATTTCGCGGCTGCAGGCAAGCCTGGTGATCGAGACGCGCCACGGCATCGGCAGCTTCGTGCTGGAGCCGAGTCGCGAAAGGCTCGGCATCGAGATGGTGCCCGCCACCACTTTGCGCGACGTGCTTTCCGTGCTTGAACTGCGCATCAGCCTCGAAACCGAGAGCGCCGGACTCGCCGCGCAGCGCGCGCAGGCCGAGGACCTCGCGCGCATGCGCCAGGCGCTCAACGCGATCGAGCAGACGAGCCGCATGGGCGGCGACAGCGTCGCGGCCGACTTGCAATTTCACATCTCGGTCGCGAAGGCGACCGGCAACCGCTATTTCGTCGACATCCTCACGCAGATGGGCAGCGCGCTGATTCCGCGCAACCGCATCGATTCGGCCGGCATCGCGCATTCCGATCCGAAGGCGTATGTCGCGCTCGTCAATCTGGAACACGAAAGCATCCTCGATGCAATCTCGCGCCACGACGCCGAAGGCGCACGCGCCGCGATGCGCATGCATCTGTCGAATAGCCGTGAGCGTCTGCGCCGCGCGAACGAGCTGACCGAAGCAAAAACCTAAGCGAAGACGCAAGCGCACCCTTTCGTGCGATGGCCCCGGCGGCACCCCTTTATCAGGAGAAACACATGCAAAAGGCAGGATTCATCGGACTCGGGATCATGGGCAAGCCCATGGCGGCCAACCTTCGCAAGAACGGCGTCGAACTGGCCGCGTTCACCCGCAGCGGCGTGCCCGACGAGCTCACGCAAGAAGGCGTGGTCGCCTGCGACAGCCCGGCGGCGGTCGCATCGCAAGCGGACGTGATCTTCATCATGGTGCCGGATACGCCGGACGTCGAGCGCGTGCTGTTCGGCGAGAACGGCGTCGCGGAGAACCTGCGCGCGGGGCAGATCGTCGTCGATATGAGCTCGATTTCGCCGATGGCCACGCGCGACTTCGCGGCCCGCGTGCGCGAGCGCGGCGCTGAATACATGGACGCGCCTGTGTCCGGCGGCGAAGTCGGCGCGAAGGCCGGTTCGCTGACGATCATGGTCGGCGGCTCGCAGGCGAGCTTCGACACCGTCAAGCCGCTCTTCGACATGATGGGCAAGAATATCTCGCTGATCGGCGAAGTCGGCGCGGGGCAGGTCTGCAAGGTGGCGAACCAGGTGATCGTCGCGGCGACCATCGAGGCGGTCGGCGAGGCGTTGCTGCTTGCGTCGAAAGCGGGCGTCGATGCCGAGAAGGTGCGCACGGCACTGATGGGCGGCTTCGCGTCGTCGCGGATTCTCGAAGTGCACGGCGAACGGATGACGAAGCGCACGTTCAACCCGGGCTTCCGCATCGAGTTGCATCAGAAGGACTTGAATCTGGCGCTTTCGACCGCGCAGGCGCTCGGCGTGTCGTTGCCGAATACGGCGACGTGTCAGCAGCTCTTCAACGCGTGCTCGGCGAACGGCGGCAAGGCGTGGGATCACTCGGCAATGGTCCGCGCGCTCGAAATCATGGCGAATCATGAGATCGGGCAAGAGGCGAAGTAAGGTTTTTTTGAGAGGCTTCTGGCAGTGCGAACGCTCTCTCAGCGGACGCTAATGTGTAAGGGCGGGGACTCAGGTCTTCGCCCTTGGCGTTTTGCTTCACGCCCTAAGGGTTCCGCCGCCAACTCGAAAAACGGCCAAAACGGACGGTGGGCCTCGAATTAACCTCACTACAATCGAAATCGACGCATTTTTCTCAAGATATCAATAAACAACTCGAAATCGAGCTATTTTTTAGCGCTTTCAGCCTGATTGAAAGCCTCCCGTACGACACTTTCGATACGGTCGAGAACGCACTTCGGCACGTGGACATACATTTGGATTTTGATGATAGTTATCGAAATTGATCAACTTCCATCGTCCTCCGTAGACCGCCTCCAGTCCAACGTCCGAGCAAGCCGGTTTCACTCCCCGGGTGTACCATTCCAGCCCTGCTGTCCCCGGCCGATGCATCGATCACGCGCTCGAGTTTAAAAAGCGCATCGCAACGATGATCATGTGCGGCCGCCCCATCGCCGCCGAGTCTCGCATCAAAGCGCGGCGCCGAACCGAACGCACGAGAAACATGACGCCCACTCAGCCTGCTTCAAAACGCGCCTTCGTCATTGCCGCAGTCATGGCATCGATGGCGATGGTCGCCATCGAAGCGACCATCGTCTCCACCGCGATGCCGCAAATCGTCTCGCAGATCGGCGACATCCATCTCTATAGCTGGGTCTTTTCGTCGTTCCTGCTTGCGCAGACTGCGATGACCGTCATCTTCGGCAAGCTCGCCGACCTCTACGGCCGCAAGCCGATCATCCTGTGCGGCATCGCGATCTTTCTCGTCGGCTCGGTGCTCGCCGGCTTCGCCTGGTCGATGCCCGCGATGATCGCGTTCCGGCTGATCCAGGGTATCGGCGCGGGCGCGATCCAGCCGGTGACGCTGACGATCGTCGCGGATCTCTATCCGGCGCGCGAGCGCGGCAAGGTGCAGGGCTATCTCGCGAGCGTCTGGGCGATTTCCGCCGTGCTCGGGCCCATGGTCGGCGGCATGATCATCCACCAGTGGTCGTGGGCGTGGATCTTCTGGCTGAACGTGCCGATCGGGCTCGCGTCGGCGGCGGGTTTCATCGTGTATCTGCGCGAAGCGCCGCGCAGCGCGAGACCGTCGATCGACGTCCTCGGTGCGATCCTGTTCACCGTGGCGATCGGCGCGTTCATGATGTCGCTGACGTACTGGGGCACGTCGAACGGCGAGGAGGCGGCGTTGTCGGGCATCGCGTGCGTCGTTTTCGCGGTGCTCTTCGTACTGCAGGAACGGCGTGCCGCCGAGCCGATGATCTCGTTCGGCCTGTGGAGCCGGCGGCCGATCGCGGCGGCGAACGCGGCGACGGTGGCGAGCGGCATGGTCCTGATGGGCGCGACGACCTTCCTGCCGATGTACGTGCAGGGCGTGCTCGGCCGATCGCCCGTGATCGCGGGCCTCGCGCTCACGATGATGATGGTCGGCTGGCCGACCGGCGCGACGATCGCCGCCCGTTCGTTCCATCGCTTCGGGCTGCGGTCGATTCTCGTCGCGGGGAGCGTATTCGTGCCGCTCGGCGTGCTGTTCTTCGCGCTCCTGACGCCGCATTCGTCGCCGGTGCTGGCCGGGCTCGGCTCGCTGGTGGCGGGTTTTGGCATGGGGTTATCGAGCGTGAGTTCGCTCGTGCTGATCCAGGAAATCGTCGATACGGATCAGCGAGGCAGCGCCACGGCATCGAACCTGTTTTCGCGCAATCTCGGCAGCACGCTCGGCGCGACGGCATTCGGCGCGGCGCTCAATTACGGCCTGAGCCATTCGACGCTCAGCAAGGCGATCACGTCCGACCAACTGCGCCAGCTTCTCGACGCGCGGCGACTCGCGGAAGTCAGCGAGCCTGTCGTGCGGTTAGTGCTGCATGCGTCGCTGCATTTGACGTTCTGGGCGATGCTCGCGATTGCGGTCCTGATCGTGCTGTTCTCGACGTTCGTGCCACACGTCGCGCTCCGGCGCGGGCCGGCGCCGGCGCTGGAGCCGGTGAAGGAGTAAGCCTGCTTTCTTGAAGTGGTGGTCGCACCGCCAGGCGCGTCCTCGTACTCGCCTGCGTCGATCGCGGCTCGACGCGCCGCCATTCGAAGCGCGACGGCGTCAGAACGCAGACGCCAAAGCCGCGCTGTTCGAACGATCTTCTGCTACGCGCCGTATTGCAGCTTCGGATACCAGTCCGTGCCGCGTCCGCCGGGCGTCATGTCGAGCACGGTCCAGAGCGGCATCGCGTCGGGCGCGCCGCGCGGGTCCTGGCCGGGATCGGCGGTCTCCGGTCCCATTTCGTCGCCCCAGGTGTGACGCACCACCCCGTTCGATCGAACGAAGACATTGAAACCTGCGTTGTCGCCGTGCTCGGGGTCTTCGTCGGCGTAGTCGCGGTTGAACGTGTTGCCGCCCGACGAGTACAGCCGCAGGAATCGCCAGCCGCGCTCCTTCTTGAAGACGGCGAGGCGCTCGATAGGCGATCGCGCGATCACCGCGAACGCCACTCGCTGGAGGATATCGGGCATCTCGCCGTCGAGCGACGCAAGAAACGACGTGCACATCGGGCACGACCGCTGGCGCTGCGGGCCGAACATCCAGTTGTAGGTGACGAGCGTGTGGTGCCCGCCGAACATTTGCGACAGCGTCACGGGGCCGCTTTCGCTTTCGAACCGGTAATCCTGCGGCACCTCGCCGCCCGGCGGCAGCGCGCGGCGCAATTCGGCCACGCGCTCGATGTGGCGCCGCAATTCGATTTCCTCTGCGAGCAGCGCGTTGCGCGCGGTGCGGTACTGCGGGTTTTCGCCGGGAAAGCGGCGTGGCGACTGCGCCAGTTGTTCGGCGGGTATCAACTGCTGTGGGTCTGCGGATGGCATCGATCGTCTCCTTGCTCGGTGAAAGTGAAACTGCTCACCTTTCACGACGATCGGAACGCCCGCAAATCGACAGCGCCGACCCGCTTATTAAAACATCATGCGGGAGTAGAATTTGCTGATCAAAGCCCGTGCCACGACACCCCTATTCCGATGAAACCGACTTCCGACAACGAGCGAACCCGCTGGCGTCCTTCCCCGCTGCTGCTCAATGTGCTCACCGCGCTCATCGGCATCGTCACGTTGCTCGCGGGGATCGGCTGGCTCGTCTATACGTGGATCGTCCACCTCGAAGTGCCCTATTTCGCGATACCGCTCGTCTTGACCGTGCCGGTGATCGCGGCGGTGGCGTTCCGCAATTGCTGGGATTAGCTTCCGGCCGCCTCAGATGCGATACAACGCGCTCGCGTTGTCGTGAAAGAGCGCGAGCCGCTCGCGTGGCGGACGATCCGCCACCATCGCCTTGAAGCCGCCGCAGAGTTCATCCAGCGTCACGACCACGCTATCCACCGGAAAATTGCTCGCGAACATGCAGCGCTCCCAGCCGAAGATGGCGAGCGCGTCGCGCACCACCGGCCCGTTGCGCTCGACGCTCCAGCGCACGCCAGCCTCGCCAAGCCCCGATATCTTCAGCCACACATTCGGACACGCTGCCAAGGCTTCAAGCGCCGCGCGCCATCCTGCAAGCCCTTCGTCGCTGCGATCGGCGGGCAGTCCCGTATGGTTCACGATCATCGCGACGTCGGGAAAATCGCGCGCCAGTTCCGCCGCTTCGCCGAAGTGCCACCACGGCGCCTGCAACTCGAACATCAGGCCGCTTTGCTCCAGCAACGCATAGCCGCTGCGCCATCGCTCGCAACGCATCGAACCCGGCGCCGCGAACGATGTCGTGTGCTCGCTTCGCGGCATCGCCTTAGGTTTGTGGCGAACGCTGCGCACGAGCGGCATCGACTTGAACTCGTCGAGCACACCTTTGACATCGTCGCGATCGAGCCACACCTGCCCGACGATCGCGTTCGGAAAGCCGCTGCGCTCGCTGAGCGCTGAAGCCCAGCGCGCTTCGCCGAGCGGATCGCGCGGGTCCCACTCGCCTTCCATCATCACCGTCTTCACCACGCGATGCGAGCCCGCCTGCGCGAAGTAATCCTCCGGCAGGAAATCGCGGCAAATCGATTCGTAATCGCCGTAGCGAAACGCGATGCGCGGACGGTCGCACAGCCAAGGGTGATAGTTCTGCCGCAAATCCCAGAAGTGATGATGGGCATCGACGATCGGCAAATCCGCATCGTCGCCGGTGGCGAGAAAGCGCTCGCGCAGCGCGTCGATCGGCGCCTGCATGGCGTCAGCGCAGCCGGGCGGACGCCATCTGCGTCACGATGTCAAACGCCTTTTGCGTCGCGCCGACGTCCGCGCGCCCCTCGCCGTGGATGTCGAACGCGGTGCCGTGCGCGGGCGTCGCGATCGGCACGGGCAAGCCGCCGTGCACCGTCACGCCGCGCCAGAAGCCCATCAGCTTCATCGCGATCTGGCCCTGGTCGTGATACATCGTGACGACGCCGTCGAACGCCTTCTGGTCGCGTGCGCGCACGAAGATCGTATCGGCGGGGAACGGGCCCAGCGCGTCGTAGCCGAGCTTCTGCGCCTCCTCGACGGCCGGCGCGATCACGTCGATTTCCTCGCGACCGAAAGCGCCGTTGTCGCCATTGTGCGGATTGAAGCCGCACACCGCGATGCGCGGCTTAGCGTTGCCCGCCCGCTTCAGGCCGTCGTGGATCAGCCGCACCGCGCCGATGATCCGCTCGGGCGTGAGTCTCGCGCTCACGTCCTTCAACGCGATGTGCGAAGTGACGCGCGACGTCCACAATTCATCGAGCACGTTGAACTCGCAGAAGCTGCCTTCGTAGCCGAGCTGGCGCGCGAACCATTCCATCTCGTCGCCGGTTTCCATGCCGGCCATGTGCAGCGACGTCTTGTTGACGGGGGCGAAGAGCATCGCCTGCGTGCGGTTCGCCTGGGTCAGCGCGAGCGCCTGCTTGAACGCTTCGAGGCTGTAACGGCCACCGCGCTCTGTCGATGCCGCGCGCTCGTAGGGCGCGTCGTCGGGCAGGCGGAAGTCGATGAGCGAGGGGACGCCGCTATCGGTCGCAGCGGCGTTCGCGTCATCGACGACGGTGTAGTCGAAGCGCTGGCCCGCGATCTCCATGCCGCGTTCGAGTTCGCGCCGGTCGCCGATGATCAGCAGATCGGCGCGCGCGCGATTTTCGGGCCGCGCGAGAAGCCGCGCGATCAGTTCGGGGCCGATGCCGGCCGGGTCGCCGAGGAGGACTGCAATGCGTGGTTTCATCGTGTTTGCCTTGATTCAGAGTTCAATGCGTACGGCGCAGATCGATCGCGATCGAGCCGACGATATAGACGAGCGCGCAAGCGCTGTAAAACTGCAGCACGACATCGAACGAGCCAGTGCGCTGCAGGATGAAGCCGGTGATCAACGGAATCGAAATCCCGCCAACGCTGCCCGCGCAATTCATGCACGCACCGAGCAATCCGACGCGCCGCGGACTCGCGAGCAGCGACGGCAGGCTCCAGTAGAGGCTGCCCCACATCAGCACGAAGGCGGCGCCGCACAGCACGGCGACGGCCATCACCGCCGACGTGATCGACGGCAACGTCCAGAATACGGCAAGCGTCGTGAGGCCGGAGACGGTGATCATGCCCTTCACCACCTTGCCGCGCGAGAAGCCGTGATTGCAGAGCGCGTCGCAGAGGAAGCCGCCCGCGAGCGAACCGAGCGCGCCCGAAAGAAAGATGAAGAACGTAGACGTGCCGATCTGCTGGAGGGAGAGGCCGCGGGCCTGCGTCAGGTAGCTCGGTCCCCACGTGAGCAAGCCGAAGAAGATCATTGCCCAGCTCATCCGGCCGACGCACATGGCGACCGCCGAGCGCACTGGGAACGCGGGTTCATCCTCGATGGCGCCAGCGCTAGCACTCGCAAGCGACGGCGCCCCACCGCGGATATGGTCCAGCTCCGCCGCGTTCACGCCGGGGTGCTTCGCCGGATCGTCGCGCAGGTAGCGCCACGCGAGCCAGCCGCACGCGATCGTCGCGAGCCCTGCCGCGATGAACGCCATGCGCCACGAGCCGAAAATCAGGATCAGGTTCGAGATCGCGAGGCCGCCGATCGCAGCGCCGAGCGGCGAGCCCGCGTCCATCAGCACAGCGCCGCGCGCCCGCTCATGTCGCGAGAGCCATAGCGCGTTGAGCTTGCTGCCGGCCGGAAAGAGCGGTGCTTCCGCGCCGCCGAGCCCGACACGCAGGAACAGCATCGACAGGCCGCCGGACGCGAAGCCGAGCAGCG
This sequence comes from Caballeronia terrestris, assembly GCF_001544515.1. GTDB lineage: Bacteria > Pseudomonadota > Gammaproteobacteria > Burkholderiales > Burkholderiaceae > Caballeronia > Caballeronia terrestris. The sequence continues at coordinate 16,456 of NZ_FCOL02000039.1, forward strand.
TCTGGAACAGGCCCCAGAGCACGGTTGCACTCGCCACGACGCGGCGCGGCCCGAAGCGGTCGATCAGCCAGCCGCCCGGGATCTGCAACAGCGCATACGACCAGAAGAAGCTCGACAGGACGAGACCCTGCATCGCCGGCGACAGCGCGAACTCCTTCGCGATGGTGGGCATCGCGATCGAAAGCGAGATGCGGTCGACGAGATTCACCAGCGTGATGAGGAACACGACGCCGAAAATGCGCCATCGCACGCTGGTCGCACGTTCTGCGTGGACGCCGGGTGCGGCGCGTGCTTCCATTTGCGTTTGCATGACTGTCTCCTGATTATCGTGTTGTACGCGCAGGAAAAGCGCTCTATTCGATGATGTCGAAGTCGGCGAGATGCTTGTCTGAAAGGGTGATGCCGAGGCCCGGCGTCTCGTCCGAAAGTTGCAGATAGCCGTTCTCCGGCTGCGGCTCGCCGTCGAAGATGTAGTAGAAAAGCTCGTTGCCCACTTCGACGTCGAACACCGGGAAGAACTCGGACATCGGGCTTGCCGTGCTCGCCATCGTCAGGTGATAGTTGTGCATCTGGCCCGCGTGCGGGATCACCGGCACCGACCATGCCTCGGCCATCGCGTTGATCTTGCGCGCCGCCGTGATGCCGCCGACGCGGTTCGTGTCGTACTGGATCACGTCCACCGCGCGGCGTTCGAGCAGGTCCTTGAAGCCGTAGCTCGTGTATTCGTGTTCGCCGCCCGACACCGGGATGATGTTCATCTTCTTGAGTTCCTGATAACCCTCGACGTCATCACCGATCACGGGCTCCTCGATCCAGCGCGGATTGAACTCCGCGAGACGCGGCAGCATGCGGCGCGCGTATTCGAGCGTCCAGCCCATGTAGCACTCGAGCATGATGTCGATGTCGTCGCCCGCGAGTTCGCGCAGCAGGCGCACCTGTTCGAGGTTCTTCGCCATGCCCTTCGGACCGTCCTTCGGACCGTAGCCGAAGCGCATCTTGATCGCGGTGAAGCCCTGGTCGAGATAGCCTTGCGCCTCGCCGAGGAACGCGTCGCGGTCGTCGTTGTTGTAAAGCTTCGACGCGTAGCACCAGATCTTCTCTTTCGTGCGGCCGCCGAGCAGCTTGAACACCGGCTTCTTCGCGGCCTTGCCCATGATGTCCCACAGGGCGATATCGACCGCCGAGATCGCCGCCATGCCGATGCCCTTGCGACCCCAAGCGAGCGTGCGGCGATACATCTTCTGCCAGATGTATTCGTTGTCGAACGGGTCTTCGCCGATCGCGATCGGCGTCAGGTATTCGTCGACGATCTGCTTCGCGATGCGTGGCGCGAGCGCGCAATTGCCGATGCCGATCGTGCCGTCGTCGCATTCGATTTCGACGACGAGCCAGCCGTGAAAGCGGAACGAGCCCATCGCATCGCCGCGTTCATAGAGGATGTCGACGGCGTTCGTGCAAAAGTGCGCCTGCGGCGGCACGACCTTGCCTTTCCATTCGTAGACGCGCGTGCGGACGTGCTTGATCTTCATGTTCGTTCTCTCCTCGGTGATGGGCGGTATGCGTGTGGGAGCGCTGCGCGAAGGCTCGCGCCGCTGGATTGTGTGACGTTGTCTCCTGCCTGCAGGCTTCCCCTGGCGGGAGCCGTGCGTCGTTTTGATAGCTCGTAGTGTGCGAAAATATGCGATAACTGACCATTGAATAATTCGAATCGCTCGATTCCCTGGAGTTATCGCTCGAATGATCGCGCCCGCTTCAAGCATCCGCAAACGCCTGCGCCTGCGCCATCTGCAATTGATGGTCGCGCTTTCCGAAACCGAATCGCTTAGAAGCGCCGCCGACGAACTCGCGATGACGCAGCCCGCCGCGACGAAAGCCCTGAAGGAACTGGAGGACACGGTCGGCGTGTCGCTCTTCGTGCGGCACGCGCGCGGCATGGAGCCGACCATCTACGGCGAAGCGGTGATGCGCTATGCGCGCGTCGTGTTCGAGGATCTCGACGAACTGCGCGAGGAGCTTGCCGCGATCGAGGCCGGCGATATCGGCAAGGTGCGCATCGGCGCGGTGATGGCGCCCGCGCCGGATCTGCTGACGCGGGTGATCGTCGGGTTGAAGGAGGCGCATCCGCGGCTGCAGATCAGCGTGCAGATCGATACGAGCGACGTGCTCGTGCAGGCGTTGCAGCAGGATCAACTGGATATCGTGGTCGGGCGCATTCCGTATGGGTTTCCCGCGCTCGATCTGAGCTTCGAGACGTTGTCGGAGGAGGCGCTGTCGATCGTCGCGCGGCCGGATCATCCGGTGGCGGGCGCAGCGGTGCGGCCGAAACTTGCTGATCTCGCGCATTATCCGTGGATCGTGCAGCCGCATCCGAGCCCGATGCGGCAGGTCATCGATCAGACCTTTCGCGAGTCGCGCGTCGCGCCGCCGGTGAGCACGGTGGAGACCTCGTCGATCCTCACCACGCTCTCGCTTTTGCGCGACTCGGACATGCTCGCCGTGCTGCCGAGTTCGGTCGCGCAGTACTACGCGGCGCTCGACACGATCGTGTCGCTGCCCACGCCGCTGCGCGGGCGGCTCGCGCCGTACGGGCTGATCCTGCGCAAGAACCGCCGGATTACGCCGGCGACACAGCTCGTCATCGATGCGATACGGGCGGCTTGAAACACGTCAATGACCGAGCCGTTCCGCGAGTTCGAGGTCCGGCTCGCGCGCGACCTCCGTCGACCCGATACCCGGATCGAGCGGAATATCCGGCCGCATGAAGAACGTCATCCCGATGCCGATCGCGAGCAGACCGAGCGAGCCGGCGAACGGCAGCGTCCAGCTTCCCGTGTGATCGACGACGAAGCCGAACACGATCGGCGAGAAGATGCCCGCGATGGCCGATCCCGCATTGACGAGCCCGCTTGCGATGCCGACGTGCTTCGGCGTGACGTCCATCGGCACGGCCCAGATCGGGCCGATCGTCATCTCTAGGAAGAAGAACGACAGGCTCATCGACGCCGCCATGATCGGCAGCGACTTCACGAACAACACGGGCGCGAGGAACACGAGCGCGCCGAGGAACGCGACGATGATCATGTTGCGCCGCGCCTTCACCACGCTGCCCGTGCGCCTGAGGATGCGGTCGCTCAGCACGCCGCCCGCCGTGTTGCCGACCACGCCCGAGAGAAACACGCCCGCTGAAAACAGCGCCGAGCTCTTGAGGTCGAGGCCGCGTCCGTGCATGAAGAAGGTCGGCAGCCAGGTGAAGAACAACCAGCCGGTCCAGCCGTAGCAGAAGTAGACGATCATCGTCGGCCCGATGCGCTTGAGGAGCCGCTTCCACGGTGTCGGCTCGCGCGTCTTTTCGATCACGACCTTGCCCGCGGGCGGCAATTCCGCTTCCTCATCGGCGGTCATGTGGCGATGCTTGCGCGGATTGTCGGCGAAGTACCACGCGTAGACGACGACCCACACCGCCGTCAGCACGCCGACGAGAATGAACGACGCGCGCCACGAAGCGAACGCGACGATCAGCGCGATCAGCGGCGGCGTGACCGCGTTGCCGAGCCGCGAGAACGAATGCGTGAGGCCCTGCACGAAGCCGCGCTTGCTCGCGGGGAACCAATTCGTGAGCGCTCGGGCCTGTGCGGGCAGCGCCGCGCCCTCGCCTACGCCGAGCAGCATGCGCGCGCAGAAGAGCGACACGACGCCGCCCGCGAAACCGGTCGCGACCGTCGCGACGATCCAGATCGATGCGCAGACCATCAGCGTCACCTTCGCGCCGAAGCGGTCGCTGACCCAGCCGCCGATCACCTGGCAGATCGCGTAGGTGTAGGCGAATGCCGCGAACACGAGGCCGACGTCGGTATTGGTGAGATGCAGGTCGTCGCGGATCACGCCGGCCGCCGCCGACAGGTTTACGCGATCCAGGTACATGATGAACGACATCGCGCACATGATCGCGAGTATCGAACGGCTGACCTTCGGTCGTCGGAACATCGTCTCCTCCTTGCGCCTCGGGGCGCTTGTTGATCTTCGATCTGGTCAAACGTCGTAGGGAAGGGACCGAAAATCCCGCTCCGTGGAGGCAAAGTCTCTTCAATTCAGCGATATCCGTCTATTGAATTTACTTGATGGGGCGATTCGCTGTGGTTATCGCTCGGGGGTCCGCGATGTGCGTTTGCCTGCCTCGCGGATTACCATGACGCATCGCGACATGTGAAGGCCGTGCCTCATGACTCCCTCCTCCGAGAACCTTGCCCGACAGTGCGCGATCATCGAAGCGTTGCGCGTCTCGACTGACTTCGACGCCGAGACCGAACGCGAGCGCCGCGTGCGTTTTCTCGCCGATTACCTCGCGTCGCAGAACCTGCGCGCTTATGTGCTCGGCATCAGCGGCGGTGTCGATTCGAGCGCGGCGGGGCGGCTCGCGCAACTCGCCGTCGAGCGGCTGCGCACGGGCGGCTACGATGCGCGCTTCGTCGCGATGCGCCTGCCCTACAGCGAGCAGCGCGACGAAAGCGACGCGCAGCGCGCACTCGCGTTCATCCGGCCGGACGAGACGCTCGTGGTCGACGTGAAGCCGACGTCGGACGGCATGCTTGCTTCGCTGCTGGAAGGTGGCTTGTCTTTCATCGACGACGCCAGCCAGGACTTCGTGCTCGGCAACATCAAGGCGCGCCAGCGGATGATCGCGCAATACGCGGCGGCGTCGGCGCGGCGCGGGTTGGTGATCGGTACGGATCACGCGGCGGAATCGGTGATGGGCTTTTTCACGAAGTTCGGCGATGGCGGCGCGGATCTCCTGCCGCTCTACGGGCTGAACAAGCGGCGCGTGCGGGCGCTCGCCGCGCACATGGGCGCCGACGAAGCGATTTGGCGCAAGGTGCCGACCGCCGATCTCGAAACGCTCACGCCGCAAAAGCCCGACGAGGACAGTTACGGCATCGCGTACGAAGACATCGACGATTTTCTCGAAGGCAAGCCGGTCAGCGACGAGGTCTACGCGACGATCTTTCGCTTCTACGATTCGACGCGACACAAGCGCGCCCTGCCAGTAACCATTTACGGATGATCGGGCGTTCGGGTCTGCAGATTGCGGTCGAGGTGAACTACTCTCGCCGAGACGCATATGACTGATCCTTGCCGCCCCGCACTACGCTCGACTGTTTCAAAGGCCTGAGCGTGCTCGCCATTGTCATCCCCGCGCATAACGAGGCCGCCTGCATCGGCGCGTGTCTTGCGGCTGCTCGAGCGGCGGCGACTCATCACGCGCTGCTGGGCGAGGCCTCGCGCGTGATCGTCGTGTCCGACGCCTGCACCGACGACACCAGCGCCCTCTCACGCGCGGCAGGCGCGGATACTCTGGAAGTGGCGACGCGCAATGTCGGTTTTGCCCGCGCCGAAGGGGCACGCTTCGCGCTCGCGCTCGGCGCGCGCTGGCTCGCCTTCACCGACGCCGACAGCCTCGTCGCGCCCGACTGGCTCGCCAAGCAGCTCGAATGCGCGTCGGATGCTGTATGCGGCGTGGTGAGCGTCGAGGATTGGGGTTGCCATCATCCGCAGGTCAGCGAGCAGCTTCGCGAGCACTTCGCGCTCAGCTATTCCCGCGAAGATGGCCATCGCCACGTGCACGGCGCGAACTTCGGCGTGTCGTCGGAAGCGTATTTGCGCGCGGGGGGGTTCGCCGCGATGCACAGCGGCGAGGACTCGGCGCTCGTCGCCGCGCTGATCGCGAGCGGCGCAAGCGTCGCGTGGAGCGTCGGGCCGCGCGTGGTGACGAGTTCACGCACCGACTTCAGGGCGCCCGGCGGCTTCGGCGCGATTTTGCTCGATGTCACGCGGTCGTATGAGGCGGGGGAGCCGGTTGGTGGGTTAAGTCGGCAAGATTTGCCGTTGTTGCGGTGAGCTGGATCGATTGTGCAACGGGTTGCTGCACGAATTCCGGTGCGCACTTTCGCCTCAGTTCATCGCCCCGTCACCAACTCCAGCGGCGTCGCGATGTAAGGCGACAAATCCCGCTGTTTCCTCCCTTCCGCTAACGCTTTCAACGCGACGTCGATCCCGAAAACCGCCTGCTTCGCCGCAAACTGCTCGACGGTCGCGAGCACCGATCCATCCGCGAGCAACGGGCGAACCTGATCGATATTGTTGTACCCCGTCACATAGACCCTTCCCTTCTTCCCCATCGCCCGCACGACCGCCGCCGCCCCGATCGCGATATTGTCGTTCGCGCACAGCAGCGCGCGGATCTCCGGATGCGCGTTCAGCATCGCCAGCCCGTGCACCCGGCCGCTGCCGACGCTCCAGTCGCCCGACTCGACCGCGACGATCCGCACCCCCGCCGCCTCCAGCGCCTCCCGGAACCCCACCGTACGGTCCCTCGAATTGCGATCGGCGGCAGCGCCTTCGATGACCCCGACCTCGTCCCCACGCGTCAGCCGCTGCGCCAGATACTGCGCCACGAGCCGCGCGCCCCGGCGGCTATCGGGCCCGACAAACGGAATGGATACGTTCGCCGCGTCTTGCGCGGCATCGTCGAAAGGATTGTCGATCGCGATCACGATGATCCCCGCCGCGATCGCCTTCGCGACGACCGGGACGATCGCGGTCGAGTCCGTCGGCGCGATGACGATCGCGTTCGTCTTCGCGCCAATCAACTCATCGACGATACGAATTTGCTGCGCCGTGCCGCCTTCCGTCGCGGTACCGCTCGCCGTGAGGTCGAGTTGCGACGCGTAGTGGCGCTGGTAGTTCTTCGCGCCATCGAGCATCGCGACCACGAACGGATCGTCGAGCGACTTCATGACGAGGGCGACGTCGAACTTGCGGTCGGCAAACGCTCGGGCGCGCGGCACGATACCGATCCCGAGCGCCGCGATGGCAGACGCGGCGAGCACGCGGCGGCGAAGAATGCATGTCATGTGGGGGCCGTATTGTCGTACTTCGCCTGCCAGACGCAAAAGCTCACTGTCCCACCCCGCAACAGCGGTGTTCCATTCTGCAACAGCAGTGCAACACCCGCGTCAGGCGTCCCCATCGCCCGCCGGCCGCCCGGCCGAGACCCTGCGATAAATCGTATTGCGCGAGATTCCCAGCGTGCGCGCCGCCGCCGACACGTTGCCGTGGTGCTTCGCCAGCGCCGCCGTGATCGCGGCGGCGGTGAACGCGTGAAGGTCCGAATCGGCGGCGACGGGCGTCGTCGCGCAAGTTTCCGCAGACGCGGCGACCCGTCCCCGGTCGATGTCGTCGAGAAAATCGTCGGGCAGGTGTTCGATGCGAATTTCGCCGTCCGCATCGACCATTGCGGCTGCCGTGCGCAGCAGGTTGCCGAGCTGCCGGAAATTGCCCGGCCAGCGGCATTGCTCGAAAAGACGCATCACGTCGGGCGCAATCGACAAAGGCGCGCCGCACGACTCCGTTTGCAGCATCCGCTCGACCACGGCGTGCAAATCGGAGCGTTCGCGCAGCGGCGGCAGCTTCACGACGAGTCCGTTCAGCCTGTAATACAGGTCCTCGCGGAACCGGTTCGCGGCGATCATTTCGCGCAAGTCGCAATGCGTCGCGCAGATGATCGCGATATCGACCGGTATTGATTTCGCCGACCCGAGCGGATTCACGAGCCGTTCCTGCAACACGCGCAGCAGGCGCACTTGCAGCGGATACGGCATGTCGCCGATTTCATCGAGAAAGAGCGTGCCGCCGTTTGCCTGTAAGAGCTTGCCGGTCGCGCCCTTGCGCCGCGCGCCCGTAAAGGCGCCTTCCTCGTAGCCGAAAAGCTCGGATTCGATCAGCGTCTCCGGAATCGACGCGCAATTCACCGCGACGAACGACCCCGACGCACGCGGCGAATCGTGGTGGATCGCCTGCGCGAGCAACTCCTTGCCGGTGCCGGTTTCGCCGGAAATCAGGATCGGGATGTCGCGGTCGATCACCTTGCGGACCTTCGCGATCACCGCCGCGACGCGCGCGTCGCCGGTATCGAGCCGGGCGAGGCCGCCACCTTTCACACTGCTCGCAGGCGCCGATGCAGCCGGACGCGGCGCGGCTTGCGGCGCGCGCACCGTGGCGCCCGAGGCCACCGTTTCGCGCCGATACTCGACGTTCGCGCTGACGACGATCCCGTCGGGGAGGCACAACGAGATGGGCCGGCCGTGGCTGCTGCGCATGCGGTCGATCAGTTGCGACACAGTCGTGCCAAACAGCGACGACATCGTGTGCGCGCGCAGCGCCGCGAGCGGCAGGCCGAGCTGGAACTGCGCGCTGCGATTCGCCGACAGGAACCGCCCGTCGCACGTGAACGCGACCATGCCTTCCATCAGCGTGCCGAGAAACTCGGCGCGTCCGTGAAAACCGATGCGCAGCGTTTCCCCGAACGTGCTCGCGAACAGATGGTTTTCGATCATTTGCACCGACATTTTCGCGAGCGCCATCGTGTGCTGGTGATAGCTGCGGTGATCGCCGGTCACGTCGAGCACGCCGATCAGCTCGCCGTACGGATCGAGGATCGGCACGCTGGAGCAGGTCAGGAAGCGGTTCGCGGCGAGGTAATGCTGCTCGCCGTGCACGACCATCGGGCTCCGTTCGGCGATTGCCGTGCCGATCGCGTTCGTGCCCTGCCGGTCCTCGGCCCAGTTGGCGCCCGGCCGCAGCGCGACTTTCTCGGCGCGGCGCAAGAATTCGTCGTCGCCTGTGGAATGCAGGACGAGCCCTTGCGCATCTGTCAGCACGATCATGCTTTGCGTGTTGACGATCTGCTCCTGCAACGTCGCCATCACGGGCAGCGCGTGCACGCAGAGCACGCGGTTCTGCTCGAGCTTCAGGCTCAGCTCGGCGATGGGCAGGATATCGTAGTCGGGCGCGCCGGACGTCGTCAGCCCGAAGGCCTCCGAGCGCTGATGCGATGTGCAGATCAAAGGCGCAAGCCACGCGGACTCACCCAGCGCGGCGACGTGATGGCCGGCATCGTTATGCATTGTCTCCTCCAGCTTTCTGGATTTCGGTCTGGCGCCAAAATCGTCTGAAAGCAATCAAAAGCAAGTTGCACGCCATCGGGCGGTGGGTGCGGTCGGGCTTTGGCTCGTCTTGCGTGGGGATTGCGTTGTGCTCGAGGCAGTGTAGCGCGCCGGGTGGGATGGCGCGATCGGGGTAAAAACCCGTCAGCGCGTGTCGGCGCGCCGCCAACAGTCGGCGGTGAGTGTTGGCACAGGCACGCCACATTCGGTCTGCACCGATTTTCCAGCGAACCTGAATACTGAGCAAAATCAATCGCTTACGGATCGTCACTAAATTGGCACGGCCTGTGCACTGTCTGTCGCAAGCCGGCCTTATGTCTGAATCGCACCGGCAGCCATATCGCCGGGAGTTCACATGCCGCTTGCTCGACTGTTCCGCTGTTTGCTCCTGCTCCTGCCCCTGGCCGCGCCCCTTACGGCAAACGCGACGGCGGCGCACAGCGAATCGTCTGCAAGTCCGCTGGAAGTCGGCATCCGCCGCCTGAATGCCGCCACCTGGTGGGAAGCGAACCGCAAGATCCGCCCGGAACTTGCGCAAGTCGGCGACATGATGTTTCTCCTGCCCCTCGCCGATGAAAAACTCCAGCCGTCATCCGATGCCATCGGCCGCGTGCAGCGCCTGCGCGATGCGCTGCGCACGCATCTGACGCGGCGCCCCGCTGGCTGGAATCTGCTCGTCGCGCAAGTCCGTGATCAGCGCGCAAAAGCCGGCGACGCCGCCGCGGCGCTGCTCGCAAATTCGCTGATCAACGAGATGCGCTACCGCGACGGCACCGACGGCACGTACTACGCGCCAGCGCGCTTTTTTGCGGAAAGCGGCGTGTGCAAGGATTTCGCGGTCGCGAAGTATTTGCTGCTGCGCGATGCGGGCGTCGAGATCGCCCGGCTGCGGCTCGTGTCGCTCGCGCCGCGCTACAACAACACGCCGGACGACTGGCATGTGATCCTCGTCGTCCAGGCCGAAGGGCAGAGCGAGCCGCTCGCGCTTGATTCGCCGTCGTCGGCGCCTGCCCGGCGTCCCGGCGAAGCGAGCGCGGAAAGCGGCCCGTCGGCGCTGCTCGGCGCGATCCTCGCCGGCCGCAAGCCCGCCGATGCCGTGTTGCGCGCGCCGTCGGGTCCCCTGCTCGCAACGCTAAGCCGCTCGGGCCAGGCCGAACGCCCGCTCGCGACGGTGTTCAACGAGCAAGGTAGCCGCTCCTTCGAACGCGATGCCCCCGGCGCCGCGCCCCGGCCTTCGGGTGCGGCGCGCAACGCCCGCCCGACGTATGTCGATGGCCTGGGCCAGCCGTGGCGCGTGGACGGTTCCGGCACATTCCCGAAGTGGCGCGTCGCCACCGACGGTAACCCGACGCTCCTGCGCGTGGCGTCACGCTGATCGCGCTGATCGCGCTAATCGCGCCCTCAGACCGAGCGACGGATCTCCGCCACGCCGAACGCCGCGAGCGCGAACCCCGCGACCCGGTCGATCAGACGCCGCACGCGCGCGCCGAGCGCATGGCGCGCGCCCGACACCATCGCGACCAGCACGCACCACCACGCGATCGAGCCGCAGAACACGCCGAGCACCGTCGTCAGCGCGATGCCGGACGAGAACGGCCCGCGCGGCGCAAGTGTCGCGAACAGGGCGGCGAACATGATGATCGTCTGCGGATTGGTGAGCGTGAGCAACAGCGAGCTGGCGAACGCGCGCGCCGTGCCGGCGGACGCGCCGTTCACGGCGGCGGCATCGTCGGCGGGTTTTTGCAGGAACGTGCGGATGCCCAGATAAAGCAGAAAGAGCCCCGCGACGAGATGCAGCGGCTTGTCGTAGGCGAGCATGAATTGCGAGACGCTGACCATCCCGAGCGCGGCGACGAGCCCGTAGATCGCATCGCCGCACGCGATGCCGAAGCCGATCGCAAGCCCCGCGCGCGGCCCTTCGGCGAGCGTGCGGCGGATGCACAGCATGCCCATCGGTCCGACGGGCGCGGCGACTGCGAGCCCGACGCCCGCAGCGGTGAAAAAGAGACCTGCACCGGGCATGGGCGCTCCTGATAGTTCTTATTGATGATCGCGGCGCTCAGGCCGCGTCCGGCTCGATGCCGAGTTCCTTCGCCATCCGCTCGACCATCGCCTGCAAGCGGTCCATTTTCGCGGAAAGCTGCTTCTGCTCGCTGCGCAGTGCATCGATTTCTGCGAACGAAGCGGCGGCATCGTCGGAAGAGGATGAAGCCGAAGCGGCGGCGCGTTCGCGCAGTTCCTCGATGTTCACCTCGCCGCACAGCAGATGCATCCAGCGGCTCTCGCGCTCGCCCGGCACGCGCGGTAGCTTGATCACGTACGGCGGCTCGCGCTCGGCGAGTTCGTCGAGAAAGCTCTCGACCGACGAGACATCGGCGAAACCGTGCAGGCGCGTCGTAGCGGTGCGCAGTTCGGCGGCCGTCTGCGGGCCGCGCAGCAGCAGCGCCGTGAGCAGCGCGACCGCCTGGCTCGGCACGCCGAGCACGCGGCCCATGTTGTGCTCGAAGCGCGGCACGCGGCTGCTGCTGCCTTCCAGCACGAGGCTCACACGCTTGAGACTGTCGATGGCGGCGACCACGTCGCTCTCGGTCACGTTCATCACGGGCGAACGCGCCGTCTTCTGGTTGCAGCCGGACGTCAGCGAGTTCAGCGAGAGCGGATAGGTATCGGGGACGGTGAGCTGCTTCTCGACCAGCACCCCGACGACGCGCCCTTCGAGCGGTGTCAGCGGGCGGATCGCGCGGGGGGAATAAGTGTCGGCGGTGGAGTTCATGTCGGTTCGATACGGGCGGGGCTGCGGGCTAATATGATAGCCGTCGCAGACGGGAAAGCGGCTCTGGAAAGTACCGGGTTGGGCGATTGGATGTGCGGCGGATCGATGGTCTGCTTCTTCGTGGCTTGGTCGTCTGATACCGCGTCGCGTTGCGCGGGTTGTGGCCGCACGCGATGCTCGGAGGGTCTGCCTCGCCGGGACCCGCGTCCGTCGCGCTGGATGCGGCGTCGCGCGATGCCGGAAGGCCCAGCGCCGAGGCAAATCAGCCCCCGGCGCGACGAAGTTCATGCAGAAGCCCTTTTCCGCCCGGGATTACGCCGAGCCACCAGTGAACCTCAGGACTCCGCCCTTGGCCGTCGAGGGCGCCATTCGGCGCGGGGGCGGCAACGTCGCCGATCAGTGCTCGGTGCCCGATGCCGTCGTTTTCCGCGGCCGACGCGCACGCGACGCCGATTTGCGCGCGGGCTTGGCGGCTTGCGCAGGGGCGGCGTCGGCGTCGCTGGACTGCGGCACTTCGGCTGCCGCCGAAGCGGATGCGGCCGGCTGTGCCGCCGCGTCCGGTGCGTGCGACGTCTCGTCCGAGCGCGCGGCGGCCTTTTTCGCCGCCGTCTTGCGTCCACGACGCGCCGCCGCTGGTTTCTTCGCCTTCTTCGGCTCCTCGGCGGGTCCCGCTTCTCCCGGCGACACCTCCCGTTCCTCGCCCTCCTGCGCAGCAAACACCCAACGCTCGTCGGCCTGCGCTACCTGAGGCTCTTCCTCTTGCTCCTCGAAAACCCAAGGCTCCGCACGCGCAACCCGAGGCTCTTCTTCCGCCGCGAAGACCCAAGGCTCCTCCGTCTCCGGTTCGGGCAGATCGGTCCAAGCCTGCATCGTGTCGGTTTCATCTACTGGCTGGGGCGTATCACTCTCAGCCGCGACCGGCTCTGGAACGACCTTCGCCTGCTGCCGCCCATCCCGCCCCTTGCGCCGATTACCGCGCTGTTCTGCTTGCGGCTGCGCGCCGCCCTCGTCTTCGAACGTCGCGGCCCTCGGTGCTTCCGTGTTCCCATCGCGCCCGTTTCGCCGATTACCGCGCTGCTCCTGCGCACCGCCCTCGTCCTCCGCCCGGGGCACGTCCGCCCGCCCGCCGCGCCCTTTCCGCCGATTCCCGCCCTGCTCCGCCCTCGCCGCCGCGGCATCCTCGACATCCGCAGCCGCCTGGCGCGCCGGCTCCGTTCCGCCCCCGCGATAGACGAAAGCGCCCGACTTCTCATCCCGCCCCACTTCGAGCAGCCCGCGCGCCTGCGCCTCGTCGAGCAGATTCCCGAATGCACGGAAGCCAAAATACGATTCGCTGAAATCCGGCTTGCGCCGCTTGATCGCGCTCTTGAGCACCGACGCCCAGATCTTCCCGCTCTCGCCGCGCTCCGACGCGAGCGCGTCATACGTCTCGACGGCGATCGCGATCGCCTGCGCCTTGCGTGCTTCGATCTCGTGCTTCTGCTGGCGGTTTTCGTCGCCGGTGCGCTTGGCGCGCGCGTTCGCATCGCTGGCTTCGCGCGCCGCGCTCGCCTCGCGTTTGGCGATCGCGCGCTGCTGCTCGCGCACGAGGTCGTCGTAGAAGATGAATTCGTCGCAATTGGCGACGAGCAGATCGGACGTCGAATTCTTCACGCCCACGCCGATCACCTTCTTCGCGTTCTCGCGCAGCTTCGAGACGAGCGGCGAGAAATCCGAATCCCCGCTGATGATGACGAACGTATCGACGTGCGACTTCGTGTAACAAAGATCGAGCGCATCGACGACGAGCCGGATATCCGCCGAATTCTTCCCCGATTGACGCACGTGCGGAATCTCGATCAGCTCGAAACTCGCCTCGTGCATCGACGCCTTGAAGGTCTTGTAGCGATCCCAGTCGCAATAGGCTTTCTTCACAACGATGCTGCCCTTCAGCAGCAGCCGCTCCAGCACTGGCTTGATGTCGAATTTGTCGTACTTCGCGTCGCGCACGCCGAGCGCCACGTTTTCGAAGTCGCAAAACAGCGCCATGCTGACGCTTTCCTGAGGTGAGGGCATGAGTTCTCCAGCCGTGGGCCGCGCTGCCGCCGCAAGTGCCCGATTTGTGTCTGCGCCATGCGCCGCACGGATCGAACCCGGGCGCCGCGCATCTTGAAATTGCGCTCATGATAGCCCCTTGCGCATGTCGCGCTGAGCGGGCGCCGCGTCGGTGGAGCGGTGATGACGTGTATCATCGCGTCCATCCCGCATTTTTTCCGCCTTTTCCGCGCGTCGCGCGGCGGCCTTCGCGTGTTTGCTCCGCACCGGGCAGCGAGCCTGCCTCGCGCGAGCGCGCCGGGCGGACGAACCCACGTTTTCATCGACACCATGCCAGTCTCCGAACTCAAACGGCGCCGCACGTTCGCGGTCATTTCCCACCCCGACGCGGGCAAGACGACGCTCACCGAAAAACTGCTGCTGTTTTCGGGCGCGATCCAGATCGCCGGCACCGTGAAGGGCCGCAAGAGCAATCGTTACGCGACCTCCGACTGGATGGACATCGAAAAGCAGCGCGGCATTTCGGTCGCGAGCTCGGTGATGCAGTTCGAATACGGCGGGGCCGTCATCAACCTGCTCGACACCCCGGGCCACGAGGACTTTTCGGAAGACACCTATCGCGTACTGACGGCCGTCGATGCCGCCGTGATGGTGATCGACGGCGCGAACGGCGTCGAAGCGCAGACGCTCAAGCTGCTCGAAGTCTGCCGAGCGCGCCGCACGCCGATTCTCACGTTCATCAACAAGCTCGACCGCGAAGTGCGCCAGCCGCTCGAACTGCTCGACGAAATCGAGCAGCATCTGGGCGTCGCCGCCGTCCCGTTCACCTGGCCGATCGGCATGGGCAAAGACTTCCAGGGCGTCTACGACATCCAGCGCGATCAGGTGCGTCTGTTCCGTCCGGGCCAGGACAAGGCCGGCGGGGAAGTCGAAACCCTGCAGGCGCTCGGCGACGAAGAGGGCGAACGCCGCTTCGGCCCGGCCTGGGCGCGGGCGAAGGAAGAAATCGACCTGATTACGGGCGCCACGCACGCGCTCGATCGCGCGGCATTTCTCCAGGGCCAGCAGTCGCCGGTGCTGTTCGGCTCGGCAATCAACAATTTCGGCGTGAAGGAGATTCTCGACGCGCTCGTCGACCTCGCGCCGCCGCCGTCGATGCGCATGACCGTCCAGCGTCCGGTGCTGCCGGAAGAGCCGAAGTTCACGGGCGTCGTGTTCAAGGTGCAGGCGAACATGGATCTGGCGCACCGTGACCGCGTCGCGTTCATCCGCGTGTGTTCGGGCCGCTTCGAGCGCGGCATGGCGCTGAAAGTGACGCGCTCGGGCAAGACTTTTCGCGCGAATAACGTGGTGACGTTCCTGTCGCAGCGGCGCGAGACGGTGAGCGAGGCGTATCCGGGCGACATCATCGGCATCCCCAATCACGGCACGCTGCGCCTGGGCGATACGCTCACCGAAGGCGAGGAACTCCAGTTCACCGGCCTGCCGTTCTTCGCGCCGGAAATCTTCCAGACGGTGGAAGTCGTCGATCCGATGCGCGCGAAGCAACTCGGCGAGGCGCTCAACCAGTTCGGCGACGAAGGCGCGATCCAGGTGTTTCGCCCGGTGCTCGGCGGCTCGATCATTCTCGGCGCGGTCGGGCAGTTGCAGTTCGAAGTCGTGTCGCATCGGCTCGCGGCTGAATACAAGGTCGACGTGCGGATCATGCCGGCGCGTTATCGGATGTCCCGCTGGGTGACCTGCGACGACGCCGCCGAGCTGCGCCGCTTCACTGATGCGTATTCGGCGCGCATCGCGCTGGATGCATCGAATGCGCCGACCTACCTTGCGTCGCATATCTCGGAAATCGAGGTCGCGCAGAAGGCGTGGCCGAAGATCGTGTTCAACGAGTTGCGCGAGCACTCGGGCGCGCCGTTCCGCAAGGCGATGTAAGAGACTCGTTCACCGGAAAAACGGGGGAAGCGGCTAGGAAAGCGCTTCCCCCGTCAGCTTTTGAAGTGCAACGAATCGAGCAATTCGGACAGTCCGAGCCAAAGAATCTGCACGCCGATGCAGAAGATCACGAAGGCGAAGAGCCGCATCGCGACCTGCGTGCCGACGGTGCCGAGCAGCCGTTCGAGGTGTCCCGAAAAGCGCACGCACACAAAGATGCTCGCGCACAGGATGACGAGCGCGACGCCTACGCCGATCAGATGCACGGGCAGCAGCCCCTCGCGCGGCGAGCCGGTCCCGAGGGCGATCGCCACGGCGATGGCGCCCGGCCCGACGGTGATCGGCAGCGTCAGCGGATAGAACGACTTCGCGCGTATCGATGCGCTGCGGTTCGGCGTGGGCGTCGGCTCGGCGTCCTGTTCGTCGGGCGCCTGGAGCAGGTTCCAGCCCGCCATCGCGATGACGATGCCGCCCGCGACGCGCAGCACCGGAATCGAAATCCCGAAGAACGACAGGACATAAGCGCCCACCGAGAGCGACGCGAGCAGGATCGCGAAACTGTTGATCGAGATGCGGCGCGCGATTTCGCTGCGCTCGGCTTCGGTCGCGTGCGGGACCATGCTCAGGACGATCAGCGCGGTGGCCGGCGGATTGATGATCGGAAAGAGTCCGGCGACGATCACGAGGACCGTCTTCGTGAATTCGTTGAGCATGCGGTTTTTCCTTGTTTTGCGTTTGTTCGACGCCCGTTGAGGCCCACGTATCAAGCCACCCGCACGATCATCCTCTGCACCCGCTTCCCCGACGACGCGCTCGTCTCGTCCTTATCGAACAAAACGACCGCGCCGGCCGGCAACGCGTCGAGCACGATCTGCTTGTCGAACGCGGCATACAGCCGTCCGGCCGAATCCCGCTGCGACGCTTGCTCCGTGACCCGCCAGCTCAGAAAAATCGTCCCGCCCGGCTTTAGCAGCGCGAGGAGATTCCGAACGGCCCAGCCAATCACTTCCGGCTCCAGATGCATGACAACCGTCTCGCAAAGCACATTCTCATACCTTCCCCGCTCGACGCCCTCCAACTCGGGCAGCGTGGCCAGTTCGAAAGAAAGTGATGGATACGCCCGCCGCGCCTCGTCGAGCAGACTTTCGGAAGCATCGAAACCGCGCGCATCGAAACCGTTCGCCGCGAGCCACGCCATATCGCGACCCGCTCCGCAGCCGATATCCGCCGTCGGCCCCGGACGGAAAAAGCGAGTCAACAGCGCGTACATGTCGTGCGGCGCGGGCTGCTCGCGCCATTGCCGGGCGTAGCCGGACGCATCGGCGCCATAAGCCTGAAGGGTGCGCGTATCCATCTCGTAATGTCCTTTCAAAACAAAACCGATACCGCCGACAAGCAATATAGCCGCGCCTCCCCGCCGACGCCCACATCGATAGCTTGCTAACGAATTTATCTCAAAATATAATGCGCGCCATGCAAAATTCCGACGCATTGCGCCTCGCCGTGAGCAGCACGCTCGTCATGGCGGCCCGTCAGTGGCGCCGCGCGAGCCACGGCCTGCTCGCCGCCTACAACGTCTCCGAGGCGTGCGCGGCGCCGCTTTTGATCGCCGGACGCCTCGGCGCGAGCGTGCGCCAAGTGACGCTCGCGGAGCACGTGGGGATCGAAGGGCCGTCGCTCGTGCGCCTGCTCGACCAGCTCTGCGCCGCCGGCCTGATGCGCCGCGACGAAGACCCCGACGACCGCCGCGCGAAAACGATCTCGCTCACCGACAAAGGCCGCGCGATCACCGCGACCATCGAAAAGGAACTGACCGGGCTGCGCGCCGAAGTCCTCGAAGGCGTGAGCCGCGCCGATCTCGAAGCGACGCTGCGCGTGCTGAACCTGTTCAACGCATCGAAACGCGTCGCGACACCCAAGCGCGCCGCCGCCGCCCGCGACGACAGCGCAGCCGCTTCCAAACGCCCGGGCACCGCACCATGACGCTCCCGTCCGCGCGCGACTGGCTGTTTTCGCTCAAGACGTTCACCGCAGCGATGCTGGCGCTCTACATCGCGCTGCGGCTCGAATTGCCACGTCCGTACTGGGCGATGGCGACGGTCTATATCGTGTCGAATCCGTTCGTGGGCGCGACGCGTTCGAAGGCGCTCTACCGCGCGCTCGGGACGATGCTCGGCGCGGCGGCGGCGGTGCTTTTCGTGCCGCCGTTTGTGGAATCGCCGTATATCTTCAGCTTCGTCGTCGCGATGTGGACGGGCACGCTGCTCTATCTCGCGATTTCCGACCGCACCGCGCGCAGCTACGTCTTCATGCTGGCGGGCTACACGCTGCCGCTGATCGCGCTGCCCGCCGTGACGAACCCGACCGGCGTCTTCGATCTCGCCATCACGCGGACCGAGGAGATCCTGCTCGGCATCGTGTGCGCGAGCGTCGTGGGCGGCGCGGTGTTTCCGAACCGGCTCGCGCCGTCGCTCGTCGAGCGCACCGACGCCTGGTTCCGCGACGCCGCGTTCTACGTGAAGGAGACGCTCTCCGGCCGCATCGCGGGACAGGCGATTTCGGCGAGCCGCCAGCGGCTGGCGACGATGGTCAATCAGCTCGAATTCCTGCTGAGCCAGCTCGCGTACGACCACACGCGCCCCGATATCCTCGTGCGCGCGCACGCCTTGCGCGGACGGATGCAGTTGCTGCTGCCGATCGTCTCCGCGCTCGCCGATCCGCTGATCGCGCTGCTCGGCGGCGCGCATGCGCGGCCGGCGGGGCTGGAGGCGCTGCTCGCGGACGTCGTTAGATGGTTCGACGCCCCGCTCTCCCAGGACGACGATGCCGGCGCCGACCGTCTGCGCGAACGTATCGCCGCGCTCGAACCGCAGGCGGCCGAACTCACGACGTGGGAAGGCGCGCTGCTTTCGAGTGCGCTCTGGCGGCTGCGGCAGGTGGTTGACGTGTGGCAGGACTGTCGCGCGTTGCGCTCGCTGATCGCGCGCGAGGCAGGCGTGTGGCGTCCGCGCTTTCGGCACTGGCGGCTCGGCGGCTCGGAGCGCTATTTCGATCGCGGCATGCTGCTGTTTTCGGCGGGATCGGCGGTGGCGGCGATTTTCGTCGCTTCGAGTGTGTGGATCAGCTCGGGCTGGCAGGACGGCGCGGCGGCGGTATCGCTCGCGGCGGTCGCATGCTGCTTTTTCGCCGCGCTCGACGAACCCGCGCCGCAGGTCTTCGCGTTCTTTGTTTGGACGTGCGCGAGCGTCGTGCTGGCGGGACTCTACCTCTTCGTGATCTTGCCGAACGTGCACGATTTCGCGATGCTCGTCGTTATGTTCGCGGTGCCGTTCATTATTGTCGGCACGCTGATTCCGCGCCCGCAGTTCAATCTCGCGACGATGCTCGTCGCTGTCAACACGGCGTCGTTCATCAGCATCCAGAGCGCGTACGAGGCCAATTTCCTGACGTTCCTGAACAGCAATCTCGCAGGGCCGGCGGGGCTGTTGTTCGCGTTCATCTGGACGCGCGTGACGCGTCCGTTCGGCGCCGAGCTCGCGGCCGCGCGGCTGATGCGATCGAGTTGGCAGGACGTGGCGCTCGCCACCGCGACGCCGCCCGGCGGCGATCAGCGCAACCTCGCCGCGCGCATGCTCGACCGGCTGATGCAGTTGATCCCGCGCCTCGCCGCCACCGACGACCATCGCCATCCGTCGATCGAGAGTTTTCGCGACTTGCGCGTCGCGTTCAATGCGCTCGATTTGTTGCGCGTGCGGCGGCGTGCGGGCGATGAGGTGGGGGCGTCGATCGATAGCGTGCTTTTCGGCGTGCGCGAGCATTACAACCGCTGCGCCGCGCGTCGAGCGCGGCAGCCGGTGCCGGAGAGTTTGCAAGCGGCGATCGATGCGGCGATGGCGCGGGTTTCGCGGGCGGAGGTGCGCGGGGAGACTGTGGCGCCATCACCGGACGAACCTCCAGCACCCGCAGCGCCTGCTCGACCTTCGGCGCCCTCCGTGCCTGCCGCGCCTGCCGAGCCTGCCGAGGCTGCCGCACCTGCCGAGCCTGCCGCACCTGCCGCGCCTGCCGCGCCTGCCGAGCCCGCCGCCCCTGCCGCACCTGCCGCACCTGCCGCACCCCCGCCCCTCCCCACCCGCTACCTCCGCGACGCACTCCACGCGCTCGTCGGCATGAGACTGTCGCTGTTCCCGCAACTGAGCGGCGTGTCCGGCCCCGGTCGTCCGGAGGCGCAGGCATGACCCGCTCGCGCAAAAGCCAAAGCACAAGGACCGCCCGATGATCGGCGAAATCGATATCTTCGGCGTCTTCGTGCCGGCCGTGCTCGTGCTGATGCTCGTCGCCTATCTGGTCAATCTCGCGATCCGCACGGTCCTCACGCGTACCGGCTTCTACCGCTTTGTCTGGCATCGCTCGATCTTCGATCTTGGCATTTACGTGCTCGTGCTCGGCGCTGTCGTCGTTCTTTCCCACCGGTTCATGACGTGAATAAAACCTGGCTCTCCGTTGGACGCATCCTTCTTACGCTCGTCGTCGTGGCGGCTGCGGCATTCGTGCTGTGGCGCCTCGTCGGCTATTACATGTTCGCGCCCTGGACGCGCGACGGCCACGTGCGCGCCGATGTCGTACAGGTCGCGCCGGACGTCGGCGGACTGATCGTGCAGGTCGATGTCGTCGATAACCAGGCGGTCACACGCGGCCAGACGCTCTTCGTGATCGATCAGGCGCGCTACGCGCTCGCGCTTCGTCAGGCGCAAGCGACCGCGCAGCAGCGTCGCGCGACGCTCGACCAGGCGCGCCGCGAGGACGCGCGCAACCGCACGCTCGGCGATCTCGTCGCGCGCGAGGCGACCGAGGAGACGCGCGCCCGCGTGCAGCAGGCGGAAGCGGCGCTCGCCGACGCGGAAGTCGCCATCGATACCGCGCGGCTGAACCTGCAGCGCACGACGATCGTGAGCCCCGTCGACGGCTATCTGAACGACCGCGCGCCGCGTGCCGGCGAATATGTGACGGCGAGCCGGCCGGTGTTGTCGGTGGTGGACATGCACTCGTTTCGCGTCGATGGCTACTTCGAGGAGACGAAGCTGCGCGGCATCGATATCGGGCAGCCGGTGGATATCGAGGTGCTGGGCGAGCCGGGCGTGCTGCGCGGGCACGTGCAGAGCATCGTCGCGGGGATCGAGGACCGTGACCGCACGCAGGGGTCGAACCTGCTGCCGAACGTGAATCCGGCGTTTAGCTGGGTGCGGCTGGCGCAGCGGATTCCGGTGCGCGTCGCGCTCGATGAGGTGCCGGCGGATTTCAGGATGATCGCGGGACGGACGGCGACTGTGTCGGTGCGGGGACTTGCGCCTTCGTTGAGCGGCGGGCGGGGTGCTTCGGCGGTCGTGGTGGCGAGTTCCGCTAGTTCTGTCGGGTCGGCGGGTTCTGCTGGTTCTGCTGGTTCTGCTGGTTCTGCTGGTTCTGCTGGTTCTGCTGGTTCTGCTGGTTCTGCGGGTTCTGCGGGTTCTGCGGGTTCTGCGGGTTCTGCGGGTTCTGCGGGTTCTGCGGGTTCTGCGGGATCGGCTGGCCCGTCCGGCTCAGTGGGTTCACCGGGTCCGGGTGGCTCGACGGGCTCAACGGGTTCGGCTGGCTCGGCAAGTTCGGCAAGTTCGACCGGCTCGACGGCTTCGCCAAGCCCATCGGCTCCGGCCAGCGCATCGGCCGCCCACGCCACCTCAGCCCAACCCTCCCCGGATCTCAAGCGATGAACGCCCCGCGCGCCCTCGCCCTCCTGCCGCTGGTGTGCGCGCTCGCCGCGTGCATCACGGTTGGCCCGGACTACAAGCTGCCGCCGGACGCAGCGATCAACGCGCCGCTCGCCAACGCCCCGCTCGACGGCGCCGGCAACAAGGTCGTCGCCCAGCAGCAAGCCGTCCCGCCAATCTGGTGGCGCCTCTACGACGACCCCGTCCTCGACAGCCTCGTCCAGCAGGCGATGCAATCCAACACCGATTTACGCGTCGCAGCGGCGAACCTCGCGCGCTCCCGCGAGGCGCTCGGCGTCGCAGAAGCCCAGGGCGGCTTCTCCGGCAGCGCGTCGGCGGCCGTCAAGCGGGCGCAGGAATCGGGCGAGCAATTCCTGATCTTCGAAAAGCTGCCGGTCGCGAACGAAGGCGACATCGGCATCAGCGTGGCGTACGAAATCGACCTCTTCGGCACGTTGCGGCGCGGCGTCGAGGCAGCCGAGGCGGACCACGAGGCCGTGCAGGCCGCCGCCGACCTCGCGCGCATCACCGTGGTCGCGGACGTCGTGCGCGCCTATGTCGAAAACTGCTCGGCCGCCGAGGAACTGGCGATCGCGCAGCAATCGCTCGACTTGCAGAAAAAGCGCGTCGCGCTCACGCGCCGCCTGCGCGACGCAGGCCGCGGCAACACGCCCGACGTGACGCGCGGCCAGACGCAGGTCGAGACGCTCAACGCCGACATCCCACGCTACCGGGCGCGCCGCCGCATCGCGCAATACCGGCTCGCGATGCTGCTCGCCCGCGCACCCGCCGACCTGCCACCGGCCGTGCTTGCGTGCCACGAGACGCCGCGCATCAAGAACGCGCTCCCCGTCGGCGACGGAGCCGCGCTCCTCAAGCGCCGTCCCGACGTGCGCGAAGCCGAGCGGCGCCTTGCGGCATCGACGGCGCGCATCGGCGTCGCGACCGGCGCGCTCTATCCGACGGTCGCGATCGGCGCGTCGGCGGGCCTGACCGGCCTGGCGGGCGACCTCGGCAAGCCGGAGACGCAGCGCTGGGGCTTCGGCCCGCTGATCAGCTGGCAGTTTCCCGCGAACGGCGCGCGCGGCCGCGTGCGCGAGGCTCGCGCGGGTGCCGACGTGGCGCTCGCCCGCTTCGACGGCGTCGTGCTCAACGCGTTGCGCGAGGCGCAGAGCAGCCTCGCGACCTACGCCGCCGACTACGAGCGGATGGAGTCGCTGCGCGCAGCGCAGAAGTCGGCAGTGCAGTCGGCGAACGAGACGCATCGCTTCTACATCGCCGGGCGCGAGTCGTTCATCGCCGATCTCGACGCCACCCGCACGCTGACGTCGACCAACGCGCAGCTCGCCGCGGCCGAAGGACAAGTGGCGCTCGATCAGGTCAACCTGTTCCGCGCGCTCGGCGGCGGCTGGGAAACGCCGACGGCCTCGGCGGCATCGAAAGAATCCCCCGCCGTCGCGCGCAAATAATTTGTCAACGTTTGTGTATAGTCACGCGTTGTTAGAGCGTCGTGTAAGCGGAGTGAAATAGCGCGCGAAGCGTGCACCACAAAGCTGCAGGGCACTTGAGCGTCCCTTTCGAAAGTAACGTTTCCACAGCCCTACACCGCTTGATAAAAGGAGTTTCGAATGAAACGAACAAAGAGCATCGCAGTAGTTGGCGCGTTGGCATTTGCACTCTCGGCGCCGGTTTTTGCACAAGGCGGCGGTTCGAACAGCGAAGGCGGCAAGCCGTCCGGTCCGGATTCGGGCCTCGCGGCATCGGCACCGCATCACGCGAAGCACAAGGAAAAGGGCACGGGCGGCACGACGCTGCATCAGGAAAACAAGGCGAACAAACTGAAGGGCGCATCGGCGGCGAAGGCAGCCTCCGCGCTCGGCACCAATGACAAGGGCGCACCGCAGTAAGTTTTCGATCCTTGCAAAAAAACCGGCCGTTCGATTTCTCGAACGGCCGGTTTTTATTGGGCGTCCGCTTTGGCCTCAACGCACGCGCTGTATCGATGGCGACTTCCACCGGTCGTTCAGCAGTTCCGGCTTTGGCCAGTAATAACGCATCGTCACCATGAACGACCCGTTCGGCGCCGGCAGCCAGTTCGCTTCCTTCGCCTTGCCCGGCGACGTACTCTGCACATACACCGTCAGCCCGCCGTCCTTGTCCTTCTTGAGATTCGCCAGCATCGGCGAGTTGATCAGGTAGCGGTTCATCGGGTTCTTCACGAGCAATTGACTCGGCAGGGCGTACATCGTCATTGACCAGAACGCGTTCACCGGCGGCAGCTTGCCCTTCGCGAACCTCAGGACGTAGCGGTGCTTGCTGCCGTCGAGCGGCTCGCCCGACGCATCCTTCTCCAGCACCGGATACAGCGCCTCCTCGCGCGAATTCGCCCCGATGCCCACCTGCGTCCCCGTCGCGCGCGCGACGTAGTCGTTCTTCAGATACTCGCGTGTCCCGAAAAGCGTGTCGGTCTTGCCGTTGAGCGTGGCGCGCTTCGCATCGATCGCCTTTTGCCCGTCTTCCATGCCGCCGCGAAACGCGGCCTTCTGCTCGTCCGACAGCGCGCCCGGATCGAAGTGCCTGCCCGGCACGATGCCAATCTGCTCGAAGCGGCGCCGCAAGTCGGCTTCGGCCGGGTTGACGGGCGCGAACTGCAGCAGGAACGCGAGGCGATCGAAGAATTCGAGCGACGTCCGCGCGCTGGCGGGCGCGAGCGGCGCCGGCCACTGCACGTCGGGCGCGGCAGGTGGCGGCGTGCTCGACGTGAACGCGGAAAGCGTCTGCACCTTGTAGCCGGACTGGATGCGCTTGACGTTGTCGAGATCGGCGGGATTGAAAAGCTGCGTGCGCCCGACGACGTTCACCAGTTGCGTCTCCGTGCGAATCACCTGCGTGATGCCGGGCGGCATCGTGCCGTTCCAGCCCGGCCCGGCAATCAGGTAGTTGCCGCCGCGGTTGCCCGTCGTACGCGTGCCGATGTAGGCAAAATTGAACGTGTACAGGTCCATCAACTGGAAGACGAAGTAGCGCTTCGGCTCCATCGGCGGGATCGTGATGACGACGGGTTCCGCCCGCAGATCGAGGCCCGCGAACGAGTACGGCGTGTCGGAGTTGGGCGTGACGAAGGCAGTGTCGTCGGGGGTGAAGACGCGCGAGATGTTGAGGATCGTGTTGAACGGGCCGCGGTATTGCGGGCCGCTCTTGTCGAGGGAATACGCGTAGATGACGGCGTAATCGTCGACCATCGGCGTGCCGTAGATGTACGCGTCCTTCGCGATCGAGCGGATGTCGGCGGCGTTTGCCGTGACGGGCGGGCTTTTCGGCGCCGTGCGGCAGGCGGAAAGGGCGAACGCGACGCCCAGAAGCGCCACGAAACATGCTCGTTTGATGGACATTGCGCGTCTCTCTGATAGCCGCGCGGACGCTCGCGCGGCGTGGATGGGATCGAGCTTCCCTTCTTAGATATCAGATCGGCCGCGCTATGGGTAGGCGCCTTTCAGCAGACGAATCCGCTCACGTCGATCCCGCCATCGAAGGCGACGTCCGCGCGCCCGCCTGATACGCGCTTGGGCAAACGCCGAACTGCCGCCGAAAAATGCGGGTGAAGTACGAAAGGTCGTTGAAGCCGACCGAATACGCCACTTCCTTTACGAGTGCCCCAGGATGCGCAAGCCGCTCGCACGCGCGCTCCATCCGAAATCCCAGCAGATACTGGCCGAAGCTCACGCCGTGTTCCTGCCGAAACGTGCGGCAAAACTGCGACGGACTCAACTGGCAGATCGCCGCGACATGATCGAGCGCGATCCGGCCGTCGAAATTCGCGCGGACGTAAGCGATCGCGGGCTGCGTCTTCTGCCGCTCGCGTGGTTCGAAGGCAGGCAGCGGCACGCTGCGCTCGGCGGCGCGCGACGGCGTGTCGCTCGCGCGCGTCAGCGCCGCGAGCGCCAGGATGCTGCGGCACAGTTCGCGCAGCGGCACAGGCTTGATCAGCAGGTCCCAGACGCGCAGGCGCAGCGCCCACATCGCGATCGCCATCGAATTGCGCCCCGCGATCACGAGCACGGGCAGCGCCGGATAGTCGCGACGCACGCGGGTGAGTGCGTCGATGCCCTGCGCGTTCGGCTCGTCGAATTCGAAGCACACGAAGGCGGGTGTGCGGCACCGGATGGTATCGGCGACGCGCGCGGGCTCGTCGACGCGATGGATGTCGAACGCTCCGTCGAGCGATTCCGCAAGCGATGCCTGCGCGTTGGCCGTCAAATCTACCCACACGAAACGATAGTACGGTGATGCACTTGCTGGATCGAATGAATGTGACATGGATGGTTCGCTCCTTGTCGCCACAAGCCTTCGGCCCGGTCACGATGTTCCGTGTATCGCGGTGGCTTCGTGGGATGCGTCCAATGTCGTTCATCCTGAAAATTCGGAATACCCTGATTGCGCGGGGGACGGTGCCCCCGCTTGCGGGGTCATACGCCAAGCGCGCGCCGCGCACTTTGTGTATCGTCTGCGTGTTCCGCGAGAGGCGGTTTTCTACGAGAGTGCATGCGATGCTGACAATCTGGGGCCGGGCGAACTCGGTCAATGTGCAGAAGGTGCTGTGGTGCTGCGAAGAACTGGGATTGCCGTTCAAGCGTATCGACGCTGGCATGCAGTTCGGCCGCAACGACCAGCCCGACTACCTCGCGATGAACCCGACCGGGCGCATCCCGACGCTCGTCGACGGCGATTTCGTGCTGTGGGAATCGAATTCGATCATCCGATATCTTGCGCTGCAATATGGATCGGAGAGCACACTCTATCCCGCCGATCCGAAGCTGCGCGCGAGTGTCGACCGCTGGCTCGACTGGACGATCACGACGCTGCAGCCGGCCGAGCGCCCGGTGTTCTGGGGCTACGTGCGCACGCCGGCGCCACAACGCGATACCGCACGCCTCGCCGCCGATAGCGCCGTCGTCGCGAACCTCTGGCGCATCATCGATACGCAACTGCAAGGCCGCGACCATCTCGAAGGCGACAGCTTCACACTCGCCGATCTCGTGCTCGGCGCGTATGCACGGCGCTGGTACGGCCTCGACGAATTGCACGACCGGCCACGGCTCGCGAACCTCGAACGCTGGTACGCGCGCATCGGCGAACGCAAGGGCTTCCTGCAATACATCGCCGCGCCGCTCAGCTGAATTCCACGATAAATCGCTCCCATGACCATCACCCTGCACACCTGGAACACGCCGAACGGCCGCAAGATCAGCGTCGCGCTCGAAGAAATGGAACTGCCTTACACCGTGAAAACGGTCAACATTTCGAAGGGCGAGCAGCACGCCGCCGACTTCCTGCGCATCAGCCCGAACAACCGCATCCCGGCGATCGTCGATCCGGACGGCCCCGGCGGCCAGCCGATCAGCGTCTTCGAATCGGGCGCGATCCTGCTTTATCTCGGCGAGAAAACGGGCAAATTCCTTCCGGCGAGCCTGCGCGACCGCGTGCCCGTCCTCGAATGGCTGATGTGGCAGATGGGCGGCTTCGGCCCGATGCCGGGACAAGTTCACCACTTCCGCCTGGTCGAGTCGGAGAGTGACCGGCGTTATGGCCTGAAGCGCTATTCGGATGAGACGCGCCGCCTCTACGGCGTGCTCGACCGGCGCCTCGGAGAAGTGGAATACGTGGCGGGCGATCTCTCGGTGGCGGATTTCGCGATTCTTGGCTGGGCGTGGCGACACGAGCGCCATCAAGTCTCCCTCGATGATTTCCCCAACGTGAAGCGCTGGTACGAAGCCCTTCTCGCGCGACCGGCCGTGCAGCGCGGCTTCGCTGCGAAACTCGACGACGCGGCCTGATCTCGGCCGTTGCGGCGGCAGCTACACTTGACGTGTCCCCGCGCTGCCTGTCGGCGCGGCCGTCCTTGCAAGCGCAACCGGGCGTTCGCTCTCGGCACATGGTCAACGACCTCTGGTACAAGAATGCGATCGTGTATTGCCTGTCTGTCGGCACCTTCATGGATGCGAACGGCGACGGCATCGGCGATTTTCAGGGCCTGGTGCGACGGCTCGATTACCTGCAAGGGCTCGGCATCACCACGATCTGGCTGATGCCGTTCCAGCCTTCCCCCTGCCGCGACAACGGCTACGACATCTCCGATTACTACAGCGTCGATCCCCGCTACGGCACGCTCGGCGACTTCACCGAATTCACGCATGCATGCCGCCAGCGCGGCCTGCGCGTGATGATCGATCTGGTCGTGAATCACACGTCGGATCAGCATCCGTGGTTCAAGGAAGCGCGGCGCGACCCGGAGTCGAAATATCGCGAATGGTACGTGTGGTCGAAGAAAAAACCCGCCAACGCGAAGGACGGCGTGGTTTTCCCCGGCGTGCAGAAATCGACGTGGACCTACGACAAGGAAGCACGGATGTGGTACTTCCACCGCTTCTACGACTTCCAGCCGGACCTCAATACCGCGAATCCGTACGTGCAGGCCGAGTTGCTCAAGATCATGGGCTTCTGGATCCAGCTTGGCGTCTCGGGGTTTCGCATGGACGCGGTGCCGTTCGTCATCGCGACCAAGGGCGCCGACGTCAAGAAGCCCGTCGAGCAGTACGAC
Source organism: Caballeronia terrestris (assembly GCF_001544515.1). Taxonomy (GTDB): domain Bacteria; phylum Pseudomonadota; class Gammaproteobacteria; order Burkholderiales; family Burkholderiaceae; genus Caballeronia; species Caballeronia terrestris. The sequence goes on from NZ_FCOL02000039.1 coordinate 44,533, forward strand.
ATGCTGCGCATGTTCCGCGAGTTCCTGCAGTGGCGCGAGGGCGAGGCGATCATCCTCGCCGAGGCGAACGTCTTGCCGCACACCGACATGAAGTACTTCGGCGAAGCGGGCGAGCGGCTGCAGATGATGTTCAACTTCCAGGTCAACCAGAACACGTTCTACGCGCTCGCGAGCGCCGATACCGGGCCGCTCAAGGACGCGCTCCTCGCCACGAAATCGCGCGCGGCGACCGCGCAGTGGGGCGTGTTCCTGCGCAATCACGACGAACTCGACCTCGGGCGGCTCTCGCCTACGCAGCGCGAAGCGGTCTTCGCCGCGTTCGGCCCCGAGCCCGGCATGCAGCTCTACGAGCGCGGCATCCGCCGCCGTCTCGCGCCGATGCTCGACGGCGACCGGCATCGGCTGGAACACGCTTACAGCCTGATGCTGACACTGCCGGGCACGCCCGTCGTGCGCTACGGCGACGAAATCGGCATGGGCGACGATCTGCGTTTGCCCGAACGCGAATGCGCGCGCACGCCGATGCAATGGTCGACCGAACCGCAAGGCGGCTTTACGAAGAGCGCGCGGCCGGTGTCGCGCGTGATATCGGGCGGGCCGTACGGATTTGAGCGCGTCAATGTTGCGAGCCAGCGGCGCGATCCGAACTCGTTCCTGAACTGGATGGAGCGCATGATCCGCATGCGCAAGGAAGTGCCCGAAATAAGCTGGGGCGATTTCGCGATCCTGCGCGTCTCGCGCGAGGACGTGCTCGCGCTGCGTTACGACTGGCGCAACAACTCGGTCGTGTGCCTGCACAACTTCAGCTCGGCGGCGTGCACGGTGAAGTTCCGCGTCGGCGCGTCGGCGGGGGATTCGAGCGCGCTCGTCAACCTGCTCTCCGACGATCACAGCCACGCCGACTCCGGCGGACGCCACACAGTGGTGCTCGAACCGTACGGGTATCGGTGGTACCGGGTGGGCGGGCTCGACTATTTGCTCAAGCGCAGCGAAGTTTGATTATTGCAGACACTTCGCTCTAAATCTGTTGGCTCTACAGCAACATATACGGCTTTTCATAAGCACATAAAATCGCTGAAATGGCCACCCGATAAGGCCCCGCCAAGTTTGGCACGCTAGATGCAATGGATGTTTGTTGCCAACATCGGCCAAGCGAGGTGTGTCGTGTCCAGCATCGAACAGCAAGCAGGCGGAAGCGCTCCGCTGCGTTTCAAGGTGACTCCCGGCGCGATCTGGCTGTGCGTGCGCGCCGCCGGTCCGGTCGTCGCGCGCTGGCTCCCGCTCGGACTGCGCGCAACGAAATGGCTCGCCGCCTCCCCCGCCGACTGGTCAGGCTGGCTCTTCCATTGGGCCTGCATCGCGTTCGGCATCCCGTTCTGCTACATGGTCGCGACCGCCGTCCTGACGCCGCAGCTCTTCATCCCGCCCATCGACGCGCCGCAATCGCTCGTCAAGCGCGGCTACAGCGCGCCGTTCCTCGCGCAGCGCATCACGTCGAGCATGGACGAGATCGGCCGCCAGGCGACGGTATCGATCCCGCACGAAGTCATTACCGGCAACGACGAGCAGCCCGAGATCCAGGTGCCGGGACAGGAGCTGTCGTATACATCGACGGTGTATTTCCTGAAGAAGGTCGTGAAGCGGCCGGACGTCGCCGTGCACGTCGGGATCACGGAGCAAGGCGATTCGTATGTCGCGCATGTACAGGTCGAAGGCGGCGCGTTTCACAATCGCCAGGGCACGGTCAAGGCGGCATCGCGCGACGACATCGACACGTTCATCCGCGACATCGGCACCGAAGCGATGCGTCTCGCCGAGCCGAACATGCTCGCGAGCTATCTGTTCTCGTCGGTCGAGAAAGGCGGCTGCGATCGCGACAAATGCGACTTCCGGCAAGTCGAAAGCATCTACGACGACGTCCTCAAGCTGCCCGTGCCCGAACAGGCCGAGTGGGCGCTCGCGGGCAAGGGTCTGATCCTTCTGACGAAAGGCTACTGGAAGTCCGCCGAGGAGCAAAGCCGCCAGGCCCTCGCGATGCACGCGCATTCCGCCGTGCTGCGCGCGAACCTCGCGGTGGCGCTCGAGCAGCAGCAAAAGCACGACGAGGCGCTGAAGGAGTATCGCGCGAGCGCAACGTCCAAGTCGCGCACGGCGGAAACGCTGCGTCTCTGGGGCGATGCGCTCCTGCACGCGAACCGTCCGGACGAGGCCCTGAAGCGTTTCGCCGAAGCGGCGCGCATGCGGCCGGATTTCACCGACAACCTGCACGACTGGGGCGAAGCGCTCGTTCAACTCGGCCGCTATGACGAAGCGATCGAGAAGCTCTCGCGCGCGGCGGCGCTCAATCCGGAGTTGGCGCCGTCGTATATCGAGTGGGGTCGCGCGCTCGAAGGCAAGGGTGATCTGCGCGGGGCGGCGTACAAGTACGCGCAGGCCGCCGATCTCGATCCGCACAATCAGTCGGCGCGCGATTCGCTTGCTGCGGTGCGGGCGAAGGAAGCGGGCGATGCGGGCAAGGCGACCGTGCGGGCGCGGCCGGCTCCGCTGCCGCAGGAGGGGATCATCAGCGTGAGCGCCGTTTCGGCTGATCTCGAGTAAGCCGGCAACGTTCGTTTAAAAGGCCGCTGCGGAGCGATCCGCAGCGGCCTTTTTGCGCCCGGGTCAAAGCGCGCCGCTGTCAACCACGCGTAGTATTGAGCGAATCTTCCAAAACACAAAAGATGGGGACGCGACATGAACACCGGCATGTATGAAGAAGGACTCGACAAGACCGCCGCGAACTTCGCGGTCCTGACGCCGCTCACGTTCATCGAGCGCGCGGCGTCCGTGTATCCGCAGCGGCCCGCCATCGCGCACGGCGCCGTGCGCCGCACCTGGGCCGAAACCTACGCGCGCACGCGGCGCCTCGCGTCGGCCTTGAAAGCGCGCGGCATAGGCGAGGGCGACACCGTCGCCGCGATGCTGCCGAACATCCCTGAAATGGTCGAGGCGCACTTCGGCGTGCCGATGCTGGGTGCCGTCCTCAACACGCTCAACACGCGGCTCGACGCGAACACGCTCGCGTTCATGCTCAATCACGGCGAAGCAAAGGCCGTGCTGGTCGATCGCGAATTCTCCGGCGTGATGCGCGAGGCGCTGGCACAGGCCGATCACCCGATCCTCGTGATCGATATCGACGACAGCGAGTACACCGGCCCCGGCGAGCGCATCGGCGAAATCGACTACGAGAGCCTGCTCGCGAGCGGCGATCCGGAATTCGCGTGGTCGCCGCCATCGGACGAGTGGAACGCGATCTGCCTGAATTACACCTCGGGGACGACGGGCAATCCGAAGGGCGTCGTCTATCACCATCGCGGTGCGTATACGAACGCGGTCAGCAACATCCTCGAATGGGACATGCCCAAGCACGCTGTCTATCTGTGGACGCTGCCGATGTTCCACTGCAACGGCTGGTGCTTTCCGTGGACCGTCGCGGCGCGCGCGGGCGTGAACGTGTGTCTGCGGCGCGTCGACGCGAAGACTATCTTCGATCTGATCCGCAGCGAAGGCGTCACGCATTATTGCGGCGCGCCGATCGTGCAGAACCTGCTCGTCAACGCGCCCGAGGAGATCAAGCAAGGCATCACGCAGCGCGTGCACGCGATGGTCGCCGGCGCCGCGCCGCCTGCCGCGATGATCGAAGGGATGGAGCGGCTCGGATTCGAGCTGACGCACGTCTACGGGCTGACCGAGGTGTACGGCCCGGCGGCCGTGTGCGCGCAGCAGGCCGAGTGGAGCACGCTCGACATCGGCGAGCGCGCGCGGCTGAATGCGCGGCAGGGCGTGCGCTATCACCTGCAGGACGCGGTCCGCGTGCTCGATCCGCTGACGATGGAACCCGTCCCCGCCGATGGCGAGACGATCGGCGAGATCATGTTTCGCGGCAACATCACGATGAAGGGCTATCTGAAGAACGCGGCGGCCACGCAAGAGGCGTTTCGCGGCGGCTGGTTCCATACGGGCGATCTCGCGGTCGCCTACCCCGACGGCTACGTGCGCATCAAGGACCGCAGCAAGGACATCATCATCTCGGGCGGCGAGAACATTTCGAGCATCGAAGTGGAGGACGTGCTGTACCGGCATCCGGCGGTGCTGGCGGTGGCCGTCGTCGCGAAGCCCGACGCGCGCTGGGGCGAGACGCCCTGCGCCTTCGTCGAGCTGAAAGCGGGCGCCACGGTAAGCGCCGCCGATCTCATCGCGCATTGCAAGAACCATCTGGCGGGCTTCAAGGTGCCGCGCGCGATCGAGTTCTGCGAGTTGCCGAAGACATCGACGGGCAAGATCCAGAAGTTCGAGTTGCGCAAGCGCGCGGGGTCGGTGACGGCCATCGACGTCTGACGGAGCGGCCGCATGAACGAAGCAATTTTGCTCACCGAGCGCGACGCGTACGGCCTGCCCGGCGTCGTGCGTCTCACGATGAACCGTCCCGCCGCGTTCAACGCGCTATCCGAAGCCATGCTCGACGCGTTGCAGCGCAGTCTCGATGAGATCGCTTCGTCGGAGGCGCGCGTCGTCGTGATCGCGGGTGCGGGGCGGGCGTTTTGCGCGGGGCACGACCTGAAGGAGATGCGCGCGGAGCCGTCGCTCGATTATTACCGCGCGCTCTTCGCGCGCTGCTCGCGGATGATGCTCACGATCCAGCGCATGCCGCAGCCGGTGATCGCGCGTGTACACGGCATAGCGACGGCGGCGGGCTGTCAGCTCGTCGCGATGTGCGATCTCGCCGTGGCCGCGAGCGACGCGCGTTTCGCCGTATCGGGCGTGAACTTCGGCCTCTTTTGTGCGACGCCGAGCGTGCCGCTCACGCGCAACGTGTCGCGCAAGGCAGCGTTCGAAATGCTCGTGACCGGCGATTTCATCGATGCGTCGACTGCGCGCGAGCGCGGCCTCGTCAATCGCGTCGCGGCGCCCGATCAACTCGACGATGCCACGCGTGCGCTCGCGGCAAGCATCTGCGAGAAGCCGCGCGCGGCCATCGCGGCGGGCAAGGGAGTGTTCTACCGGCAACTGGAAACAGGCATGGAAGCCGCGTATCAGCTCGCCGGCGACACGATGGCGTGCAACATGATGGAGGACGCCGCGCTCGAAGGCACGCAGGCGTTCATCGAGAAGCGCGCGCCACGGTGGCGCGACGGCAAGCCGTAGTCAGGTTTTCAGCACGACTCGAAAGCGCGCGGCGCCGCTCATCATGCGGTCGTAGGCTTCGGCCGCTTGCGCGAGCGGGAATTCCTCGATCATCGGCTTGATGCCCGAGAGCGCGCTGAACGCGAGCGTGTCCTCCGAATCCGCCGACGTGCCCGACGGCCAGCCCTGCACCGAGTGGCGCCCCATGATGAACTGCGCGATCGGCACCTCGACAGGCTCTTGCGAAATCCCGACCATGATCAGCTTGCCGTTGAGGCCGAGGCCGCCGAGCGTCGCGCTCATCGCCTTGCCGCTCGTCGCGGTCGCGAGGATCACTTTCGCGCCGCCGAGCGCGGTCAGCGCTTCCGCGACGTTCTCGGAGCTGCTGTCGATATAGCGGTGCGCGCCGAGTTCCTTCGCGAGCGGCTCCTTGTCCTTGCCGCGCGCGATCGCCACGGTGTGAAAGCCCATCTTCTTCGCGAACTGCACGCCGAGGTGCCCGAGCCCGCCGATGCCAAGAATCGCGACAACGTCGCCCGCGCGCGCGCCGCTGTTGCGCAGTGCGTTGAAGGTGGTGATGCCGGCGCAGAGAAGCGGGGCGGCATCGACGTCCGAGAGATCGTCGGGGATGCGCGCGAGCGCTTGCACGGGCGCGGCCATGTATTCCGCGTAACCGCCGTCGTAGCTGATGCCCGGCACGAGCGCGGTCTTGCAAAGCACGAAGTCGCCTCGCCGACAATGCTCGCAATGGCCGCAGTGTCCGCCATGCCAGCCGACGCCCACGCGCTGCCCGACCTTCCACTCTTCGACGTCAGGTCCGATCGCATCGATGACGCCCGCGATCTCGTGTCCCGGCACGCGCGGAAATTGCAGGCCAGGCCACTGGCCTTCCTTCGTCAGTGAATCGCTGTGGCAGATACCGCACGCCTGCACCTTGATGAGGACGTGTCCGGGGCCTGGCTCGGGCACGTCCTTTTCGACGACTTCCAGCGGGCCGCCGGCCTCGCTCACTTGCACCGCCTTCATCTTTCTCATCGCTTGTCTCCGAGTGATAGATGCGTTTTGCAATCTACCACTACGGAAATTTTCAGGCAGCGACCGCTACGCGTGCTCGACGGGATGCTGTTCGAGCCATGCCCATTCGGTGTCGTCGAAAAGACGCGAGCGCGTCAGAAATCGCAGACCTGTGGGCCGCTCCAGCGAAAACATGCCGCCATTGCCCTTCACGCAATCGATGATCAACTGCGTGTGCTC
>NZ_FCOL02000040.1 GCF_001544515.1 Caballeronia terrestris
AAAGCTGCTTTCTTTGCTTACTTTCTTTGCAGCAGCAAAGAAAGTGAGTCCCGCCCCGGACAGGGGCAGAGCCAATAGACCGAAAAGAAAACAAGTTCCATCGAAGCCCAGGCGCATCAAACGGTTGAAACCCCAACCCAACCCAACCCCACCCCCCAAGCGCCAGCAAAAAATCACACTGCTACGCCGGCATCTCCGACCAGCTTCTCAAGCATCCAGATCAGAGCAAAGTCGATCACGACGATAAAGACGGCAAACGAAAAAACCGTAGGATCGAGCGAAGAAACCGTGCGGCTATAAAGCCAGACCGGCAAGGTCATCGTATCGATGTTGTAAAGAAAGAACGTCACCGTAAACTCGTTGAACGAGACGATGAAGGCGAACAGCATTCCCGCAAGAATGCCCGGCCGCATCAACGGCAGGATCACATCCACGAGCGAGCGTAGCGGCGATGCCCCCATGACGGTAGCCGCCTCCTCGAACTCCGGCCCGATCGAAGCAACGGACGCCGCGCAATTCTTCACCGTGAACGGAAGCGCAAGAATCACATGCGCGATGATGAGCCGCACGACGCCCAACTCCACCGGCAGCGCATTGAACACGAGCAGCAGCGAAAGCCCGAGCATCACCATCGGATACACGAGCGGCAACGCAACGAGTTGCTCGACAAACGCCTTCCCGCGAAACTCGTAGCGATTCAAGGCATAAGCCGCCGGTACCGACACGGCGGTCGCAATCAACATCGTCGATACGGCGACGATCATGCTCGTCTTCATCGCCTCGCCAATCGAGAGCACGTCGCTCGCGTCCGGCGACACGAAGTTGTGCCAGGCCGCGCGATACCACTGCAAGCCGAAATGCTGAGGCGGAAATTCGAGCGTGCCCGACGCGCCGAACGACATCACGATCATCGTGATGATCGGCGCCGCAGTCAGCACGAGGACGATCGTCGCGAGCACGCTCGTCACGCGGCCAAGCTCGCCCGGCAAGCGCCGCGTAAAACCGATTGTGCTCATCTCCTCGCTCCCAGCATGCCGTGCACACGCTTCGTCAATGTCTTCGATAACGCCATCACCGCGAGCGCGGCCGCCATCAGCGCAACCCCCGATGCCGACGCCGCCGGCCAGTTCAGCAACGGCGCGACCTGATCGTGCACAAGCAGCGCGAGCATTGGCACACGCCTTCCCCCGAGCAGCAAAGGCACCGCAAAGGCGCTGACGTTGTACGCAAACACGAGCAGCGCGCCCGCGACAAAACCTGGCATCGCAAGCGGCAACGTCACGTCGCGCAAAATCTGGAGGCGCGTGGCGCCGAGCGTCGCGGCGGCTTCCTCGTGCGAGCGCGAAATCGCGCGCAACGCGCTGGACAACGGCAGCACTGCAAGCGGGAACGCAGTCTGGATCAGCCCAAGCAACACGCCCTGCTCGCGATACAGCCACAGCACCGGCCGATGAATCAGCCCCGTGGCAAGCATCATCCGGTTCAGCAAGCCCGCAGGCCCGAGGATCACGAGCCAGCCGTACCCTTGCAGCAGCAGGTTGACGAGCAGCGGCAGCAGCACGCCCGCGAGCAAGAGTCGCCGCGCGAAGCGCGACTGCACGCGCGCCATCGCCAGCGCGACGGGAATCGCGAGCAGTACGGCGAACACCGTACTCTCGGCGGCGAGGCGCAACGTGAGCAGCATCGAGCGCACGAAATACGGCTCGGCCAGCGCAACATAGTTCGCGAGCGTGAAGCCGTGCCATTCGTCGCCCCGCGCGCCGAAGCTCATCCGCACGACGACGAGCGCCGCCGCAAGCAGCACCGCAAGGAAAAAAAGGATCGGCGCGAGCAGCAGCCACGCGCGCACGCTCCCGCCGCCGATCACCGCGGGCCGAACGAGCGGATCGTCGTCGGGCGGCGCGGCGTGCTCCGTGTCGAGCGCGGTCATCGGGTTCACGCCGAGAAGATCTCGGTGTAGCGCTTGATCCACTGATCGTGCACGGCGGCGAGCGCCTTGTCGTCGTGGAGGATCGCCTTGTCCGCGATTAGCTTCGGACTCGGCACGAGCGCGAGACTCTGCTGCGGAATCACGGCCTTCGAATTGACCGGGCCGTTCAACACGTCGGCGGCCATCTTGCCTTGCACGCCTGCGTCGAGCGAATGATTGATGAACGCGTGGATCAGGTCGATGTCGCCCGGATGCGCCTTCGGAATCACCGTGAACATCAGTTGCGCGGCAAAGCCTTCCTTCATGCCGTAGGTCACGCCCATCTTGTACTCAGGCTTCCTGATCGCATCGGGGAAAAAGGCCGGCGAATAGATCCCGCCGATATCGAGCGACCCCGTGCGGAACAGGTCCGCGACCTGATTCGGATTCTCGCCGAGCGTCATCACACGGTCCTTCAGTTGCGCCAGCTTCTTGAAGCCCGGTTCGATGTTCTGCTGCGAGCCGCCATCGAGGCGCGCCGCGATTATCGCCATGTCGACGGCTTCCACCCATTCCGGCGGCGGCAGGAAAATGCGGCCGGCGTACTTCGGGTCCCACATCGTTTCGTAGGTCGTCGGCGCCTGCTTGAACGTCGTCGTGCTGTAGATCAGGCCATCAGTCCACAACAGATACCCGACGCCGAAGCCGTTCGCGCCCGATCGATACGACGCGGGCACGTCCTTCAGGTTCGGCAGCTTGTCAGGATCGGGCTTGGTCAGAAGGCCCGCGTCCGCGAGGCCCGACGCGCCGACGCCCGCGAGCGTGATCACGTCGTATTGCGGCTTGTCGCCCGCGGCCTTCAGTTTCGCGACCATGCCCGACGTGCCGTCCGCGCGGTCGGCGATGACCTTCGCGCCCGTCTTCGCCGTGAACGTCGCGGCGATGTTCTTCAGCGCGGCGAGACCGGTGTCGTCGGACCAGGTCAAAAGGCGCAGTGTCTTGCCCGAGAAGTTCTGGGTTTGCTGCGCGCGCGCCGCGATGAACGGCGCGGGCAGCACCGATGCGGCGAGTCCCGCGCCGATGGTCTTGAGCGCGTCTCTTCTGCCACGTTTGATCGATTGCACGTCAGTCTCCTTGAGCGATGCCGCCGCAAGAATGGTCGGCGCGCACGAGCAAGGTAGGTTTGCCAAAATACGCCCGCAAGCGAAATATCGTCATGGTTGCCATGCGTGGGATGCATGGCTGCGGGCTTTGACTGAAGGGAATGCTTCAGGTGTCGGAAGCGGCTTCTTCTTCGGGCGCATCAAGCCCGAGCACCGTCACGCCGACATCCACGCGATGCGACCCGCCGCCGAGAATCAGCCCTCTCAGCAGCGACACATCGCTGTAATCGCGGCCGATCGCGAGCGTGATGTGATCGAGGTCCGCGAGGACGTCGTTGGTCGGGTCGAGGTCGATCCAGCCGCTGCCCGGGCAGAACACCGACACCCAAGCGTGCGACGCATCCGCGCCGATCAGCTTGACCTGCCCCGGCGGCGGATCGTTGCGCAGATAGCCGCTCACATACCGCGCCGGCAGGCCGATCGCCCGCATGCAGCCAATCATCACCTGCGCGAAATCCTGGCACACGCCGCTCTTCAGTTCAAACGCCTGATGCGCGGGCGTATCGTATGAAGTAGACATCGGCCGGTATGCGAAATCCGCATGGATGCGGTGCATCAGGTCGATGGCGCCCTCGGCGAGCGGACGCCCTTCCGCAAAACTTTCGCGCCCGTAATCCTGCAAGTCCTGCCTGAGCCCGATATTCGGCGACGCGAAGCAGAACTCCGTCTCCGGCAGGAACGGCGCGCCCGCGCTGAAGCGCGTGCTCGCCGCGATGGTTTCCCATGCGGGCGTCGCGGCGGGATCGAGCGAGGCCCAGCGCGGCGTGAGTTCCACCGTTGTCTCGCTCAGCATCTGCAGCGAGCGATGCGGCGACTCCAGCGAAAAGTACAGCACGTCGTTGCCGAACGCATCGACGCGGCTGTTGATGTACGACGGCTCCGGCTCGATGCTCTCCTCGTGCGCGATCACGCGCTGCCACGCGGTGTTCTGCGGGCGGATCGTCGCGAGGTGCTGCGCGGTTTCGACGAAGGTCGAGTAGCGGTAAGTGGTCCGGTGCGACACCGACAGGATGGATTTCTCGATCGTCACGACGACACCTGCAGCGATTGCGTCTTCGCGTGGCTGAAAAAGCGCGCGCTGATTTCGTGGGCGGCGGCGCTCGCGTTGTCCTCGAGTTCGTCGCAGGTGGAGATGAGCTCGGCGTAGGTGCCCTCGGCATCGGTCGTGCAGAGCGTTTCGAGATCCGGCAGCGATGTCGCGAGACGCGTCGCCTGGCTGAAATCGCTGTGCGTGCCGCGGCCCGCGGCCTGCGAAATCTCCACGAGCTTCGCGCACAGCCGACGGTAAACGCCGTAAAGGCCGCGCGGATTCGTCGGCTCGACCACCAGCAGGTCGATCAGCGGCGGCACTTCGAAGCGCCCCGGATAGAGCGACCGATACGTCAGCGTGCTGTCGAAGAGTTGCAGCAGGAGATCGAAGGCGGCGGGCGTCGAAATCTGTCCGTGCTTCGCCGCCGTGCGCAGGTAGGTCGCCATCGTCGCGACCCGTTCGATGTGGCGCCCGGCGAACACGAGCCGCCACGCTTCGTCCCGCGTCATGCGATCGCCCTGCGCGCCGCTGATCGCGAGCAGTTGCGCCGCGAGCGTTTCGAGCGTGCGCGTGAGCATCACGCGGTCGTAGCGCTCGACGCCGCGCGGCGGTTTCAGTGCCTCGATGGCATCGCGGAAATCGTTGCGCGCCGTGAGGATCGTGCGCCAGTGGTCGGTCGAAAGGCGTCCGCGAATCTCGCCGCTCGCGCGCGCCTGGCTCGCAAGGTTCTGCCCGATGCTCGCCGCCGCGCTGCCCTCGCCGAGATTCGCGACGAGCAGCCGCTCCAGCGACGCCGCCGTGTGCCCGCTCTTCGGCGCGCCCGGGGGCAGAAGGCCCGACTGCCACGCAAGATCGACCATCGTGTCGAGCATGCCTTCGGCGTCGTTGCTTTCCAGCGACGAGAGAATCACGCGCACGAGCCGCACGTTGTTCTCCGCGCGCTCGCCGTAGCGGCCGGCCCAGAAGAGGTTCTCGGCGGCGCGGCTCGATACCGTCCGATGCTTGCGCACGAGATCGTCGGGCGTCATCGGCGTGGGGAGCAGCGAGAAGGTGGAGCTCGGATGGCTCGACAGCACCCACGTATCGACGCTGCTGCTGCCGTACTGCATCGATACCGACGGCTGGCGTTCGGCCCCCAGGCGCGTGAAGCCGCCCGGCATCACCGACCAGCCGCCGCCCATGTCGGCGATCGCGTAGACGCGCAGCACGCACGAGCGTCCCGCGATCGTGCTCTCTTCGTAGCGCGGCGCGTGCGAGCCGGGGAATAGTTCCTGAATCGTGAACGCGTCGGGCATCGATTCGATGCGCTTTTTCCAGGCCTCCAGCGGCTGAAGTCCGTCGCCGAAACCGCGCGGGCTGTGGCCGTCCAGTTCGACGCCGGGCCACGTCGGAATCACGAACGCCTCGTCGAGCGATTCCAGCGCCGACTCGCGCGCGGCCTCTTCGCCGCACCACCACGTCGGCACGCTCGCGAGTTCGAGCCGCTCGTTCAGCAGTAAATGCGAGATCGCGGGCAAAAAGCCATGCAACGCGGGCGATTCGACGAACCCCGAACCGGGCACGTTCGACACCATCACATTGCCCGCGCGCATCACCTGCAACAGGCCCGGCACGCCGATGCTCGAATCGGCGCGCAGTTCGACGGGGTCGCAGAAGGCGTCGTCGAGACGGCGGACCAGCACGTGCACGCGCTCCAGCCCCGCGAACGTCTTGAGAAACAGCTTGTCGTCGCGCACCGTGAGGTCCTTCCCCTCGACGAGCGTCACGCCGAGATAGCGCGCGAGAAACGCGTGCTCGAAGAAGGTTTCGCTGAACGGGCCGGGCGTGAGGAGCGCGATGTGCGGCGAGCCTTCCTCGCCCGCCATCGTCGCGCGGCCGCCTTCCACGAGCGATGCAATCAGCCGCGAATAGAACGGCGCGAGCCGCTGCACGCGCATCGAGCGGAACGGATCGGCGAACGTGCCCGCGACGATCAGCCGGTTTTCAAGTGCATAGCCGAGCCCCGACGGCGCCGCGGTCTTGTGCGCCATGATGACCCACGCGCCGCTCGGCTCGCGCGCGAGATCCACCGCGACGAGTTGCAGATACTGCCCGCCCGGCGGCGTGAAGCCCTTCACTGAGCGCAGATAGCCGGGATGCCCGAACACGAGCGCCGGCGGCAAAAAGCCTTCGTGCAGCAGGCGCTGCGGGCCGTACACGTCCTTGACGATCGCGTTCAACAGTGTCGCGCGCTGCTTTATAGCGCGCTCGAGCACCGACCACTCGCCCTCGTCGATGATGAACGGCAGCAGGTCGAGCGCCCACGGACGCGGCTCGCCGTTATCCGCGTAGACGTTGTAGCTGATGTCGTTGTCGCGCACCTGCTGCGCCACCGACTCGACCGCGTGATCCAGCCCGGCGATGCCTTCGTCGCCGAGCAGGTCAAAGAAGCGCCGCCAGATGTCGCGCAACTGGCCCGACTCGTCACGCAGTTCGTCCCAGTGCCCTTCCCTCACCGGAAGCGCACGCAATGGCGACGACACCTTCGCGCGGTCCGCGACTTCTTCGAAAGGGAGTGAAGTTTGAACGGCCAAGTTTGACTTTTTTGGTTTAGGGAGTCGCCGCCGCTGCCGTCGCAGTGAAAAGATCACCGGCGGCGGCGCAGGTCGAGCGTGAACGGAAACTCCAGACTGCGTTGGGCGGTGCCCACTTCCATGCGTCCCGGCGTGTGCCCGGTCTTGAAGAAACGCGCGCGCCGGCGGCTCTCCGCCTCATAGGCGTTGACCGGAAAGGTCGCGTAGTTGCGCCCGCCCGGATGCGATACATGATACCGGCATCCACCGATCGAGCGGCTGTTCCAGGTATCGACGACATCGAAGGTGAGCGGCGCATCCACGCCGATCGACGGATGCAGCGCCGAGGACTGCTCCCACGCCCGAAAGCGCACGCCCGCGACGTGTTCGCTCGCGCGGCCGGTGGGCTGCATCGGTAGCGGCACGCCGTTGACGGTTACGACATAGCGGTTGTCGTTCAGGCCGAGCACGTGCACTTCGAGCCGTTCCACCGACGAATCCACGTAACGCACCGTGCCGCCGACCGAGCCTTCCTCGCCCATCACGTGCCACGGTTCGAGCGCGTTACGCACGGTCAATTCGATGCCGCTCGTCTGGATCGCGCCGACGAGCGGGAAGCGGAACTCGAAGTGCGGCGCGAACCACGCGGCATCGAAAGCGTAACCCGCTTCGTTGAGTTCGGCGATGACGTCGTCGAAATCCATCCTGATGAACGTGCCGAGCAGGAAACGGTCGTGCAGTTCCGTGCCCCAGCGCGTGAGACGCGTCGTGTACGGCTTGTCCCAGAAGCGCGCGACGAGCGTGCGCAGCAGCAGTTGCTGCACGAGACTCATGCGCGCGTGCGGCGGCATTTCGAAGCCACGTAGTTCCAGCAAGCCCAGGCGGCCGGTCGGGCCGTCGGGCGAATAGAGCTTGTCGATGCAGAACTCGGCGCGGTGCGTATTGCCGGTCACGTCGATCAGCAGGTTGCGCAGTGTGCGATCGATCAGCCACGGCGGAATCCGCGCGCTTTCGCGGCCGCCCAGGCGATCGAGCTGGCGTTGCAGTTCGTGGAACGCGAGTTCGAGTTCGTAGAGCTGGTCGTTGCGCGCCTCGTCGACGCGTGGCGCCTGGCTCGTCGGCCCGAGGAAGAGCCCGGAGAACAGGTACGACAGCGACGGATGATTGATGAAGTAGCCGATCAGGCTCGCGAGCAGGTCCGGGCGCCTCAGGAACGGGCTGTCGGACGGGGTCGCGCCGCCGAGCACGAAGTGATTGCCGCCGCCGGTGCCGGTGTGGCGGCCGTCCGTCATGAACTTCTCGGTGCTCAGATACGTCTCGTGCGCCGACTGATACAGGTACTCGGTATGGTCGACGAGCTGGTCCCAGTTCGACGCCGGGTGGATGTTCACCTCGATCACGCCCGGGTCCGGCGTCACCTGCAGCATCTTCAGGCGCACGTCGCGCGGCGGCGGGTAGCCTTCGATGATCACCTTCATGTTGAGGTCGGCCGAAGTCGCTTCGACGGCGGCGAGCAGGTCGAGGTAATCGTCGAGTTCGGTGAGCGGCGGCATGAAGACGTGCAAGAGGCTCTTGCCGCTGCCGAACGCTTCGGCTTCGACTTTCGGTCCCGCCGCGCGCGCGGGGTCGCGCGTTTCGATGCAGAGCGCCGTGCGTCGAATCCATGACGCGGATTCACCTCTTGAAGGCGAGCGCGATGCTTGCGCGGACGTGGCCGGTCCCGCTGCTCCTGCGGCTGCTCCCGCTGCGCCGACGGCACCGTCGCCCGTGCCGACGCCGCTTCCCGCCTCGCCGCCTTCCGCCAGCGTCCCGCCGCCATACTGCATGCGCAGTTCCGCCGCCGATCGCAGCGGCACCGGCGGCGCGAACGGATCGTGCGCGTGCTGGTACGGATAATCGCCCTTGCTCACCCACGGCAGCGATTCGAGCGGTAGCCGGTAACCCATCGGCGAATCGCCGGGAATCAGGTACATGCGGTCGTCGCGGAAGAACCACGGGCCGCTCACCCAGCGCGGCGACTGCATCGGCAGGTCGCGCTCGCGCGTGATCGGCAGCACGTAGCCCGTCACCTTCGACAACCCCGCATCGAACACGCGCCGCAGACGCACGCGTTCCAGTTCGTCGTCGAGTTCGGATTCGAACGGATCGACGTTCACCGGCAGGCGACGCTCGCGCCACAGGTAGTAAAACGTGTCTTCGTAGCCCGGCTGGATGTGCTTCGTATCGAGTGCGAGCTTCTGTGTCAGATGCGTGATGAAGCGCTCGGCGTCCGCGGGCGTGTAGTTGCCGGGCTCGCGTTCATCGGCGAATAGCGACGGGTTCGACCAGATCGGCTCGCCGTCCGCGCGCCAGTAGAGCGACATCGCCCAGCGCGGCAGTTGCTCGCCCGGGTACCACTTGCCCTGCCCGATATGCAGGAAGCCGCCCTCGCCGTACCGGGCGCGCAGCTTGTCCATCAAGCCGACCGCGTAGCCGCGCTTGGTCGGCCCGAGCGCGTCGGTGTTCCATTCGGCGGCGTCGCGGTCGCGCACCGCGACGAAGGTCGGCTCGCCGCCCATCGTGAGGCGCACGTCCATTTCGTCCAGACGCTGGTCGACTTTCGCGCCCATCGCCTGCACGGCGGCCCAGACTTCCTCGGTGTACGGCTTCGTCACGCGCGGCGTTTCCAGCACGCGCTCGACCGACATCAGATGCTCGAACTCGACTTCGCTCTCGTCGACGGCGCCCGAGATCGGCGCCGCGCTGCCCGGCTCCGGCGTGCATGCGACCGGAATGTGGCCTTCGCCCGCGAGCAGGCCCGAGGTCGGATCGAAGCCGATCCATCCCGCGCCCGGCAGATACACCTCGCACCACGCGTGGAGATCGGTGAAATCGACCTCGGTGCCGCTCGGACCGTCGAGCGAGCGCTGATCGGGCGTAAGCTGGATCAGGTAGCCCGACACGAAGCGCGCCGCGAGGCCGAGCTGCCGCAGCGTCTCGACGAGCAGCCAGCTCGTGTCGCGGCAGGAGCCGAGCGCCTTCTCGAGTGTTTCTTCGGGCGTCTGCACGCCCGGCTCCATGCGGATAATGTAGGCAACCTCGCGCTGCAGCCGCTGATTCAGTTCGACCAGAAAATTGGTCGTGCCGGCGGGCGTCCTGTCGATGCTGTCGACGAACGCCTTGAAGCGCGGCGTCATCTCACGCTTGACGAGATACGGCGCGAGTTCCTCCGCGACGTGTGGCTCGTACTTGAACGGGAACTCCTCGGCGCTCGGCTCGAGGAAGAAGTCGAACGGGTTGTACACCGCCATCTCGACGACGAGATCGACCGTGATCTTGAACTCGCGCGTCTTCTCAGGGAAGACTAGGCGCGCCTGGTAGTTCGCGAAGGCGTCCTGCTGCCAGTTGATGAAGTGATCGGCCGGCTCGACCCGCATCGAATACGACACGATCGGCGTGCGGCAATGGGGTGCGGGCCGCAGCCGCAGCGTTTGCGGCCCAAGCGCCACGAGGCGGTCATAACGGTAGTGCGTGATGTGGTTCAGCGCGACTCGGATCGACACACCTGGCTCCTCAACGAATTATTGGCAACGACGCCGTTGCAGTTCTGGCGGATTGTACGTCGCAACCTGCGGCGGACAATTTACCGAATGCTAAAAGTCACTGGACGGTTCACCGCGTGCAAAGCGACAAAAAAATCCGCGGCACGCGCCTTGCTGACAGCAGTCAGACCGCCCTCTGTCCTCATCCCACTGTCTACCATGAAAACATTTCACTGCGAACGCTGCCAACAGCACGTCTTCTTCGAAAACGTGAAATGCGAATCCTGCGCCGCGCTGCTCGGCTACGTACCCGAACTCGCCGAGGTCTGCGCGTTCGAGCCGGCTGCCGAACAAGGCGAAGGCGTGCCGCTCTGGGTCAATCTCCATGCGACCGCGAACGGCGCGCTCTATAAGCAATGCAATAACTACGCGTTGGAGAACGTCTGCAACTGGATGATGCCCGCCGATTCTCCGGACGTGCTCTGTCCCGCGTGCAACCTCAATCACACGATCCCCAATCTTTCCGTTCCGGAGAACCGCGTCTACTGGTATCGGCTGGAAACGGCCAAGCGGCGTCTGCTCTACGCACTCGCCGCGCTCGGGCTGCACGTCGAGTCGCGCAAGAGCGATCCCGTCACCGGCTTGCAATTCGAGTTCATGGAAGACGGTGGCGTCGGCGAGAAAGTGCTGACGGGGCATGACAACGGCCTCATCACGATGAACATCGCCGAAGCCGACGACGCCCATCGCGAGAAAACGCGCATGGAGATGGGCGAGCCATACCGCACCTTGCTGGGGCATTTCCGGCATGAAATCGGCCACTACTATTTCGACCGGCTCATCACCGGCACGCAATGGGAGGCGCCGTTTCGCGAGCGCTTCGGCGACGAGCGCGCGGACTACGGCGAGGCGCTCGCGGCGCACTACGAATCGGGACCACCCGCCGACTGGGACATGTCCTACGTGAGCGCGTACGCGACGACGCATCCGTGGGAGGACTGGGCGGAGACGTGGGCGCATTACCTGCACATCGTCGATACGATCGACACGGCGGCCGCATGCGGTCTGGAACTCAAGCCCGACGACGACAACGAGCCGACCCTCACCGACAGCTCGCCGATCGAAAGCGAAACCTTCGACAACCTGATGAAACGCTGGTTTCCGCTGACGTACGCGCTCAACAGCCTCAATCGCAGCCTCGGTCTCGCGGACGCGTATCCGTTTACGCTCGCGCCTGCGGTCATCGACAAATTGCGCTTCGTTCATAAGGTGATCGCGAAGGCGGGCGAAACATCGCATGAGCCGGTGCAAAAGCAGATCAGCGAGCCTGGTGTCGAAGTCACGCAAGCGGACGTTGTCCAGGACGCGCCCGCTCCCGCGGACGCCGCACTGAACCCTGAAGGTGGTACAGCAGTTGCTTGATTGCAAAAGCCGCGAACGGCATCTTTTGTGATTTTCATCCTGCACCAACCTGAAAGGGCACTTCGATGAGACTGCGCGTCGGTTACGAACTGGTTTTCGAGTGTCCGCAGCCAACGCCGATGTTGCTGATGCTCAACACGCATTACTCGCGTGCGCAAGACATGGTCGTGCCGGATCACATCTATACCAATCCGCTCGTACCGCTGCGGCAATACCAGGACCTGTTCGGCAATCTCTGCACGCGGCTGACCGCGCCGCCCGGCGTGCTCACGCTCTCCGCGCACGGTGTCTTCGAAGTCCCGCCGCATCACGAACTGCCCGACCTGAACGGCTATCAGCACAGCATCGAAGAACTGCCCGACGAATGCATGGTCTACCTGCTCGGCAGCCGATACTGCGAGACGGATCTTCTCTCTAACGCCGCGTGGCAGATGTTCGGCCACATGCCGCTCGGACGCGATCGCGTGCAGGCGATCTGCAACTACGTGCACAACCATATTCACTTCGACTACAACTGCGCGCGGCCGACCAAGACCGCCTTCGAGACCTGGAAGGACGGTGTGGGCGTCTGCCGCGACTACGCGCATCTGGCCGTCGCGCTATGCCGCGCGATGAACATTCCGGCGCGCTACTGCACCGGCTACATCAGCGACGTGGGCCTGCCGCCGCCCTACGCGCCGATGGACTTCTGCGCGTGGTTCGAGGCGTATCTCGGCGGCACGTGGCACACGTTCGACCCGCGCAACAACGCGCCGCGTACCGGACGCATCCTGATGGCGCGCGGCCGCGATGCCGCCGATGTCGCGATCAGCAATACGTTCGGTACATCGCTGCTGCGCAGCTTTCTGGTCGTCTGCGAGCCGGATTACTGAGCGGGCCTCTTCCCGGTGCTCATGCCACCGGCGGCGTGGGCTCCAGCTTCTGCTTCTGCGTTTGCCCTTCTTGCGACCGCGATTGCGACTGAGCGCCTTGGTCCGGTGCAAGCGGCACCAGGAAGTCACGGCTGATGCGGCTCGCGAGATCGTTCACACGTGCAAGAAAATCGACGAGATAGGCATGCAGTCCGCTATCCATGATGTCCTGGATGCGGCCGTCGGCGAGTTCCTGACACAGCGCGACCGCGAGCCTCGACGTCTCCGAACTGCGACCGTTCATCACGCGACCGATCAGGTGCTGCACTTCCGCGATACTCGCCGCAAGCGAACGCGGCCAGTCGACGTACAGGATCAGCAGCCCCGCGACGCGCTCCGGCGTAATCACATCGCGATACACCTTGCGGTACACCTCGAAGCCCGACACCGAACGCAGCACCGCCGTCCAGTGGTAGTAATCGAAGGGTTGCGCCGACGTATCCGCGCGCTGCTCCAGCATCTCGAACTTCACGTCGAGAATGCGCGCCGTGTTGTCCGCGCGTTCGATGAACGTGCCGAGGCGCATGAACCAGAACGCATCATCCTTGACGAGCGTGCCGAGTTGCACGCCGCGCGACAGGTGCGAGCGGAACTTGACCCATTCGAGGAACTCGTAGGGATCGCGTTCGAGCACACCGTCGGCGAGCAGGCGCTGCGCATCGAGCCACGTCGTGTTGAGGCTTTCCCACAGCTCGCTGTTGGTCGAACTGCGCACGGCGCGCGCGTTCTCGCGAGCCGCGCGCAGGCAACTCATGATCGACGACGGATTCGACAGGTCGCGCGCCATGAAATCGATGACGTCGCGGTTGCTCATGCCTTGATGCCCGGCGGCATAGTCGCCGGAGAGCTCCGAAATCGACAGCATCGCGCGCCAGCCCAGTTCCGCGTATTCGTCGGATTGGGGCAGCAGCGACAACTGGTAATTCGCGTCGAGCATCCGGGCGGTGTTTTCGGCGCGCTCGGTATAGCGCGCCATCCAGAAAAGATGATCCGCGGTACGGCTCAGCATGGGTGGTCCAGTCCTCTTGTTCGACTCTTTGTTGAATGGTCCGACGTGCTTCTTCCAGCGTTCCAGCGCTGATTCCAACGCTTCAGCGCTCGAGCACCCACGTATCCTTCGTGCCGCCGCCCTGCGACGAATTCACGACGAGCGACCCTTCGCGCAACGCCACGCGCGTGAGACCGCCCGGCACCATGCGCACCTGGTTGCCCGACAGCACGAAGGGCCGCAAGTCGATGTGGCGCGGCGCGATGCCCGCTTCCACGTAGGTCGGACAGGTCGAGAGCGCGAGCGTCGGCTGGGCGATGTACTTCGCCGGATTGGCGACGAGCGCCGCGCGGAACGCCTCGATCTCCGCTTTCGTCGATGCCGGCCCGACGAGCATGCCATAGCCGCCCGCGCCGTGCGTTTCCTTCACGACCAGTTCGTGCAGGTTGTCGAGAACGTGACCGA
Organism: Caballeronia terrestris; assembly: GCF_001544515.1. Classification (GTDB taxonomy): domain Bacteria; phylum Pseudomonadota; class Gammaproteobacteria; order Burkholderiales; family Burkholderiaceae; genus Caballeronia; species Caballeronia terrestris. The sequence continues at coordinate 13,962 of NZ_FCOL02000040.1, forward strand.
GATCATCGGCTTTGCGGCACATCCACGTCGGCACGTTGTTGAGGATCGGTTCCTCGCCGAGATAGAAGCGCACCATGTCCGGCACGTAGGGGTAGATCGACTTGTCGTCGGCGATGCCCGTGCCTACCGCGTTGCACAGCGACACGTTGCCCGCGCGATACGCCGCGATCAGGCCCGGCACGCCGAGGGTCGAATCCGCGCGGAAGACGTTCGGGTCGAGGAAGTCGTCGTCCAGGCGCCGGTAAATCACGTCGACCCTCTGCGGACCCTGCGTCGTGCGCATGTAGACGTGATCGTTATCGACGAAGAGGTCCTGCCCTTCGACCAGCTCCACGCCCATCTGCTGCGCAAGGAACGCGTGCTCGAAGTATGCCGAGTTGTACATGCCCGGCGTCAGGACGACGATACCGGGGTTGTCGACTCCATCGGGTGCGGCGGCGCGCAGCGTGTCGAGCAGCAGGTCGGGATAGTGCGCGACCGGCGCCACGCGATTGCGCGCGAAGAGATCCGGGAAGAGCCGCATCATCATCTTGCGGTTCTCAAGCATGTACGAGACACCCGACGGCACGCGCAGGTTGTCCTCGAGCACATAGAACTCGCCCTGCCCCGCCCGCACGATGTCGATGCCCGCGATATGCGCATAGATATCGCGCACGACGTTCACGCCGACCATCTCCGGCCGGTACTGTGCATTGTTCAGGATCTGCTCGGCGGGAATGATGCCCGCGCGAATGATCTCCTGCTCGTGATAGACATCGTGGATGAAGCGGTTGAGCGCGTTCACGCGCTGTCGCAGGCCGCGTTCGAGCGCCGCCCATTCAGCGGCGGGAAAGATGCGCGGGATCACGTCGAAGGGAATCGTGCGTTCTGCATCGACGCCGGGCTCGTCCTTCGCGCCATACACGGCGAACGTGATGCCGACGCGCCGGAAGTTGAGGTCCGCTTCGGCTCGCTTGTTGCGGATCTGCTGCTCGCTTTGCGTCGCGAGCCAGTTCATGAATTCGAGGTAGTGTGTGCGCGGATCGCCCGCACCGCGAAATGCCGCGGGCGGCACACCGGCCGCCTGCAAGTCGGATCGCTCGAACATCTCGTTGAAGAATGCTTGCGTCATAAACCGGTCTTCCATGTGAAGTGCCTGCCGGATCGACTCCGGCCTTCTTGTGCCTGCCTTCAGTACGCGCGCAATCGGTGCACCGGACTGGGGCCGGTGCTTCATGTGCGGCGCGTGCCCAAAGCGCGATGCACATATTCTTCCCCGACAAAAAGAGCGACAACGCGCGATGCACAACGCGTTGCGTCATCCGTCGCCGCGCCCCAGTCGATTTAACTCTTTGGTTAAAGCAACAAGCGCGCCATGTGAGCCGCGCTTGATGGGCGGGTCTTGCATGGCGTGGCGCGTACGGAATTGCGCGGCGATCGGTGGAACGCGTGTAATCAGGCGGACGCACCAGCACGGGGCAAGATTTGCACCCGGCTTCGTTTTATCCTTGGCGTTCGTCAACTTATCGAGGCCGAAGCCACTCATGACCGGCGTTCTCTTCCTGCCTGAATCGTTCGAATTCGATGGCCAGACCGTCCGCTACGGCGTGATCGGGTCAGGCGAGCCGATGGTGTTCGTCCACGGCACGCCGTTTTCGTCGCAAGTGTGGCGACGCATCGCGCCGATCGCGGCACGCACGCGGCGCGTCTTCTATTTCGATCTGCTCGGCTACGGGATGTCGGAGCAGCGCGATGGGCAGGACGTGTCGCTCGGCGTGCAGAACCGGCTGCTTGCCGCGCTGCTCAAGCACTGGCGGATCGACAGGCCCGACATCGTCGCCCACGACTTCGGCGGGGCGACGGCGCTGCGGGCCGCGCTCCTGAACGGCTGCGAATACCGGTCGCTGCTGCTGATCGATCCGGTGGCGGTCGCGCCGTGGGGCTCGCCGTTCGTGCGACACGTGCGCCAGCACGAGGCGGCGTTCGCGGGCGTGCCGGCGTACATCCATCAGGCGATGCTCGACGCGTATCTGCAAGGCGCGGTGCACCGTCCGCTCGATGCCCAGACGCTGCGCATCCATTCGTCGCCGTGGACGGGCGCGACGGGGCAAGCGGCGTTCTATCGGCAGATCGCGCAGATGGACCAGCGCTACACCGACGAAGTCGAGCCGGGGTACGGGACGCTGCGTTGCCCGGTATCGATTCTGTGGGGCGAGGAGGACGGCTGGATTCCGATCGAACGCGGTGAAGCGCTCGCGGCGATGATTCCCGGCGCGCGCTTCACGCGTGTGGCTGGCTCAGGTCATTTGATGCAGGAGGACGCGCCGGAAGCGATCGTCGGGGAGTTGCTTGCCTTCATGCAGTCGGAGGCCTGAACGCGACCCTGGCCCAAATAGTGCATTTCGTAGCCACCTGATAGCGGCGCGCACGTCCAGACGGGCCGCGCGCCCGATAAATGCCCCGGCGCAGTGCGTTCGTCGTCCCAAGCTGGTGCACGACGCTGCTGCGATGCACAAGAACGGCATCCAATGAAGTCAAAAATGCCATCCCCGACCCTGACGAGGATTACGTGAACAATCGCGCGTCCGAACCGAGCCTGGCACGATATGCACTCTGGAATCGCAAGCACAAACGCAACACGTCGAAGTCGAAACGCGTACTCGTCGCCGATGCCGACAAGGCACTCGGCGAGTCGCTCGTGTCGTTGTTTGCGCTGAAGGGATTTGCCTCGCAGTACGTGCTCGACGTAGCGTCGCTACGAACGATCGTTCGAACGTGGCAGCCGCAGGTGATCTTTCTCGACACGCGCATCGGCGCATGCGGCAACTACGCGCTCGTGCGCGAACTGCACGCGATCAACGAGGAACCGGCGAGTCACATCATCGCGATGAGCGGGTTTTTGCCGGAGGAACCGGTTCATCTGCTGAAGGAAGCGGGCTACGACGGACATTGCCGTCGGCCGTGCGCCGTCTGGCAAATGACCGATCTGCTCGACGAAGCCTTCGCGCCGGGGACGCCGCGCTGAGATTTAGTTGGCGGGATGCTGGGCGACGCTCGTCGCGTCGTGCGATGACGGTTGCGGTTGCGGCGTGAGTGCGAAACCGGCGGGAGCGGCATCGCTGGCGGCAACGGTTCTCTCTACGGTGCCCGGATCGGTCACCTGCGCGTGCTTGCCGCCGCCACCGTAGCTCACGATCATGAGCGTGGCGAACACGGCGACGCCGACCAGAACCGCTACGACGGCAAATCCCTGACTCTTCTTCCGCATATTTCTTCCCGATTCCGATTCGATATTTTCACGCGCATCTTAAACACAACCCTCAAGGTTCGCGCGCGAAAAGCGCCGAGGCTTCGTCCGAGGTGTGCCGCGGACCTCGTACTCGCACGACGCCCCGTCCGGTCGCCTTCGCATCGTAGAGTGCCAGGTCGGCGTGTTTCAGGACCTGATCGAACGTTTCGCCCTTCTCGGCCACCGCGATGCCGACGCTCGCGCACACGACCGCCCGCGTACCCGAAGACAGCAAGTACGGCGCGCCCAGCTCCTTGACGATGCGCTGCGCGAGCACATCACTTGACGACGCGCCCGTCTGCGTGACGACGACCGCGAACTCGTCGCCACCCAGCCGCGCGACGAGTTCGCCGCGCCGCATCACGTTGCGCAGGCGGTCCGCGACCTGCTTCAGCACTTCGTCGCCGGCGTTGTGGCCGTGCGAATCGTTGACGTCCTTGAAGCCGTCGAGATCGACGTACATCACCGTCACGCGATGCCCTACGCCGCTCGCGCATCCGGCCATCAGCCGTCCCGCGTGATCGCTCAGGTAGCGGCGGTTCGGCAGGCCCGTCAGCGAATCGTGATGCGCCCAGTGCAGGATCTTCGCCTCCGACTTCTTGCGCTCGGTGACGTCCTCGATGATGACGACCTCGCTGCCGTCGGGCACCGGATTGCGCGTCATCTCCAGATGACGGCCGTCGGTGAGCTTGAGGTCGAGCGGCGTGCGTTCGTCCGCGAGCCATTGCGTGCAGCGCTCGACGAGTTGCGAGCGCAGCGTCTCGCCGAACTTCGCGAGCCCCACGTAGCCGATGAATTCCGGCAGCGGCACGTTGAGCCGCAGCATCTCGACGGTCGCGCCGAACAGTTCCGCCGCTTTCCGGTTCGCGATGACGACACGGCCGTCCACATCGATCGTGCAGAGTCCATGCGGCATGTGGGCGAGCGCGGCGTCGAAGCGCGCCGCGAGTTCCGCGTGTCGCTGCTCGGCCGTCATCAGGCCGACCAGGCCGCCGTAGTGGCGCTGCACCACCGACGCCATCGCGCCGATGTACAGAAAGAGCGGCGGCACGAGGATCCAGCAGGCGGTGTCGTCGGCGAGCGCCGCGCCGATGCCGATCGGAACCGCGCCGAGGCACACCTGCGCGACGGCGAGGCGCGGCAGCGACGCGTTGCGCGACGCAATCCCGCCGAGGATGCCCGCCGTCACCATGATGGCGAGCGCGGCGAGCACATAGTCGCCCGACATCACGCAGCCCATCGTGCCGAGTCCGAAGAGCAGGCACGCGGCGAGCGCAAACGGCGTGTAGCGCACGGCCCACGGTCCGGGGTGAAGCGCCGCCGGACGGCTTCGCACGCGATATCGATGCACGACGCCGAGCCGCGCGCCGAGGATCACGAGGTCGAGCGCTAGCCACAGGAGCGGCCACCACTCATACAGGCGCACGGCCGCGACCAGCGCGACGAACAGGCTCGCCGCGCCCGAGAGCAGCAACGGGCGACGGTCTTCGAGGACGGTCGAGAGGAGGGCACTGCGGATAGCGGGCGTGATTTGCTGGCCGTCCTCGGTCGGCGGTGTCGCCAGAATGGAATCGAGGAGGGAGGTGTTGCCTGACATACGGTGGCCGTGTCCGAACGAGGGTTCCGAGAGGCCGCACCGGAGCCGCCGCTATCCATGTTTACGGCGCGGGCTGGCGGTTTCTTTAACGGCGGCGGATAGCGGCGTCGTGTGGTCGAACGCACATGGTAACGGTTATGCCGCAGCGGCGCTCGGAAACGCGGCGGCTAAAATGGCGCCGTCGCAACCCTTGCCCATCGCCATGCCCGATTCACTCCGACGCGCGCGCTCGAAGCGCAAACCCCTTCGCGGCGCGCTCATGCGCTATCAGGACCGCATCGCCGAAGTGCTGGGAGAAGCACGCGGACAGCGCGTGATGATCCGCTCGATTCATGCCGATGGCGTAGAGCGGAGGACCGCGGTGAAGTGGCGGAATCTCGTGCCGTTGGAGGAGCAGCTGTTTTAGCAGCACTTTTGCCGCGCAGTTCGCCGGCAGTTCAATCAGCACGTCGCCGTGCTTCGCTTACGACGGCGGCGGCACTGCGCGCTTGTCTTCCAAATAGAAGTCCATCGCAGTGACGAGCGCGTTGGGAGCCATGTCGATCGCTTGATTGCGCGTCTTGCCGCAAGTGATCGCTTTGGGTATATCGCAGAACTTGACCGCTAAGCCGGTGCCGTCCTGAATCAGGCAGGCGGGTATTTGAACATGGTGGTTCCTGCGTATGGCGCAGGATCGGATGCCGGGTTGTTTGAGGATGCCAGCAGCGATGAAGCTATCAGGTCGGTACGATGCCAAGCACATCAGTCCTATAGCCCGACGGGCGCCAGGCCGTTCATTGTCGATTGATACGCTGTTCGGAGCCTGAGGTCGCCCTTGTCGCCTTCCACGCGCACGCTCACGCCGTGCGCCCCTGCCTCCATCGCGTGGGGGACGGCATCAAGGCCGACAGTAGCGCGAACGCTTGCCGGATCATCGAAGGCTTGACGCTTTCGATCACTTCCGGCTCGTTCAAGGCTTCCGGCTCCGGTGGTTTCTCAGGCGGGGTCAGGGCTTCACGCGCATCAGCGCATCGCCGGTTGAGCAACATGCGCATCTCGCGCTCGTCGATCAGCGCACGCGCCTGCAGCCAGCCGCGCTCGAAGCGCAGTTCGTAGTCGATGTCGGTGAAATCGTGATAGCGGCCGGTTTCGGCCAGCGCCACCGCCGATGAAATGACCCGCTGCAGCGTCCATGCTTCTATTTCGTTGATGTCCGTCGGCACGCGCCCCTCGCTCACGGATGAGGTGTTCGGATCATAGCCCGGCTTCGCTGCAGACTCCGTCGTCTGCGGACAACACCTTCTCAAAAAAGAGCGGCGCGCGGCGTTTCGATGGATGTCCATCACGAGTCTCTCAGGCGTGGCGCGGTCGACATACGATCATCGCGGCTGCGCATCGTCCAGCCTCGCAGGTGCCATCCGCCTTCGATTTCCCGACCGCCTGAACTTTTTTCGCTCCTATAATCCCCCGTGCCACCCGGCCTGTCCTTGTGCTTTCCAACCTCACGGAGTCACCGATGAATGCGATTGCGCTGTCGAAGAAGAGCCTGCCGCTCCGCCGCTCGTCCCGGGTGCTCATCGCAAGGAGCGCGGTCGCGATCGCCGCCACACTCGCCTTCGGCGCTTGTACGACAACGTTTGCGCAAGACTCCGGCGGCTCCCGATTCGAGCGGCATCAAGGCGGCGAAGGCCGCGACGTCAAGGTCATGATCATCTCGATGTTCGGACCGGAAGGACAGGTCTGGCTCGATCGTCTCGGACCGTGGAAGGCCATCAAGGTGCCGGGCCTTTCGCCTGACTATCCCGATGTGCATTGCAACCGGCAGGACATCTGCGTGATGACGACCGGCATGGGCCACACGAACGCGGCGGCGTCGCTGATGGCGCTCACGTTCTCCGATCGCTTCGACCTGCGCCGCACGTACTTCATGATCGCGGGCATCGCCGGCATCGATCCGCAGCAGGGCACGATCGGCTCGGCGGCGTGGGCGAAGTACCTCGTCGACTTCGGCATTCAGTGGGAGATCGATGCGCGCGAGAAACCCGATAGCTGGCCGAGCGGCTTCCTCGGCATCAATACGAAGACACCCGATCAGAAGCCGCCGCTCGACTACCGGACGGAAGTGTTCGCGCTGAATGCGAAGCTCGCCGACACGGCTTTCGCGCTGTCGCGCAATGTCACGCTGTCGGACAGCGCCGAGGCGCAGACGGCGCGCGCGAAATTCGACTACGCGCCGGCGAACCGCCCGCCCAAGGTGATCCGGTGCGATACGCTCGCGGGCGATACGTGGTGGTCGGGCAAATATATCGGCGAGCGCGCGCGCGTCTGGACGAACCAACTCACCGATGGCAAGGGCGTCTACTGCACGACGCAGCAAGAGGACAACGCGACGTACGAAGCGCTCAAGCGCGCGGCGAGCACGGGTCGCGTCGATTTGAACCGTGTCGCGGCGCTGCGCTCGGGTTCTGATTTCGATCGTCCGTACGAAGGGCAGCCCGCTGCCGACAACCTCGTCAACTATGCGACGCAAGGTGGCTTCGCGCCGGCCATCGAGAACCTGTATCGCGCGGGCAATCCACTCGTACAGGATATCGCCACGCATTGGGGAGAGTGGTGTGATGGCGTGCCTGCACGGTGAGTTCCTGCGGCGGCGCGAGTATGGTCGCCAGTGCTTGAGGTGAATTGATTTAAACCGTTTGATGCCCTAAGGCTTTCAGAGGAATTTTTCTTCGATTTATTAGCGTTGTCCCGCACAGCAGCAACGCTGACAAGCCCTTCCTTTTAAGCCTTAGCGGCAAGCAATTTTTAATCGGCTAGCGAACGCAAATCCCTGTCTTGTAAGCACGCGCGCTCAAGCAAGTAAGTAATTGCTCCAGATCGAGTCCCCTCGAACGAATACCCGCTTGACGAGGACTATACGTTCGCTGGCGGCGTCTATAAATTTAGTGTTGTGCTTGCCGTCATGCACGAGGTTCAACTTGTGCGCGGCGTTAGCCAAACCCGGCGGCCCATCGTCAGCAGTCTCTTGGTCTCTGACAGGCGCCATCCCTTCGCTCTCACGCTAAGAGCGATCCGACACGACCGACGCAATCGAATACCTCAGGAGCTCATCATGAACGTAAAACTCATCGCCACTGCTGCCGCAGCAGGACTTCTCGTCGCTCAGGCCGCGTTTGCGCAGATGCCCGAGCAAGCGCAGCAACTCGTGCAAACCATGCGGCCGATGCAAGCCGCCGCCGGTTCGAGCATGTCACAGGAAGCATCGACGCAAGCGGCATCGACGAATGAAACGTCCTATGGCGGCGCGACCGATACACGCAGCATGTCGGCCACCGCGCGCCGTCAAGGCGCTTGCGGCGCCGCGCAGAACTGCGACATTTTCTTCGGCCAGTAAGTGCAACATCGGGACGTGTAGAACAGCACGTCCCTTTTTATGTCCACGCTAGCGGACATAGCCAAATAAGGCCACCAAGACGCATTTCAAGCCCTCCCCTCCTTTATATCGACATCACCCGAAAATAACGTTCGAGTGATATTGAAACTCCCCGCGCAGATCCTATCTCGGTTTCAGAACGGCACGACGACATTCGCGTCGAGCCCCTTTCTGATACCAACGTCCTTATCGACGGACATGTAACGCGGAGATAAATCATGAGTGACTTCTACTTCGGCAGCGATCTGCTCGGAGACCTCGAACGCGTGCAGCGCCAGATGTCGGCGCTCTTCGGCAATGCGCCGTCGAGCATCCGCGCGAGCCGCACCGACGCGTTCCCGCAACTCAACATCGGCAGCACCGAAGAGTCGATCGAGATTGTCGCGTTCGCGCCCGGCGTCGATCCCGCCGCGCTCGAAGTGACCGTCGACAAAGACACGCTCACGATCAGCGGCGAGCGCAAGCCGATCGACAAAAGCGCGAGCGGCGAGACGCGCACGTATGCGAAGGAGCGGTTTCACGGCGCGTTCCGACGCGTGATCGAACTGCCGCAAAACGTGAATCCGGACAAGGTCGAAGCGCGTTATGCGGACGGCTGCCTGACGATAAAGGTCGGCAAGCGCGAAGCGTCGAAGCCGCGCGCGATCGCCATCCAGTAACCGATACCAGACTTGAGGGAAAGCCATGAACGAGAACACACAGGTCGCTCAACGTAACGCGGGCAGTGCGGGTAACGCGGGTGAAGTCGCGCGACGCAACGATGATCGGGCGCGGCGCGTCACGCTGACACCGGCCGTCGATATCGTCGAGGACACTCACGGCGTCACGCTGTGGGCCGATCTTCCGGGCGTGCCGCGCGAGAAGCTCGATGTGAAGGTACACGACGGGCGTTTGTATATCGAAGCCGAAGCCGCCGTGTCGACGCCGGACAACATAAGACTGAATCACGTCGAGATTCGCGCGCCGCGATTCGCACGCGCGTTCACGCTGAGCGATGAATTCGACACGTCGAGAATCGATGCGAATCTGCAGAACGGCGTGCTGAAGCTGAGCATCCCGCGACGCGAGGAAGCGCGTCCGCGTCGGGTGGAGATTCGGGCGGAGTGATGTTGGATGGACCGGTCATCGTCTTGGGGCGATGGCCGGTTTTTTCTATCCAGCCACAATCCCATCCCGCGCTTCAGCCCGCTCCCTCTCGGAATTTCGCCACGGATCAAACCGGCTAACAAACGCCTCGAACGCTTCGATCGCTACCGGCCTGCAGAAGTAATAACCTTGATACGCGTGACATCCCGCGCCCGCCAGAAAATCCCGCTGCGCCTCGGTCTCCACGCCTTCCGCGATGACCCCCAACCCCAGGCTCTGCGCCAACGCGACAATGGTTCTGGCGATCGTCGCATCGTTCGGATCGACGAGCACGTCGCGCACGAACGACTGATCGATCTTCAACTGATCCAGCGGCAGCCGCTTCAGATAAGAAAGCGACGAGTATCCGATCCCGAAGTCATCGAGTGAGAACACCACGCCCTTGGCCTTCAGCGCGTACATCTTCCGAATGATGTCCTGCACGTTGTCGACGAGTACGCTCTCCGTCAGTTCCAGCTTCAGCCGGTTCGCCCGCGCGCCCGTGTGACCGATCACCGCCAGCACCTTGTCGACGAAATCCGGCTCGCGCAATTGCTGCGCGCTGACATTCACCGCGATCGTCAGATGCGCGGTCTCCGGTCGCGTCGACCACAGCGTCAATTGTCTGCACGCCGTCTCCAGAACCCAGTTGCCGAGGGGCAGGATCAGACCGGTCTCCTCCGCGAGCGGAATGAACTCCGCGGGCGGCACGATGCCACGCTGCGGATGCCGCCAGCGCACCAGGGCCTCGGCGCCCGTCACGCGGCCGCCGTCGGCGATCTGCGCCTGGTAGTGCAGCAGGAACTGCTCTTCATCGATGGCCTTGCGCAAATCCGCCTCGAGCGCCGCGCGCTCCAGCACCACGGTCTGCATCGCGGGATCGAAGAAGCAGAGCGCGTTGCGTCCGCGCTCCTTCGACTTGTACATCGCGAGGTCGGCCTGCTTGAGCAGCTCGTCGATCGATGTGCGATGGCCCTGGAACACCGTCGCGCCGATGCTCGCCGTGCTGCGGTATTCGACATCGCCGAGATGGTACGTGTTGCCGAGCACTTCGAGAATCTTTTCGCCGATAGCCTCGGTCTGGATCGCCGCTTCCTGCCGGCTTGCATGCAGGCTGCCGAGCACCACGACGAACTCGTCGCCGCCGACGCGCGCCACCGTATCGCTGTCGCGCACGCTCGCGGCAAGCCGCTGCGCCACTTCCTGCAACAAGCGGTCGCCCTTGTCGTGGCCGAGCGTATCGTTGAGCGTCTTGAAGTGATCGAGGTCGATGAAGAGCAGCGCGCCGCATGCGTCGCCGCGCGCGCTCGCCGTGATCGCCTGCTTCAGGCGGTCGAGCAGCAGCGAGCGGTTAGGCAGGCGCGTGAGGGCATCGAAGAACGCCAGTTCCCTGATCCGCTCCTCCGCGATCTTGCGTTCGGTGATGTCGTGATGCGTGCCGACGTAATGGCTCACGACGCCGTCCTCGCCGCGGACCGCCGATACCGTGAACCACTTCGGGTAGATCTCGCCGTTCTTGCGGCGATCCCATATCTCGCCCTGCCAGCCGCCTTCGCGATCGACCGCCTCCCACATCTCGCGGAAGAACGTCTCATCATGACGGCCGGAGCGCAGGAAAAGCGGCGTCCTGCCGACGACTTCCTCGGGCGTATAGCCGGTGCATTCCGTGAACGCCGAATTCACGCGCAGGATGATATTGCGCGCATCGGTGACCATCATCGCTTCGAGCGAGTCGAAGGCGACCGCCGCGATGCGCAACTCCGCTTCGAGTTGCTTGCGCTCGGTGATGTCACGCCCGCTCGTGCGAAAGCCGGTGAACGCGCCCTTGGCATCGCGGATCGGCCCCCATGAGACTGAGAACCACACCAGCGAGCCGTCCTTGCGCACGCAGCGGAATTCGAGATCGTCGCCGCGCAGGCCGTGCATGCCCTTCAGGAACAGCGGCGCGACACGCGGCATGTCTTCCGGATGGATCAGCGTGGCGGCGAGGTCGGGCATCGCCATGCATTCGTCGACGGTGTAGCCGGTGTATTCCCTGACCGACGGGTTGATCCAGCGCGGCTTGCCGTCCGGGCCCCACCAGACTTCCCAGTTGACCGTGCAATCGGCGATCGCGCGGAACTTCTCTTCGTTTTCGCGCAATTCGCGCGTCATCGAGGACGCCATGTGCAGCGCGCGCCGCCGGCCCGTCATCGTGAGCCAGGCGAGTAACGCGAGCAGCAGGCTCAGGCCCGTGCCGCTCACGGCGATCAGCAATTCGGCGTTGCGGCCGAAGCGCGCCCTGAAGTCGTCATGGGCGTGCATCGCGAGTGTCCAGTTGTGGCCGTCGACCACCAGATACTCGCTCGCGGACACCACGGATTTCACGTGCGGCAGGTGCTTTTCCGGCGATCGGTGCAAAAGCGTCGCGTCGGAGATGCCGACGCCGTCGTAGATCGCGAGGCCGAGTCCGGGCAGCCGCTCACCATACAGGCTCGCGATAACGTCGCTCATGCGAAACGATGCGTACACCCATGCGATCACGCTCGCGCGCCGCTCGGCGACGCTGTCGTGCGGCAGTCCGCGTGCGTAGACGGGCAGGTACATCACGAAGCCCGGCGGTGCGTCGGGCTCGTTGTCGACGGTCAGGCGCACCTTGCCGGTGATCGCGGCCATGCCGGAATCGCGCGCCCGCTCCATCGCGGTGCGGCGCGTGGCGTCGGCCCAGGCGTCGAAGCCGAGCGGGGCGCGATTGCGGCCGACGTACGGCTCGCGCTGCACGATCGGCGCATAGTCCGCGCGCGGGCCGCCCGGCTGGATGGCGTAGTCGATGAAACCGAGACTGCGCATGGTGGCGACGTGCGCGTCGCGGCGCACGGCCGGCACCCATTCGACAATGCCGATCGCCTGCACGCCCGCGAAGCTCGGATCGAGCACGAGCGTGCCGACGTAGTCGCGAAAGTTGTCGCGTTCGATCTGATCCTTCGCGGCGAAAAGGCTCTGCACGCCACGCAGCATCAGCTCGTAGGTCGCCATGCGCTGATCGACGCGGCTCACAGCGTCGCCGAGCGCGAAGTCGAACTGCGACAGCACCTCGTGGCGGGACGCTTGCCGTTCGTGATCCCAGACGGCCCACGTCACGCCAAGCGACGCGCACAGGATCATCAGCGGCAACAGGACGATGCGCGCAAAGTTCACGGCGGAGTCGGGAAATCGACCATCGAGGCAGCGAGATCGCGCCTGAAGTATTTCTCGAAGATGCGGCGCACGGTGCCGTCGGCGCGCATGTCGTTGACGAGCGCGCGCCACTTGTCCTGCTCGGCGGCCGGCAGCGCTTTCTTTGACATGATGAGGCCGTGCGGCACCGCCGGATCGTTGAACTCGATGATGGTCGTGACGTCGCGGATCTTGCGCTCGTCGAGCGCGGGGTAGTCGAACGGCTCGATGATCATGCCCTGGATGCGGCGCGTCATCAGCGCCTGGTAGAGCGGATCGAGCCCGCCCGCCTGGCTCGTGCGGTTCGCGGCGGAGAGTTCGTCGACGAGGCGGTTCGCCGAATCACTGTAGCGGAAGCTGCGGATCACGCCGAGCTGGAAGCCGTCTTCGTGCTCGAAATCGGTGAGCCGCTGGATGCCGGCATCTTTGCGCACGAGCAAATAGTATTTGTTGCTGAAGTACCAGGCGAACGACGCGTACTGGTTGCGTTCGGCGTTGGCGATCCCCGACAGGCTGAAATCCAGCGCGCCCGATTCGATCAGTTGCCAGATCCGCGCGCGCGACATCAGGCTGACGCTGATCTTGCAGCCGCTGCGGCGGATCAGTTCGTCGGCGAAATCCTTGTCGATGCCGGTGTCGGTATCGGCGGAATAGAGCAGGCCGTGATCGTGCAGCGCGAGAGTGAGCGGGCGCGAGCAATCGGGGCGCGCGGCTTGGGCGGGACCGGCTGCGAACGCATGGCTGGCGCTGGACAGCGCCAATAGCAGGCCGGCAAGACCGTGTCGGACCACAATATCTCCAGGATGATGAGCGACCGGAACGCGGGCGTTATCGCCGGCGTCTCTCCGATGGCGCGATTGATCGTGTCTGCAGTCGTGCGGCGGGACGCCGGGAGGCCGGGAGGCCGGCGCATTGACGCACGGCCGCTCTCCAAACGGACTCCCTACTCGTTGACGGCAGCGTGGCGCCGTTCTTGAGGTCGGGCGGAGGATTTCGTGAATGAAATATTTATGTCGGCCGGGCGCGGCACACTTGAGAACACTCAGAACATCGCGATCGGATTGACGGGCGAACTCGTCGCGCCCTTGAAGCGCCACGGCCCGACGGTCACGAAGAACTCCCAGCGCCCTTCCTGCGCGCAGTGGAGCGCGAGCGCGTCGAGGTCGGTGTTGTCGAGGATCGGCAGGCCGAGGTACGGTATCGCGACCATGTGCACCGGTTCGGTCCAGCGCTTGAAACCGGGCGGCGCGGGATGCACGTCGCTGTCGGAATCGCTGCTCACCACGGCGATGCGCCGTTCGCGCAGCCACGGCAAGCACGACGCGTGGAGCCCCGTGCCAAGTTTCAGCGCGTTGCGCGCGCCCGCCCCGTTGCGGATGAATAGAATGTCGCCCTCGCGCACGACGAGCTTCTGCGCGCGTTCGGCGGCGTCGAGATCGGCGGGCCAGATCGTCGAGCCGGGCGGAAGCGGCCCGCCCTTGAGCGCCGCGATGTCGAGCAGCACGCCGCGCCCGGCGATGCCCTGCGCGCCCATCACCTCGACGCCGAGCTTCGTCGCGCCTTGCGGAGTCACGGCGCTGATCGGAAAGCCGTTGTACATCCCCTGCTTGCCTTCGGGCGTGAAGAGATGGCAAAGCGCGTCGAGGTGAGTGATCGCGAAACCGTGATACACCATGCCGATGTAGTCGATGCAACCCGATTCTTCCGGCAGCGCGTCCGTGTAGCTGCGCATTTCGTAGGTCTGGCGGCGCACCCCGTCGGCGGCGGCGACCGGGATCTCGCGCGCGAGCGGGATGATGTGCCCCGTGCGGACGAGCTTAACAGCGGCGAGCCTCATCGCCGGCGTGATGTAGTTGAGCGTGCCGAGCTGGTCATCCGGTCCCCAGCGGCCCCAGTTGCTGAGCGCGGCGAGATGGCGGTCGAGGTCGGCATCGTCGTGGATGGCGATGTCGGGGGGCAGCGGCGTCGTCGGCGATTGCGCTGCTTCGACGGAGGGCAGCACGGTGGCGGTCGCGCCGGACAGCGCGGCGCTCAGGAATCGTCGGCGGGACGGCATCGCGCATCTCCTCATCGATCGCTTGTCGGTGCTGGAAACTATAGACGCTGCGCGACGCGTCGATGTGAGCTTTCGCCGCTTTTACCCCGGCGCCTGCAGCCTGACGATATCGGTGAGCGCGCGTTCCGTTCGCGTATCGAGCTGCAGTTGCGTGCGGATCTGGTTGATCGTCTCCTGCCGCCATTGGTCGATGTCGATTTCGAAGCGCGGGTCCGGGTCCGGCCGCCGGAAGCGTCGCGGAATCGGAATGCGATGCTCCTCGCCGATGCGCGAAATGCACGCGAGCACGAGCGCCTTGTCCTCCGGCGAATAGCCTTCGAAATACCCGAGCGCGTTGAACGTCGCACTCGCCGATACCGCCGCGCCACCGCCCGCTTCGGTCGCGGTCGCGGTGACTTCGGTGCTGTAACGCTCGCCGCCGCGCGACGTGAGGGCGAGCTCGAACGACACCGGATCGATCGTGTATTCGAGCGTGAACTCCGAGCCGTCGAAGGGCACGTCGACCGTTCCCTGACTGCCCCACACGGGCTTGCCGCCGACCGTCCAGGTGACCGTCGGCGGCGTGAGCGGCGTGGCGCTGCCGCCGAAGCCGGTCGTCGCAACGTCGAACTGACAGAACGAAAACGTCGACCAGCTGCCGTATTTCACGTCGTTGCCGCAAGGCGTGCGCTCCTCGCGCAGCACCTGGCCGCCGACGATGCCGTCCGTCGCGTTAGCTGGCGCGATCGTCAGGGTTCGCTCGGCGCTCGTGCGGTACGAGATGTCGGCCCAGCTATTGCCTTCCGTGTCCTCGTGCTCTTCCAGCGTGATGACGACGGCCAGGTTCGGCACCTGCAAGTCCGTATCGATCGAACCGGACGCGATCGCACCGCGGAACCACACGCGCGGTCCCGCGATTCACGCATTCCGCTGAGGGATACGCACGCCACGATCCTTTCGCCATGCCTACGGATTCTAGGAGCCATGCCGCGCTTTTATAATCCGTTATGTGCGCGCGCACACCTAACGTGGAATGCATTCGATTCATTCGCAATCCACTTTCATTCGATTGCTTGAGAGTGGCGGAACACGGCTATGCCGCAGGCTTGCCGCAATGAAGTTCGCGATCCTATATTGCGTGTGGGCCGTTTTCACGCTTCCATTCGCTATGCGATGAATCCGCCCATGCGCCTCCACCGTTCCGTCGAGCGAGTGTCCGCGGCGCCCTTGCTTGCGTCTGATGTTACAGACGCTTCGTTCAACGACCGGAGTCACCATGACACGAAGCCGGAGCCGCCATCGCAGGTCCGCATGGCTCGTCGCGCTGCTTTCGGCGCTCGCACTATGCACCGCATGCACCGTGCAGCTCGCGCCGCCCTACGATGCGTCGCTCGTGAACGGAATTCGCGGCGTCAGCAACAACATCATGGAACTCTATGCGTCGGCGGGGATGGGTGTTTCGAAGACAACCTTCAGCGAGCGCGCGGGCCAGTACAACGAAATCATCGGACGTGCGGATGCGCTTGCGTTGCAATCGCAAAGCCGCCCCGTCGCCGATAGCGCGCTGCGCGACAAGGCCGATCAGGCGATCAAGCAGAGGCTCGCGATCAGCCCGCTTCCCAGAACCGTCTCCGATGACGCACTGGCGCTCGCCGCCGGCGAATGCGCCGACGCGCGGCATGTACCGCGCACGCCGGCGCTGCCGTCGTTCGGGCCACCGCCCGCTAATACTCAGCAGCCACAGCTTCCCGCCAGCGCGCTCGCGCTTGCACAAGTCGCGCGCGCGATCGCACTGCTGCGCGACACCGACTGCGCGCACGGATTGAACGGAGCGCAGGTCGCCGCGAACAAGGGGTACGTCACGCACTTCATGTCGGAAGCGCTCGTCTACGAGACTTTCCTGCAACGGTAAACCGTCGAACATCAAGGAGCCGTCATGGCACTCGATCTCACCAGCGTCGCCGATGTCTTCAAGGACAGCATCTCGTCCGCGGTCAAGACGACGACCACCAAGGACCTCGCGACCTTCACGGGTTTCGCGCAAAGCCAGTTTCAATCGCTCGTGCATCAGTCCGCGCTCGTCACGGGGATGATCGAAGCGAACGTGTTCACGGCGGCAGAGCGTTCGTTCTACCTCGACGGTCTCGGACAAATGGCGCAGGGCTTCGCCGAGACGCTCGTGCAACTGATCGTGGTGGAACTGGAGAAGCTGATCAACGCGGTCGTCGATGCGATCTATGCGTCGATCAACACGGTCGCGGGCGTAGCGTTGTCGGCGCCGCGCATGGCCGCGCCGGCATAGCGCATCGCTTCACAACTGCGATTCAATCGGCAGCAGGCCGAGGAACCAAATGCCGGTGCGGCGCCACGCCGATACGTCCGGCTCCTTGTCGAGCACCGTGACCGTGCCGTTGGCGGCCGTATCGATCCACACGATGTGGCTGCCGCCGTTCGCATCGGGGCGCAGTTCGAGCCGCCACGCAACGCGATCGAGATTCGCATCGATGCCATCGACCACTTCGCGCGCCGCCGCCTCGCTCTCGCAGTACACGCCGATCTCCGTGTTGAGTTCGACCGAGCGCGGATCGAGATTCATCGAGCCGATGAAGATGCTCTTGCGGTCGAATACATACGTCTTCGCATGCAGTGACGCCTTCGACGAGCCGAACGTCGATTTCTTCCCTGTCGACTCGTCCCCGGCGACGGGCTTGAGCTCGTAGAGCCGCACGCCCGCCTCGAGCATGTCTTTCCGATAGCGCTGATACCCCGCGTGGACTGCGGCGACGTCGGTGGCCGAGAGCGAGTTGGTCAGCACCGTGACGCGCACGCCGCGCGCCGTCATCCCGCGCAGCCATTCGACGCCCGCCTTCTGCGGCACGAAGTACGGCGAGACGATCAGCATCTCGCGTTCGGGCTTGAGATCGAGCGCCCGGAACTGCGACATCAGATGCCCTTCTGCATCGCCCGGCGCGCGCGTGATCTTCGCCGGGTCGTCGTAGAGCAGCGTCGCGCGGCCCCACGAGAACTGCGCATCGCGCGTGTGGATCACGTCGGTCAGGCGCGCTTTCGCCTGCTGAAAGTACGGCGTCTCCATCTCGGTCGAAAGGTATGCGTCGAGCTTCGCCCGATAGCCGGCGAGCGCCTCCGGGTCGGCGCTCTTCCCCATCAGGCGATCGACGGGATACGCCGACTCCGAGTTCCAGTATTGATCGAAGGCCGTCGACACTTCGCGCACGACCGGGCCGTGCACGAGCACGTCGAGGTCGCCGAACGCGACGGTCGTCGATGCGCCGAAGTATTCGTCGCCGATGTTGCGGCCGCCGAGAATCGCGCCCTGGTTATCGGCGATCAGCGCCTTGTTGTGCATGCGCCGATTCACGCGGAAGAATTCGACCGCGGAGCCGAGCTTCTTGAAGCTGCGGCTCGCGACCGGGTTAAAGAGCCGGATCTCCACGTTCGGATGCGAGTCGAGCGCGAGCAGCACGCGGTCGTCGGCGTTCGTGCCGAGGTCATCGAGCAGGAGCCGCACGCGCACCCCGCGGTCCGCCGCGCGCAGCATCGCCGCCGCGAGCGTGCGGCCGGTCGCGTCGTCGTGCCAGATGTAGT
Organism: Caballeronia terrestris; assembly: GCF_001544515.1. GTDB lineage: Bacteria > Pseudomonadota > Gammaproteobacteria > Burkholderiales > Burkholderiaceae > Caballeronia > Caballeronia terrestris. Next base: position 32,200 of record NZ_FCOL02000040.1, read on the forward strand.
ACTGCATGTCGAGCGTGCGGTCCGCGCCTTCCATCAGGATGACGCGCGCGACCAGCGCGTCCATCGCGTTGGGCAGCAGGTGGAAGGCGTTATCGGCGGGATGCGTCGCTTCGCCCGGCGCGAAGGCGACGCCGAGGCGGGTGTCGGCGGTGTTCTGGAGCGCGTGCGTTTCAATGCGTCCGGCCTGTGGCGGCAAGCTCGCGCACGCGTTGAGAAGCATGACGAGCAAAGCCGCGAGGCAACGTCGAAGCAGGATCATGTCCGCTCTCCACCAGGCTGTAGTTCACGCGTTGGGGAAGTGTAGCGGCATGATCGCTTTGCAGGGACGCGTTATGCGCCAGGATTCTTTTCCGGCAACGGTTGATCGGTGCCCGGTTCCACCGGCGTGGGGATCGCGTCGCCGATCGGCTTCGATACGTCGACGGGCGGCTCGGCTGGCGGCTCGTAGGTCGAATCCGGGCCGGGATCGGCGTCGGCCTTTTCGGGCAGCGGCTGGTCGAGGCCCGGCTCGACCGGCGTCGGTATCGCGTCGCCGATGGGCACCGAGATTTCCGTAGGCGGCGCGGCCGGGTCTTCGTCCGGCGTAGCGGGTTCGTCCGAGGGTGCGGTCGTCATGGCGGCCTCCTGCCGGCAGTTGTTGACTGCTTTCGACTGCGCAAGTCCCGTTCCACACGTGCCGCCCTCTCAATGCGCCGCGCCCGAAGTCAGCCGGTCGATCATGTTGCGGATCGCGCGCATCTGGATGCCTTGCTGGTCGGCGAAATGGCGGTCGGTGTAGCCCCACCAGTCCCAGCATCCATTGGGATTCGACAGCGGAATCGACACCGCCTGCGGATACAGCACGACGATACGGTTGTTGTCCGCCCACTTCGCGTAGCCCGCGTTACGCACGAAGGTCGTGCCGTAGAAAAGGCCGCCGCCCGGCGGCGACTGCAGCGGCAAATAGTCCTGCCCCTGCTCGCAGCCATGCAGCGCGACATGCAGGCGGCACGGTGTGCCCGCGCTGCACGACGCGGGCACGTAGAGCCAGCCGCTCGTGTCCATCCCCGTCGATGATCCGAAGAACGACGACTTCCCCTCCGGCACGTAGCGGCTCTGATCGAAGCGGATGAAGCGTCCTTTCGGCGTCGTCGCGGAAGGCGGTTGCAGCGGGTTGGGACCGTAGATCCAGCTCAGGATCACCCGCGCGGCATCGTAGCCGCACTTGCCGATGAACGGCGACTCGGTCGCGCTGCACGGCACACCGTAATCGACGGTCGGCATCGTGTGGCCGGCATTCGGGAGTTCGATCTTCGAGACGTTTTGCGCCGGCGTGCCGAGCGCCGCGTAATAGCCGATGAGTTGCGTGACGACTGGGCGCGGCACGGTGGCATCCTTCGCGCCGGAAAAGGTAATCACGCGCTGGCGGCGAAGATTCGCGACGTCCTCGATGAGGTGGCTCGTGGCCGATGTCTTCGTGAACGTGACGAGTGCCGGGACGCTTGCGCTTGCGGGCGTCACGTCGCATGAGCTTGCGGGCGCGATCGTGCACGAGCAGCGCGTCGTCGCGATGCGGATGTCGCTCTGCGAACAGTAGTACGGACCCGCCGCGACCACGCCGACGCCTTTGATGATCGACGAATACGCGACCGCGAGCTGCACCGCCATGAAGCCGCCGGAGGAGATGCCGGAGACGGAGGTCTGCGTGATGTCGATGTTGAGCGCGGGAAGCTGCGGGTAGTTTGACGCCGCGCTGGCAAAGCTGATTCGCGCGATCAGGGCGCAGAAGCACAGGATGGCTTTCATCGCTCGGGGTTTCGCTGGCGCTTGTAGTTTGGATGCCTCAAACAGTGTAAGCCACGAACCCCAGGCGCCGGCATCTTTAACGAACGAGCAATCCCTGCTCGATATCCGTGCACTCTGCGGTGATCACTTCCCCCGCGCAGCGGCTTGCGAACGCCACCATGTTCCGGCCCATCGCCTTCGCGCGATAGAGCGCGCGGTCCGCGTCCTTCAGCATGTCGGAGACGTCCATGGCCGATTCCGGGTCCCAGCTCGCCGTGCCGATGCTCGCGGTCACGCGGCCGAACTCGCTGCCCGCGTGAGCGAGCGAGAGATCGCTGATCGCCACGCGAATCTTCTCCGCGATGAACGACGCGCCCGCCGCCGGCGTATTCGGCAGCACGACCACGAATTCCTCGCCGCCATAACGCGCCGCCGTATCGCCGGGACGCCGGATGCTTTCGCCGATGCACTTTGCCACTGCCGCGAGCGCCTTGTCGCCGGCCTGATGGCCGTAGGTGTCGTTATAGGCCTTGAAGCGGTCGATATCGACGAAAAGCAGCGAGAACACGCAACGCGCACGGCGCGCGCGCCGCCACTCCAGATCGAGCACTTCGCCGAACGTGCGGCGGTTGTTCAGGCCCGTGAGGCCGTCGGTGCGCGCGAGCAGTTGCAGCTCGGACTCCGCGCGCATGCGCCGGCGCAACTGCGTGCCGAGCACCGCCGAGAGCCCGACGAACGCGAGGCCGAACGTCGCCATCAGCGAGCCGATCGTGAGCGCGCGACGGCGCCAGGCCGCGTAGATGTCCGTCTCGGCCATCGCGACCATGATGATGAACGGCAGATGCGGCAGCGTCTTGAACGTATAGAGGCGGCGAACGTTGTCGATGCTCGCCGTATCGCTGAAATCGCCTTCCTTCTCCGCGATGAAGCGCTTGAAGGTGCTCGCAGTCTTGATGTCACGGCCGATGATGCGCACGTCGTACGGCTGGCGCATCACCATCAGGCCGCTCTGCCCGATCACCGACGCCGATCCGCGCTCCCCCAGCGACAGCCCGGCGAACAGGTTGCGGAAATAGTCGAGGCTGATCGCGATCATCGCGACGCCGCCGAACGAGCCGTCGGCGCGCGTGATGCGCCGGCTCAGCACGATGCTCTGCATGTCGTGTTCGAGCGTGAAGCGCAGCGGATCGCTGATGTAGAGGCCCGCGTCGCCCGCGCGCTGCGCCTTGAAGAATGCGCTGTCGGCAAAATTGGCCTTGCGCGGCGTCTCACTGACCGAATCGACGACGATGTCGCCCGCTTCGTCCAGGACAAGCAGCGCTTCGAGATATTTGGCCGTGGCCGCGCGGTCGAACAAAACGTCGCGACGCAGATGGTCGGGCAGCGCCATGACTTCCGGCTGCGCGAGGCCTTCGATCACGGCCTGGAGGGATAGGTCGTACAGCTCGAAATTACGAACGATGTCGCGCTCGGCGATCAGCGCGACGTTACGCGAGGTCTCGCGCGTGCGTTCGAACGCATCCTGCCGGCTTTGATAAAGAACGAGTGCGCAAAGGCCGACCATCACCAGCGAAATCAAGGCAGCGCCATAGACGATGCCATGAAGCGCAGTCGATTCCTTGCATTTGAACCGGTCCCTCTGTCGAATAAACCATTCGTTCGTTTTCATTGGCCGTGACTTATTGAAACGTTTGCCCAAAGGATTCTATTTTTAAACGCGCTTCAGGGCTATGAAAAAAATCGGACGAATGGCTTTCGTTGGATAAATGACGAAGTCAGCAATGGTTTCGTAAATCGATTTTCATCGCCGTGAGGGGGCTGCGTTAGTATCCACTTGCCTTGAAGCCCAATGGCGCCTTGCTGGCGGGGACCGCGGGTTTGTCCCGCATTGCACACCTGACCCGGATCGGATATGTAGCACGAACATTCGTATCGACGAATGCGCTTGCCTTCGGGCCGCATTCGTGACGCCTTACTGCGGCCGTTAATCGACCGGCTGGACGAAAAGTCGGCAGTGGGGTTAAGCATTTCTGAAATACGACCACAAAAGCGATGACAAGTGTGAACAGCGAATTAATCAGCGAGCCTGAATCGCTCTGGCGGTTGTTCTGGACCGTATGCGGTTTATCGGCGGTATCGTGGGGCGGGCTCGCATTAATGGCGCAACTCGAACGGCATTATGTTGAACGCCAGCCGCGGCTTTCGCCATTGGCATTCGCCGATCTCACTGCGCTTGCGTGGATGGTGCCGGGGCCGGTTGGCTGCAACGTCGCGGTGCAATTGGGGCACGTGCTGCGCGGACGGGCAGGCGCGTGGGCGGCGGGCATCGCGAGCGTCTTGCCGTTTTTCCTGTTGATGACCGTTTTCGCGATTTTCTATCGCACGCCGCTGATCCGCTCGCTGACTTCGCAGACGCTCGTCAATCACTTCAGCGTCGTTTTGGCCGTGCTGATCGGCGTTACCTGGTACAAGCAGACTCGCACGATCCTGCGAGGAAAGGTCGAATGGGCGGCGGCGGCGTTCGCGTGCGCCACGCTCGCGCTGGCGCATGGACCGGCGGCCTATGTGCTCGTGCTGGCGAGCACGTTTGCGGCGGGATGGATGCTGGAAGCGGAGCGCGAGACGAGCGTCGATGTCGTACACGCCCGCCGCGACTGGCGCTTACCGGTCGTGCTCGTCGGTTTGCTGCTGATTTTCGCGCTGCCGCTGCCGACGCCGTGGCAGTTCACGCTGCTCTGGCCCCGTCTCGCGGGCGCGGGGTTGACGCTCTTCGGCGGCGGATTTTCGGCGCTGCCGGTGCTGAAGGCGCTGTTCGTGAGCCCGAGCACCGGCGTCTCCGATACCGACTTCACGCTCGCCTTCGCCCTCTCGCCGATCGCGCCGGGGCCTTTGCTGAACGTGATTCCGTTCTTCGGCTATCTGATTGATGGGTGGATCGGCGCGCTCGTTGCGACGGTCGCGCTATTCGTGCCGTCGGGGTGTCTCGTGATTTTCGCGCAGCGGCATCTGGCGGCGCTCAAGACGTATCCGCGCTTCGAGAATGGCATGCGCCTGCTGCGCGCGGCGACGACCGCGTTTCTCGCGATCGCCGTGTTGAAGATCCTTCTGCACATCCCGCCGCAGCCCGCGTATCTTGTGACGGCCGCGTTCGGTTGCATGTGTCTCGCAAAGCTGAAGCTGCCGGTTTATACCGTGTACGCGACCGTTGCGGGCGCGTTCGGGATCTGGTTGCTATGCCATTGATCAGGCGGCAGCTTCGGGGGCGGCCGGACTTGCGACTTCTGTAGCTCCGGCCGTGGAAGTTGCAGCTTCCGCGACGGCGGCGGCAGGCGCTACGGCTGCGGGAGCCGTTTCGGTTTCGGAAGCTGTGGCCACGGCACTGGCCACGTTAGTAGCGACCGGGGCCGGTTCTTCCGCGCCCTGCCCCGCCTTGCGAGCGGCTTTCGCGATGCGGTTCGTTTCGGAACTACGTGCGCGGACCGCATCTTCCGCCGATACGGCTCCGGCCGCCTCGCCCGCGAGATCCACGCGCGGCACCCCTTCGACGAGACACGACCAGTAGCGGCTGCCCCGGCACCAGATCTTGATCGCGTCGCGCAATTCGGCTTCGGTCAGCGCGAGTTCGCCGGCGAGTGCCACCAGATCCTTGAAGATGCCGACCTTCAGCGGAACCTTCGATGCCGGCTTCTTCGGGAACGCCAGCGGGAAGCGGTTCTGCAACTTGCGGATCGTGAGGACGGCCGGGTCGGTGATCTTCGCCTCGGCCGGCTTCGCTTCGCTCGCCTTCGCTTCGACCGCCGCCGCCGCGACGCGCGGTCCGCGATGCGGGCGCGCCGGACGCGCCTGCTTCGGCGGCTGCGCGGGCTTCGCCGATTGCGGCTTCGTCTGGTGCGGCTGCGACTTGGTCTGCGTCGGCTTCGCCTGCTGCGACTTGGCCTGCGACGGCTTGGCCTGCTGCGACGGCTTCCCCGGCGCAGACGCCTTATGCGGCCGTGCTTTCGACTGTTTGGCGAGTTGCTCTTTCAATACCGCGAGTTGTTCGAAGCCCATCGTGCATGCCTCAGGAAATTTTCGATGCTGGTCGCGCGTTCGAAGCGCGCTGGGAAGCCGCGTGACGCGACCAAAGAAACCATGATACGCAACCGCTTCACATTCTGCCGTGAGGCACGCGGACCGGTCATGCCCGCTATTGTGCCGTCCGGCGTGCTGCGGGCGAAAAAAAGCCCGCGCATTTGGCGGGCTTAATCCATATCGGTTGAGACATGGAGGAGACAACGTCAGTATAAACCCGAATCGAGATTGGCGCTACACGCGGCTCGATTTCGCATTTCGCGTCTATAACGGTATGCATCGACAGAGGCACCCGTTCACCATGCACGACATTGATCGCATTCGATATTTGCGCATCGCGCTCATCGCGGTCGGATTGATCTCGATCGCGGGGATTTATCCGCTGATGCTGGTCTGGCCGTCGGGCTGGGCGTGGCACACCGGGCATTCCGACTATCCGATGATGATTGTCGGCATCTACGCGACGCTCGGCGTTTTTCTGCTGATCGCCGCGCGCGATCCGCTTGCGCACCTGAGCCTGATCTGGTTCACCGTGTGGTCGAGCGTCGTCCACGGCGCGATCATGACGGTTCAGGCGCTCGCCGGCAGCGGCCAGCGCGGCCATCTGATCGGCGACGTGCCCGCGCTTTTCATCATCGCGATCGTGCTTGCTGTCCTGACGCCGCGCCGCGCTGGAAGCCTCTGAGCGCGACGCGTGCCATGACGCTGCCGTACACTGATCCGCCGACCACTCTCCCGAAGGACTCCCATCATGCGCATCGAAACGTCATTCCTGTTCGACCTCGACGGCACGCTGGTCGATAGCGTCTATCAGCACGTCCTGGCGTGGAAGGAAGCGCTCGACGACGAAGGCATCGAGCTGTCGGTGTGGCGCATCCACCGCAAGATCGGCATGAGCGGCGGGCTTTTCATGAATCAGTTGCTGCGCGAGACGCACGGAGAGATCAGCGAGGATCGCGTCGAAAACCTGCGGCGTCTGCATGCTGAGGCGTACAAGCGGCTGCGGGCGCAGGTGTGTCCGCTGCCGGGCGCGCGTGAGCTGCTCGCGGCGCTCACGGACGCCGGCACGCGCTGGGCGATCGCAACGAGCGGCCGGATGGAGACGGCGGCGGTCAATCTGGAGGCGCTCGGGGTCGATCCGGCGAAGGCGGTCGTCGTGACGCGCGACGATGTGAAGTACGCGAAACCCGATCCCGATCTGTTTATCGCGGCGGCGGAGCGGCTGGGGGTGTCGATCGAGCATACGGTGGTCGTCGGCGACAGCATCTGGGACATGCTCGCGGCGCGGCGTTGCCGGTCGCTGGGAGTGGGCTTGTTGTCGGGCGGGTACGGGATGGAGGAACTCGAACGGTCGGGGGCGCTGCGCGTATACGAAGATCCCGCCGACTTGCTGCTGCATCTGGATGAGGTTGCGGCGCGGCCGTAGACGGTTACTCAATGCGTTCGCGGGCCGGGTTTGAAGAAGTTGGAACAAGTTTGCACAAGCGACGCATCTGGTGAGATCGCGGGGTGCGCCAGAAGAATCGCGTGCCGCAGCTTAGCGGGATTTGGCTCGCTCGCGGCGCCAGCAGGCGATTGGTCGATGCACCCGCAGGCCGGGTCTGAAGAAGCGACGCACCTGGTGAAATCGCGGGGGGCGCCCGAGAAAAGCGCGGGACACAGCTTCGCGGGACCCGCCAGGTCGGTTGCTCAATTCGACTGCGGGGCTTTCAGCCTGCGCTGACCGTTTCCGAGAAATCAACGCGGCCCCGCGGCGACGTGACGTCGCGCGCTCACAAACAATCGGCGCGGCGTTCCAGGCCGCGCCGATCTCGCCTCAGTCTTTCAAGTCGGCCGGGACCTTGCCGCCGTTCTCGGCGAGCTTCTTCATCACCGCCTTGTGCAGCCACATGTTCATTGCGGCCGAGTCTTCGGTGTTGCCGCTGTAGTGCAGTTCCGCCGCCAGCTCCTTGCGCGCCGTGAGACTGCTGTCGAGGCCGAGCAACTTCATCAAATCGACGATCGACGTGCGCCAGTTCAGTTCCTGCCCTTGCTTCGCCTGCATCGCGGAGAGAACGGATTCAACGTCGACTTCCGGCATCGGCGTGACCGGCGGCTGGACGGCGCCCGCAGCGGCAGGCGTCGATGAACCCGCAGGCGCGGCGCCCGGTGCGGCTGGGCTCGGCTGTTGCGCCGTGGCGGGGGCGGCGGCCGCGCCGGAGCCGGTCGCGGCCGGGTGATCGTGCGGGAAAATCTTGTTGAGGATGTTCGAGAAAATGCCCATGTGCGTCTCCGATGACAGGGTGGGTGACTCGTCCGAGAGCGCAACGATCGTTCCTACCCTGCTTTTAAACGCCCGCACACATTCACATTCGTCGAGTCCGAGCCGCCGATGATGCCGATGATGCCGATTCGCAACGCGGCCCGAAAAAATGCCTGCGGCCGCGTATTAGCGCCCTATAACAAAAGCAGGAAGCAGTTTTGGCAAGCCGGAATCACGCACCGGCGCATAAAGAACGCACGTTCATCGGACGTAAAATCGCTTTCAGGAACGCACGCGCCTCGACCTCGCGGCGACGTGCGCCAATTTCCCTCCCCCTTTTGCCGAGAAAAGGAGTCTCGCAACCGAGGCGTCATGCAAGGAGCATCAAAATGAAGTCGACTCTCGTTTTGAACGCAGTTTTGAGCACGTCGAGCGCCGTTATGCTGGCGGCGGCGAGCGTCGCGATCGCGCAGGAAACGCCCGTGCCGCAACCCTCCGGGCGAGCGCTGATGCAGCACAACGCCAACACGTCGGCACAATCCACGACCGACATCTCCTACGGCGGCAGCTCGGATACCCAAGGCGCGGCGGGCGGCGCGAACCCGTCACAGGCGGTGCCGGACGCGCAATCGGCGAGCCCCGCCGGCGCGCGCACCACCACGCAGCCGACTCCCTCGCGCTAGATACTTCCACGCATTGTCGGGCCTGCCTCAACAGGCCCGACTCCGCCAGCGCCTAGCGGGCGTCGGTCACCGTCATGTTGACGGTCTTTCCCGCGATAAGCGTGTTCGAAAGCGTGATGTCGTGCACGTTGTATGCGTAAATCGGTCCGGGCGACGTCGAGGTCGCCGGGCCCGTCGCGACCGGCGTCCCGAAATCGCAGTTCGTGATCGTGACGCCTGCGATCCCCGGAATCGCGGGCGCCGGCGCCGGGCCGTTGTAGTCGAACGCGACCGGGCCTTGCGCGACGACCGCCTGGAAGCACGATCCCGTCACACCGTTCAGCGTCACGTTGGTCGCCTTCACGTTCGATATGTTGACGTTCTGCACGAGCGCCGGACGCGTGCGGATCGCGTCCTTGGACGGCTGGTAGTCGCAATCGAACGTGATCAGCCCGCCCTGCGCCGCCGACGGATTCGCCGCAGCCGCCGTTGCCACGCCGAGCGGCACGGTGCCGTTGATCGGGCTGCCCGCGAGCAGGCTGCTGCCGTAGCCCGAAGGCGTGAGGCTCACGCCGTTCGGCAGCGTCACGCCATCGACGTAGAAATCCTTCACGAAACCGCCGCGATTCATGTTCGTCTTGATGCGGATCGCGATGTTCAGCGAATTGGTCGCCCAGAACTGGTTGAGCATCGCGAGGTTGCGCGCGTAGATCTTCTGCACGCCGCCGCCCATTTCGCTGCCGAGCGTGATGCCGCCGTGGCCGCTGTTCATCGTGCAGTTCTGGATGACGTGGTTCTGCGCCGGGCCGTATTCGTTATCAAGATTCTTGCCCGACTTGATCGCGATGCAGTCGTCGCCGGTGTTGAACACGACGCTTTCGCACAGGACCATGTCGCAGGCGTCGGGGTCGAAGCCGTCGTTGTTCGGGCCGATGCTGTCCACCGTCACGCTGCGGATCACGACGTTCGTGCAATCGGTCGGATGGTGCTGCCAGAACGGCGTGTTGATCGTGCGGTAACTTTCCATCAGCACGTTCGTGCAGCCGAGGAATTCGACCATGCACGGTCGCAGATAGTGGCCCTTGCCGAAGATGCGCTTCTCGATCGCGACACCCGCCTCCGACAGCGCCGGCAAGTAATTCTGGTCCTGTTGCCACGGCGTGGCGGGATCGGTGAGGCGTGTGTAGAGCGTGTCGGAGATGCCGGGCGCGGCGGTGCGTAAATCGACGTTGTTCGGGTTCGCATAGGCCTGCGACGGCGTCGAAGAACCGGCGAATCCGTAAGCGCCGCTGTTGCCCTTCCACGTCCACCAGCAGGTGCTCGTGTTGCCCGTGCCCGCAAACGGCGTCATGCCCTGGCCGTTGAGGATGGAGCTGTCGCCCTCGCCGGTGATCGCGATGTTCTTCTGGTTGCGCGCGTAGACGGGCGGGCCGTAGTTCAGGCAATCGTTCGACTGCCAGCGGCTGTAGAAGAGCTTGCCGTTCGCGCCGCAATCGATCGGGCCGTCCTTCGCGAAATCGGCGGGATTCTGGCTGAAGTAGACCGTGCAGTTCGCGCTCAGATGGAAGTTGACGTTAGAGAGCAGCACGAGCGGGCCGGCGCAGTACCAGTCACCCGCGGGTACGACGACTTTGCCGCCGCCCGCCGCGTTCGCCGCCTGGATCGCGGCGAGGAATGCGGGACGCGAATCGAAGGAGCCGGGCGCCTGCGTCTTGTCGGCGCCGGTGCTGAGCGGCGACTTCGACGGATCGGTGTACGGATTCACGGCCGCCACGACGGCGCAGGTTTTCGCGCCGTAATCGGTGACGAGGAACGTCCGGTCCGGGAACATCGACTGCGCCACCGCCTGCAGCGAGTTGATGATCTGCGTCGCCGCGCCCGACGGACCCCAGATCGGGTCCTGTGCGACGGGCGGCGTGGGGTCGCCGGAGTTGTCGTGCCCGCCGCAGCCGCCGAGCACGCCGAGCGCGCCGAACATCGACACGCTCGCCGACGCACCCGCTAGCAGCACGAACGATCGCCGCGCTTGGGATTGCGGTGCGGATTGCGCTCGGTTTTGATTCTTGTCCTCGCGATGTTTCAAGTTCGTCTCCTTTTATCCGGCCATTGCCGGGGTCACGGTTGCTCGGGTGAACCGAATCGGCGTCTCGTCGGAGGACGCTTATACAAACGATGTCATACAACATTATTCCCTTCGTCTCCGGCGTTTTTTTGGGCGTTCAGACCTGAGCCCACTCGTATGGTGCCGAAGATAGCGAAGCGGTCAGATAGCTGTCAAGCAACTTTTTGCGATTTTTGCAGGCTCAAACCTACAGTAGGCTTGCTGATGAGGCTTATCAAAACGGGGTTTACCCGCTTTCAGGCTGTTTGAGGTTGACAGCTTTGTGTGATTCACCGAAAGTTGTCGTACACATTCTTTCAGACGTCAAAGTTAAATTAGTTATACGACGTCTTATATGATTGCCCCGCATTAACCGGGAAGGAGACACGCCATGCCGGCAGACAAGATCAAGGGATTGAGATGGTGGATCGTCGGGCTGATCATGCTCGGGACCGTATTCAACTATCTCGCGCGCAGTTCGCTCTCGGTCGCGGCGCCGACGCTCACCGACAGGCTGCACATGACCACGCAGCAGTACTCGTACGTGGTTGCGGCATTCCAGGGCGCCTACACGGTGATGCAGCCGATCGCCGGCTATATCCTCGACGTGGTCGGCCTCAAGATCGGCTTTGCGATCTTCGCGACGGCCTGGGCGGCGTCGAACATGCTGCACGGCCTCGCGACCGGCTGGGGCTCGCTCGCGTTCTTCCGCGCGCTGCTCGGCATGAGCGAGGCGGCGATCTTCCCAGCCGGCATGAAGACCATCACGCAGTGGTTCCCGGCGAAGGAGCGCTCGGTCGCGACCGGCTGGCTCAACACGGGGACGTCGGTCGGGGCGATGCTCGCGCCGCCGCTCGTCGTGTTCTGCATTCTCCAGTTCAACTGGCAGACGGCGTTCGTCGTCACCGGCGGCATCGCGCTGTTGTGGGTCGCGCTGTGGGTGTTCTTCTACCGCTCGCCCGCCGACCATCCGAACCTTTCCGAAAGTGAGCGCGAGTACATCCTGAGTGGCCAGGAAGCCGGCAAGCTCGATTCGACGCAGCGTCCTTCGTGGAAGCAGTTGCTCGGCACGCGCCGCTTCTGGGGCATCGGCATCCCGCGCTTTCTCGCCGAACCGGCCTGGCAGACCTTCAACTTCTGGATCCCGCTCTATCTCGTGTCCGTGCGACACATGAACCTGAAGGAGATCGCGCTCTTCGGCTGGCTGCCGTTTCTCGCCGCCGACCTCGGCTGCGTCGTCGGCGGGTATCTGGCGCCGTTCTTCCTGCGCAAGTTCAACACGTCGCTGCTCACGTCGCGCAAGCTCGTGATGATCTTCGGCACGCTCTTCATGTTCGGGCCGGCATGCATTGGCCTCGCGACGAACCCTTATGTAGCGATCGGCCTCTTCTGCCTCGGCGCGTTCGGCCATCAGGCGATTTCGGGCGCGCTTTATACGCTCGCATCGGATGTGTTCGGGCAGCACGAAGTCGGCACCGCAACCGGCCTCTCCGGCATGATGGGCTGGCTCGGCGGGATGATCTTCTCGCTGATCGTCGGCGCGCTCGCGACCACCATCGGCTATAACCCGCTCTTCGTCTGCCTCGTGCTATTCGACATCGTTGGTGCTACCGTCGCATGGTTCCTGCTGAGGCCGGGTGACTACGCCGGCACCCTGCGCGCGCCCAGGGTCCCGACGCCCGCCGCGCCCGCAAACAGCATCGGACGCTAACGCCGACCATGACACAAGGACCCAATATCGTGACCAAGATTGCATTGAGCGGTGCCGGCGGCCAGCTGGGCACCGTATTGCGAAAGACGCTGCTCGAACGCGGCTACGACCTGCGCTCGGCGGGCGGCTCGCGTCCCCTCACGCCGATCGTCGAAAACGAGGACATCATGCACGGCGACCTGCGCGATCCGGCCGTCGTCGACCGGCTGCTCCACGGCGTCGACGTGCTCATCCACATGGCGGGCACGAGCGTCGAGCGGCCGCTGCCGGAGATCATCGAGAACAACCTGCGCGGGCTCGTCGAGGTGTACGAAGGCGCGCGGCGGAAGAAGGTCCGCCGCATCCTGTTCGCGAGCTCGAATCATGCGATCGGCATGTATCCGGTCGACGCGAAGCTCGCGCTCGACTGCGAGTTTCGTCCCGATGGTTTCTATGGCCTGAGCAAGATGTGGGGCGAGGGCATCGCGCGGATGTATTGGGACAAGCACGGGATCGAGACCGTGTGCGTGCGGATCGGAAGCTGCATCGAGAAGCCGACGGAGTTTCGTCACCTCAGCACATGGCTCTCGCATGACGATTTGATGCGTATCGTCGAGCGGACGATCGATGCGCCGGAAGTCGGGCATATCGTCGTGTGGGGTGTGTCGGACAATACGCGCAGTTACTGGAACAACGACGGCGCCGCGCGGCTCGGCTACGTGCCGCAGCAGAACGCGGAGGATTTCGCCGACGAGATCCTGCAAAAGCCGAATCCGCTCGATGCGATTGGCCAGCGATATCAGGGCGGAAGTTTTGCCGGCATCGACTTCACGCCTTTGGATGAACGCTGAAATCTTGCTTCGGATGTTTTCGTCATGCCCGCCTTGGCAATCGCAAGCGGGCATTTGCGCTTTACTATTGAGACCGCCCGTCCCGGCGCTGCAGCGCACGCCGGCGGCGCGTTCGAAGCCACAGGCCCGAGACGCGGCCTGCCAACAAGAGGAGCACGAGCATGCGTGAGAACCGGATTCGTTCGATCTGGAAAGCTGGCGGGGCGGTCGTCAACGGATGGCTCGCGATCCCGAGCGGGTTTTCCGCCGAGACGATGGCGCATCAAGGGTGGGACTCGCTGACGGTCGACCTGCAGCACGGCGTGGTCGATTATCAGAAAGCGGTCGAGATGTTCACGGCCATCTCGACGACCCAGACCGTACCGATGGCCCGCGTGCCCTGGAATGAACCCGGCATTCTGATGAAGGTTCTCGACGCGGGCGCGTATGCGGTGATTTGTCCGATGGTCAACAGTCGCGCGGATGCAGAGCGGCTCGTCGCAGCGACGCATTATCCGCCGCTCGGGACGCGGAGTTTCGGGCCGATCCGGGCGTTGCTTTATGGCGGCGCAGATTATCCGACGCAGGCTAATGAAACGGTCGTGGTGTTTGCGATGATCGAAACGCGCGAGGCCCTGGATAATCTGGAGGAAATCGTTTCCACGCCGGGGCTGGATGCGATTTATATCGGGCCTTCGGATTTGTCTCTTGCGCTGGGGTGTACGCCGACTTTCGATGATGTCGATCCTCCGGTGGTCGAGGCCATCGAGCGTATTCTTGCGTGCGCTAAAGCGCATGGGGTGGTGGCGGGGATTCATAACGGCACGCCGGAGAAAGCGCTCGAACGGATCGCGATGGGGTTTCAGTTCGTGACCGTCAGTTCGGATGCGCGGTTGATGGCGGCTGGCGCGCAGCAGGTCATGGGGAAGATGCGGGCCGGGGGTGCGAAGGGATCGGACGAGGGGTATTGAGGGCGGGGGCCTTGAGCGGATTTTCGCTGAAAATTGGCGTAGGGCCTCGATTTTTTACATCGTTCGATGTGATGTTTTAGCCGCCGTATATCCCTGTCCTTTTTCAGGTGGCATAGCGGCTCCTTAGCCGTCAGTTTATGCCTCGCACCCAAACTATCGGATAGGCACTGATTCTCGCAAGTCTGCCCAAATTCCCCCAAACGGAGGCGCGCTACGGAACGCTCACAGTACGCTGACAGAGACAGTATGGCCCGTCATGAAATCGACCGGTCTTCGGCGCAGTATCGTCGCGAACGACGAGTTCAGGAATGTTAGGACGTGACGTTGCACGGTTTCGGCGTGCAACGTCACGCCGCCTGGCTCGATCAGCTACACGTACCGATGGACGTCACCGGACGGGATACGACGCCGCGCAGTGATCGGCCGCTATCCGCAACTTTCACTCGGTGAAGTGCGCGAGCAGCTTCGAGCCGGAATACGGCCGCGTTTGCCGCATCTGCGGAGCATCGCCGTGCGTCAACGGACTCATGAGTGGCGTGTCGTGTATGACTCGCATATGTGCGTCCGTGCACGTTCGGGGGCGCGGACGCCGGCGACCCGGCGAAGTGGTGACGCCACTGGACCATTTTTCGGGTTTTGATTGCGTGCCTGCTTCGACATGACCTTCTCCTTCAACGTCGATCGGAAACAGCCTAAATTTCCATAAATTTCGGAGTTTTCTGTTATTTAAGATCTGACGAAATGGCTAATCTCCCGATCACATAAGAAATAAGTAACGGGAGAAAATCGTTCGTGAGTTCGACTATCGAGCCATCCGGCGTGGCGCGCCACGCCACGCATCAATCCGTTGTTCCTTCACTTCACGAAACCTACTTCCTCGATGTACCACGCGCGGTCAGTGCCAAGGACATGAGCGTCATGTGCTTCACCGGCGTCGAAGCGATCGGCGAAGCAAGGCGCTTTGCAATCACGCTTACCCATTCTCTGGCGAATCTGCCGCGTGGCGATTATCTGAATCGCCCGGCCGCCTTTACGATTCAGCCGCCACGCCTGCCCGGCGGGTTTGTGTCGACGGGCACGCGCCGCAAGATTCAGGGCGTCATTACCGCGTTCAGCCAGCTCGCCAGCAACCGCGACCAGACAACCTATGAAATCGTGCTGGAATCGCGCCTCGCGCTGCTGCGCAATACGCCCAAATGCCGGTTCTTCTTAAACCTGAGCTTTCCGAGCATCATCGAGCAGATTCTGCGTGAGCACGGTTTCGATGCGATTCGCGCGCGTTTCGACTTCAGGCTGTATCGGCAGTACGAGCCGCGCGAATTCGTCATGCAGTGGCACGAGAGCGATCTTGCATTCATGACGCGCCTGTGCCGGCGCGCGGGCATTTGGTTCGTTCAGGAAGAAGGCGAACACTGCGAAGTCGTGCGCTTCGGCGACGACCTGACCCACTACCGACGCAAGCCCGGTTTGAGCGTGCCGTTTCACGCGCAGGCCGGATTGGCCAACGCGGGCGCGGAGTCGATCGAGTCCATCGAGACGCATGCCAGGACGATTCCCGAGCGGCAACTGGTGCGCGCCTACAACTACCGCACTGCGCCGCTTCCAATCGACGCCGAAAGCATCATCCGCGGTGATGACACCACTTACGGCGAGACGTACACCTGGGCCGCGCACCACCTGACCGATGACGAGGCCAGGCACGAAGCTCAACTGAGACGCGAAGCGGCGCTCGCTGAACAGATCGTGTATCACGGTGCGGGGAATGTGATCGACCTGACACCATCAAGCGTGCTCAAACTCGCGAATAAAGTGCTGCCCGAAGCCGAGCACGGCGTGATGGTGGTGCGTGTGGAGAGCGGCGGTTCGCGCAGTGACGCGTATCGCAACAGCTTCACTGCGATTCCCTCGGAGCGCCTTTATCGTCTGCCGCTAAACGAAGAAAGCTGGCCGAAGGTGCACGGCACGATCAGCGGAGTCGTAACGTCGCCGAGCCGCTATAAGTTTGCCTACGTCGATGCAGCGGGTGAATACGTGGTCGTCCTGCACCTGGACCGGGACCCGCGCCCCGCTGGCGGCAACAGTTGCCGGCTGAGACTGGCGAAGCCGTTCGCTGGCGCGAACCAGACCGGCTTTCACTTTCCACTGATCGACGGGACCGAGGTTTTGGTCGCGTTTCATGATGGCGATCCGGACCGCCCGTTCATCGCGCACGTCATGCACAACGCGCGCGCGACGGACGTCATCGTCAACGATCAGCGCTGGTTGAGTCGCAACGTGCTGCGCACCCAATCCAACAATACGTTGCAGATGAGGACTGGGACAACGAGCAGCACATCAAGCTCGCGACCGAGCACGGCAAGTCGCAATTGACGCTCGGTCATAGCGTGAACCGCAAGCGAGAGAAGCGCGGCGCCGGTTTTGAGCTGCGCACCGACATGAAAGGCGCGATCAGAGCCGGACAAGGCCTGTTCCTGTCGGCCGATGCGCAGCCGCTCGCGAACGGGCCGCATCTGGATATGAAAGCGGCGCTCGGTCAGTTACAGGTGGCGCTTGCGCAGGCGCAGGGGCTTGCGCAGGCCGCAAGTGTCGCCAAGGCTGAAATCGCCGATCTGAAAGCCGAAAACGAATGGCTCAAGAACAGTGTGAACGAGTTGAAGGAAGCGGTGATGCTGCTGTCTTCACCCAAGGGGATCGCACTGGCGACGCCCGACCGGGTGTCGGTTGCTGCGGGCCGTGACGTGAATATCGCAACCGGCGCTGGATTTAACGTCAATGCACAGCGCAATGCGAGCGTCGCCGCCTCCGACACGCTGTCGCTCTTCGCTCACAACGGCGGGGCCAAGCTGTTCGCGGCGCGCGGCAAGGTGCTGGTCCAGGCGCAGTCCGATGCGATGGAACTCGTGGCGCAAAAGGACATGCACCTGACGAGCGCGAACGGCACGTTGATCGCAAACGCTGCAAACGGCGTCGTGCTGCATGGCGGTGGGACCGCCTACGTGAAGCTGAGCGGCGACAACGTCGAGATTGGTGGCGCGGGCAACTTGATTCTGAAGATCATTGGAATTGACAAGTCCGGTCCTGGTTCGCTGTCGATGCCATTGCCGAAGTTCGAGCAGACCACCATCGGCCACGATGAGCACTTCATTTTGAGCGATCGACTTACCGGGCGGCCGGCGGCCAATCGCCCATACCGGATTCAACTGGCGGATGGTCAGGTCATCGAGGGCGTGACTAGCGGCACGGGCGCGACTTCGCTCAAAGCGGGCGATATCGCGCAAGGGATGACCCTGTTGAAGAAAAAAAGGACTGAATCCTGATGAGCGATGAACTGAATCAACCCAATGATGCGGGCGCGACGCCGGACTCGGCGAACGCAGGTGAGCGACCGATTGAAGTGAAGCGCTATCAGCACGATGTTGCCACGCGGCTCGTGCCCATGCAGATCGATCATCTTGGAAGACAGTTTTGGGAATCGTATATGACGCCCGTGAGTTATCAAGTGCGGGCGCTGGTCGAGATTCCGCCGCATTTGCCGGGGATTGTTATCTTTGTGCACGGGGTGAATTCGGAGGGGGAGTGGTATGACGATGCGGAAATAGCGCTGTGCGAAGGACTCAACAAGCGGTTGAACCGTGGCGACATCAAGCAAAACAGATATCTTGATCGAGATCCCGACACCAAGAACCCCATTCCGCGTCGAATCGACCCGGAGTGGAAAGACGCTTACTCACCCGTCATCCGCTTTTACTGGGGCTACAGCGCAAAGAAAGGCACCGAAAAGCAATGGCGTATTCCACTTCGAAATGACAACGGCTTTGACGCTTGGGCGCCTGAGTGCAACGAGGAGTTTGGCCCATGGTATTGGGGCGGCGGCCCCTTCCAGAACGGCACGAACAATCTCCAACAGTGTTGGAGCCACACCGGATTCAAGCGTCACGTCTTCGGCTTCGACCTTCAACATCTGAACACCGAGACGGATCGCCAATTGCAGGATGCCCCGCCGCGCAGTTACTACGCACACGCGGCACAACGGCT
>NZ_FCOL02000041.1 GCF_001544515.1 Caballeronia terrestris
GCTCCGAACCCCAACCCTGTGGTCGTCCCATTTGACACCTCATTTAGGAGGTGTTGCAACGACCAGTTGAATTCGCCCAATATTGCGCGCATGCTTACCAAGATCTTGTCAGCCAGTTCGGCATGCAAGCATCGATAAGTAGACGAGGGAACTGCTTTGACAACGCACCAATCGAATCATTCTGGGGCACACTGAAGAGCGAGCTGGTCTATCAGCGGCGGTTCGCCACTCGGCACCAAGCGAAGCAAGAGATCACGGAATACATCGAGATCTTTTATAACCGGCAGCGAACACAGGCGCGGCTTGACTACCTGTCTCCCGCCGCTTTCACGCAGCGTTTCTACTTGAACAAGATCACTGCTTAACCCGTTGGCGTCCACGGGTTCCGACCGACCTCAGTCAATGGAAGAGGCAGCATTGGATGCGCTGCTGTTTCCGCCGCCGCCATCGTCGAGCCGGACACGACCGATGCCCAACTGGGCGGCGGTGAATCGGGACCTCGGCAGGAAAGGCGTGACGCTCGACCTGTTGTGGAACGAGTACAAGGCGCAGGAGCCGGAAGGCTATGGATATAGCTGGTTCTGCAAGCATTACGAGCGGTGGGCGGCAGCCTTGCCGGTCACACTGCGCCAGACGCACACGCCCGGCGAGAAGCTGTTCAATGCGCGGCGTAATTACTCGAAATGTATGATCTCTAGGAAAATCAGCAGATGGCAACCGGTACTGTAAAGTGGGTTCAATGACGCAAAGGGCTTTGGCTTCGTCACGCCGGATGAAGGCGGCGAAGATTTGATTGCACACTTTTCTGAAGTGAAGGCGGACGGCTTCAAGTCGCTGCAGGAGAATCAGAAGGTAAGCTTCGAAGTAAAACAAGGCCCGAAAGGCAAGCAAGCGTCCAACATCCAACCGCTGTAGACCGGTTCGAGCGGCGGGTCGGGTCGGCCCGCTGCTGGATCCAACGACGCGGAGTGGCCGTTTGTCTCGCTAGCCCTCTATCCTCAACTTCTTCTGCCTTCACGTTCATGCGGTCTTGCGAGACTAGCCGATGATTTGATGTGTGAGATTAACTTGCAGCACGCGAAATTAGCTCCGACTACCCAGATATGCCCTGAGCGTTGCGCCGCCCCCAAAACCTCACTTTCGTTATCCGTCGACGTCTAACAAGTTCGGCTATTGCACGCCGATACGTTCTGCTACGGCCCTTCGCGGACACGAGTCAAGAACGGCGAAGAGCAACACCGGCATTCGATAAAAGCCACTCCAAGTTTGTCGATACAATTCGACGCGCCGTTGGGTGAGCGGCGGCTCGAATTCCCTTAGCATGTCGGCACGGCTCGGACGCATCAGTGCGAAATCGCGCGCGAAACCCGGTTAAGCAGGTTGATCGGCTCGATCATATGCACCGGGGAGCAGTTCAAGTTTTGATCGTCCTTTTTGGTGCGTTTTCGACCGCGTCCGTTCGCACGCTCGCAGCCGCTCGACAGCCACTCCGCGTCCGACAAGTTCGAAACACACTTCAGGACGCGCCCTTCTCCCGCAGCGACGTGACATGTTGCTTGGCCGCTTCATTGCCATGCGCCACCGCCCGTAGTGCGAGAGCAAATGCCAACTGCATCTCGTGAGCGACTGCGCTGCGGTCATCGTCGAAGAGTTTTACCGCGCGCCGTAGGTGTTGTGCCGCTTGGGCGTGGAGATCCGACGCCGCGGCATGATGTTGCGCGGAAGTTAGGCCGCCTTCAATGGCCCCTGCCGAAGGAACGCTCGCATGCTTGGCAGCGACATTTGCCTCGTCGATGGCGTGCAGTGCATGACCGTGCGCCAACACAGCTTGGTGAGCTGCATGATCACAATCCTTGCCCGCTTCGTAGTACTGGGATGCCTCACGGTGAAACCGCGCTGCTTGCTCATGATGCGATGCGGCACCTTCGAGATGTCCCTTTTTACTTTGTTTGGTGTTCATGGCAGTTCCCTAACAATGGCTTCATGTGGGCAATGATCGTTGCATGCGAACTGGAAACAGCCGGGATTCTGCAATGTCACGTTACATCGCCGCAGACACGGAATCAAAAATCGAGTCAAAGACGCCCTTGAATTCGAAAACCAATAAGCGTCGGTCCGGTTTCAGACGGCGTGGACACCGATGTCGCCCCCGGTACGCCGACCGTCGTGCCAGAGCTAAATCAGCGGGAACCGCTAAATTTGGTGCCGAATCTACTCGGCCGCAGGGTCCACAAAATGGCGAAGAAATGGACTTAGCTTCATGGCATCAGTCGGCTTTGCGCAGAACGCGTCGAAACCCGACTCCTTCGCGCGTGCTAGATCCGCATCGGATGCCAGCGCCGAATGTGCGATCAGCACTGTCTCCGACGTGCTAGTCATTGCTCGAAGTCTTGCTGCGACTTCTAGCCCAGACATATCCGGCATGCAGATATCGAGTAACACGGCCTGCGGTTGCCAGCGCGTGGCGGCGTCGACGGCCGCGTTCCCGCGATAGGCAACTTGTGCTTCGAAACCGTCGAGCGCCAATACCATGCTGGTCACGTTAACGGTGTCAGCGTAGTCATCAACCACGAGAACGCGCGGAAAGCGGCGCCCGCCGCGTTTCCGCGTGCTCCATATTGTGCACTTAAGGGGCATGCCTGATTTCTCGGCGGTCATCGCGAAGTCCTGTGCGATCTCGTATCGATCGACCGACGGCATCGACGGGCATCCCTCTGCCCAATACTAGTATAGGCTGAGATCGATGCCAGGGGACGCCGCAAATCGTGAGGCAATACTTGTCGGCGCTTCGACGCTCGTTCCCTTGGGCAGAAATTTTGCTGAGAGTTCTTCAGTCTAGACTTGAAAGCGTTCTTCGCTCTCGGGCACGCCCCCGCGATTAGATGTAATCTGATCGTAACTGGTCGGCGCGAAGTCCTACAATAGACGACTCAGAAAGTCGCGGGGTATAGCAACCAGCGGACAAGCCAGCCTGTCGCATTGGCGCTTTCCTGTCGCCGGCTTGCGCACCTACAGTGCGGCATTGCGGTGCTGCGGAGTTTTCTTGAATGTAAGCGCGCATCGGCTCCGCGGCGACGATTCCGTTTTGGCGAACATGCGCTACGAGCGTCGCCGACTCAATGAGACCTTGGATCATGATTGGCTTGCGCTCTTTACCCGCCGCCTTCGTCATCAGTTCGGCGCTCCTCTTATCGGGCCAGACCGCGACGGCGGATGAAGAAGCCAGCGCGACGCAAATGCAAGGCAGGCAGATCGACTTTGCCAGTCTGCCTCTAGACCATGCGATCAAGACCGTTCAGGGTAACGGGCGTAGAAAGCTGGCGGTCTTTGCCGATCCCTACTGCCCATATTGCGCGGCGCTCGAACGTAGATTATGGCAAGTCTCTGACGTCACAATTTACACTTTTCTATTTCCGATTCTCACAGCAGAGTCGAAGCCGATGGCTGCCGCAATCTGGTGCGCACCCGAACGCGCGAAGGCCTGGCGTGCCTGGATGCTCGACGGGCGACCTCCGGCCCGGGCCTCGTGCGACTGTGCACCGCTCGAAAGCAATCTTGCGTTGGCGCAAGGCCTAGGCGTAAGGATCACGCCCACGATCATTGTTGCGAATGGCGAGCTTGTCACGGGTGCAATTCGGCTTGATGATCTGAAAAGCTTGCTCACTCCATAGGAGCTCATATCGCTGGCGAGCGAACCAAGATCGCCTTACACCGAAAGCGCGGGCTACCGACAGCATCATGTCTGTGCCTGCGAGCGTAAGGACGACTGGCCCCGGCAACACGACGGTCATCGATTCGGCCAGTACAGACTAAGAGTTCGCAGCAGCCTATGGTCTTTTTTTTGGACGCTGAACCGCCTCTTCCACGGCATGCCGCTCGACGCCGGCATCGCGTTGTGATCGTCGATCATTTGTCGCCTGACCTACATAACTATTTAAGAAAAGTGATTCTCCGACGTCGGACCTTTCTCGCAAACAGTGCGGTAGCTCTGCAAAAGTGACAGCTAAATGCGCGGCGCTTGCTAGGTATCACTCAGCGACGTGCTCGGTAACGTCGCAGCTTTGTTTGCTGCCTTAGATTCTTCAAAAAGCGTATCGTAAGGCCCGTAGTAGCTACTAAAGGGTCCAGTCATGACCGTCACCTACTCCATAGGAACGCTGAGCCGACTCTCCGGCGTCAATGTCGAAATGATCCGCTACTATGAGAAGGTGGCGCTTTTGCCCGCCACTGCTCGTGACAGCAATGGGTATCGCCAATATGACAACGCGTTCGTTGAGCGTCTGGCATTCATCCGGCACGGACGTGAACTCGGCTTCACCATCGATGAAATGCGTGACCTCCTCACACTCGAACATCACTCCGAGCGACCTTGCGCCGATGCCGATCGTATGACCCGCGCTCGCCTCGACATTCTCAAAAGCGATATTCGGGATCTTCAACGCATGTGGCGCGCGCTCAGGCAGGAAGTGAATTGCCACAGCCGGCCAGTCGAGCATTGCGAGCCTATCCGCGCGCTCGAGAAGCCAAATGCCCAATCCCGATCTTGATCAGCGGTGCCGAGTTGATCGACCGCTTCGTCCGAGATCTCGAGCGGCGTTGTACAGCCTTGCGCTTGAACTAGGCTAGGACCGTGATAGCTGCTGATCCATTAAACAGAAAGCCGTTCAGGTTGGCTTTCCCCCCATTTCTACCTTCATTTCTGTGCGTTTGGCCACGACGATGCGGGATCTCGTATCAGATGGGCGCATCGTCGCCATCGCAGCCTTCGGCGGCGGGGTCGACGCCAAGTAAGCGCTGGCCGCCCAAGATCGGACGTTTTGATCTTGGCTAGAAAGCGGCGCGCTATCGAGACACGCCAGCGGGCCGATTTTCCAAGGTGTGTCGTCCACACCCTTTCTCCCTCCGACCTTCGAAAACCGCGCCCGAGCATCGCCCAATGAGCCAAGCCTGCGCCCCGCGCTCGATGCACCTTCATCAAGTTTCCCTGATTGGCCGGGAGTCTTAACGCTTACTCAGTCTCCCGCTGCAGGCTCTGCTTCGTCGTCGCTCACGAGTTCGATCACATCATTCGGTGAAATCGCACCGCCCTTTACCACCTCTGCATACACGCCGAGGTCGCCATGCAATACGTACTCCCGGATAGCAAGCGGAAGATTGAAACCGCGCTCGCCGGTCGCCGGGTCGACACTCGTTGCCGCACACCGTTTCGTGCGTCGGACTACCTTTAACCTAGCGTCTCCAATTACAAGCTCTCTGCCTAGCCATTCCATCTCGCTCCAAGCGGGGGCGCCTTCGAAATAAAGATTCGCCCGGAAGCGGATGGGATCGAGCTCGATACCAACGCGCTCACCAAGGTCACGTACCGTCTCGAGGTTGATCAACGAGATGCTTCGCATTAGCGCAACTGAGTGGACACTGACGTCCGTGAATTGATGGTCGGGCGCATGTACGACCTTCGGCTCTCCAGGAAGCGGCGTCGCAAGAAAGTCGCGCACGAACGCTGCAACACTTTCTCGACCTGCGTCCGAAGAAAGGTCGTAGCGATTTGTTGCATCGCCATGCCGCACTTCGAGCTCGCCCGAGTCTTCGAGATAGCGCGTCTTCAGTTTCGCCAAGCGCTCGTATTTTGCAAGCATTAAGAATTTGGTCTTCGGCTCCGGCGTCGGTTGCTGTGGGTTGAACATGAAGGAACCGTCTGTGATAGCAAAGGCTCTGTCGAGTGGAAACCCTCGGGCAGCGATCAAGTCTACGCTCGGCAGGCGCTCTGCCGAAAGGCCCTTAATAGGGTATCGATTGAGCGAATGGACAAACATAAATACCTCTTCGACACGATCTTGTGCAGGAAATTTTTGTGGCGGCTTGGCGCAGTCGATGGAAAGCGTTGACGCGATCCTTGGCTTCGTTCGCTTGCCCTCCGATCCGGGCCGCGCGCTTCAATGCGCTAGCGCCGTTGAGCCTGTTCGCCGCCATGCGCTCGCTTCTCAGGATCAGAGCTTGCCGAGCGGGAGCACGCCGACTACTGCCCGACCTTTGGCGGCGCCACTCAAGACCACTCACCATCAGGTAGGCTTGCATTTTAAATCTCGCGCGGAACTCGTGTTTGCGGGCATCGACGCCTGAACCGTCCGGGCCGGCTTCGCGGATGCTTTGCGCGGTCGTATGACGCTTCCCGAATGAGAACGACGCGTGCAAAGCGCCCGCGGAAGTCGCGGCGGTGCATCATGAAGCCACGATTTGGCGGGATCATTCACGAACACTTACATGGTGTCGGTGCCTGGCCTCGAAACGTCTCCTCCTGCGGATCGGGACCGCGCGCCGAGAAGCGAGCCTTGCGATCTTCACGACGCGTCCCGTGCGCGCTGATTGATAGATCAGCCTCGATGATGCGTCGATCCTGAAGCCCTTCCTCTCCAGGCGTGTGCGGCGTGATATCGCTCTTGACGCACACCGACATGTGATCGATCTCGCGCGCGAACTGGTCCTGCGGATCGATCTGCACTTCGGTCGTCGCGCTCTTGCCATCGATCAACATCCCGTGCCGCATGCGCAATCCGTTGTAGCCGAACGCGGGGTCCATCTCGACCCAGCCTTGCGAGCGTTGCAACCAGAAGAAGCGCGATTCGTGGCTCGCATAGCTTGACATGCACGTTGCCGTGAGGCCGCTCGGAAAGCGCAAGATGAACTGCACCGATTCTTCGACTTCGACGAAACGCGGATCGCCATCCGGCTTATGCACTGATGCCATCACGTCGAGCGGTTCCTCGCTCGACAGAAAGCGCGCCGCATTCAGGCAATGGAGCCCGATGTCGCGTATTGCGCCACCGCCCGCGAACGCCTTCTTCATCCGCCATTGCGCGGGATCGCCGACGTTCTGCGAATTGCCCGCGACGAACTCCCGCAAAATCCCGAGCTTTTGCTCCTTGACCATCGTTGCGATCATGCGGTCCATCCGTTCATACTGGCTTCGATACGCGATCATCAGTTTGCTCCCAGCGCGCCGGCACGCGTTGATCATTGCCTGGCAATCGGCGACGCTCGTTGCCATCGGCTTCTCGCAGAGTACATGCTTTCCGGTCTTCGCGGCGCACAGCGTGTACTCCTTGTGCATGCTATTAGGCAGCACGATATAGACTGCCTGAACGCTCGGGTTGTCGGCGAGACGCTCGAAGTTATGATAGTTGTAGACGTCCGTATCCGTCGTGCCGTACTGCCGTGCTATCTTGAGCGCCTTCCTGCGATCGCCCGAGACGAGCGGCGCGACCTTCGAGTACTTGCAGTGCGATAGTGCCGGCAGAATTTGACTAAGCGACAGATGTCCCAGCCCGACCACCGCATAGCCGATGCGACCTTCGGGCGGAAGATTCGCGTCGGGTGCCTCTTCCTTCTGCTCAGTGTTCGGATCTTGGATCAGCGGAAGTCTGACCTGGTTCGCTTCCGAGTCGGATAGACCGGCCGCCAACACGCTCCCTGCCGATGCCCCTGCAATCACGGCGGCGATTCCCGCACCGCAGCGCTGGAGGAAGGAAACGCCGGGCGTTTTCGGGTGGCGGATTGTCGGCGTCGGGCGGCGATCGTTCGGGCTTCGTCGGTCGGCCGATAAGGGGCATTGAGGGCTCCATCGATGAGGCTCGGAATTTCGCGGGTGCGATCCGCAGAGGCCGAACACTCGTGCATTCACGACACTCCATCAGCATTGGACCTGCCACGCAATCCCTCGGGGGGTACTCCGTCGCGTCCCGGTGCCGAGTCGGTCAAGGCCTGTGGCAAGGTTCTCGCTCCGCAACGCCCGAAATACGTGCATCGCAAATCGCATTGACGGTCAAAGCGCCTGCGCCGCGTCCCCGAATGACGAATGGACTTGGTTTTTAGTGATGCCGTCCTCCTGCATCCCTCCGAAGTCGTTGTGATCGCGCAGTACATCATTAGCGTTCGAGGCTGTACTTGTTCAACGTATGCATGCGAGCAATGAGAGCCCCGAGGGTAAAGCCGACGATGACCAAGCCGCACCGTACTTGTCTATGATCAGGTCGAAGGCGAAGTCGGTTTGCCAGTGGTACAAAATTTGCTGTCGAAAATTTGTACAGGCTGTCGGGCGTCGCAACCGAGACGCCCGGAAAGGGCCGATGACTGCTCCCGAGGGCTCATGCCGCAATATTCCGTCAAGCGTCAAGGCTGCAGGATCGTCGCTTCGAAGGCGGTCGGCATCGCGCTCGCGATGGACGCTTCGGCCTCACCGATCCAGAGCACCCTCGCTCCGGCCGGCGTGCAAGCGGCGCGCATCCTCGACCTGTGGCATCTGACGCTCGCGGTCTGCTCGATCGTATTCGCCGCGGTCCTGAGTGCGTGCTTCATCGCATTGTTACGCGCGCCGCAGGCCAGACGCGACACGCCGCCCGATCTTTACAGCATCGAAAGCCCAGAGCCGCGCCTGCGCCGCTCGGTGATTGTCGCGACGGTAATTTCGGCCGTGCTGCTCTTCGGCCTCGTGCTGGCCGACGTCCTCACCGACCGCGCGCTCTCACGCCTGCCGGTCGCGAATGCAGTTCACATCGAATTGACCGGGCATCAATGGTGGTGGGAAGCGCACTATCTTTCCGACGATGGCACGCCGGGCTTCACCCTCGCCAACGAACTGCACGTGCCGGTCGGGCGGCCGGTCGTCGTGTCGCTGGTCGCGGCGGACGTGATCCACACGTTCTGGGCACCGAACCTGCACGGCAAGAAGGACATGATCCCGGGCCGCAACGCGACGATCGAATTTCGCGCCGATCGCGCCGGCACCTATCGCGGACAGTGTGCAGAGTTCTGCGGCTACGAGCATGCGCTGATGGCGTTCCTCGTCGTCGCCGATCCTCCCGCCGACTACAACGCGTGGGCGGCACGGCAGCGCGAGGGCGCGCGCGCACCGTCGAGCGATCTCGAAGCGCACGGCCAGCAGCTCTTCATGATGGGCACGTGCGCGCGCTGCCACGCGATCGAAGGGACGTCGGCAACCGGAAGGCTCGGGCCGGACCTTACGCATCTCGCGAGCCGCCGCACGCTCGCGGCCGGCACGCTCACCAACGATCGCGAGTCACTAGCACACTGGATCACCGACCCGCGCGCCCTCAAACCCGCCGCGATGATGCCGCCGACTCACCTCGCCCCCGCCGATCTTCAAGCGCTGGTCGCCTACCTCGGGACGCTGCAATGACCGATCCAGCGACCAAACCACGCCTTTATGACGGCCCCGACGCACCGCCCCACGTGCGCGCATCACTGGCTGCGACATGGAGTGATTCTCCCGGCTTCATCGGCGCGCTCTCGGCGATCAATCACAAGACGATCGCTCGCCGCTTCATGACGACGACGTTCGTGTTTTTCCTCCTCGGCGGCCTGCTCGCGCTCGCGATGCGCACGCAGCTCGCGCGCCCCGACGCGCGCCTCATCGGCCCCGGTCTTTACAACGAGCTTTTCACGATGCACGGCACGACGATGATGTTCCTCTTCGCCGTGCCGGTGATGCAGGCGGTCGCGGGCTTCCTGATTCCGCTAATGATCGGCGCGCGCAGCGTCGCGTTTCCGCGCATGAACGCGTACGCGTATTGGGTGTTCCTGTTCGGCGGCATCCTGCTGTTCGCGTCGCTCGCGGTGAATTCGGCACCTGCGGCCGGCTGGTTCAGCTATGTGCCGCTCGCGAGCGCCGACTACGCGCCGGGCAAGGGCACCGACATCTGGGCGCAGATGATCACGTTCACCGAACTTTCGGGCCTGCTCGAAGCGATCGTCCTTATCACGACAATCTTCAAGCTGCGCGCGCCGGGGATGTCGCTCAACCGCATGCCACTCTTCGTCTGGGCGACGCTCGTCACGCAATTCATGGTGATCTTCGCGATGCCGTCGATCATGCTGTGCAGCACCGCGCTGATCCTCGACCGCCTCGTCGGCACGCACTTCTATAACCCGGCAAAAGGCGGTGACGTCCTGCTCTGGCAGCATCTCTTCTGGTTTTTCGGACACCCCGAGGTCTACCTGATCTTCATCCCGCCGCTCGGCTTCATCTCATCGATTATTCCGACCTTCGCGCGGCGTCCGGTCTTCGGCTATCCGGCGATGGTGCTCGCCCTGATCGCAACCGCCTTCCTCGCGTTCGGCTTGTGGGTGCATCACATGTTCGCGACAAACATCCCCGAACTCGGAAAGAGCTTCTTTACGGCGGCGAGCCTGATGATAGCGATCCCGTCGGCTATGCAGATCTTCTGCTGGATCGGCACCCTTTGGACCGGACGCATCGCGCTCAAGACACCGCTCCTCTTCGTGCTCGCGTTCTTCTTCATCCTCGTACTGGGCGGCCTGACGGGCCTCATGCTTGGCTCCGTGCCGATCGATCTGCAAGTCCACGATACGTATTTCGTCGTCGCGCACCTGCATTACGTGCTGATCGGCGGCGCGGTGTTTCCGCTCTTCGGCGCGTTCTATTACTGGTTTCCGAAGTTCACCGGCCGCATGCTCGGCGAGACGCTCGGACGCTGGAATTTCTGGCTGTTCTTCATCGGCTTTAACGTCGCGTTCTTTCCGATGCATCTGCTCGGCCTGCAAGGCATGCCTCGGCGCGTGTGGACCTATCCCCACGGCATGGGATGGGACGGCATGAACCTCGCGGCGACCGTCGGCGCATGGACGATTGCACTCAGCGTGCTGCTTTTTATAGTGAACGTCGTGGTGAGCTATCGGCGGGGCGCTGGCACGCTCGAATGGAGTGTGCCGTCGCCGCCACCGCCGCACAATTTCGACGCGATACCCGTCGTGCACGGTCGCGATCCGTTATGGGAGCCGGGCGCGCAGCCCGCGTTCGTCGCAGGCCTCGCCGCCGATGCGCGCGAGGTGCTCGCGACGACCGTGCTCGATGCGGTGCCCGATCATCGGCCGATGTTTCCGTCGCCGTCGATCTGGCCTTTTTTAAGCGCAGTGGCCACCACCGTGCTTTTCATCGCGTCGATCTATACGCCGTGGGCGGTGGTGTGGGCGTCGGCGCCGGTGGTCGTCGCGATGATCGCGTGGTTTTGGCCGAAGCGTCGCGAGAACGCGCTGGCCGTCGCGCGGGAGAAGCGTCCATGACCACGCATGTGCGTCACGATGCCGCCTCTGCCGACGACGCTTCGTTCGTTCTCGACGTGCGCGATCTGCCGACCTACGGCTACGGTCATCGCAGCCTGATGTGGTGGAGCACGATAGGCCTGATGCTGATTGAAGGGACGGTGTTCGCGATCGGCGTGATGACATACTTCTACCTGCGCGGCGTAGCGTCTCAATGGCCGATGGCCGGGCGGCCGCCGGAATTGCTGTGGGGCACGCTCAACACGATCGTACTGATCGTGAGCCTCGTGCCGAATCAGCTCGCGAAGCGCGCGGCCGAGCGCGAGGATATCGTGCGCGCGCGCTGGTGGCTCGTCGTGTGCCTGTTATTGGCGCTGGTGTTCCTGGTCGTTCGCGCATTTGAATTCGCCGCGCTCAACGTGAGTTGGTACACGAATGCGTATGGCTCTGTCGTGTGGCTGCTGCTCGGCTTGCATACCACGCATCTGATCACCGATACCGTCGATACGGCCGTGCTCGCCGTGCTGCTTTTTACCGGGCCGATGGAAGGCAAGCGTTTTGTGGATGTCAGCGAGAACGCGGTGTACTGGTACTTCGTCGTGTTGAGCTGGCTGCCTATTTATGCGGTGATTTACGGGGCGCCGCGCTTTTGAACGTATCGAGATTGAAATGCGAACCTGGCTTGCATTGATCGTCGCGCCTTCGCTCGTTCTCGCGTGCCTCGGCGTGAACTACGCGCTCGTCTCCACGATGGCAGCGCCATGCTCAGCCGCAAGCGTCGCGCCTCTCAACAGCGTGAGCGTCGCGAGCTTCGCGGTGTGCGTCGTCGCTTCGATCGCCGCTTGGCTGCGCTGGCGCTCGGCGCGGGCAGGCATTCCCTCCGACAGTTCCGCGCGGCCGGCGCGTGCAGGATTCGTCGCATCGGTGGCGATTGGCGTCGGCGTGTTGTCTGCGCTGTCGGTTCTCGCGATATCGATACCGCAATGGTTGCTCTCGCCATGCTGATCCCACGAACTTTCGTCGTCGCCGCACTCGGCTGGGTGGGTGGGGCAGAAGCGCACGGGCTCACCGCCGACGATCGAGCCGCGCTGCACTTCGGCTGGAGCTTCGATCCGTGGGTCGTTGGCTTGCTCGTGCTGAGCGCTGCGCTGTATGTCGTCGGATACGTGCGGTTGCGAGCGCGCAGCCGTCAGGCGCGCACGGTGCGCGCCGTGCATTGCACTGCGTTCGCGCTCGGGTGGTTCGCGCTCGTTGCCGCACTCGATTCGCCGCTCGACACGCTCGCTGCCGCGCTCTTTTCCGCACACATGTTGCAGCACGAAGCGCTGATGTTGATCGCTGCACCCTTGCTCGTGATCGGCCGGCCGCTCTCGGTGTGGATGTGGGCGCTGCCCGTTTCGTTGCGCGTTGGCGTCGGCTGCGCGGTGAGGTCACGCTGGATTCGCGCGCCCTGGCGAACGATCACGACGCCGCTCGCCGCATGGCTGTTGCACGCGGCGGCGCTATGGGGCTGGCATGCGCCGGTGTTCTTCGAAGCGGCGCTCGCGCGTCCCGGCATCCACACGTTGCAGCACGCGAGCTTTCTCGTGAGCGCGCTGCTTTTCTGGTGGACGGTGTTCGGCAACACACAACGCAGCGAACGGAGCGCGCACGCGATGCTTTCGCTCTTCACGACGATGGTCCATACCGGCGCACTCGGCGCGCTGCTGACGCTGTCGCCGGGGCTCTGGTATCCGTCGTACATTGAAAGCACGAGCGCGCTCGGCTTCGATCCGCTGCAAGACCAGCAACTAGGCGGGCTCGTGATGTGGGTGCCGGGCGGTCTCGCTTACCTCATCGGCGGACTCGCGGTCGCGGCGCGCTGGCTCGTCAAGCGCCTTCCGTCGCCAATGCGAGCGCGGGCTGCGCAGGACGGCTGATATGAATGTCTCGCTCATCGGTCGCATCGCGGTTGGATTTTTCGCTCTTCACGTCGTCGACGTTTCGTCGGCGCCATCGACGTTGATAGAACGCGGTGCCTATCTTGCGAAAGCCGCCGATTGCGCCGGATGCCACACCGCCCCAAAGAACGGCGCGCCTTACGCGGGCGGCCTGGAAATGAACTCTCCGTTCGGCACGATCGTCAGCAGCAACATCACACCGGACAAGTTTCACGGCATCGGTGCTTACAGTTACGACGAGTTCGCGCGAGCGCTGCGCGAAGGCGTGTCCCGCGACGGCAAGCGACTCTATCCGGCGATGCCCTACGTTGCCTTCACGAAGATCACGGACGACGACATGCACGCGCTCTATGTCTACATGATGCAAGGCGTGCCGCCGGTCGCGAGCACGCCGCCGCCGACGCGCGTGCCGTTTCCGTTCAATCAGCGCTGGGCGCTCGCCGCTTGGGATTGGCTCTTCGCGCCTTCGGGCACGTTCGAGTCGCGTCCTGATCGTGATACCGCATGGAATCGCGGAGCATATCTCGTGCAGTCGCTCGGACATTGCGGCTCGTGCCACACGCCGCGCGGCGCGGCGTATCAGGAGCGCGGCTACGACGAATCGTCGAAGGATTACCTGGCCGGCGGCGTCAACGACAACTGGTATGCGTTGAATCTGCGCGGCGATCCTGGCTCGGGCCTCGGGCGCATGTCGCGCGACGACATCGCAT
Source organism: Caballeronia terrestris (assembly GCF_001544515.1). GTDB lineage: Bacteria > Pseudomonadota > Gammaproteobacteria > Burkholderiales > Burkholderiaceae > Caballeronia > Caballeronia terrestris. The sequence goes on from NZ_FCOL02000041.1 coordinate 13,727, forward strand.
CGTTCCTGAAAAGCGGACATGGCGGCGGCGTGGTTGCGTTCGGCAGCATGGTGCAGACGGTCGAGGACAGCTTGCAATATCTAAGCGACGACGACCTCCGCGCCATGGCGACATATCTCAAGTCTCTCCCCGCCACAGGCGCGGCCGATGGGCAATTCGAAGCCGACAACACGGCGCCTGCGCTCAAGACCCGCGCACCCGATATGCCGCCAGCAATCGGCGCGGCGGTCTATGCGTCGTTCTGCGCAGAGTGTCATCGGTCGCGAGGGGAGGGTGTCGCGAATGCGTTTCCGAAGCTAGCGGGTAATCCTTCCGTCATCAGCGAGGAGACGACATCGCTGATTCGTCTTCTGGTCGAAGGCGGCAACAGCCCGGCGACGCAGCACGGCCCACTGCGCCAGTCGATGCCCGCGTTTGCGACCACCCTAAACGACCTGCAAATTGCGCAGGTTCTGACCTTTATCCGCGCGTCGTGGGGCAACGACGCACGGCCGATCACGACAAACGACGTCGCCGCGCTTAGAAGCACGCTGCACAACTAGACGTGCTCCGCACCCTGATGAAGCGTGCAATCCCGCTGCGTCACCTTGAAACCACGCGTTAATGTCTCGACTTCTTCGCGAATCGATTGTTGTCTTGCGATTAGTCGAGGAGGACTCTCGATACTTTCGCCCTAGATCGCAAGAGACGTGGCTGCACTCTTTCACGACTACGTCTGACGGCTGTTCGAGGGAATCCGTGGGTTTCATATGGGCTTAGCAGAAAGCGAAGAGACGCGCTTAGATTCGTCTCGGTCAAGCGAACGTAGCCTGCCGATAACGATTGATTGATGCTCATGCGCCCATGGCACCGTTTCAGTTCGCACCACGAGTATAGCGGCGTTTAGTCGGGCGTCGTAAATTGATATTCGAACGCGGCGTCTGACGGCAGCAAGCCGCCTACCATGCCTGCCTTAACCGCAGCATCGACAGCGTGAGACCAGTTTGAAACTGCGTGAGCATGCTCAATCGCTTGTTTAAGGGTGTCGTATGCTTGCTGCGCTCGAATAGTCGTCGTGCTTCCCATCCGCTCGGGTCCTGCCTGCATAAAACTACGGCGACCGCTCGGTCGCCGCTAATTAAGTAGCGTTACACCGGCTTCTTGCCGAGGGTATCATTCTCAACCAGCCCTTCTCTTCCTTCGACACGTTCGACTTCAACCTCGGTACCGCGCACAGTGTCTTGAATCGTTTCGGTCCGCTCGCTAGCTTCCTTGCCGACAACGACCTCTTCGACCACTCGCGCAGTCTTGGCCACCACGGGCTGTTCGGCGGTCTCCTTAATTTCAACAAAACCCTCCTTCAGGTCTGCCGCAGTCGCCGGCCGGTCAACGGCGCGACGTTCGATGGTGGCGTGCTCCTCGCGCAAGTTCACTGATTCACTTACTGGTGTTTCGGTCACACGCGAATAGACACGCACGCCCCCGGTCTGTACCTCGCGTTTGCCAACTTCCAACTCTTCCTTTACAACGTTGAAGCGCTGGCGTTCAGCCGCAATCTCGTCAGCGGAGTACACCGGGGCGGCTGCATCGTAGCCCGCATACCCGGCACTCTTCCACTGCGTGACCCGCTGATCGATGTCAATCGCTCCGGCGCCGCTCAGTACGGACCGAATGGCATCGACTCGCGATTCATCAGCCACGTCCACTGCCAGGACTGCGCCGCCCCGGCGCACTGCCTCCCGGTAATGACCCGCATCTTCCGGTCCATCTTCATCGCCAAAGAGATTCTTGAAAAAATGTTCAATACGCGCCATTGCACCGCCCTCGGTCTCGCCGGGGGAGCGGCCTACCGTTACATCGCGCGGCGTGCCGTTGTCCGTCGTGCCCGCAAATCCTTGGGCCGGCAGGTCGGCACGAACGTCGTCCCGTGCATGAATATTCAGGTCCGATCGTGCGATACCGTCCGCCTCTAGCCGACCCGCGGCTGCTTGAGCATCGTCGTACGAATTGAATACAGCCACCAAGGTCTGAGCCATCGTAAATCTCCAAGTAGTAAAAGGCGCCGTCGTCGCGAAAGCCGCCTTAAAACGACATCACGCAACGGCTGTTCCCGCTGCGAGCAGTAGCACGCTAAGGGTTCGGTGAATCGTCCTCAACCCACGCGCCGTTAGGTCCGTCACGCCGCTCAACTACGATCGTCTCGACTTTGACGGGCACCTCCCGTACCTCCTCTTTTTCAAGAGTGTGGGTGGTAATGTGCACTTCTTCCTTCAATGTCAACTGCATCGTAAAGACGGGAACGTATTCAAAAACAGGCACGATCAAGGTATCGCCTTCCTGACGCGGCCCATACTCTGACTCTACCGGCCGGTTTACGGACACGCGCGTCACGCCGACTGTTTTGCTACGAAGCCCTAGCGGGATCGATCGCATTTCATTCGTCACGACCTTTCGGACTCTCACCGCCCCGGTCTCCGTTTCTACCGCGCCGACCCTTATCTCTTCCTGGATCGCCGAGATAGTGACAGCGGCGGCCGGTGCCGATTCGGACGACAAAGCCCTTTCCTTCTCAGGCTGATCAGAAACGAAATTTACATCCATCGTCTTGCTCCAAAAGGACTCGGGCAAATGCGCCCTCTTCCGGCCAACTTATCGGACGGTGCCGCTCGGACGTGTCACGCGTCCTTGCGAGGTGACGGTCCCGCCGTTGCGAACCGAGCCCCCGCTTTCTTCGAAAGGGGGTTGATGGCGAAAGCCTGCCCCGCTTGACACGATGGCGATGATCGCACCCACAATTAATGCCGCAAAGGAATACCAACTCGCGCGTGCCACGCCTCTCGCTGCCGTATCAGCCGCTTGCCTGGCGTCTTGCTCGGCCTGCGGGGACGAGGCGGCTGAAGCTGCTGATGCAACGGCTGCTTGCAGTTGTTGCGTTGCGGAGCTCACCAGTGAACCGACGTTATTTCCGATAGCCTGATTAGCGGCGGCGCCGCCGACCTGGGCGCTTGTGGCGGCTACGTGTCCGGCGGTGCTCACAGCACTGCCCACCAACGACGTCATTCCGTAGGCGACCAGCAAGACCATGACCGCCCACGAGAGTAGACCGTGAAGCCATCCGAGCACCGGCGCACAGCGACCGGCGAAGTACGAGCCAATAAATACGGCCACTACGGTGGTAAGAATCACCCAGATGCCCGACCCGAAACCAAACCCATGCATTGGATTTGGCTGCGAGAGCGGGGAGAGCAACGAGGCTCCGATGGCGGTTCCTAGCACGCTCATGAGCAAATACACGATTAGTGAGAGGATGACGCCGGCAATGACCGGTCCCCAAGCGACGCGCGGAAGCCCGTCCTGAGTGGTGAGGAGTCGCATGATAGTGTCCTTAGGGAAAAATTGTTCGCACGCGTTCGGTGATACAGGCCCTGATCCCCGCGCATGGGTGTCCGCCTTTATCGCAATGGCCGTGCCAGTAGATCAAAACGTTTTGCGCTCGAGGTATAAGAACAAACGGCGCGTTCAGGCAGGCCGTGGTTGGTCTTCTTAGTTCATTGCCCCGCCGCCATTTGAATCTGATAGAACGCGACCGGGATAAGGCGACTCAGTCCGAATTCCCCTCGTCCCCAGCTCTAGACTCCCGGCTCAGTCGATGTAGAGAAGTGCGCTCGAGCGGTTTCGGTAAGGCTAACAAACCATCCGGCGAGAAAAGCCTGTACGCGTGCGTCAGCCAACGCGTCGTAGGGATGACCTACCTTTCCTATCAAGACCGCCACGCGTTCGCACGCGATCACAAAGCGAGCGCGCTGCGCTGCGTCCGGTTGCTGGGCGCTGAGCAACTTGATCAGCCGGTTGCGCAGCGTCGCCGGAAAGGCGTACTGCAGCACCATTTTCTGCAGGTGCAAGTAAAGCGGGGCAAGGGTTCCCGCCGGAAGGCGAGTCGATAGTGGAAAGCAAGCCAGTTCCTCGCCGGCCGCGGCCCCGCAGGCGCCGGCCATCAAGCACAGCAAACGTTGCCATTTGCGCGGCAAAAGCCCATCGCAGTCGGTAAGACGTTCTGAGTTTCGGCGCACTTCGCCGAAGTTTTTATTCCCCTTCGCCTGGTTCGCCCGGGTGCTTAGGACCATCAAGTTCCGGGTCGCATAGCCGCCGTCGTTGTTGATTCTGTCTACGGACCGATCCGTCTCCGTGCGCATCCCGTGCGTCAACTCCTCAAGCGTCACCGGGCAGTGAGAGACGTCGATCATCCGCAAGAACGTGGGTGTCACCTCACGCTGGACGATCCTGCCCCTTCGAAGCGCGCTCAAGCGCAGTTGGAGCCACTTGGCTTCGAACCGATCCGCGTGACGCTGCGCATGCGGGAAATGCACGAGGCCGGCACCGTAGCCGCGCAAAACATACTCGTCGACCTTATCCAAGGCCGGCTTTCTCCCGTACCTTGCTAGGTCCCAGCCAAGGTCGAAACCGATCTCACCGTCATACTGCTTGATCATCGCTGCTCCAATGCGCGCGTGACTTGCTGGCACAATCAGGCTGCCCCGGCCGAGCGGAAATTACCCCTGGTGAAGCGCGTGGCCGCGCGATGTGCTGCTTGTTTGGGATCGGCGTTATCGCTCTAAAAGACATAACTCCGTTCCGCCGAACTGGAGCCGTCCGGTCCAACGTCCACAGGAATTCCGATAAATGCGCAGAATGGCTGTCATCTGTATCTCTTGGTGGCGGCGCCTTTCGTATGGTTGGCACTCGTGATAGCGGACATTCTCCTGATCTGGCATAGGACCAGTGTGTGACGAATAGTCCCCGAGAAAAAATCCGAGGCGGCATCGGTCGACCGCAGTGGAGAAGCAATTAGTTAGCCACGAGAAACGGATGTTCCACGCATGGAAACGCGCACAAATTTCGTGCACCGTCCTGTGCTAGCCGTTTCGATCGTTGGACAACTTCGAGAATCAGATCAACCCTCAATACCTTGTCGCTTCCCTGGCAAGGGCTGAGACTTATCGAGGTCGGAACGCTGAAAGACTCTCGTGGGAGTGAGTCGTTGTAGCGGCTGGTGTCCTAAAGGCGTGGGTTTGGTCGCCCGTACTTGAAAACTACGTCTGGGGTTCCCAAGGGCTAGCTTTAGACGGTGCCCGCTTTTGCGGGCACCGCCTTTTGCATCAAGGTGCCGTTGTGCCGTCGTCGCGCTCAGCGGCATCATCCGCCGCATCCTTCAGATCTTCCTTGGCGTCGCCTACCTCTTTACGGGCTTCACCGGCGATTTGCTGTGCGTCGCCTTTGGCTTCTTGCGCGGGATCATCGGTCATCTTGCCAACGCCTTCGTTGATCTTGCCCTTCACCTTTTCGCCCACTCCCTTGACCTGGTCTTCATTCATCACCGTTCTCCCAAAGAGCGCCTGCCACCTCGCAGGCATCTCGATACAAGCAAGGAAGGTGCCGGACAGTGGTTTATAGTGTGGCGACGGAGGCCGATGCCAATGTCCGAATTGCCAGAAATTAACGTGGAACGTCAGGCAGGGGCGGTTGGGTATGGGCGATTGTTTCAGCTCGTGCCGGTGGCGCGAAGTCAGTCGTTCTGAGGCAATCCAGCGAAGCGTTTCCGACGGAGGAAGCAGCGCTTCATAATGCCGCCAAAGCGCTTCATGAACAGCGCGTCGCGCCGCCGGGCGGGGATTCGGCATAGCGGTTGCTGCGTTGGAGAACGAAGCGTCTCTTCAATCCTCGCCCATGCAGCGCGACTCAATTACTCTTCCAGGCCTGTGGGCTAACCGATCGTTTGAGCGCGTAGCTCCGCCCATCACCGTCCTGATCGTCGATGACGACGACGTGGGAGCGGAGGCCTTGTCTGCAGCGCTGGCAGTCGAAGGCTTCCGAACAGCAGTGGCGACTGGCGGATATGCCGTCTTTAGGACCCATCTGGGCTGGACGCCCCACGTGGTCATTTTGGATCTGGAAATGCCAGAGTGCGACGGCTTTACCGTTGCCGAAGCCATGCGAGGATCGGGCCGATTTGCACGCGTTCCGATCATCGCGCACACGTCGCTTGAAGAAGCGGACGTAATCGAGCGCGGCATGGCAGTGCAGATTGATGCGTTCTGTCGAAAGGGAAGCTCGCTCAGCTCGCTGCTCAGCCTTATTGCGCACATGACTCCAGCGCCTGCGCCTCAGGTGTGGTCGTCAAAGGCGAGAAACGTCGGAAGGCGCAGGTGGGTAGCACGCTCACGGTACGGCGGACCAGCTTTGCAACCCGTCAACATTGGCCGCGGCGACGAGAATCACGCTCGGTCGAGCCGGCGCGCGCCACCCTTCCTAGGCGGCTCGGGCGAATGAGGCGACTGAGGCTTGAGTCGTTACGGTTCGGCCTGCGCTAGCACCGTGAACACTGCAGGCAAAGGCTGCGCAACGATAGTTCGCCCCATAGAACTCGCTATGAGGGACCGCCGGTCTGCAGCCCGCCACACGGCCGCCTCACGGTCTGAACACTCCCTCTGAGCCTTGCAACATGGGCTGCTGTATGGCGTCAACTAATGTGACCGCCCGAAAGAGCAATGTGCCCGTGCAAGCTGCAGCACTGCAGCCCCGTCACAAAATAACCGAGTCGATGCTCACCGAGCCAAAACGGCGGATCAATGGGAGCGCCTGCGTCCGGCTCCGCAGGTATGTATTGGTATCGCGCCTGATAGCGAGGCGGACATGGAAGCGCGAAGATGAAGCACCATCCGGGAGAGGGTTTCATGCAGCCGTTCTATCAGAATGCAAGCCAGTTGGCGGCCCGCTATACGGTTTTGATAAACGAGCTCAATCGTTATCCGTCGGGAAATTACCCAACAGTACTGTGTCTAGACGTTCTCCACCTGATTCATGACACGAATCAGTGGCTCGCGCCCGATCGCCACGAGTGCGTGATTCTCGACGCTGCGCGGACTCTGGCAGAAGGCGGTGATCCGAAGCGCGGTCTGTTCGAGCTTCATAAAGTAATAAGCGCACGGTTACGCTGAAGCGCCCCGACGGACTCGCAAAATGACGCTGCGCTTTAATACGGATTTAAACGATAAGTCGCTCCTTCACGGCTAAGCGGGGGGTCACTAGGTTTTATAATGGTTACATATGCCACCCGGGGTTCCTTTTTGCCGTGCAGAAATTGCGTGTCACGAGGCAACGATCAAGATCAACGCTTCTTCGCCGCCCGCACCCCAAGCAATGATGTCATGAGTGACGCCCCGCCTCGCGCGGGCTGCGCCCGTGTCTGCCGCCTCTCATGGTACCTTTGCAGTAGAACCCAGCGCGCGGCCCGCGTCTAGGCCCACTCCGGTTCCGGCAGCGGGCGCCGATCGATTTCCGCCATTCCGTACTGAATAGCGAACCTGCATGCCTGCGCTTTGCATGGAAAATATCCCAGAACCCGGGATGCGCGCTGCACTCCGTCCACTCCACGCACCCATGAGCATTGCCGCATACAGCCCATCGTCGAAGGCGTCCAACGGTATTAGCACTTCGCGATGGTAACTAATTTCGGGGTCGCTCATCGGGTTTCTCCCGGAACGGGTTATCTCGTTCAATTATGAGGCCGTAGCTAGAAAAGCCCTCCGGGGTTTGCCCTACCCTAGACTCAGAATGGAACTATTTCGGACGCTTGAGAGTTTGCAGTCAAGCCGCCCTACTGGAATTTCCGCGTCTTCAATATACAAAACAACGATCGTCGCGTTGGAACGAGCGGGACGTGCGCCGCTTTCCCGAACTCGTCGGTTCTCGAGACTCGCGACGAGCTGCAGGGACAAGTCTGTCTGCCCCATTGAGACGAAGCTCATACGTGTGGTTTGACGCCCAAGCAAGAAGGGCTCAACCAGGCACAGCGCAGGACGCTTGAAATCTGGGGCGGTCGACGCCGCCTGCTCGTTCCCATCAGCTGAGCCTCGGCTTCCATGCGAGCCGCTTCAGGTCGTCGTCCATGGCTTCAACCCTTACTGACCGGGAGAGCGGAGCCGGAAACCGAGTTGATCGTTTGACCGCCGATCCGCGCAAGCGCAGCTTCAGCGTTCGCTACATTGTCATCTTCCACACGCGCCGTTAGGATGAACCGCGACGACTCGCCCATCACGCGGAAACGGGCGTCGTATTCGTCCTCGTTTCCGACCGATTCGACCGAGTCACCGGTAAGAAAATTTCCGCGCGGCGGACCAGCCTCGTCTCCCTGGAAAGCCATTTCGATGGCGCTCGAGCTGACCCTGGCGTCAATCAGCGCACGCCGCGCAGCCTCCGCATCGATTTGACTGACAAAGACTCTCGCGATGGTTTTCATAGCGTCTCCTTTCTCCAACAACGTTGCTAACGAGCGCGCCGAGTCGAGCGCCCCCTTCATCTGCCTCGGTAGTCGCAAACGCCGTACCGAGAGTGTTCTCGGTGAACTCCTGGACGGGTCACAGTCGACGAGACCAGGCACGACGCGTGCGTAATCAACTCGACGTTCAAAACAGGAGGGCGGAAAAATGGACACGAATGGGACCAAAGATGGAGCAAACGACGCGACGGACAAGGTCGTTGGCGTCGTAGGTAACGCGCTCGGCGAAACATCAAATGCCGTCGCAGGTCAAGTCAGTGATTTGAGCGTTAAAGCACAACAGCTCTATGCCGATGCAACGGCCCTCTTGCGCGATCGCACAGTTGAGAGACCACTGGCTGCTTTAGGCATAGCGCTGCTTGCCGGGTTCTTCGTCGGCGTCATATGGTCCGGCAGCGGCGGTACCTCCACGCGCGGGACGGCCACCCGGCGCCCTGATCGCAGCCAGGCAAACGATTACTGATGAAAGGCCCCGTACTCGCGGGCGACGGCATGTGCTGACGGGAGGGAGATATCGTGACCATACAAGCAAAGATTGCGAAATGGCGCAATGTCGGTCTATTTTGCGCGCAACGCGCCTCCGATTACGCTGAGTTGTTCAGCATCGAACTGGCGGAAACCAAATCGCGGATGCTGCATGAGGTCGTAGCGCTCGTTGCTCTCGCCATAGGCGCGCTATTTACCCTCTCCTTCATTTCGATAGCAATCATTGTCACGGCGGCCAAGACGGCCTATTTTGTGCACGTCGCATGGGGTGTTGCTGGAGCGTGGCTTCTCGTGACGTTAGCCGCAGTCTTTGTGATGCGATCGCAACGGCCAACCGAACCGTTCCAGACGTTGCGGACCGAGGTCAACCGCGACCTGCAAGCGATTAAGGAGGCGAGCAATTGAAACACGAAGACGCTCAGTCAAACGTGTTGGAACGAATGGCAGTATCCCGTGCACGGCTGATTGCAGCGCGCCAGTCGATTGGCGCGTCGTCCGCTCTCCGAGTGCGACGCGGAGTGTCGAACGTCGGACCGTGGCTGTTACGAACGCCTAACGCCGCGCTCGTCACGGCGCTATTGGTCGGCCTCGTTGTCCTTGGACCGCGGCGAGCCCTTCAAACGGCACTTCAAGCCGGACTGACAACGTGGACGACGTCGACAGTACGAGCGTTCGCCGAATCGTTGAAGTCTTAGCACGTCGGTTGCGCAACGGACATCCTTCACCTTCATTCAGCTATCGCTCTCGCTCTTCAGAAGTAGAATCGCCGCGCCAAAGAAACACTTTATGTGTGACAAAAGCCACGCCCTCATCGACTCATAAACCAAAACATAGCGACCACTCCGACGCCCATCACCGCCGTGGCGAGCCAGCCTGCCGCACGCAGTTTCAAAGAGATGACGAAACGGCCCATGATCTTTGGATTGACCGCCATGAACATGATGAGGACCATGATCGGCACAGAGACCACGCCGTTGATCACCGCGCTCCAATAAAGCGCCTTAATCGGATCAATGGGCGTAAATCCGATTGCTAGCCCGACGATCGTCGACATCACAACGATTCCGTAAAACCGCTTGGCGAGCTGGGGCTTGAGTGCGAGGCTGTTGCGCCATCTGAATGTTCCGGCCATCGCATAGGCAGCGGATCCCGCGAGCACCGGAAGCGCAAGCAAGCCGGTCCCGACGATACCCACGCTGAAGAGCAAAAACGCGAATTTACCGGCAATCGGTTTTAGCGCGAGCGCCGCCTGCGACGACGTTTGGACCTCGGTCACGCCATGCGCGTTTAGCGTCGCTGCCGTCGTCAGGATGATGAAGAACGCGACGAGGTTCGAAAAGCCCATGCCGACCCAGGTGTCCATGCGAATCCGCCGGAGGCTCGCCGGCCCCTGGCCCGGCGCATTCTTGAGCGCGTGCTGCCCCGTCTCCGCGCGCATCTCCTCGACTTCCTGCGAAGCCTGCCAGAAGAAAGATAGGGGCTGATCGTCGTGCCAAGGATTGCGACGACGGTGGTGACGTAGTCGCTCTTCCACGACAGGTGAGGCAGGACGGTTCGAAGCACCACGGTTTGCCAGGGAATCGCGACCACAAAGATGGTGGCCACGTAGGCGAACAAGGCGAGCGTGAGCCACTTCAGGACGTGAACGTAGCTGCGGTAAGGCACGAACACCTGCAGCAACACCGATATCGATCCGAGAGCGATGGTATAGAGCCGGGTCGGGCCACCCACGACGAGATTAACTGCAGCGCCCATCGCGGTGAGATCGGCTGCGATGTTGATCGTGTTCGCGACGAGCAGCAGTAAGACCGATCCATATAACAGCCACGCCGGGTAGTGACGCCGGATGTTGGTTGCGAGGCCGTGTCCGCTCACTCGTCCGAGGCGCGCGCTGATGACCTGGATGGCAACCATCAGCGGATAGGTGACGACAATCGTCCAGAGCATGTTGAAGCCGAATTGCGCACCGGCTTGCGAGTAGGTCGCGATTCCACTCGGAACGTCATCGGCGGCGCCGGTGATCAGACCCGGACCAAGTTTCTGTACCCAGGATTGGACTTCAGTGTCCGGTACGTCGGAGGGATTGATATCGAAAGGCATTCGGGCTCCGCTCGCAAGCACGCCGTGTCAGGTGCTTTGCAATCAGTGTGCCTCAGCGACCTTTCAATTCTGCTATCGAGTCAAGCGGCATCTCGGAGTTTCGCCCCTAACGAATCGGGCGTTAGTGGGCAATGTGGCTCGTCGCCACTCCCGGACGCTTTGGAATGCGTTGTCTTACTTCACAGCAGGTCTTCGCAGGTAAGGAACCCCTCGCATGAGGTCCTCTCTGGCGACGATCCACAAAGTTCTGTGTGCGGCGAACGTGAAGCCACTAGCAAAGCCTCGGCGTCCGCTGCACCCGAAGCGATATCGCGGTCCAGTCCCGGGCCTGAGGGTCGTCAGCAAGCGTTCACGTTTCTCAACATCGGCCATTCAACGATCGACGATTCAACCTGCCGTTGGATGACGGCAATGGGATCCCCTATCACGAGCAGGTTACGGCGTTAGACAACGGCAGCAGTGGCCGATAAGCGGTCCACCAAAGCTCGAACTTTGTCGCACGGTGAACAATTGCGCTGGAAGTAGCAACGCTTCAGCGAATCACTCGGCGCCCTTCGCTTTTCGTTCGATCAGCAACGCGTCAAACGCTTCCCGAGCGTCCTTCAATTCCTGCATCGCGGCGGCAAACCGCGCCAGCTCAAGCGTGGTTGGGGCATGTGAGGCGCCGTCTGAAAAATGGGCCTCAAGCGCAATCGAGGCAGCCTGCACTTCACGCGCGGCATCCGCGACACGTTCAAGCGCCCGTGCCTCGCTTGATTTATTCTCGCTCTTCGTCATCGTGCGTCCGGATCCTACCGCTCGAAGTCCTGTGACGTGAGTTTAATCACCTCGGTCGCCAAGCGACGGGCCTTGCGTTCAGCCATTGCGACAATTCTCTTTCGACCGTCTGAAAACGCATGAAGCAGGCGAGCCTCGTCGGCATGCCGTCCGAGCCAGAAGTGATCCTCGAGCGCCTCGCGGGAAATGGAACACGTGCATCTCTTCCCACGCATCTCGATCTCAAACAGGACGGCATCCCCGCCGCGCGCGACCGTCTCCAAGGTCTTAACGTTCGTATCCACTTCACACCTATGCGCTTTCTATAAAGATTGGCCGCTGCGTGAGCGCTAGCGCCTTAAGGCTTCGCTCTGCTGCATTGTTAGTACTGGCAGCCGCCGGATCCGACTTGGCGCAACTACGCTGCCAGCCGGTTCTTTACTCTGCTGTCAAAGTAGTGCAGAGCATCATCATTTTCTGCACCACGGTGCTCGCGTGGTTCAGACCCATCTCGCCTGTAAAAAGGGCTTGGACATCCGACTGCCGCACGGTGATTCCCGCGCTACGCAAATCGCGCCGGGCAACCCGCAACGCCAGCTGCCCCATTTGGACGCGTTCTAGCCAGTGCATCACGACCGCATGCCGGGCAAGCCAGATACGACAGCTTTCGACAACGTGATCCACACGCCACTCGTGCGTGAGCGAACGCGACGCGGCGGCCGTCGCGACCAGGAAACACAGTAACTCGGCGCGTGAGCCCGGCCGAACATCGATCTCGTGGTCAGCCATCCCTGTTCTCTCCAACAATTTCGCTCGAACGGCCCAAAATGTTTGCGGACGAACGGATGCGTTTGATCGCCGCTGGCCACGTATTGCTGCCAAACACACTGCCCATCACACGTTTTGCGATAGTACGGGTGAATGACGCTTCAGCCACCCGTCGGTTGAATCGTCCGCCGATTTTCTCCCCACTTTTGCCTTCGGTACGTGGCGTGAATATCGAAAACCTCATCTAAGCGCGCGCCGCCGCTTCATCGACCGGTCCTACGGCGTGCCGGACCTGGAACGAGCGCTGCCTCTCTGGCAACGAGCCGCATCGGTACAGGATATCCATTCGACGGACCGACGGCGACTTATAAGGGGCAATTCACTGTTCGCGGTTTCGATGTAAAGTACTGTACATCCATACAGTCATTCACGCTATGTCCGCCCTGCCGAAACACGTCGAGTCGATCCACCCCGCGCTGTGGCGCGGGTCGCAGCTCGCGCGTGCCTATGGCAAGACGGTCGACACAGGCTACGCGGCCCTGTCGGCGGAGCTTCCAGGTGGCGGCTGGCCGCTCGGGTCGCTCGTCGAATTGCTGGTGCAGCAGCCCGGCGTGGGTGAGCTTCGCCTGTTGCGCCCGGCGCTCGCCGAACTCAGCCGCCGGCCGGTTGCGCTACTGCAAGCACCCCACGTGCCCAATTCGCTCGCGTTCTCCTATCTGGGATTGCCGCTAGACAAGCTGATCCAGTTGCGTGCGCCGAAGACCGCCGACGCGCTCTGGTGCGCCGAACAGGTGCTGCGGGCACGAAGTTGCGGCGCGTTGGTCTTCTGGCAGCAGCACATTCGCGCCGAGGCCCTGCGGCGGCTGCATCTCGCGGCGCAGGCGACGGAGACGCTTTTTCTCCTTGTCCGGCCGCTCGCCAGCGCAGCGGATGCGTCGCCGGCCACGTTGCGGCTCGCCGTGCGTTCGGCCGATGGCGGCATCGTCGTCGACGTCGTCAAGCGACGAGGACCGATACGAAACGAGACGCTCAGCGTCGCCCTCCAACCCTCACCGATTCTGCTCAGCCCTCATGGCCGTACTCGTCGCCATTCACCTGCCCCGGCTTTCGCTGGAGGTATTCCGTCCAAGGTGGTCGCCTAGGACGGCGAACGGCTGCGTCGTGCTGGACAAGGACAAGGTCGCCATCGCCGACGCGGTGGCTCGGGAGGCGGGCGTTTTGCTCGGTATGAAGCGCGGGGGCGTCGTGACGCTCGCGCCCGATGCGCTCGTCTACGACCGCGCGCCCGTGCGCGAGCAGGACATGCTGCGCGAGGTCGCGCTCGCCCTGATGCGTTTTTCGCCGATGGTGGCCGTCTGTGAAGAAGATACGGTGGTGGTCGATGTGTCGGCGAGCCTGCGGCTTTTCGGCGGCATCCTGCGGATCTGCCATCAGATTCGGAAGATTGTGGATGCTGTTGGCGTGAGCGTGCGCATGAGCGTCGCCCCGACCGGTCAGGGTGCGTGGATGCTTGCCAAGCGCGGGCGTCGCCGCGTGCTCAAGATGCGTTCTCTTGAGCGTGAACTCGACTCGCTGCCGTACCTGGTCGTGCCGGAAATCCGCCGGTTCGCCGACTGGTTCGCCGGGCTCGGATGCCGTGTGCTCGAAGATATCCGGCGCCTGCCGCGCGCCGGTCTGAAAAAGAGGTGTTCCGTGGAGTTGCTGGATTCGCTGGACCGCGCCTACGGGCTGTCGCCGGAACTGTACGCGTGGCTGGATGTGCCGCCCACGTTCAGCGCCCGCGTCGAACTGCCCGACCGGGTCGAACATGCCGAAGCGATTCTGTTCTCGGCGCGCCGGCTGGTGGTGCAGCTATGCGGCTGGCTGAGCGCGCAGCAACTCGCGCTCACGCACGCGAGCGTGACGCTCGAACACGAACGCGGACGCGAGGCGATCGAGCCGACCCCCATCGACCTGGCGCTCGCCGAGCCGACCTGGCACGAAGAACATCTCGTGCGGCTGTTGAAAGAGCGCTTGGGGCGCGTTGAACTTCCGGCGGCCGTCATCGCCGTACGGCTCACCGCGACGAAAGTCCAGGCCGCCGAACCGCCGACCGATACCCTCTTCCCGGACCCCGGCGGATCGGCGGAGGACCACAATCGTCTGCTGGAACTGCTCGTCGCGCGTCTGGGACCGGAGAACGTCCTGCGCCCTGCGCCGACGTCCGATCATCGGCCGGAGCACGCGAACCGCTGGGTGTCCGTGCAGGATGCAGGCAAACCCGAAGCGCCGCCCTGCGATCTGCCCCGTCCGACGTGGTTGCTTGAAACGCCGCTGCGTCTGATGGTCAAGAACCACCGGCCGTTCTACGGATCGACGCTGAAGCTCGTCTCGACGGGCGAGCGCATCGAGGCCGGCTGGTTCGACGGCGATCTGGCCGCGCGCGACTACTTCGTCGCTGAAGCCGCCGACAAAAGCTGCTACTGGATCTACCGGGAGCGCCCGAGCGCCACCTCGGACGAAGTGCGCTGGTTCCTGCACGGCCTCTTTGGATGACATGAGCCAAACGCCGTGGATTCGCCTTTCTCCGCCCTGCCCGCGTATGCGGAGCTCTTCGCCTTTTCCAACTTCAGCTTCCTGCATGGGGCGTCGCGTGGGGAAGAGCTCGTCATTCGCGCTTCCCAACTCGGCTATTCGGGTCTCGCCATCACTGACGAGTGTTCGCTCGCAGGCGTCGTCCGCGCTCATGTGCAGGCGAAGGAAGAGAAGTTGCCGCTCATCATCGGCTCGTATTTCAAGCTGGTGCACGCCGACAAACGCCCCGCCTTCGGGCTGATTCTGCTGGCTCAGAACCGCGATGGTTATGGCAACCTGTCCGAGCTGATTACACTCGGCCGCATGCGGGCGGCGAAGGGCAGCTATCTGCTGACGCCGCAGGACATCGCGCGTCCGGAAAAGGCGTATGCGCATCTTCGCGGCATGCCGAATTGCCTCGCGATCCTCATTCCCGATTTTCCTGCGAACGAAGACGCGCTCGCCGCGCAGCTCGAATGGATGAAAGCGACCTTTCCGGCTCGGGCTTGGGTGGGACTGACCCTGCATCAGCGCGCGATGGACGATATCCATCGCGGCACGGTCGAGCATCTTGCCTCCCGGCATCTGGTGCCAGTCGTCGCGACCGGCAACGTCGTCATGCACGTACGGTCGAGAAAGCCGCTGCAAGACACGATGACGGCCATTCGCCTCGGCAAGCCCGTCGCGCAATGCGGCTACGATCTGGCGCCCAATGCCGAGCAGCACCTGCGCTCGCGCCTGCGGCTCGCCAACCTGTATCCCGAGCACGCGTTGACCGAAACATTAGGCGTGCTGGAGCGCTGCACGTTCTCGCTGGATGAACTCAGGTATGAATATCCTGACGAGCTCGTTCCGCCAGGCTTCACACACGACGCGTATCTGCGGCAGGAAACGTATGTCGGTGCGCATCGGCGCTTTCCGCACGGCATCCCGCACGCGGTGCAGGAGCAGGTCGAGCACGAACTGCAGTTGATCCGCGATCTCAAATACGAGGCGTATTTCCTGACGGTCTACGACATCGTGCGCTTCGCCCGCAGCCAGCACATCCTGTGTCAGGGACGTGGATCCGCGGCGAACTCCGCCGTGTGCTATTGCCTCGGCGTGACCGAAGTCGATCCTTCGCGCGGCAGCATGCTGTTCGAGCGATTCATCAGCAAGGAACGCGGCGAGCCGCCCGATATCGACGTCGATTTCGAGCATCTGCGGCGCGAGGAGGTCATCCAATACATCTATCGAAAGTATGGACGTGACCGCGCGGCCATCGCGGCGGCGGTCTCCACGTATCGGCCTCGCGGCGCGCTGCGGGAGACGGGCAAGGCGCTGGGCGTCGACCCGCAGATCGTCGACCGGGTCGCGAAGAGCCATCAGTGGTTCGACAATTCGCAGGACCTGTTGCAACGGTTCGGCGAGTCGGGGCTGGACCCGGAGAACCCGCTGATTGTCGCGTGGGCGTCGCTGGCCGGGCAGATACTGAATTTCCCACGCCACCTGTCGCAGCATTCGGGCGGATTCGTCATCAGCCGGGGCAAGCTCACGCGGCTCGTTCCCGTCGAGAACGCTGCGATGGCCGATCGCAGCGCCATCCAGTGGGACAAGGACGATCTCGAAGCGCTCGGGCTGCTCAAGATCGACGTGCTCGCGCTCGGCATGCTCTCGGCGATCCGCCGCACGCTCGACATCGTGTCCGAGCAGCGCGGCGAGCGCTTCGAGATGCAGGACATCCCCGTCGAGGACCCCGTCACCTACGAGATGATCTCGCAGGCGGATACGATCGGCGTGTTCCAGATCGAATCCCGTGCGCAGATGTCAATGCTGCCGCGGCTCCAGCCGAGGACCTTTTACGATCTCGTGATCGAAGTCGCGATCGTTCGACCGGGGCCGATTCAGGGGGGCGCAGTTCACCCCTATCTTCGCCGCCGACAAGGATTCGAGCCTGTCACCTATCCCAGCGATGCGCTTGAGGCTGCGCTCGGGCGCACGTTGGGCGTGCCGATTTTCCAGGAGCAGGTGATGCAGGTCGCGATCCTCGCGGCGGGTTTCACACCGGGTGAAGCGGATCAACTCAGGCGTGCGATGGCCGCCTGGAAGCGCAAAGGCGGCTTGCAGAAGTACTACGACCGTATCGTCAACGGCATGCGCGAGCGTGGGTATAAACAGGACTTTGCGGAAGCCATCTTCGAACAGATCAAGGGCTTCGGCGAGTACGGCTTTCCGGAGAGTCACGCGGCGAGCTTCGCCCTGCTGGTGTATGCGAGCAGTTGGCTGAAATGTCACGAGCCGGCTGCATTTCTCGCCGCGATGCTTAACTCCCAGCCGATGGGCTTTTATTCGCCCTCGCAACTCGTCCAGGATGCGAAGCGGCACGGCGTGCAGGTGGCGCCCGTCGATGTGACGATCAGCGGCTGGGATTCCGTTCTCGAACGTCGTGAAGGAGAGGCGGCGGCCGTGCGGCTCGGCTTGTCCTTGCTCAGAGGGATGCGCGACGGCGCGGCGGAGCGGATCGAAGCCGCACGCGCGGTCAGGCCGTTCCTGAATGTCAGCGATCTGGCGCGGCGCGCGCAACTCGACCGGCATGATCTTCAGGTGCTGGCGAGCGCCAACGCGCTGGGTTCTCTCGCGGGCAATCGTCGCGAGGCGTTATGGCAGTCGGTCGCGGCCGTCCCCGACAAGGACATGCTGGTCGACGCCCGCCTGGAAGACGAGACACCGGTACTCGGCGCTCCGACTGAAGCGGAAGACATCGTCAGCGACTATAAGTCGACCGGACTCACGCTGGGGCGTCACCCGCTGGAGTTGCTTCGCCCGATCCTGCTCAAGCAGCGCCTGATCCCGGCATCGACGCTGCGAACGTATCCGAACGGCCGGCTGGCTCGCGGCTGCGGTCTCGTGACCGTCAGGCAGCGCCCCGGCACCGCCAAGGGCGTGATGTTCGTGACGCTCGAAGACGAGACGGGCAATGTGAACGTGATCGTCTGGCCGTCATTGCTCGAAAAGCAGCGCAAGGAAGCGCTTGGCGCATCGCTGCTCGCGGTCTATGGCACCTGGCAATGCGAAGGCGAAGTGCGCCACCTCGTCGCGCAACGGCTCGTCGACATGTCGCATTTGCTGGGCGGATTGACGACGGTCAGCCGGAACTTCTGCTGACAATCCCCAAGCACGGGATGGCCAGCAGATCGCTGGACTGCTCACGAACCTCCTGTACCGGCCAGCGCGGGAAGCCCGAGCGCCGGAGCCAGCGTCTTATAGTCCAGCAGAAAACGCGGATCGCCCGCTGCCTCGCGCGACATCCATTTGGTCAACTCCTGTCGGCATGACTCGGCTTCCATCCGAACGAAGCAGGTCGAGCGCTTCGGCATCATGCTGGCAGCCCAATAGAACTTGAAGAGCGTCTGCCGCTCGGAGGCATCCATTTCCAGGGCCTCCGGATCGTGACCTGAAAGCCACTGCTCGACCTTCACGCGCAGCGAAGCTTCCGATTCATTCGGTCCATACGAGAACATGTACGCGCCGCCCGCCTGTGCCGTCTGAAAATCATCAAGCACGATTGCTAGGACAAATCGCGCAGCCTGCGGGTTGATCTTGAAATCCGCTGCTTGAGCGCTGCCCGCTAACTGCGACCAAGCGACGGCGAAGCCAATTAATCTGCTGTTGATCCACTTAGACACAACCGGGCCGTAGGTTTCGTTAAAGACACATCTTCCCGTAGCTTACGCCCGGCAGGCGGATCTGCCGACTTTTTGTACGACTCCGCCGAGACCCTGTCGACAGGGACGAGGATCTAATGCAATCGTGTGCAGCTCATTCAGAAGCAAAGGCAGGAACAAATAAGCGAAACCTCACGCTAAATGGTGCTAAGCGCTTCGCCTTATTGACAAATAGTGGCATAGTTCGGGGCATGACCATTAAGGAGACCGCTCATGGCAACCCTTGAACAAATCAAAGAAAAAATGAAGAAACTGCAGACTCAAGCCGAGGCGCTGACCGCTAAGCGCTCGCGCGCAATACTTGATGACATCCATGCTTTGATGGCTCAACACAATCTGACATCCGCAGACATCGACGCTCATCAGAAAAGCTCGGCGCGCAAAGGGCGGCCGCGCGGTGCCCTATCGCAGAAATCCGCGCAGACATCTGCGCAGACTACGCGAACCTCATCCAAATCGTCGTCAGCAGCCAAGGGGAAACTGCCGGCTAAGTACCGCAATCCGAAGACCGGCCAAACCTGGAGCGGCTGGGCACGCCCCCCGGCGTGGATCGCTAAGGTCAGGGACCGGACTAAGTTCCTCATCGACGGCAGCTCGGCAGAGACAACTGCAACTTCCACTACGACGAACGGAGCGACGGACGGAGCATCGACGAAGCGCTTGGCGAGCCAACCGGCGGCCAAGAAGCGTGCGTCAGTGAAGGCGAGCGCGTCTTCAACCAGCGCCCCGGCATCGAGCGTCGCTGCGACGAAAAAGTCCAGCACCACACAGCCGGTTGCAAAAAAGGCCAGCCGGAAGGTCGCAGCGAAGAAGGCGAAGTCTACGGCAGCGCCCGCTCCCGCGACAAAGACTGCCGCAACAAAGACCGCCGCGACGAAGACTGCCGCGAAGAAGGCAGTCGCCAAAAAAACCGTTGCAAAAAAGGCGGCGGTTAAGAAGTCTGTGACGAAGAAGGCTGCTGCGTCTACGAAGTCCGCGGCGAAGAAGGCGGTATCGGCAAAGACCCCCGCGGGGAAAACCGCTTCCAAGCGGGCGACAGCGGCCCGAGCACGGGCTGAATCGGACGCTCAGGCAAGCGTCGCAGCGCCTGATACGCGCGGTGCTGACGCCCAAATGACGCCGCCGCCGGTACCGCCGAGCGGCGCCGAGGCGATGGCTTGAATTTAGCGGGCAGTTGAAGGGGAAGTTCCGGCGCGCTTGGAATCCACCTGCAACGCTGCTTTTGATTTCCCGTCACTCCCCTGCCCTGTTTTGAGACGAACGGGGCAGGTGCAGCATTCCTGAAAGTAAGAGCGGCCCGCGCGGGGCCGCTTTCGACTATCGACGGCGGTTGATCACAGCGGCTGAATCGTCGAAGCCTGTTTTCCCTTCGGACCTTGTTTGATCTCGAAGCTTACTTTTTGATTCTCCTGAAGCGATTTGAAGCCGCTGCCTTGAATCTCGGAAAAGTGCGCGAATAGATCCTGGCCACCGGCGTCCGGCGTGATAAACCCATAGCCCTTTGCATCGTTGAACCACTTCACAGTACCGGTTGCCATTTTTGCTACACCTCGATAACGATAAATACTAGATGAGATTGCCCCGACGGCCTTTGGTCCGTCAGCAGCAGATTTTTAGCACATTGACGTACGCAATCTCTATCAGCATTTTCGCTTACAGAAATGACATCAGTCGGACATAAACCCGGTCTGCAGGGTCGTCCGATGCCTCCACTACGAAAAACCACCGGTCAGTGTGCCTCATCATGAACGAAAAGATCCGGGCCGCCACCTATTCGCGCACCAGTGAAATTCGCCAGATGACAACCTCGACAGCACGTTAGTCATCGGCGTCGCCGACATCGAGCTCGTCCTCGATCGTAACGATCAGATCTTCCGTATCAATCTCATAGTGACCGTCGTTTCGGTCAACCACCACCTCGCCGCCCTGTACTCCGCCGCCCTCTGTCTCAGTCAGCTTGAGCACGATGAGCTCGTCCGGAAGCCCTTGAAACTCCTCGGAAACAATCGTCGCGAGATGAACAAGCTCGCCCGTCTCGGCATCTTCGAAAGGGGCGTCCCAATGCAAACTGTCGCCCGGAAGTTCCACAACGGCCCCCGCACGGCCGACAATTTTCAATATCCCATCGCTAAGCACATAACTCATGTCCTTTCCTCCTTCTTAAACGCGATCCAAAACTCCCTTGCCAAGATACACGCTCGTAACTGTGAACCCGTCGTTGGAGACTTGGTTTGACGAAGCGTCAGCTTCGCGTATCCTGACGAGAATGGCAATTCAGTATATCGACTTATGACGCTGGCACTCTGGACGAGCCATCCCGAAACGGCGTATGCGCAATGGCAGCGCACCGAAGCCGCCGGCGCTGATCGCCGAGCCTTCGCCGAACGATCCATCGTTCAACACTGCGCGATGTTTGCGCGCTTTAATCGGTTCCTTGTCGGCCGAGGCCGTGTCAAAACTCAAAATCACTGGGTTTTGAGGGGTCCCTTTACCCCTCCCGAGGTGCCGCGAGGCCGATATAGGTCGATCTAACAAGCCGCTTTTTGCGCTGAGCCGAAACGGCGTGCGTTTTGACACAGCCTGGGCCATCGGCAGACGCTGACGACGTTCGGATCCGATCACATCGATGGATTTTTTGAAGAACTCGCGAGAGATTGCGCGCCGGGCACAACGACACGGCTGAGATATCTGAAGCTCATCGACCGGCTCGTTCGGCACCTTGTCGCCATGGAACTCCGCTCGGCTAACCCTGCGGCTCAGATGCTCGCCGCGGAGTCGTGGCCCGAGGACGAACCCACGCCGATCTACCTTTCGCTTGCGGATGATGGCCGGTTGCAATCGGTTTGCCTCCCGCAGCCGGGAATGGACTTTAAAGCGCTTCGTAACACAGCCATTGTTGCGATCTTGCTGGGCGCCGGCATCACGGCCGCCGAATGCCGTTACCTCCGCCTTTCCGACCTCGATATTGATGGCATCCGGCCAGACGTGTCAGTGCAAAAGCGCGGTCCGCGGATCGCTCGCCGAGTTCCGCTCGAAGCTTTCTCGCTCAAGGTGCTGAGGGAGTACCACGACGCACGAGTGAAGCTGGCCTGTCAAAGTGAGTGGCTATTTCTGGCGACCGCCGCCGGTAAGCCGATGAAGGACGATACGCTCGGAAAATACGTGCGGCTGGCGGTGCAGACGCTGGAAATCACGGCCGCAGATATGAGCCCACGACTTTTAAGAAATACCTACGCACGCCGCCATCTCCATGCGGGCCGCACTGACGAAGAGGTCGCCAACCTGCTGGGCCTGTCCAGTCATCGCACCAGTGTGCGACTGCGGCAGACACTTGACCCATCCTTTGCATCGCCTGAGTGTGAATATGAATCTATGGATAGCGAGATCGGGTGACTTCAGTCGGGCTCGCAACGAAATCAGGCTCTCGAGCGCAGACCATCGATGCACGCTCACGCTCGTCCGAGACGGGCCGCAACAGCGTTTGGGCAGCAGGACCGATGCTCGAGACAAGCCACGAGATGGACGACAACGCGAATATGTCGATGAGCATGACAATAGGGTCGCTTTTTAAGCGTACTTACGTACAGGATTGTTTGCGCTCGTGTTCGTGAATGGGTCGCGGGGGGCGGCCCTCGCCTCGGAAAGCGCCCATTTGCTGAACTTCCGGCACACTGTCGCTTTTCTCGGAAGGGCTCATCGTGGCCACCACCTTCAAACCTACGGCCGAGCAGGAAGCCGTCGTGACCGCCGCAAGTAGCGGCGACGATCTGAAGGTCAAGGCGTATGCCGGCGCCGGCAAAACGTCCACGCTTCGACTGGTTGCGCATCAACTCGGCTCTCGGCGCGGGAGCTACCTTGCTTTCAACAAAGAGATCGCTGAGTCTGCGCGTCGAGGTTTTCCGGCAAATGTAGCTGCACGCACGGTGCACTCACTTGCTTACGCCGGCGCCCCGTCTCGCCTCACCGCGCGCATCAACCTGCCGTCGGAGCCTCCTCACGAGCTTGCCGCTCGCTACGGACTTGGGGCAATCGAGGTGCCTACCATCACCGGAAAGGCTGTCGAGGTTGCGCCGTTTGAGATTGGCCGGATGATCTCAGACGGTCTGGGTAGGTTTTGTCGCTCGCCCGACGAATCCCCGCGGGCTTTTCACGTCCCGGTGGATGAAAAAGTGCGCGAGGACGCTGCTGACTGGCTGCGTGCCCATCTTGCGCCCCACGTAACACGACTTTGGAGCGAGAGTATCGATCCGCGCGGGCGCAGCGCCATACAGCCGGATGTTTATTTGAAGGTGTGGGCACGGAGCAATCCTCGCATCGACGCGGACTTCATCTTATTGGACGAGGCGCAGGACAGCGATGGCGTCATGCTTTCCGTTCTGTCGCGGCAACGACACGCGCAAATCATCTACGTTGGAGACCCCTACCAGCAAATTTACGAGTGGCGCGGCGCGGTCAATGCGATGGCACAGATCATCGCGCCGGAGCGGCCGCTCACCGAATCGTTTCGCTTCGGCGCAACGTTCGCTGCACTCGCGAGCCGCGTATTGGCCTTACTTGGAGAAACCACGCCCATACGGGGCCAGTCCGGTATCGGCTCGATCATGGTCGAGGACCCTTCTCTTGCGCCCCCTGTCGACGCGGTGCTCTGCCGCAAGAACGCAACAGCGATCTGGCAGTTCGCGGCCGGTATTGAGATGGGCCATCGGCCTGCGATCCGCATGAACGCAAACGAGATCGTCGCATTCGCCGACGGGGCGGATCAGTTGCTCGCCGGCCGCAGAGCGTTTCGTCCGACTGCGTTGTCATTGTTCGAGAACTGGAAGGAAGCCCAGTCGTTCGCACGCAGCGCGCTCGGCCAAGATCTGCGGCCGATTGTCGAAATCGTCGACGGTCGTGGCACCAATTATCTGCGCGCCCTGGCTCAGCGTATAACACCCGAAGGCCACGCCGATTACGTGGTCTCGACGGTACATCGTGCAAAGGGGCTCGAATGGAAGCGGGTGAGAGTTGTCAATGACTTCCGCTTCAAGATGATTGATGGCCGCCTGACAATGGACGAGGATGAATTGCGCCTCCTCTACGTGGCTTTGACTCGCGCCCAGCACGTGCTCGACATTTCCGATCTTCGTGAGGAACTGCTCAAACTTTTCAACGTCCGGCGTGCCGAACCCAATTGAACACCGCAGACCCGCCGATTTGACTAGCTCCCCTCTTTGGACTGGGCGAGTGCCGAAGTGACCATCCTGTCAAGTCGCTCGCAGGCCGCCTTGACCACGCCGAGGCGCACTTCCCTCAATTGTCGGTCATGCTCGTTGATGACGGACGCAAGCGGTTCAAGGAGTGTTTCGGGCGTGATCCAGTCGTCAGTTGTCTTTCCGCTGTCGAGAAGCGCAAGGACCTCTTCCTCGACTTGCCGAATCAAGGTGAGGTCGAGCAGCCCGTGCCCAGCCTCGGTGATGAAACTAGTGAGCAAGACCGTTTGTGCAACGTTCAAAACGTCAGTTGCCGTCGGCCGCTGACTGCGCATGGCCTCGAATGCAAGCCGTGATCGCAATGACATCGTATCCGATTCGCGCCGAGGCATGGGTAGCAGAAGGCTTTTCAATGCTTTTGGCGGCACCTTGGCCGATCTTCGCTTTTTCGACGTTGGCATATGTTCAGCCACTGAAACCAATCCGACATTTTACCAAAGGCCGAATTTTGACCGGTCCGGGCTACTTAGTGCCAAGGCGCGACCACCGAATGCATATTGCATCACGCCCCTTCTGCAGCCCGAGCCGCAACCGCCGCACGTCGGGCACCGATCTCTTGAGGGATGGAGCCTTTTTCAGGCCGGCGATCGTGCGCAGCTGCATGGCATCGTCCAAGAGTGGTCGTATCAATACGCCGCAATGTCCACGCACAGGCGATGGTGTGCAAGCAGACACCATCCGCCGAGATCGAATATTGATTGAGACGAGCTCCGCTGTTCCTCGGAACACGTCTTGCTAAGAAGCTTGTTCCACTTTCATCGGAGAAGGAGAAAAAGATGGCGGGCGACAATTCATACAAGCCGGGCGAGATCGTTAAAGTCTCAGGGATTTATTCGGTGGTGCACGAAGACGGTAAAGGAACGTTCGAGGTTACCTGTGTGGAAGGTGAGCATTTTCCGCCGACGCGTAGCGGGAAAGGCGCGCACTTCGAGCTGAAATATGGGGCGACGCACTCTCACAAACATGACGAGTTGAAGGGTACTGAAGCGCGAAGCTAACGTTATACCGACTGCGCGGCGCATCGCGACAGCTGCGTCGTGTCGATTCCTGCCATCTGGAGAGCCGCGTCGTCACAACGCAGTTCTGCGCCGAAGTTGACCAACCCGCGAGACGGGTCCTCAGCGTCTGCGAGTTTGGTCAGGCCGTTATGGGTCGCAAGTGCGTACCACGCCAACAGCATGCGAGCCACTGAGGGCGGGAATAACATGCTAGTCGCGGGGTAAGGGTTACTACTAGCCTCCGCCAACTCTGTGACTCCTGATAAGGTCGGCCCGCCAACCGCGGCTTTCCAGTACCTCGACGCGCTGCCTTCTCGCCTTCACCGCTGCTTAAAGGGCAACGCCGTCTACACCCTGAAATGTCGGTTTTGGTATGTAATAAGTCGAATAGAAAAAGTGACTCCGGAGCGACTCATGTGTTATTCGGCTCAAATCGAAGCGGACTACCGCAAGTATGTGAAGATGTTTGGCGCTCAAATGGACATCCGCGAATTCGCGCGCCTTTACTGGGAGCGAGCCGAAGGCAGCAAGGCAAAGATTCCGAAGGCGATGGATGATGCATTCCGCAACCCGCAGACGGACAACGAGCGACAGATAAAAGAGTTCATCGACCGGTATAACGCTGACCAGGCGACCCGGCTCGAACAGGAGCTCTTTAAGCAACGCACACGACTCGCCGATGCGGAGCGGACCCTGCAAACGAAAACAACAAAGGCTGCGACTGAGAGCAAGCGCATTGCGATAGATAAGATCGAAAGCTCGCTACGACGCCTGGAAGACATCAATCGAACGATGCCCGAAGCGCGTGACTCGCGAATTTTTCCGGGTCACTATGCCCCTGTTCTCGTCGTTGAGGATGGGCAGTACGTCGTCAGGCCGATGCGCTACCAGTGTCGCATTGCGGGCAAGCCAGCAAACTACGATATCAAATTTCCGGGGACCTACAATGCACGGCGCGACAATCTCGACGGTTTCTGGAAGCCGTTGTTTGGACGCACACACGGCGTGATGCTCGTCGATGTGTTTTACGAAAACGTCAGCAAGGCGAAGTGGGAAGGAACCTTACTTGAGTCGCACGAGCAAGACGAGAACGTCGTGCTCGAGTTTCGTCCGAGCAACGGCCAGTTGATGTTGGTCGCCTGCCTGTGGTCTCGTTGGAGCGCGCCAGGTTTGCCGGACTTGTTGTCGTTTGCGGCGATAACCGACGAACCTCCGGCCGAGGTCGCAGCGGCGGGCCATGACCGGTGCATCGTGCCGATCAAGCCGGAGAACGTCGAGGCGTGGCTGCACCCGGATGCTTCGAATCGTGAAGCGCTGGACGCAATTCTTGAAGACAGGGATCGGCCGTACTACGAGCACCGGCTCGCCGCGTAGCGGCGCGCTCCCGAAGCGTCACAACCGACCAAAGAGGTCGTTGGAATAAGCAGCAGAGCGAAGTCTCCAACCGTCCAGATGTGGCAACGGGCGCTTCCCCCCGTGTAAGCGCGGGTGCGTCGCCATGTGTGGCGGCAAGAGTGTTCGGTTGCTCGTGAAGCGTCTCGTCGAAATTTAGTTGGACGCTCGCTTCGTGTTGAGCGGAAATCAGCACAATCAAGATCTTCGGGGCACGAACCTCGAAGTCACTCAAAACGGCATTTCGTCGAAGTGAAGCGTTGCATGCTGACGTTTGACACTCTTCAGCCAACTCTTGAGTGTTCCGATCTCTTCGAACACCAGCAGGTCTTGTTTCAGGTCGCGTACGCTCTGCTGAATTCCTGCGATGTCACCTGTGAGATTGCGTACGACGGTCTCAGGAGAGACGTCAATGAACGGTGGAATTCCGTAGGCGTGCCGGAATCGCGCTTCGACATGCAGGATTTCCTGATCCAGTTCGCCGAGCTGCTCCTTCAGGATCACGTTGTACTGCTTCAGCCGGTCTTCGCTGATATTATTGATCGCGCTCTGATCGATGTGCTCAAGTTCGAGCTGCAACTCGAGTAGCTGCAACAGATTGTTGTTGCCATAGGCTTGGTTGGCCCGCTGCATCAGCGCGGTCTTGCGCTGCCGTTCCTGGGGATCCGGTTCTCGATCCGGATGAAGGACACTGGCAACTTTGCGATAGACCTCGCGGATGGACTGGCTTAGCTGTGCCTGCTCCGCCTCTTGCCGCGCCTGGGCGGCGAGCTGCTTCGCCGACTTTTTCCGGTTGGCACGGCGCTCCTCTCGCGCCTGATTTTCGGCAGCTTCCCGCGCCTGTTGCTCTTCTATCTTCGCGTGCGCCCGCTGCAACAGATCATCCGGTGAGTTCAAGTCGATATCGTCGCCCAGTTCCGCACCTAGCATCGCCTCTAGCATCGATTTCATGTCCTCGAGTTCAGCGGCTGTTTCGCTGTCAAAGTCCGATCGACTATGCCGGTTGTAAATGGCTTTCAGTTGCGCATCGTCCTGCTCTTCGATCAGATCGCCCGCTAGGCCGGTGATCAGCTCCGAGATCGTGCGGCGATCGGATTTCGTCAATCCTTTCTGGTCGAAGGCCTGCTCAAGGCGATAAACCAATTTTATCCGCAAATCCGTGCAAATCTTTTCGAGTGGAAGGAACTCGTCGGTGTATTTTTTCTGAAAGACTGGCCCGACCACCTCCCACGCACCAAGATAGTGACGCCGCTTTTCAATTTGCCGGATGAGCGTGTTGAACGCCTTCTGGCCTTTCGATAGACTGGCCTTGTTGTGGGCCGGGGCGATGCTCACGGACCTGCGGGTCGTCCTGGTCATGGGATGGTTTTCTCCATTACTGCGTGAAGCGACGCAAGGCACATTTTAACCAGGTTCCCGGACCTGCTCCCCGCTGCAGACAAACCCACCCACTGTCACGCTATTACGCGCGCAGCGACTTCGTCATCAGTCGAGGTAAGCTCACGCGGCTCGTCCCCTTCGAGAATGCCGCGATGGGGACTGCACTGCGATCCAGTAGGACAAGGGTGATCTCGAGGCGCTAGGGCTACTGAAAATAAGACGTGCTCGCGCTTGGCATACTGTCGGCCATTCGCCGCACACTCGATGTCGTCTCGGAGCAGCGCGGCGAGCGCTTCGAGATGCAAGGCATCCGGTCAGAGGACCCTGAAACGTACGAGATGATCCTCAGGCCGACATGGTCCGTGTTCTTCAGATCCGGTCGCGGGCGCAACTGAGCATGTTGCCGCGCATGCAGCCCCGAACCCTTTACGACCTCGTCATCGAAGTCGCCATCGTGCGTCGTGGTCCGATTCAGGGCGGCGCTGTTCATCCTTATCTGTGGCGACGCCAAAAGATCGAGCCGGTCACGTGTCCAATGCCGCGTTCGAGACGGCTCTCGGCCGCAGCCTCGGCGTGCCGATCTTTCAGGAGCAGGGGATGCAGGTCGCTATCCTTGCGGCAGGCTTCACACCGGGCGAGGCGCTTCGAAAAGATCAATGGGTTTCGGCGAATATGGTTTTCCCAAAAGTCACGCAGCGAGCTCCATCCTACTGGTCTATGACAGCAGTTGGCTTAAATGCCACGAACGAACCCGCTGCGTTGCTCGCCGCGATGCTCAAATCGCAGCCGATGAGCTTCTACTCGGCGTCGCAACTCGTGCAGGATGCGAAGCGACACGGTATCGAGGTGGTGCCATCGACGTTACGGTCAGCGGCTCTGACTCCGTACTCGTGCGCGTCAATCGTGCGAGGTAGTCGTCCGCCGCGGTCTGTCGTTACTCAAAAGGATGCGGGACGTAGCAGCGGAGCTACATCGAGCATGCGCGAGCCGCGAAGACTTTCGCGAGCGTGGGTGACCTGGCGCGCCGCGCGCAGCCCGACGGGCGCGACCTCCAAGTATTGGCGAGCGCGAGCGCGAGCGCGAACGCGCTGCAGTCGCCCGCCGTCAATCGCCGTGAAGCGCTTTGGCAATCGGTCGTAGCAGCGCCCGACTGGGACATCCTGGCCGACAAGCGGATCGATGACGAGACGCCAGCGCTTGACGCGCCTTCCGAAGCCGAAGACATCGTCAGCGAGTACAACGCAGCAGGACTGACTTTCGGCCACCATCCGCGTTCGCTGCTGCGCCCGTCCTGCTGGCACACCGGCATATGCAAGCCTCGACGTTGCGCAAACCCCAACGAAAGATTGGCGCGGCTGCGGACTTGTCACAGTGAGGCAGCAACCGAGCACCGCCAGGGGCGTCATGTTGTATCAGCGTGATCGTCCGGCCGTCGCCGCTCGAGGAGGAGCGAAAGGAAGCGTTGGGCGCAGCGCTTTTTGCGGTGTATAGCGTCTGGCAATGCGAAGGCGAGGTTCGACATTTGGTCGCCCAGCGGCTCGGCGGCCTGACGACCGAAAGTCGCAGTTTCTGCTGAAGCTTACTCGAGCGGCTCGAGCCGATTGATCTGGTCCAGCCGTCGCCGCGCTTTGCGCCGTGCCTCTTTGTGCAAACTCATCCGTCTGGTCGCGAAGTTTTACGGCGCTTTGTTTGCGTGCGCTTGGCCGGTCTCTTCTTTGATACGCCGCGACTTCTTCGGCTGTTTCGAAGCGGCTGCGGGCGCATCCGCATTTTTCCTCGCCTTCGCTTTTGCTTCGATTTTCGTATTAGCCCTTTCGTCGACCTTTATATCGACCTTCTTCTGACGCTCTCCCGTCATCTTGCGATTTTTCCTGACGTTCTCTTCGCCGTTCGTTGATGAGTCTGATCCTGGGCGAACTTTGGAAGACGTCGCTTCACCGACTTTTCTCGCGGCGCTTCTCTTCGAGGTCTTCGGCATGCTGGGATCCGACACAACAGCGCGGTCGATACCTGCATTTGCGTGCACGGAGACACGCTCACGCTCAAGTTGAATAATCGCCTCGTGCCAATAATGCTCGTCATGTCCGGTCTGGCAACCATCGCCCTCCCACAACAGATAGGCACGGACACGGATTTCGTCTGTAGATAGCGCAGTATGCATTGGAGCCGTCTCGAAAGTTGAAGAGACTGGAAACATAGCAGGTCATCTTCCAATCCTCAATGCGGCGGTGTTGTCTCGAAACGGATGCTTTATGGTCGGCCCGCGCACCTGCTTCGAGCATTGCAGCCACCACGCGACCGACCTGAATGGAATACGTTTTGCTCCCGCGACCATATCTCGCCCTGAGCCATGGCTACAGCGGTTCAGGAATGGAACGCCCACAGCCGAGCGTCGGAGGTCTTCACTAAAAAACCGGGCCGGAGGAGGTATCCACAAGCAACCCTGTCCATGGGAGGCACCGGGCGCGTCCAGGCGCACGAGGCGACGAAGCGGACAAAGACGCAGACTAAGGTCCGTACCAACTGCGCTGCGTGGTGCGAAACTAGCCTTGCCTGCTGCCGATACTCGATCATCCGCGGTCGCACTAACTAACTACCCTTATGGCCTCGCCCCGCGACACATCCGCGCCTCCCCTCGCCCGCTACCGGAAAAAGCGGGACTTCAGTACCACGCCCGAGCCGCCTGCGTCTGCCACCACGACTTCCGTCAGCCCACGCAAGCTCATTTTCGTCGTGCAAAAACACTGGGCGAGCCGGCTGCACTATGACTTTCGGCTCGAATTCAACGGCGTACTGCTCTCGTGGGCCGTTCCGAAAGGTCCTTGCTACGACCCGAGCAAAAAACAAATGGCCGTGCATGTCGAGGATCACCCGGTCTCCTACGCAGGTTTTGAGGGCACGATCCCGCCGAAGCAATATGGCGCCGGCACGGTCATTGTTTGGGACAAAGGAACGTGGGAGCCGGTAGGGGATGCAGACAAAGGTATGGAGGTGGGCAAGCTCGTTTTTCGCCTGCACGGTGAGAAGCTTGCTGGCTTATGGGAGTTGGTGCGCATCTCCAAGCCGGAGGATAGGCAGGACCAGTGGATGTTGTTCAAGAAACGAGACGAGTGGGCTCGCGCGCTTAAAGAATACGACGTTATCAAGGCGCTTCCGGACAGCGTCGTTGCCAATCCGCTGGGACTGCTCGAAGAACGCGAGCCGAAGACAATGGAACGCCCGCGCGCCAACGAGTCGAAGATCGACCTATCCGCCGCAGTGCGGGCCTCGCTACCGGCGAAACTCGAGCCGCAGCTTGCAACACTGGCAAGTGCGCTTCCCAAGAGCGGCGACTGGATCACTGAGACGAAGTTGGACGGCTATCGCTTGCTGGCTCGAATCGACAAGGGCCGAGTGAGGTTCTTCACGCGAAACGGACACGACTGGACCGCGAAGTTTCCAGCCCTGACCGCCGCGATCAAAAGGCTCCCGGTCGTGAGTGCGTGGCTCGACGGCGAGATCGTCGTGCTCAAAGACGGCATTCCAAGCTTCTCGGCACTTCAGACTGCAATTGATGAGCGAAACAACCAAGACATCGTGTTCTTCCTGTTCGATCTGATGTACCTCGACGGCGAAGATTTCAGGAGAGTGCCGGTTTGGGCGCGGAGAACTCGACTCGCTACGGTTCTCGAAAACGCAGGAGAGCAGCTTCTGTTCAGTCAGGACTTTGACGCGCCTCCCGCGCAGGTCTTCGCGGCTGCGGCCGGCTTAGGGCTGGAAGGTCTTGTACTCAAGCGGCGCGATGCGCCGTACGAGTCGGGACGCACGGATTCGTGGTTGAAGGCAAAGGCCCGACTGCGGCAGGAACTGGTGATCTGCGGCATGACCGGCCGCGGCGGCAAATCCGGAGAGGTCGGCAGCTTGTTGCTTGGGTACTACGTGGGCGACAAGCTTCATAACGCGGGAAGGGTCGGCACCGGATGGGACTCAAAGACCGCTCGAGACCTGTGGAGTCGCCTGATTGGACTGGAGGTTGACGCGGAGCCCTTCGACGTCCAGGTCACAAAGGTACGACAATGGTCCAGACGTGCTGCAGGCAGCGAACGGTGGCTCAATCCAACCATGGTTGCCGAAGTCGAGTTCGCCGAATGGACAGGCGACGGTGTGATACGACAGTCGTCGTTTAAAGGTTTGCGCCTTGATAAGCCCGCACGCAGCGTCGTCCGAGAGGCAGGCAAGACGCAACTGCCCGAGCCTTCGGCGCAGCTTAAAATCACTCACCCGGAAAGAGTCATTGATGCGTCGGCGACGATTACGAAGGCCGATCTGGTTCGCTACTACGCGAGCGTAGCCGAGTGGATGTTGCCGCACCTCAGGCACCGGCCTGTGGCCCTGGTTCGCGCGCCCGATGGTGTGGCGGGCAACCTGTTCTTCCAAAAGCATGCCGAACGCACGGCTATGCCGGGCCTGACTCCGCACAATCGCGACCTCTGGCCGAATCATCCGCCGCTGTTGACGGTCGATACGGCAGACGCATTGCTGTCCGCCGCACAAATGAACACGATCGAATTTCATACGTGGAATTCAATCGTCCGTCAGCTCGACAAACCCGACCGGGTTGTTTTTGACCTTGATCCCGGCGAGGGCGTGAAATGGAACCACGTCCAGGAGGCGGCGCTGCTCGTTCGCACGCTGCTTTCAGAACTGGACCTTAAGGCGTGGCTCAAGACAAGCGGCGGAAAGGGTCTGCATGTGGTCGTACCGCTCACTCCAGATTTGAATTATCTGACGGTAAAGTCATTCTCGCAGGCATTCGTTCGACACCTTGCGAAGACCATTCCCGAGCGCTTCTCCGCGATATCTGGGCCCGCAAATCGTTTGGGAAAAGTCTACGTCGACTATCTGCGCAACGGGAAGGGGCAGACCACTGCAGCGGCATTTTCGGCCCGCGCCCGGCCGGGAATGGGCGTATCGATGCCGCTCGCGTGGGAGCAGCTTACCGACCTGAAGAGCGGTGCTCAGTGGAATGTCCAGACGGCGCGCGAGTATCTGAGTTTTCAGTCGCGGGATCCTTGGGCGGATTTCTGGTCGACTGGACAATCTTTGTCGTCGGCGATCGAGCGTCTTCCTTGAGACTCGAGGCTCGGCAAGTGGGCTATGTCATCGGCCACCGCAGTGAGATTTCGCCCGGTCCTTTTCAAACAAACCCACAGGTTTCTGCCCCGTTGAAAAGATGCCAAAGGCGAGTCCGCTCCACAATCAACCGACGGCTTTCGCGACGCGATCTCGCCATGAAAGACAGCGGCACGTGCGCGCATGCCCGTTGGAGGTAGAAAGGCTGGTTGCGGCCGGCTTCGACTCGCCAAGCGGCGAGCGGCGCGACTGGCGCTTCACGTTCCACGCCGTCGTCATGCTGCGGACTGCGCAGACGCGCAGGCGTCTCGCCCGTGAAGGTTGTCCCCGCCCCCGATCACCTGTACAAGAGTTGGGGCCACGAAGGGTCGCTCACCGGCATGCGCATCGCGGCCGTCGGCAACCGCGTCACCGTGAGGGACGAGACAAGCCGAAGGTGCGATGCAGAAACCGGTCAACTGCTTTTGGACTTCGACGGGAACCTGCCGCGTCAAACATCGCTTCGCTGCAGGCGCCCCTGGCCAATAGAGCCCGAGAAGTGGCGACCAACCTCTTATACCGAGCTTGGTCATTGGAGGACGAGGACATTGACGCGCCCGAAGCTGCATGTCGGGAGGCGTTTGCGCGTGTCCCCGACTATACCGACGCATCGTTGAACTTCGATATCCTCATTGCATGCGCCGGATTTTGTGGATGCACAACTAACGCCGCGCGCATCCATGAAAGCGCTTGGCGACGCGGCGAAGCGATTCGCCACTTCAGCGCGTCCCGCAATCTGCAGAAGGCACGTAACGGCGGAATGGACTTTGCTACACGCCTACTGAAACAACGGCATGGAGGCAGAAATGGCAGATCAACACAAGCCCGGCGATAAGGTTCAAACATCGGGCATCTACAAGGTCGTGAGGGAAGGCGGTGACCGAACTGGCTTCGAGGTGACGTCCGTCGAGGGCGAGCATTTTCCGCCGACCAGAAGCGGCAAGGCGCTCACTATGAGCTGGTCCATGCGGCCACACATTCGCACAAGCACGGCGAACTCGGCAGCGGCGACTAACAGAGGACGGCCATCATGGGCACAACACGCAAACACTGGCTGATCGCCTTTGCGTCGGCATCTTTGCTCGCCGGTTGCGCCGTCGGCGAGATGCCGCCGCCGGGCAGATACCTCACGGACCGCGAGTGCCACGACCTGACTGCATTGAAGACAAATGCGACCCCGACGATGGCCGAGCATCAGTCAGAGTTAGCCGCGTTGCGAAAAGCGGGATACGACCCATCCCCATTCTGGGACGACCCATACTATCCCGAGGACCTGCAGGCTGCGCAGCGCCTTGTTGACTACTGGTACCGGATCGAATGCGCGCCAACACAAACGCAGTGAACCGGTGACCGACGTCCAATCGGTCCCCACGACGGACGCGCGCCAACTGTCGATCGCTATCAGCAAGGCCCACATAATCCCAGGCTCTCCAGCGAGGGTCCATGGCACCTGCGCGCGCAGCAACGCGCGTTACGCGTTCCATCCGGATTGGTTGCCGGCGAATAGGTCAAGTTGAACCGTGTACGCCAAGAGCTTTCGATTGCTGACGGGTGCATCAAATACTGCTCTGGTTTTTAGGCGGCGTAGCGAACATGTTTTTCTTTGAACGGATTGCGAATCATGTGAGGCTCCTTCTGGCGGCGATGCAAATGACGACGACCCGCGTCGATCATTTCCGCCTTGCCGGTCGGCCGGCTCTTGCCCAGTGCATTGGTCTTGACGTCCTGGTTGAGCAGTTCGGCCGGGTTCAGATCAGGGCAGTAGCCAGGCAAACGGATCAAGCGCAGGCGCGTCGCATTGTCGGCGACAAATTTCTTCACGGTGACGGATCGATGGACCGAATGTCCGTCGACAATCAGGTAGATCTTGAGTGACAAATAGGCACGCGCATGCACCTCGAACTGCGAGGCTCCCTCGAAATAGACAGTTTGCTCACCGCCCGTCGTCCTCTTGCGCGTAGCGAGTTCTGGCCACTGGCGTATTGTTCAAGCCCCGGCGGAGTCAATGCCACACTCCGTTTTGGGGTCGAACTCTGCCGCCGATGACCAAGAACACTTTCGTATCGACATTCCAAATCAGGGGCGGACTTCACCGGCGTGCGTCGCCGTGCCGGCGATGTAACAGATAGCCGCCTCCACATTGGCGAACTGCTCTGGCGATGCGCCGAGACTGGCTGCTTCGAACATAAAAAATACTCCACCAATAAATGCGGAGCGACCCTTGCGGGTTGCTTGCCCGCAAGGGTTAAGAAAGGAAGTTGCAGGCGATTCGTGCCGATCACTCGATCAGCTTGACGCTCTGCCACCAGCGACAGCCCGAAGGCAGGTCTTTGACGAAAGCAAGGTTGTCCGCTTCATCGCGCGTGAGTTCGATCACACCGCCCTTCAAGATGGCCGTCTGTAGATAGACGACATTCGCGAGGGCGAGCGCGCCGTGCTCTTCGGCGATGCCGGTCAGCGTTTCGACGGCATCCAGCAGTTCCGCATAGAACTGCTTCGCGTCAGCGGTGAGGCGCAGCGACACGTCCGCGTCGCTAATCGCGCCCAACACCGCATCACACTGAGCTTGCGGGTCATCAGGCCCGTACTGCACGGGCTTGATCCAGCTTCGGACCACCATGTTATTGAGTACGTCGTCGACGAAATCGGTGCAGGAATAGGCCATGTAAGGCTCCAGTGAAAAAGTGAAACAAAAAGAGGCGCTGTCAGATCCGACGCAAACGGCCAGTATCGAACTCAGACGCGCGACGCAGGTACGGCGGGCGCGGCGGCTGCGATTGAGCAGTAGCCGGTGCGGCGTGCTGCGCTGGCGGCTGGTGAGGCACCGCGTTCGAATGGGACGGACTGCCGGCTGCCGCGAGCAGCAGCATCAAGAGGTGTGCCATAGGGGGATAGCGCCGAAGGGCGCGAGAAAGAAGGAACACGGGAAGCGCCCCTTGTGGGGCAACTCCCCCACAAGGGTTGAGAAGAAATCAGGCGGCAAGCGCCTGTACGTCGATGACTGCGTCGGCCTCTGCAACAAGGTCGGGCGTCTGAGAAATGAAGAACTCCCGCTGATACCCGCCTTGGCGCAGTACCTCGCGCTTCATGCGCATGAACTGCACTTTGCGCTCGGGATCAAGAGGTCCGTCTGACTCGTCGCTGAACAAGGTCTGATACGGCTGACCGGTGTTCTGCGCGAGATAGAGCGCAATGCCACGCGTCAGGCACTCGTTGATCCAGACCTTCTGACCGCCAGACATGACGGAGACTGACTTGCTGCTGTCGGACTCCGCGTCGTGAACGAGGATCTCGAGGCCCTCACGCAGCTCACCGCTTGCCAGCGTGCGCTGCGTGCGGATCTCAACGGTGAAGCGCATGCCATAACAAGCGAGCAGTAGCTCGTTGACGGTGTGCGTGAGCGCCGGACCCGCGTCATCGATGGTCAACGCGATCACGCCGTCGTTGCCCAAGCCCTTAGCCAGCAGCTTCCATTGAGCGATCTCGTCAGAGAGGCGATCGGCACGCGACTGCGTGGCTGAGAACTTCTCTAACTCCATCGCCAATGCTTCGTAAGCGCTAAATTGAGCACACGGCCTACGTATGAGCGTAGCCCAGCACCGTGAATTTGCTAGCGGGCAAGCGGCCT
>NZ_FCOL02000042.1 GCF_001544515.1 Caballeronia terrestris
GTGCACCCCACGTCTGAGCGCGTAGCGCGAGGACGGATGTATGACTGCTGCACCTGTCCGGTGTACTGCGAGTTGCCGCAGTGGGTCCGCGAGCCAAGCCCGGTTCCGCCGTGAGGGCGACACTTACTCTCCAGCGCCAATCCGTTTTTATGCGAGTGAGGGTTGGTTAGCTTTGGCGGTGGGAAGCTGCTTTCTTTGCTTACTTTCTTTGCAGCAGCAAAGAAAGTGAGTCCCGCCCCGGACAGGGGCAGAGCAAATAGACCGCTAAGAAAGCAAGTTCCATCGAAGCGCAGCAACATCAAACGGCGTACACAAACCCCCGAGCGAAGTGCAAACGCAGCCTCACTCCACGACAATGGTCCCCATCATCTGCGGATGCATCGAACAAAAATAGTGGTAAGTCCCCGGTTTGGCGAAGACGAACGAGTACGACTGATCCGTATCCATCGGGTCCGACTTGAACGATCTCGGCGTAGCCGCATCGACGGTCGTATGGATCATGTCATCGCGATTGACCCAAGTTACCTTAGTCCCCGCCGACACGCGCAATGTCGGTGGATTGAAAGCGAAGTTATCGATGTGAATCGTCGCATCGGCGGCCCGAGCGGGCGCACTGCTGAACAGCACGAGCGCCGTGAAAACCGCAAGCAAAGTCGCACGTTTCATCATGATCACGCTCCCAGCGTTGTATCGACGATCGCCAGCTCGCCACGGCCGGGCACATAATTGACCGACCGCAGCCCGAGCATCGAACGCAGCTTGTCTGCAGGCACTTTCATCGGCCCAGGCCCTGCCGCCGTGCCCGGCGCGGGCTGCGGAAACGCCGTCGACAACGCCGAATAGAAGCTCAAGTTGCCTTCTACTTTCTGCGCCACCTGATGTACGTGGCCATTGAGAACCGTCACCGACCCGAAGCGCTTCAGATAAACCAGCGCTCGTGCGCTGTCATCCGTGCCCCAACCCCATTGCGGATACAGCGACCACAGCGGAATGTGCGCAAACACGACGATCGGCGTGCTGCTCGACTTTCCTTCGAGATCGCGCCTGAGCCATTCGAGTTGCTCGTCGCCGAGAAAGCCGAGGCCGCCGCCCTTCAGGTCGATCACGTTCACGAGACCGACGAAATGCACGCCGCCCTGGTCGAAGCTGTACCACTTCGTGCCGCCGTTCTGCTTCGAAAAGCGCTCGAAATACGGATCGCCATTGTCGACGAGCACGTCGTGTTCGCCCGGCACGTAGTGCACGTCGAGACCGGCGCCGTCGATGATCTTCGCGGCCGTATCGAATTCGGCCGGTTTCGACAAGTGCGTGATGTCACCGGTGTGGATCATGAACGCGGGCCGCTGCGGCATCGCGCGGACGCGGCCGATGGCGTCGGCGAGCGTGCTCGTCGGCTCCGTGTTCGGGTCCTTTGCGAAGCCGATGTGGCTGTCGCTGATCTGCACGAAGCTAAATGCGCGGCTGTCGGCGGTCGCGGCCTCGGCGCCGCCGATGAGCCGCGAGCCCGGAATGCCGCCGCTCAACGTCCACACGACGCCCGCGCCCGCCCACGCCATGCACGTGAGCGCCGTGCGGCGGCGCTGGCCGTGCGCGCTGAGTTCTTCGTCCGCGCCTGGGACGCGGGGTGTATCGTCGGTCATGTCTGTTCTCCTCGAAGCGGGCTGCAACAATGAAATGTGGGGCTCGTGCACGCAGCATCGGCACGAGGGAGCCGTCTCGAGCGAGACGTGCGGCATCCGTCCATCGAACCATCGGCGGGACGCGCTTATTCCGGATTTATTTTTTGCATCGGCGATGAAAATCGGGAATAAAGCAGGCGCGGCAGCAGTATTTATCGATGAGAACGCGCGGCACGCTACGCGTCGCGCCGTCCGATGAACATGCTTGGCGACCGGAGAGCCGCGCGATGTGGCATCAGAAATCCGCGCAGGAGAAGGACGCGAAGCCGGCGCGCTTCGAAGCGGCGTTGCTGCCGCATATCGACGCCGCGTACAACCTCGCACGCTGGCTGACCGGCAGTCCAAGCGATGCCGACGATGTCGTGCAGGAAGCGTTTCTGCGCGCGTTCCGCTTCTTCGATGGCTTCGAAGGAGAGGAAGCGGCGAACGCGCGCGCGTGGCTGCTGCGTATCGTGCGCAATACGTGGTACACGGAATGGCGCCGTCGTATGCACAAGGCGGACAGCGTCTCCTACGACGACGAGTTGCACGCCGACGACCCGCTGCCTGGCTGGATCGACGACTCGGGGAACGATCCGGAGACGCTCGCTGTCAGGCGCGACGAGATCCATCTGATTCATCACGCGCTGGAGGCGCTGCCGGTAGCGTATCGGGAGGTGCTCGTGCTGCGCGAACTGGAGGACATGAGTTATCGCGACGTCGCGGCGGTCATCGGCGTGCCGATCGGCACGGTGATGTCGCGGCTTTCGCGTGCACGGCCCTTGCTTGCCGCGGCAGTGCGCGCGGCGCAGGGTGCGGCAGGAGAACGGCCGGGTGTCAGGCTCGTAAAAAAACCATCGGCGGGATCGGCCGAATCGGGGGAATCGCGCAATGGACAATGACAACGACATCGCGTCGCTCGGTACGAGACTGCGCGACGGCTCGCTCTACGAGCGGGCACCGGACCACCTGCGCGCGCAAGTGCTCACGCGCATCTGGAATGAGGCGCCGCCCGCGCTCCCGGCCCGCGCGCGCTCGCGCTGGACGTGGCCCGCCTGGAGCATGCCGTGGCAGTTCGCCGGCGGCGGGCTGGCGGGTGGTGCGCTCTGCGCGCTTATCTTCACCGCCGTGCTCACGTTCCAGCGCCCGGCACCCACGGACCCCATCGCGCAGGAGATCGTGTCGAGCCACGTCCGCGCGCTGCTTTCGACGCGCACGATCGACGTCGAATCGAGCGACAAGCACACGGTGAAGCCGTGGTTCAACGGACGCATCGACTACGCGCCGCCCGTGGTCGATCCGGCGACGCCGGGATTCGCGCTCGTCGGGGGACGGCTCGACTACGTGGGGCATCGGCCGGTCGCGGTGCTGGTGTACCACTACCTGAAGCATCCGATCGACGTCTACGTGTTCCCGGACAACAGCCGTGCGCCGAACGCCCCGTCGAAGCCGACCACCGCCGTCACGCAATCCGACGACGGTTACGGCCTTGCGAACTGGCACAGCAACGGCATGAGCTACTGGGCGGTGAGCGACGCGTCCACTTCGGTGCTGCACCAATTCGCGCAGGCGCTCCAGGCGGACGAGGCGCGTTGAGGGCGCCCAGGCTCCATCGGCATAGCGATTGCTGCACAAGCTGTGCCGCAGCGAACCCGGATGGCGTCGCGGCACGCCCGAAGGCCAGCGGCTGGCGGACGTCGACGAAACGTGCATCCGTCCCGAACGACTGAATGGAGCGCCGCATGGACAATACGTCGAAGGACGAAGAAATTCGCAGGAAAGCGTACGAACTTTGGGAAGAGGCCGGGAGCCCGGAAGGACGCTCCGAAGAGTTCTGGGAACAGGCGCGTGCGGCAGTGGGCGACGATGCGGAACCCGTGTCGTCGGATCAAAGCGATACCGGACCCGCCGGCGAGGTCCTGACGAAGACGTGACACGCATCGCGCGGACGCCGCGCATCGCATCGCCTGAGACGCGCACCCCGCAGTGCACGAAGAAGCGCCTTCGCTCGAATGAATCCGATCAAGCAAAAGCGGCGACTCCCGGTGGACTCGCCGCTTTTCCAATGTGCGTCAGCGCTCCCTACACTCGGGTAACTCCGAATATTGTCTGATTCTTACAATTTCTACACTCGGACACCGATAAGTATTGAACAAACGTTCGGATTAAAAAAGCGACAGGCAGCGAGTGATGCGACCGCATTACGCTGTAATCGATTCATGCGACGGAGACTGAAAACATGGGTATCAAACTGAAGCTCATCGCGGGTGCGCTCGCGTTCGGCATGTTCGCCTCGGCCTTTGCTGCCGACCCGATCAAGATCGGCGTCGACGGCCCGTTCACCGGCGGTTCTTCGTCGATGGGCGTGAGCATGCGCGACGGCGTGCGTCTCGCGACCGCCGAAATCAACAAGGCGGGCGGCGTGCTCGGCCGGCAGATCGTGCTCGTCGAACGCGACGATGAAGCGAAGAACGAACGCGGCGTGCAGATCGCGCAGGAGCTGATCAACAAGGAGAAGGTCGTCGCGGTGGTCGGCTACATCAACACGGGTGTCGCGCTCGCGTCGCAGCGCTTCTTCCAGGAAGCGAAGGTGCCGGTCTTCAACAACGTCGCGACGGGCACCGTCATCACGCGTCAATTCGACGACCAGCCCGACAACTACGTCTTCCGCAATTCCGCCGCCGACCGCATCCAGGCGCCGATGATCGTCGAAGAAGCCGTCACGAAGCGCGGCTTCAAGAAGGTTGCGATCCTCGCCGATTCGACCAACTACGGCCAGCTCGGCCGCGAGGATCTGGAAAAGGCGCTGTCGGCGAAGGGCGTGAAGCCGGTGGCCGTCGAGAAGTTCAACATCAAGGACGTCGACATGACGGCCCAGTTGCTGAAGGCGAAGGAAGCGGGCGCCGAAGCCGTGCTGACCTACGGCATCGGACCGGAACTCGCGCAGATCGCGAACGGCATGGCGAAGCTCGGCTGGAAGGTGCCGCTCGTCGGCAGCTGGACGCTCTCGATGGCGAACTACATCGACAACGCCGGCGCGAACGGCGAAGGCGCGCGCATGCCGCAGACCTTCATCCAGGAAGAAAATACGCCCAAGCGCAAGGCGTTCATCGAAGCCTATCTGAAAGAGTTCAAGCCGAAGAACAACCGCATCGATTCGCCGGTGTCGGCGGCACAAGGCTATGACTCCATCTACCTGCTCGCAGCGGCGATCACGCAGGCCAACTCGACCGAAGGGCCGAAGATCCGCGCGGCGCTCGAGAGCCTGAACACGAAAGTGGAAGGCGTCGTGATGGTCTACGACAAGCCGTTCACGAAGGGCGATCACGATGCGATCAGCCCGAACGTGCCGGTCGTCGGCGAAGTGAAGGGCGGCCGCGTGGTCTACGCGTACGACACGGACAAGAAGGGCGGCAGCACGCTGCGCGCCAAGCAGTCGACCGCCTCCAACTAAGGCGTTCTTCGTGCATGTTGGAGCCGCGCCCGCCTGATGGCGGGGGCGGCTTTGCTTTGTTGTCTGACCGTTCGAACCGTAGGCGACTCGACGATGGCCATCCTTCTACAGCTTGTGTATAGCGGCATCGCGCTCGGCATGATCTACGCCGTGATCGCGTTCGGCTATCAACTCACCTTCGCCACTTCCGGCACGCTCAACTTCGGCCAGGGCGATGCGCTGATGCTCGGCGCGCTCGTCGGCCTCACGCTCGTCACGATGGGCGTGAACTACTGGCTCATGATTCCGCTCGTGTGCCTCTTCGGTCTCGCGCAGGGCGCGTTCGTCGAACGCATCGGCGTGCGGCCCGCGATCAAGATCAAATCCGAATTCGGCTGGATCATGTCGACGATCGCGCTCGGCATCATCTTCAAGAACGTCGCGGAAAACGTCTGGGGCCGCGACGACCTGCGCTTTCCTTCGCCGCTGCCCGAGGCGCCGATCAAGGTGTTCGGCGCGAATGTGCTGCCGATGGAACTGCTCGTCGTGGGCGGCGCGCTCGTGATGATGCTTGCCGTCGAGTTCTTCAATCGCAAGACGATCTTCGGCAAGGCCGTGGTCGCGAC
Source organism: Caballeronia terrestris (assembly GCF_001544515.1). Lineage (GTDB taxonomy): Bacteria > Pseudomonadota > Gammaproteobacteria > Burkholderiales > Burkholderiaceae > Caballeronia > Caballeronia terrestris. Next base: position 5,718 of record NZ_FCOL02000042.1, read on the forward strand.
CGCGAACGATCGCGATGCGGCTTCGCTGATGGGCATCAATACCGGCCTCGTGATCACGTTTTCGTATGCGCTTTCATCGTTGACGGCCGCGTTCGCGGGCGTGCTGATCGCGCCGCTCACGCTGACCGGCGCAACGATGGGCGCGGTGCTCGGCCTCAAGGCGTTCGCGGTGGCGATCATCGGCGGGTTGTCGAGCGGGATGGGGATCATCGTGGGCGGGATGATCCTCGGCATCGCGGAGACGACGACCGGGTTCTATATTTCGACCGGCTACAAGGACGTACCGGGACTCGTGCTGCTGTTGATCGTGCTGGCGATGAAGCCTGCCGGTCTCTTCGGCAAGACTGCCATCAAGAAAGTCTGAGGCTACCGTGAAAACAGGCAAAATCGTCGCGACTGCCGTCGGGCTCGCCGCACTCGCGGTATTCCCGGTGCTTTCGGGCAATCCGTATTACATCCATCTCGTCGAGACCATCATGATCTACGCGATCCTGCTGTTCGGTCTCGATATCGTCGTGGGATACACGGGGCAGGTGTCGCTCGGACACGCGGGGCTGTTCGGCGTCGGCGCGTACACGGCGGGTGTGCTCTTCATCAAGCTCGGCATGCCGTTCTACGTAACCGTGCCGCTGTCGATCGTGGTGACGTCGGCCTTCGGCGCGATCCTCGCGTTGCCCGCGCTGCGTGTCTCGGGACCGTACCTCGCGATGGTGACGCTCGCGTTCGGGACGATCATCCAGATCCTAATCAACGAGATGGACTTCCTGACCAACGGACCGATGGGCCTCAAGATTCCGAAGCCCACGCTCGCGGGTCACGCGCTGAACGAAGTCGAGTACTACTGGCTCGTCGCGGCGCTGCTCGTGGTGTCGCTCGTGGTGGTGCATCGCGTGCTGAAGTCGCATCTCGGACGCGCGTTCGAGGCGTTGCGCGACAGCCCGATCGCATCGGACTGCATGGGCGTGTCGGTCTACAAGTACAAGGTCTACGCGTTTGTGATCAGCGCGGGCTTCGCGGGTCTTGCCGGCTGCCTCTATTCGTATTCGGAGCAGTACATCTCGCCGAATACGTACAACTTCGAACTGACGATCCTGTTCCTGCTCGCGATCATCATGGGCGGGCGCAAGACGCGCACGGGCGCCGTGCTCGGCTCGACGATCATCGTGCTCCTGCCGAAACTGCTCGATGACATCGCGCTGTTCCGCATGGTCTCGACCGCGCTCGCGGCAGTGGTCGTGATCGGCGCGGTGGTTGCGCTCGCGCGCCGCATCAGCACGCCGCAGAAGGTGGCGATACCGGTGATCGGCACTGCGGGTCTCGCGATCTTCTCGTACTGGATCGACGCGCTGACCGACTGGCGCCTGACCATCTTCGGGTTGATGATCCTGCTGGTCGTGTACTACCTGCAGGACGGTATCGTCGGATTCGTGCGCAAGATTCTGAGCCTCGGTCGCGTGCGCGTGACGAAGATCGATCCCGCCGATCTGAAGAACGCGCAAGCCGATGCGTTGCTCAAGGTGCGTCCCGAAGGAGCGGAGACGATTCTCGATCTGCGCAACATCCTGATGCAGTTCAGCGGCCTGAAGGCGCTCAACGACGTAAATCTGACAGTGCGGCGCGGCACGATTCACGGCCTGATCGGACCGAACGGTTCGGGCAAGAGCACGATGATGAACGTGCTGACCGGCATCTACGTGCCGACCGCGGGTTCGATCGAATACGACGGCCATTCGATTGCAGGGCGCACGTCGGCGAACATCGCGCTTTCGGGTATCGCGCGGACGTTCCAGAACGTGCAACTCTTCGGCGAGATGACGGCGCTGGAGAACGTGCTGGTCGGATTGCATCACACGTTCAAGTCGAATTTCGCCGACGTTGGTTTGATGAGCGGGCGCTATCGGCGTGAAGAGCGGCTCGCGCGCGAACGTGCGTTCAATCTGCTGCGCTTCGTCGGCCTGGAAGACGTGGCGACCGAGGAAGCGCGCAACTTGCCTTACGGCAGGCAGCGGCTGCTGGAAATTGCACGGGCGTTGGCGCTCGATCCGCAACTGCTGTTGCTCGACGAACCCGCTGCCGGCCTCACCGCGCCGGATATTCGCGAGCTCGTCGCGATCATTCGCAAGGTTCGCGATCACGGGATCACGCTCGTGCTGATCGAGCATCACATGGACGTGGTGATGAGCGTCTGCGATACGGTGTCGGTGCTCGACTTCGGGCAGAAGATCGCGGAAGGCAAGCCTGCGGAGATTCAGGCGAATGACAAGGTCATCGAGGCTTATTTGGGCGGGCAGGCGGCGGAGGTCGTTTAAGGCCAGCGACCTCAGCGCTCAACCACCTAACACGGACCCAAATAAAAAATGCTATCGATCAGAAACCTGCACGCCGGCTACGGCAAAGTTAAAGTGCTGCACGGCATATCGATGGACGTGCCGAAGGCGAAAGTGGTCACGCTGATCGGCTCGAACGGCGCCGGCAAGACCACGACGATGCGTGCCATCTCCGGGATGATCAAGGCGACCGAAGGCGAGATCACGATGGGCGTCGGCAGCGATGCGAAGCGCATCGACGCGATGGACTCGCACAAGATCGCGCGCCTGGGTCTTGCGCATTCACCTGAGGGCCGGCGCGTCTTCGCGACGATGTCGGTGACCGACAACCTGATCCTCGGCGCCTTCCCGCGCCTGACCTGGGCGCGTCCGAAGGGCGACGTGTCGGCAGACCTCGAACGCGCGATCGAACTCTTCCCGCGCCTGAAGGAGCGTCGCCATCAACTCGCGGGCACGCTCTCGGGCGGCGAGCAGCAGATGCTCGCGATGGCGCGCGCGATCATGCTCAACCCTGACCTCGTGCTGCTCGACGAACCGTCGATGGGCCTGGCGCCGATTCTCGTCGAGGAAGTGTTCCGCATCATCGCGCGGCTGAAGGAAGAAGGCGTGACGATGCTGCTCGTCGAGCAGTTCGCGGCCGCCGCGCTCAACGTCGCGGATTACGGCTACGTGCTGGAGAACGGACGGATCGCGACGCACGGCCCGGCGGAACAGCTGCGCAACGACCCTTCGGTGAAGGCGGCTTATCTGGGGACGAGTCACTAATTCGGCAGACGCTTAAAGCGCCATCTTGAGAAAGGCCCGATGCGATTTGCACAGAATGTACCATCTGGTACACAATGGCGTGCCGGCATGCAAATGACTGGCGTGCCATTGCTGGCAGGCGCACTATGACGTTTGCCGCGGCCGGCACGAGCCGCAGGCAATCGTAAGCCTGATCCAGGAACTCGTTAGAAAAGGAGCGCTGCGATGATCAGCGGAAAGACGACGCTAATCGCCCATCTGGGATTCCCGACCGAGGCGTTCAAGGCGCCGATGATTTACAACCCCTGGTTCGACAAGAAAGGTATCGACGCGGTCGTCATGCCGATGGGCGTCAAGCCCGAGGACTACGCGGCGTTCCTGCCGCTGCTGTTCCGCCTGAGCAACATCCGCGGCGCGCTCGTCACGATGCCGCACAAGGTCACGACCGTCGGCCTCGTCGATGAAGTCACGCCTACCGCGCGCATCGCGGGCGCTTGTAATGCGATCCTTAAGCGCGAAGACGGCAAGCTCGTCGGCGACCAGTTCGACGGCGCGGGCTTCGTGCGCGGCGTCGAGCGCAAGGGCCGCGCGCTGAAGGGCGCGCGCGCGCTCGTGCTCGGCAGCGGCGGCGTGGGCTCGGCGATTGCTGCATCGCTCGCGGCGGCGGGCGTCGGCGAGATGGCGCTCTTCGATACGAACACCCCGTCGGTCGAGGCCCTCGCGGGCCGCCTGCGCGAGCACTATTCTCAGCTCGTCGTGACGACGGGGTCGAAAGACCCGGCGGGCTTCGATCTGATCGTCAACGCGACGCCGCTCGGCATGAACGAAGGCGATCCGTTGCCATTCGACATCGACCGCATTGCGCCGAGCACGTTCGTTGGGGAAGTGGTGATGAAGTCGGAGTACACGCCGTTGTTGCGCGCTGCGAAGGACAAGGGATGCGGCGTGCAAGTGGGCACGGACATGCTCTACGAGATGATCCCGGCGTACCTGGAGTTTTTCGGCTTCGGCACGGCAACGGCCGATGAACTGCGTGCCGTATCGCAGATCAAGTACGCGTAAACCCATAGAGCGCGGTGCAGGAGCACACCGCGCCCTACCGTTCCCTATACTGATACCCAAAGCAAACGCAGCAGCGCTCATCCTCTGACGAATAAACCGGCGCGCGGAAAAGCGTAAATCTGGGAGGCATCATGGGATTGATTGCATCCGGCGCGCCGGCAGGCGGCAAGGCGGGCGAGCCCGCTCCGCATCATCCAGCCCTCCTGGGCCTTTCTCTGGCGGCGCTCGGCATCGTCTACGGCGACATCGGCACGAGCCCGCTGTACACGCTCAAAACCGTCTTCGATTCCGAGAACGGCTTACCGCTCGAACCCCTGAACGTGATCGGCATCGTTTCGCTGATCTTCTGGTCGCTGACGGTGGTCGTCTCGCTCAAGTACGTCACGCTCATCCTGCGCGCAAACAATCACGGCGAGGGCGGCATCATGGCGCTGCTCGCGCTCGCGGCATCGTCGGTAGCGAACAAGCCGCGGCTGCGTCATCTGCTGCTTGCCATCGGCGTGATGGGCGCGGCGCTGTTTTACGGCGACGGCGTGATCACGCCCGCGATCTCAGTGCTGAGCGCGGTCGAAGGGCTCGAAGTCGCCACGCCCTTGCTCAAGCCCTACGTCATTCCGATCACGCTCGTCGCGCTGATCGCGCTCTTCGTGATGCAAAAGCGCGGCACCGCTGGCATCGGCGCGGTATTCGGGCCGGTGATGGTGGTGTGGTTCGTCGTGTTGGCCATTTCGGGCTTGATCAACATCTTCGATGCACCGCGCATTCTCGAAGCGCTCGATCCGCTCGCGGGCCTTGCGTTCTGCCTGCATCACCGCTGGCTCGCGTTCGTCGCGCTCGGCGCGGTCGTGCTGTCGCTTACAGGGGCCGAGGCGCTCTATGCCGACATGGGTCACTTCGGCGCGCGGCCGATTCGCCTGATGTGGTTCGCCGTCGTCTTTCCCGCGCTCGCGCTCAACTATCTCGGACAGGGCGCGCTGCTGCTCGCCGATCCGTCCGCGCTGCAAAACCCGTTCTACCGCTTGTTTCCGGGGTGGATGCTCTATCCGATGGTCGGCCTCTCGACGGTCGCGACCGTGATCGCTTCGCAGGCCGTGATCTCCGGCACGTATTCGATGACCAAGCAGGCGATGCAACTCGGCTTCCTGCCGCGCATGAACGTGGTGTACACGTCGGCGAAGGAGATCGGGCAGATCTACGTGCCCGGCATCAACTGGACGCTTCTGATCGCGGTGGTGGCCGCGGTGCTTGCGTTTGGTTCGTCGACGGCGCTCGGCTCCGCTTACGGCATCGCGGTCACCGGCACGATGCTGATCACGACCGTGCTCACCTTCTTCGTGATCCGCTACGCGTGGCACCTGAACTGGGGGCTGTGCGTATTCGCGACAGCCTTCTTCTTCGTGATCGACGCGACGTTCTTCTCCGCGAACCTGCTGAAGATCGGGCAGGGCGGCTGGTTCCCGCTCGCGATCGGCCTGGTCATGTTCACGATCATGGCGACCTGGGGACGCGGCTGGGAGATGATGCTCGCCGAAGCGCGCCTGCGCGCCGGCACGACGCCGCTCAGGCCGTTCCTCGCGACGCTACTGGCGCGCCCGCCAGTGCGCGTGGAAGGCACGGCGATCTTCATGAACGCCGATCCGCACGGCGTGCCGCATTCACTGCTGAACAACCTCGTGCATAACCGCGTGTTGCACGAGACGGTTGTGTTTCTCACGGTATCGAGCCGCGAGGTTCCATGGGTGCCTGCCAACGAGCGTGTCGCCGTGCAGGCACTCGGCCAGGGCTGCTATCAGGTGACGGTGCATTACGGCTTCAAGGACGAAGTCGATCTCCCCGCCGCGCTCGAAGCCTGCGCGTCGTCGGGGCTCACGTTCGATCGAACACAGATATCGTGGTTCCTGAGCCGTGCAACCGTCGTGCCGGTGCCGGGCAAGGGCATGGCGCTCTGGCGTGAGCGCCTTTTCGCGGTGATGCTGCACAATGTGGGGAACGTCGCCGCTTATCTGAAACTGCCCGCCGATCGCGTGATCGAACTGGGCGCGCGCGTCGAGATCTGAGCTGGGCGGGTGCTGTATATGGAACACTGAAAAGCACGGAGGTTCGCCTCATACGTGCGTAACGGAGACATCATGAGCGAAGGGTCCCGGCCTCACTTTCCCGCCACGGCACGCACGGTCGAGCGCGGCAAGATCGTCACGGCGCGCGAGGCGGTAAGGCTGATCCGTTCGGGTAATACCCTCGCGACGAGTGGCTTCGTCGGCATCGGCTTTGCGGAGGCCGTAGCGATCGCGCTCGAAGAACGCTTCCTCGAAGGCGACGTCCCCGGCGGCGAAGCCCTGCGGGACCTGACGCTCGTCTATGCGGCGGGCCAGGGCGACGGCAAGACGAAAGGGCTTAATCACCTCGCGCACGAAGGCCTCGTGCGCCGCGTGATCGGCGGACATTGGGGCCTCGTGCCGGGGCTGCAGCGGCTCGCTATCGAAAACCGCATCGAAGCGTACAACCTGCCGCAAGGCGTGATCTCGCAGCTCTTTCGCGATATCGCCGCGCATCGTCCGGGGCATCTCTCGACGGTCGGGCTCGGCACGTTCGTCGATCCGCGCAACGGCGGCGGCAAGCTCAACGCGAGCACGAAAGGCGATCTCGTCACGCTGATGAACATCGACGGCGCCGAGTATCTGTTCTACAAAACCTTCCCGATCGATGTAGCGATCGTGCGCGGCACCACTGCCGACGTCAACGGCAACATCACGATGGAGAAGGAAGCGCTAACGCTCGAAGGGCTATCGATTGCGATGGCCGCGCGCAATTCGGGCGGCATCGTGATCGCGCAGGTCGAGCGGCTCGCCGAGTCGAACACGCTCAACTCGCGGCAGGTGAAGATTCCGGGCGTGATGGTCGATTGCGTCGTCGTGGCGCCGCATGAACATCACTGGCAGACCTTTGGCGAGCCGTACAGCGCGGCGTTTTCGAGCGAATTGCGCGTCGCCGCGAGTTCGGTGCCGCCGATGCCGCTCACCGAACGCAAAGTGATCGCGCGGCGCGCGGCCTTCGAACTGATGGCGAACAGCATCGTGAATCTCGGCATCGGCATGCCGGAGGGCATCGCGAGCGTCGCGAACGAAGAGCAGGTGATCGATCTCTTCACGATGACGACCGAGCCCGGCGTGATCGGCGGCATTCCGGCGGGCGGCCTGAACTTCGGCGCCGCGACCAACACGCAGGCGATCATCGATCAGCCCTACCAGTTCGATTTCTACGACGGCGGCGGCCTCGACATTGCGTTCTTGGGTCTCGCGCAGGCGGATCGCGACGGCAATCTCAACGTCAGCAAGTTCGGCCCCAAGCTCGCGGGCGCGGGCGGCTTCATCAACATCAGCCAGAGCGCGAAGAAGGTCGTGTTTGTCGGCACGTTCAACGCGGGCAAGCTCGATATCGCGATCGAGGGCGGGCGCCTCAAAATCGTGCGCGATGGCAACTGTCAGAAGTTCGTCGATGCTGTCGAGCATCGCACGTTCAGCGGCACGTATGCGGCCGAACGTGGGCAGCCGGTGCTCTACATCACCGAGCGTTGCGTGTTTTCATTGACGCCTGCGGGCCTCGAACTGATCGAAGTGGCGCCGGGCGCCGACGTGCAGCGTGACATCGTCGCGCAGATGGGCTTCGCGCCGATCATCAACGCACCGCCGCGCCTGATGGACGCGCGCATCTTCCAGAACGCGCCGATGGGCTTGCGCAATATCCTGCTGGGTTTGCGCCTCAGCGAGCGCTTCAGCTACGACGCCGAAAAGAACATGATCTTCATCAACTTCGAAGGCCATGAAGTGGCGACGCTCGAAGACGTCGAAGCGATCCGGCGCGAAGTCGTGGCAAAGGTCGGTGGCCTGACGGTCAAGCCGCACGCGATCGTGAACTACGACAACTTCTCCATACGCCCCGACATGCTGGACGCGTATTCGGAGATGGTGATGAAACTCGTGAACAACTGCTATGAAGGCGTCACGCGCTATACGACCAGCAGCTTCCTTCGCCTGAAACTCGGCGATGCATTGAAGAAGCGGGGCGTCGCCGCGTACATCTACGAGAGCCCGGAGGAAGCGCAGGAGCACGCGGCGAAGCCGTCCTCGCAGTGACGGCTTCGGGCTTGGTCTCTAACGCAAACGCCCTTCCGCCTTCGCGCGCTGCTTGCTGTGCCGGATGCCATAGCCGAAGTAGATCACGACTCCGATCGCCATCCATACGATGAGCCGGATCCATGTATCGCCGGGGAGGCCTGCCATCAGGAACACGGATGACAGCGCGCCGAGCGGCGCCACGATGAACACGGCCGGCGTTTTGAAAGCGCGCTTGAGTTCGGGCTGCGTGATGCGCAGCACCATCACGCCGATGCACACGACCGCGAACGCGAACAGCGTCCCGATGCTCACCAGTTCTCCGACGAGCCCGATCGGCAGAAGCCCCGCGAGCACCATGACGATGAGGCCCGTGATGATCGTCGTGATGTAAGGCGTGCGAAAGCGCGGGTGAATCTTCGATGCGAATGGCGGCAGCAAGCCGTCCTTCGACATCGAATAGAAAATGCGCGGCTGGCTCAATAACAGCACGAGTACCACCGACGTAAGCCCGAAGATCGCGCCGATCTTGACGATCGGTGAGAGCCACTTCATGCCGATCGCATCGACGCCGACGGCGATCGGGTCGGCTACGTTCAGCTTGTCGTAAGGCACGATGCCCGTAAGCACGTACGACACGAGTACGTAAAGCAGCGTGCAGATCGCAAGCGATCCGAGCAAACCGATCGGCATGTCGCGCCGCGGATTCTTCGTCTCTTGGGCGACCGTCGATACCGAATCGAAGCCGATGTATGCGAAGAACACGACGGCCGCGCCGCGCACCACGCCGCTCCAGCCAAACACACCGGATTCGCCCGTGTTAGGCGGTATGAACGCGCCGTGCGGATTGGTGCCCGTCACCCAGTTGCGGGTGTCGACGAACGTGAAGCCCGCCGCAATGAACGCGATCACGATCACCACCTTGATGATCACGATGACGCTGTTCACGCGCGCCGACTCGCGAATGCCGAAGACGAGCAGGATCGTGATCAGCCCGACGACCAGCATCGCCGGCACGTTGAGGAGCGCGCCCGAATGGCTCCAGCCGTGAGCGGGATCGAAGATGAAAGGCGCCTGCGCGAGCGCCGCCGGTATGTCGATGCCGAGCGAATGCAGAAAGCTCACCACATAGCCCGACCATCCGATCGCAACGGTCGTTGCGCCCACCGCGTATTCGAGGATCAGGTCCCAGCCGATGAGCCACGCGATGAACTCGCCCATCGTCGCATACGCATACGTGTACGCGCTGCCGGACACGGGTACGGTCGATGCCATCTCCGCATAGCACAATCCCGCGAGGCCGCAGACGATGCCGCCCAGCACGAACGAGATGGTGATTCCAGGGCCCGCATTGGTCGCGGCCGCGTGACCCGTGAGCACGAAGATCCCCGCGCCGATGATACAGCCGATGCCGAGCATCGTCAGGTCCAGCCCTGAAAGCGAGCGCTTCAGCGTATGCGTCCCATGCTCCTGCAACGCTTCGTCTGTTTCATCGGCTTCGGCCTGCAATGAATCGATGGACTTTCTTTGCATCATGGTCACAATGGGTTCTCCCTTCGATGGAGTCATCGGGACCAAATGCGCCCCAGTTCCGTGATAGCAGATTTCATCGGAGAATTCGAGGTCAAAACGGCAGCAAGACTTGCGCCCGGCGCGCACTATAATCTGTTTGTCAGTTTGATCAACCCGGCCCCGGCGCCCTGTCGCGTTCATGGCGAAGCTCCTGGAAGGCGCCGGTTCAATCACATTGTGGAGAATGAATATGACCATCCGTATCGGTGACGAAGCGCCCGATTTCACCGCAGAAACGACTCAAGGAACCATCCGCTTTCATGAGTGGATCGGTGACCAGTGGGCGATCCTGTTCTCGCATCCGAAGGATTTCACGCCTGTGTGTACGACCGAACTCGGCTACATGGCGCGGCTCAAGCCTGAGTTCGAAAAGCGCAATACGAAGGTCATCGGCCTGTCCATCGATCCCGTCGACAACCACGCGAAGTGGGCGAAGGACATCGAGGAAACGCAAGGCACGGCGGTGAACTATCCGATGATCGGCGACGCAGACCTCAACGTCGCGAAGCTCTATGACATGATCCATCCGAATGCGAGCGGCAGCGGTCCGCGCACCGCGGTCGACAACGCAACGATCCGCGCGGTGTTCATCGTCGGACCCGACAAGAAGATCAAGGCGACCTTCACGTATCCGATGAGCGCGGGCCGCAACTTCGACGAAGTGCTGCGCTTGCTCGACGCGCTGCAACTGAACGCGAAGCACGCGGTGGCGACGCCGGTGAACTGGAAGCCGGGCGAGGACGTGATCATCCCGACGTCGGTGTCGGACGAGGATGCCAAGAAGAAGTATCCGCAGGGCTTCAAGACGTTGAAGCCGTATCTGCGTACCGTCGAGCAGCCGAAGTAAATCGCGCTCGACAGATGAACGGCCGCTCCGAAAGAAGCGGCCGTTTTTTTCAGTGCGCCGAGACCGAACGATCTACAGGCGCCGCAGCGGCATCGACCGGATGCACGGCCTGCTTGATCAGCAGCGCGACGCACGCGACCACGCCCGCCACCGCGACCACCGTGAAGATGCCCGCGAACGAGAACTGACGGCGCGTGAGTTCGGCAACGAGAAACGATCCCGCGATCCCTCCGAAGCGCCCGATGCCGAGCATCCACGCGACGCCCGTTGCGCGCCCTTGCGTCGGATAGAACGCTGCCGCGAGCGCTGGCATCGACGATTGCGCCGTGTTCATCAGAATGCCTGCCGCGAACACGCTGACCATCAGCCAGCCGACGTTGCCGATCGATTGCCCGATCGCATACACGGTCACGGCCGTGAGTGCATAGCCGACTGCGATCACGCGGTTCGGGTTGAAGCGATCCATCAACATGCCGAACAGCACGGCGCCCACGCCGCCGAGCGGGAAGAGCGCGGAGATGAGCGTCGCGCGCTGCGGGGCGAGGCCGGCTTCCTTGAAGAGGATCGGCATCCAGTTGATCGAGGCGTAGAAGATCACGAGGCCCATGAAGTAAGCGAGCCACAACATGATCGAGCCGACCACGTATGAAGGCGAGAGCACGACGCTCAAGCCGCCTTTCGCATCGGTGCGCGGCGCCTGCTCGGTCATCACGAAGGCGGTCGCGCGCGAAGCCGTCGCGGAGATGCGCGAGAGCGCCGCGCGAACCTTCTCGACCGGCTGGTTCTTCGCGACCATATAGCGAACCGATTCAGGCAAGACCAGCAGAAGGAACACTGCGAGAATCAGCGGCGTCACACCGCCGAGCATGAGCACGCTGCGCCAGCCGAAGTGCGGAATCATCCACGCGGCGAGGAAGCCGCCGAAGGCCGCGCCCAGCGGAAAGCCGCAGAACATGAGGTTGGTCATCGTGGCGCGGCGGCCGTCGGGGCAGTACTCGCTCATCATCGTGACCGCGTTCGGCATGGCGGCGCCGAGGCCGAGACCCGTGACGAAGCGCAGCACCGTGAGCTGCGTGAGGTCGGCGGAAAACGCGGAGGCGAGGCACGCGATGCCGAAGATCGTCACCGAGACCATCAGCAGCACGCGACGTCCCAGGCGGTCGGAGAGGGGGCCTGCCGCAAGCGCGCCGAACGCGAGGCCGAAGAGCGCGGCGCTCAGAACGGGCGCGAGCGCGGGGCGGCTGATGTGCCACTCCGTCACGAGCGAAGGCGCGATGAAGCCGATCGCGGCGGTATCGAAGCCGTCGAGCAGAACGACCACGAAGCACATCACGAAGATGAGCCACTGAAACCCGGAGAACGGGTGCTCGTTCAGGAACGTCTGTATGTTGACGGTCGTGTCTTTATCCATTTTTATAACCCGTGGGTTTAGCCGTGATGTGGTCGGTCAAATCAGGCGATGCGTTTCGCTCCCCGGATTGTGCAGTGGCGCCCGCATGCGCGTCGATTGCCCGCAGCACAGGATTACCCTAATTGAAATGTCGCGAAGTCGCGCTGGACAGGCGCGGCTTCGCGCGCCATGAACTCAGGCTTTGCCCGTCTGCCGCTCGGTCGAGGTCGTCATCTCGCCGGGGCGGCGCAGCATCTTGTCGACTTCGCCCGCGTGCATTTCTTCGGTATGAATCATCTGCCGCGCGAATTCCTCGAGCGCTATGGAGCGGCCTTCCACGAGGGTGAGCAGGTCGCGATAGAGGCCGAGCGCGACGTTCTCCGACTGCAGTGATTCACGCAGGATCGACGCGATGTCGAACGTGTGCGAGTCGAGCAGCGGCCCGATCGCAAGCGACGGATACGCGCCGATCGTCGTGATCCATTCGCCGACCTGCTGTGCGTGCAGCAGCGATTCGTCGGCCTGCTCGCGCAGCCACGACACGATCGGAATGCGACCGAAGCCGAAGACGAGAAACGAGTAGTGCGTGTATCGGACGACGCCAGCCAGTTCGGATTCGAGAATCTGGTTCAGCACCGCGACGACTTTTTCCTTGTCGATCTCTGCCATTTGCTGCCTCCGTTCGTATATCCGTGGCGGATGCCATCGCGCGGTCCGCCGCTGGTTCGGCTGCCGTTGCTACCTGACAGGGCATCAGGACATTGTAGGCGTGCGGCAGGCGACGTGAGGTGCGCAATATATGCGCCACGTAGGAAACGGAACGACGAAAGCCCGCCGTATGCGAAATACGGCGGGCGTGCAGCGAAGCTGCTTTTACGCGGCTTCCATCAGACGTTCTGCGGCATTGGCGAGCAATAGCGTCATGGCGGCTCTGGCACCTTCGGCATCGCTCGCCTCGATCGCACGCACCACCTTCGCGAAGTGCGCGAGATGCACTTCGCATGCGAGCGCGTGCGGGTGAATGGCCGGCCGCGCCCGCATGCCCATGCGCACGACGCTGCTCATCTGTTTGAGCAACTCGTCGCCGCTCGCATCGGCGATCGCGGAAAGCAGTGCGTCTTCCGCCGCGCAGGAATCCGCGCTGTTCGCGCTCGCATGCGCCAGGTTCTGATAGGCGATGGCGATCGCGATCCTTTGCTGGCGTCCCGCACGCATCGCCGCAAGCGACGCCGCACGCGGATCGACAAGCGCCCGGAACTCCATCAGCCCGCGCAGATACTCGGGGTCGGCTGTCGCGCGCAGGCGCCACTCCGCGACCTCGTGATCGATGATCAGCCATTCCTTCGACGGCTTGATGCGCGTGCCGGTTTTCGGCCGGACGTCGAGCATCCGGCGCGAAATGAGGATGCTCAGCGCCTCGCGCATGATGGTCCGGCTGACGCCGTACTTCTTCGACAGGATCACCTGCGGCGGCAAAAGGTTTTCCGCGTATTCGCCATTGACGATGCCTGTGACTAGCTGATTCACCACACGCTTCACGAGCGATGCTTCGTATCCATGGTTCATGTTCTTCTTCTCATAGAGTCATCCCCGCGCGCCGCTCGTTCGCCACTTCCCCCGAAGTGGCTGTGGTGCCTGAACGCCGGCGCGAAATTTTTCTGCCGCCACATGCTGCGGTATTCCACTGGCGAGCGCCGTTCTCCTCCGAACAGACGGAGGACGTCGCGCCTTGTATTCCCTGTATTGTTTTAACCGGCTTCGAGGCCATCCGGTCGCGGCAAAGCGCGACCGGACATCCCCAAACGAGCACCGGGCCGCGCGGTAATTTTTATTCGGTCCACCGTCAGCGGTTCGGTAAAAGCAAGACTATCAACGCACGGCTTCATTGCCAATACGGTGCACACGGGATTCGTCTGTGGAGCGTTCGTGAACCCACACAGGTCGTGCCAGGTCCCGTCGCGCAAGCGTTTGCGCGCATTTCGAGCTCACCGCACGTGTTGGAAAATGTCCCTGAGCCACTGCGCGAAAACCCTGACGCGCGACGATAGCTGACGGCTTTGGGGATACAGCACGGAGACCGGCATCGGTGGCGGAGGGAAGGCATCGAGCACGACTTCGAGCGTGCCCGCCGACAATTCGCCGAGCACGCGATAGCGCGGCACTTGCACGATGCCGAGTCCCGCGATGGCCGCGCCCGCATAAAGATCCGCGCCCGTGACGGAGACGACCGACGGCAACGGTATTTCCACCACGCGGTCGTCGACGGTGAATTCCATCGGCAGGATGCGGCCCGTTGCGCTCGACACGTAGTTCACCGCGCGATGGCCGTCGAGCGCATCGAGCGATTGCGGCCTGCTGAATTGCGCGAGATACGCGGGACTCGCAACCGTCACCTGTTCCAGCAGCGCCACGCGCCGTCCGACCATCGACGAATCCTGCAGGATGCCCGCGCGCAAAACGCAGTCGATGCCTTCGCGCACGAGATCGACGAGCCGGTCGTCCTCGCCGATCTGCAATTCGATGCCGGGATAGTGCGCGATGAAACCGGGCAGCGCGGGCACGACGAAGTTCTTCGCGAGCGTGCCCTGCAAATTCACGCGCAGTAGACCCTTCGGCGCGACGTGACGGAACGATCCCTCGGCTTCCTCCATATCGGCGATTAGACGCACGCAGCGCTGGTAGTACGCGTCGCCGTCGTGCGTGAGGCGCACGGTGCGCGTGGTGCGCTCGATGAGGCGCGTGCCGAGCCGTTCTTCGAGCCGCTTGAGCAGGTTCGTGACGGTGGCGCGCGGAATCTGCAGATCATCGGCGGCCTGCGTGAAGCTGCTTCTTTCCGCGATGCGGATGAAAACCTGCATCTCCTGAAAGCGGTCCATGCGTGCTCTTGGTTGGCGTGCTGATTGTTGAAGCAAACCGAGCGATGGTAGCGCAGCGCGGCGATTATTGGCGCGGCAGACGCAGCGGAAAAATGATCGTCGCGGCGACAATGCCGAGCATCCCGCCGATCAGCGTCTCCCATGCGCGCGCGGCGAGCAGCGGCACGGAATGAAGGCCGCTCACCGCCATCGTCACGATCAGCGTGAACGCGAACGCCCCGCACGCGACGTCGTAGCGCTCGGGCAGCGCCATCGCGTAGATGATCATCGCGATCGCGGCCGCGCACCAGATCAAAAGCGGCGCATGCAAGGCGAGCGGCAGGCACGCGAGCCCGATCGGCACGCCGACGAGCGTCCCGATGATCCTGCGCCGCACGCGCTCGACCGTGCCCGTCGCCGAGCCCGCGACGACATACGTGCACGCCGTGATCGCCCACGCCGATTCCGCGAGATCGAACGCTTCGTTCAACGCGACGACCACGAGCGCGCCGCACGCTGCCTGCAATCCCATGATGAATTCCGCGGATAACCCGTTGCGCCCCGCCGGCGGTCCGGGCGCAAGCGCAGCGACGCTTGCCGGGCGCTCGGCGGGACCGCTCAGGACGCGCGGCACGATCGACGCGAGCGCGGCAATCGCTGACGCGACGGCGATCGCCGGCAGATCGGCCGTGCTGAGCTGCACGCCGTAAGCGAGCAATTGTCCGATGTAGATCTGCGAGCCGAGGCCCGCGCCGAGCACGCCGAAGCGCTTCAGATAGCCCACGAGAAACGCGCCCGTCACGAGCATGAGTTCCGGTCCCGCGCGCGCGACACCGTGCAACAGCGGCGCAAGGATCACGAACATCGCTGCGCCGAAGCCCGCCGCCAGGCAGAGCACTGCTAGATCGCGGCTCGATTCGAAGCGCGTCGTGCGCGCCTCGGACACGCTTGCCCACAACGCGAAACCGCTCGCGAGCATGCCGAGCAGCCCGCCGCCGGGCAGGCCGTGCGTGATGTCCTGCAAGGTGCCGAGCGAGGCGGCGATGCCGTAAGCCGTGACGAGGCGCAGCCCCTTGATCCGGCGATGCGTTCCTGGATCGATGCGGTCGATCCACGCGATGCCGCGTGTCACGAACGATCGTGCGTTGAGAGCGGATTGGTCGTCGTCGGTCGGGTTCATCGAGCAGTCGTCAATTCATCGAAAAAGCCGCCAAACCGGGCGCTGTTTGGCGGATCGCACCAATGGCGATGCGGGCAGAATCTGTCAACGAGGGAGAGAACCAAAGGCTACTATGCAATCGAATCAGCCGGGCATCGACAGGGAAAAAGCACGGCTTCGAGCACTTGTGCTCGTTCCCGCTCTGACCCTCCTCGTGTTGTGTGTACTGTGGGTCACGATCCTCGTGAGACTGCAGATCGAGAAAGAGTCTGTCGTGCGCGACACGCAGGACGCCGCGCGCACCATCGCGCACTCGCTCCAGACACACACGCTCAAGACCATTCACGACGTCGACGTGATCGCGCTCCTCATGAAGTTCGGCTACGAGACTTCGCCGCTTACGTTCGATCTCACGCGCTATCAATCCTACGGCCTGATCACTGCCGATACGGCGCTGCAAGTGACCATCGTCGGCCCGAACGGCCACGTGCTCAGTTCGACACTGCCGGTCAAGGGTATCGTCGATCTCAGCGACCGGGAGCATTTTCGCGTGCATCGCGCGAGTGAATCGGTCGGGCTGTTCATCAGCAAGCCCGTGATCGGGCGCGTGTCGAAGCAGTGGTCCGTGCAGGCGACGCGTCGCCTCAATAATCCGGACGGGAGCTTCGCCGGCGTCGTCGTCATCTCCGAAGACCCCGCTTATCTCACCGACGGTTTCTACAACAGCGCGGCGCTCGGCAAGCACGGTTTGATCGCGGTCGTGTCGAACAAGGGCTTCACGCTGTCGCGCCGTGCGGGCGAATCGCGTAGCGTCACAGGCGGGCCGCAACTCGAAAGCTATCAGGACATTGCACGCGCGCCGAACGGCACGATAGTGGACCCGGTCGATGGCATCGAGCGGATCGTCGCGAGCAGCACGATCGATCGTTACGGTATCGTCGTGATCGCGGGCCTCTCGCTCGACGAAGCGCTCGACGATTATTACCGCATGCGCCGCGTCTACGTGACGATGGCCGCCGTCATTTCGGTGATGCTGATCGGTTTCGCGATCTGGATCATGGCGCTCGTCTCGACGCTGCATCGCCGCAAGGACTTGCTGCGCCGTCTCTCGGAAACAGACCGGCTGACAGGCCTCTACAACCGCGGACGCATCAAGGATCTCTTGCAGGAAGCGGCCGCCGAGCAGCATGCATGCGGCAGGGTCGCGGCGATCTTCGTCGACCTGGACAACTTCAAGCAACTGAACGATACCTACGGGCATCAATGCGGCGACGAAGTGCTCACCGTGCTCGCGGAACGCTTGCGCATGGCGGTGGGCGAGCGCGGTGTGATCGGCCGTCTGGGCGGCGACGAGTTTCTCGTGGTGCTCGAATGTGACGACGCACTCTTCGCGGCCAAACGCACGGCGGACGCGATCGCGCATGCGCTCGCCGCCGACATCAGCGTGCGCGGCAAGCCGTACGTGATGCGCGCGAGCCTGGGCGTCGCGGTGCTCGCCGCCGGCGAAACGGCCGACGATCTCGTGCGCAAGGCCGATCATGCGATGTACGAGGCGAAGCAGGGCGGCCGTGGTGGACGCACGACGACGTGGCACGCTTTCGGCGACGAGACCCTCCTCGCTGAAGAAGACGCGGCGTAAAAACTCACGCGTGCCACGCCGCGCCGTCGGGAAACGTGTAGCGATCGAGCGATTCGGCATGGATCTCGATGCTGTAGCCCGGCGCTTGCGGCGGCATGTAGTGACCATTCGCGATCACGACGGGATCGATGAAATGCTCATGCAGATGATCGACGTATTCGAGCACGCGGTTCTCCAGCGACCCCGACACGCACACGTAGTCGAACAGCGAAATATGCTGCACGTACTCGCATAATCCGACGCCGCCCGCATGCGGGCACACCGGCACGCCGAACTTTGCCGCCATCAGCAGCACGACCAGCACTTCGTTCAATCCGCCGAGCCGGCAACTGTCCACCTGACAGAAATCGATCGCTCCTGCCTGCAGCAACTGCTTGAACATCACACGATTGTGGCAATGCTCGCCCGTCGCGACGCCGATAGGCGCCACGCGTTGCCGGATCGCGGCGTGGCCGAGGATGTCGTCGGGGCTCGTCGGCTCTTCGATCCACCACGGATCGAATTCGGCAAGACGCCGCATGTTCGCGATCGCCTGATCGACTTCCCAGACTTGATTCGCGTCCATCATCAGTTTGCGGTCCGGCCCGATCTCCTCACGCAGGATGCGCGCGCGCCGCACGTCTTCATCGAGATCGCCACCGACCTTCTGTTTGAAATGCGTCCACCCCTGCGCGACGCCTTCGCGCGCGAGGCGGCGGATCTTGTCGTCGTCGTAGCCGAGCCAGCCGGCCGAAGTCGTGTATGCGGGATAGCCGTCGGCCCGCATCTCGCGTTCGCGCTCGCGCTTGGTGGGCTCATGACGGCGCAGGATCGCGAGCGATTCATAAGGCGTGAGTGCATCGGTGACGTAGCGGAAGTCGAGGCAGCGCACGAGCTCTTCCGGGCTCATGTCGACGAGCAGCATCCAGAGCGGCTTCTTCTCCGCTTTCGCCCACAAGTCCCACACCGCGTTGACGACGGCGGCCGTCGCGAGATGGATCACCCCTTTCTCCGGGCCGATCCAGCGCAACTGGCTGTCGGACGTGAACGCCCGCCAGAAGCCGCCCATGTCGGCGGCGATGTCCTCCAGTCGCTTGCCGACGACGAGCGGTGCCAGCGCCTTCACCGCCTGCACGACCACCTCATTGCCGCGCCCGATCGTGAACGTGAGTCCATGACCTGCGAGTCCTTCGGGCGCGTCGGTTTCGAGGATCGCGTAGGTCGCCGAGTAGTCGGGCGCGGCGTTCATCGCGTCGGAGCCATCGAGCGAGCGGGAGGTCGGAAAGCGAATGTCGCGCACGGAGAGATGGGTGATCGTGGTCATTGTCGGCTCCTTGAAAACATCATGACGGCTTGCAAGCCGCGTCGATTTGTTCAGGCGAATGACGGCGCGCAGGACGATGTTGACAAGCGCGACTCCGCCTCCTAGCCTGCTAGCATGTTAGTTCGAAATCAGGGGCTGCGTGAGCGATTCGACCGACGATGCGAGTCTTGCCGCCAACCCCTATCGCGCTCTGGAAACGCTCCAGGGCGCCGGACGCGGCAGTCTCACCGACGCCGTGGCGGAGGCGTTGCGTGGCGCGATCATCAGCCTCGCGATGGAGCCCGGCATGATGATCGACAAGCTCGCCGTGTGCGAACGCATGGGCGTGTCGCGCTTTCCGGTATCGGCGGCGCTCGCGAAGCTCGCGGCGGCGGGACTCGTCGAAGTCTTGCCGCAGCGCGGCACGCGCGTGATGCCAATAGTGATGCACGACATCCGCCAGCATCTGTTCATTCGCAGCGCCCTCGAAGTGGAGACGGTGCGCACGCTGACAGGTGCTTCACCCGATGCAATGATCGACGTGCTCGGTGCACTCGACGCAAATCTGAACCGGCAGCGCGAGATTGTCGCGGCGGGCTTGCGGCCCGAATTCCATACGCTCGATCTCGCGTTTCACGAGATCCTGCTCGATGCAACCGGCTTGCCGCGCGTGAAGGAGATCGTCGCGGTGTCGCGCAGTGCGCTCGATCGCGCGCGACGGCTGATGGCGAGCCCCGAGCGCCACGCGCATACGCTTGCCGAGCACGAGCGCATCGTCGAAGCCATACGAACACGCGATGCGGAAGCGGCCGCGCATGCGATGCACCATCACCTGGATGAAGTCGTCGCGGAGTTGCGGCGCTTCGCCAGCGAACGGCCGGATTTGTTCAGGGAATGACGAATAACGGATAACGCGTGACTGAGGAGATGACTCAGGTTAGTCAACCCGGTGTGGAGGAGACAAAAAATGAAGCTGCTAAGACTGGCAAGCGCGGCCGTTGCAATGGCGGCCGCGGGACTCGTCGCGGGCACGGCAGAGGCCGCGGAGGACTTCAAGGGCGTGACCGTCAACGTAATGACGTTCGTCGGGCCGCAGATCGCGGAGCCGTTGCAGCGCCGCGCGCCCGAGTTTGAAAAGCTGACGGGCGCGAAGGTCAACATCCTGACGGTGCCGTTCTCGGATCTCTATCAGAAGCTGTTGACGGACTGGGCTTCCGGTACGAACTCGGTGGACGCCGCCGTGTTCGCGCCGCAATGGATGGTCGATTACACGAAGGGCAATTTCCTCGAAGACCTTTCGGGACGCATCGCGAAGGATGCGGCGCTGAAGGAAGGCGACGTGATGCCGTTCTTCGTCGACTTCTCGCAGAAGTTCAACGGCAAGACGTATCTGGTCGCGCTCGACGGCGACTTCCAGATGGTCTACTACCGCACCGATATCCTGAAGGCGCTCGGCAAGCAGCCGCCTAAAACCTGGGACGACTATCTCGACATCGCGAAGGCGGCCAACGGCAAGACGTTCGAAGGCGGCGACGGCAAGCCGGTTGCCGGATCGTGCATTTCGAAGAAGCGTAACGCGCAGGCTTACTGGGCGATCATTTCGATCGCGGGCGGCTATCTGCAATCGAAGGGCACGGCGCAAGGCGCGTTCTTCGATCCGCGCACCTTCAAGCCGCTCGTGAACAACGACGCGTTCAAGGCCGCGCTCAACGTGCTCAAGGAATCGACGAGCTACGGGCCGCCCAACGAGATCAATCTCGACGTCGGCGATACGCGCAGCGCGTTTATCTCCGGACATTGTGCGTTGACGCTCGACTGGGGCGACGTCGGCGTGCTGGCGATCGATCCGAAGCAGTCGAAGGTGATCGACAAGGTCGGCGCCGTGATCCTGCCGGGCTCGACGAAAGTGCTGAACCGCGATACCGGCAAGCTCGTGCCGTGCGACAAGAGCACGTGCCCGTATGCCGTCGATGGCGTGAATCACGCGCCGTTCGCGGCGTTCGGCGGGTGGTCGGGCGGGGTCAATTCGAAGGCCAAACCGAAGGTGAAGGAGGCCGCTTATGCGTTTCTCTCATACATGAGCCAGCCGGCGCAATCGAACGTGGACGTGACGATCGGCGCGACGGGTTTCAATCCGTATCGCCGCTCGCAGTTCACCGACATGGCGATGTGGAAAAAGGCGGGCATGAGCGAGCCGGCGGCGAATTCGTATCTCGGCGCGATCAAGTCGAGCCTGGAAAGCCCGAACATGATCATCGACTTGCGCATTCCGCAGAATCAGCGCTATGAACAGGTCGTGCTCGACACGGCGGTGGCGCGCTTCCTCGCGGGCGAACTCGATGCCGATGCGACGATGAAGGCGATCCAGAGCGGCTGGGACGAAATCACCGAGGACCTCAACAAGGACACGCAGTTGCGCGCGTACAAGGCGTCGATCGGAGCGAAGTAGCGTATGCAATCTTCGTCGCAGGCATCGTCGGCGGGCGCGCCGCGTCGCGCGTGGCGGCGCTCGTCGGTATCGAACTGGCTCGACCGGCAGGCGCCGTATGTATTCGTCCTGCCGACGGTGCTCGTGATCCTCGCGTTCTCGATCTTTCCGCTCGTAAGTTCGGCGTATCTGTCTCTGATGCGTTTTTCGCTGGGCGAGGGCGGCTATGAACTGACGTTCGTCGGACTGCGCAACTACGTGCGGCTTTTCAGCGGCACGCAGCAGTTTCATTTCGTCGGCGTGTTCAGGCCGCCGGGCATCGCAAGCATCGCGGTGATGGTTGTAGCGGTGTTGCTCGTCGCGTGGTGGTTCGTGCGCTATTTGCGTGGCGCTCGCCGGTCGATCATCGGCTTCATCGGACGATCGATTTCAGCCGTCCTGTTCCTCGCGCTCGTGTGGCTCGCGGCCAATACGACAGGCAACGGCGGCGCGCTCGGCAGCCTGATGGTGACGATGTTCTATGTCGTGTTCGGCGTGGCCTTGCAGTTTCTCATCGGGCTCGGCCTCGCTTATCTTTGCACGTTGCCGCTCAAGGGCGGGCGCTTTTTCCGTCTGCTTTTCTTCCTGCCGCTGATGGTCACGCCCGTAGGCATTGCGTACATGTTCCGCATGATGGCCGACACCTCCGTCGGTCCGCTCGCGCCGCTCTGGGCGGCGCTCGGGCTCGGGCAGATCGCGTGGGCCGCGGACCCGTGGCTCGCGCGCTCGGTCGTCGTGATCGGCGATACGTGGCAATGGGTGCCGTTCATGTTCCTCGTGCTGCTCGCCGCGCTCGAAGGCACGTCGCGCGATCAGATCGAAGCGGCGCAGCTCGACGGCGCGTCGAACTGGCGCATCTTTCGCGACGTCACATGGCCGTCAATTGCGCCGGTCGCCGCAAGCGCGGTGCTGATCCGTCTGATCGAAGCGTTCAAGGTCGTGGACTTGCCGAACGTGCTGACGAACGGCGGCCCCGGCATCGCGACGGAATCGATGACGCTGCACGCGTTCATCGAATGGCGCACGCTGAATCTCGGCGGCGCTTCGGCGGTGGCGTACATGCTGTTCTTCGTCTCGACGATTGCGTGCGTGTCGTTCTTCCAGCTCGTCGTCAGGCGCGCGAGGGGGCAAGCGGCATGAACGTGTTCAAGCGCTGGTTCGTTCGCGCGCGCATCGACGAGATGCCGCCTGGCTCGCGCGTGATCGCTTATGCGCTGCTCGCGCTGTGGTCGCTCGTCGTGCTTTTTCCGCTCTACTGGATGGCGATCACGTCGTTCAAGCTGCCCATCGACGTATCGAGCGGCCCGGTATATCTGCCCTTCATCGACTTCAAGCCGAGCCTCGATGCGTGGCACTACATCTTCGTCGACCTCGGGCCCGACACGTTCCGTCCGTACCTCAACTCACTGATCATCGCGACGTGCGGCACGGCGGCGTCCGTCTTCTTCGGATCGATGGCGGCGTATGCACTCGCTCGCATCGAATACAAGCCGCCTGTGGCCGCCGTGGGCCTCGGCGTGCTGATGATCGCGGCGCTCATCGCGGCGGTGGGCTGGGGCGGAGTCGATTTGCGCATCGCGGCGGCCGTAGGCATCGCGCTCTTCGTGCTGCTCTTGCGTCCGATCGTGCGCCGCGCGCGCCGGCATCTCGGCAACGACGACATCCTGTTCTGGATCGTCTCGCAGCGCATCCTGCCGCCTGTCGTCACGGTGATCCCGATCTATCTCACCTTCAAGAGCGTCGGCCTGCTCGACACACATCTCGCGCTCATCATTACCTACGCAACGGCGAACGTGCCGATCGTCGTGTGGCTGATGTTCGACTTCTTCGATGGCGTACCGAAGGAGATCGAGGAGAGCGCGCAGATCGACGGCGCGACGCGTTTCGCGATCCTGTTCGGCATCGTGTTTCCGCTCGTGGCGCCGGGCCTCGTCGCGACGAGTTTGCTCGTGCTGATCCTGTCATGGAACGAGTACCTGTTCGCGCTCTTTCTGACGACCGCCAACGCGCAGACGCTGCCGCTTCTCGTGGCCGCGCAGAACGCAACACGCGGGCCGCAATGGTGGAACATGTCAGTGCTGATTCTGATCATGATCCTGCCGGTGATGTTGCTGACGCTCACGCTGCAGCGCTTCATCGTGAAGGGCATTCTCGTGGGAGCGGTCAAGGGATGACGGACATGCACATGCCGGCAGCGGACGCGCGGCTCGGCCAGATCGCGGCTTCGCAGCACTCGAAGAGCGTGTCGCTGCGCAACGTCGGCAAGACCTTCGGCGATACGCGCGTGCTGCGCGATCTCACGCTCGACGTGCACGCGGGCGAGTTCCTCGTGCTGCTCGGCGAATCGGGCTGCGGGAAGACCACGGCGCTGCGCATCATCGCGGGGCTGGAGTCGGCGACCGAAGGCACGGTGCACGTCGGCGAGCGCGACGTGACGAACGACCTGCCGCGCGATCGCGACGTGGCGATGGTGTTCCAGTCGTACGCGCTCTACCCGCACAAGACGGTGTTCGAGAACATCGCGTATCCGCTGATCGTGCGCAAGCGCGCGAAGGACGAGATCGAAGCGGCTGTGCGCGAAGTCGCCGCGAGCGTGCAACTCGAGCCGCTTCTCACGCGCTATCCGCGCCAGCTTTCAGGCGGACAGCGGCAGCGCGTGGCGCTCGCCCGCGCGATCATCCGCCGGCCGGCGGCGTTCCTGATGGACGAGCCGCTCTCGAACCTCGATGCGAAGCTGCGCGGCCACATGCGCGCGGAACTCAAGCACATGCAGCACGAACTCGACATCACGACGATCTACGTCACGCACGACCAGATTGAGGCGATGACGCTCGCGCATCGCGTCGCGCTGATCGACAAGGGTGTGCTGCAGCAACTCGATACCCCCGCGCGCATCTACTCCGACCCCGCGAACCTGTTCGTCGCGGGCTTCATCGGTTCGCCGCCGATGAACTTCCTGCGCGGCACGCTTGGAGGCCGCCGTTTCGAGGCGCAAGACCTGGCACTCGCCGCCGACGTGGACCATCGCGGCGATGCGACGCTCGGCGTGCGGCCAGAGGAGTGCGCGCTCGTCGCGGCATTGGAGGGCGAGATGCAGGGCCGCATCTACTCGGTGGAGCTGATCGGCGACCACTCGCTCGTCACGCTGAATGTAGGCGAGCAGAAAGTGATCGTGAAGGTGTCGAACATGTTCGCGGGCGAGATCGGCAGCGCGGCGGGCGTGCGCGTGAACCGCGAGCGTATTTATTTCTTCGACCAGCAGACTGGGCAGCGCATCCGGCAAAAATAACCGTCCAAAGCGACTATATTTGAAGGGCAGGACTTTGCCAGCGCGTCCTGTAAGGAGGCGCACCATGCGGCGTATTTATTTTCTCCTGCCCGACGTAAAAAGCGCGAAGGGCATCATCGACGAATTGCTGCTCAAGCGGGTCGAATGGCGGCACATTCACGTGCTCGCGCGGCCGCACATGCCGCTCGAAGACCTGCCGCAGGCGACGCTCGCGCAACGCAGCGACCTGCTCTACGCGCTCGGGCGCGGCACGGCGGCGGGCGGCGTCACCGGCATGCTCGCGGGACTCGTCGCGATGGCGTTTCCGCCCGCGGGGCTCACGATCGCCGGCGGGGCGGTGGTGTGCATGACGCTCGCGAGCGCCGGTTTCGGCGCATGGACCGCGACGATGATCGGCGTCGACGTGCCGAACACGCGTCTCAGGCGCTTCGAGCAGGCCATCGAGAACGGCGAGCTGCTGATGATGGTCGACGTGCCGAAGGGTCGCGTCGAGGAGATCGAGGAAGTCATCAAGAGCCACCATCCCGAGGCGGACGTCGAGGGCACGGACCCGACGATCCCCGCATTTCCGTAGGCCTTCACCGCGAGGTTTTTCTGATGCGCTAAGATCACGTGCCGGCACGTGATGCGCATCGCCTTGCGCGCCGAAAACAGTCAGCATTTCGCTAAAAAATACGAAAATAAATGTCGAACTTCGTTTCAACGATGATTCTCAATCAAGGATGAATAATTCGATGCGCCGAGTCGTATTCAATCAGAAGGGTGGTGTCGGAAAATCCACCATCGTATGCAATCTGGCCGCGATCAGTGCATCCCAGGGTTTGCGCACGCTCGTGCTCGACCTCGATCCCCAAGGTAATTCCAGCCAGTACCTGTTGGGCGCCGATGCGAAGGACGCGCAGCCGAATCTGGCGAGTTTCTTCGAAACGGCATTGAGCTACAGCTTTCGCGAACCGGAAATCAATTCATTCATCCATTCGACGCCATTCGAAAATCTCGACATCATTCCTTCGCATCCGAATCTGGATGCGTTGATGGGGAAACTCGAATCGCGTTACAAGATCTATAAGCTGCGTGACGCTTTAAAGGGCCTGCAGGATTACGACGCCGTTTATATCGACACACCGCCCGCGCTGAATTTCTTTACGCGTTCGGCGCTGATCGCGGTCGAGCGCTGCCTGATTCCCTTCGATTGCGATGACTTTTCGCGCCGCGCGCTCTATTCGGTGCTCGAAAACGTGCAGGAAATCCGCCACGACCACAATCCCGGTCTCGCAGTGGAAGGCATCGTCATCAATCAGTTCCAGCCGCGCGCGAGCCTGCCGCAGCAACTCGTCGACGAATTGCGCAGCGAAAGCCTGCCGGTGCTGAACTCGCATATTTCACTGTCGGTGAAGATTCGCGAGAGTCATCAGCATGCTCGGCCGATGATCTATCTGGAACCACGTCACAAGCTCGCGCAGGAATATCTCGCGCTGCATAACGAGCTCAACGGTTAAGGCAGCGCAAAGGCGGGCGCGGGAAGCATGAACCCCCTCCTGCTCGCCAATTTTGTGCTGATCGTGCACCTGGCGTTTGTTTTGTTCGTGGTGTTCGGCGGCGTGCTCGCGCTGCGCTATCGCAAGCTGGTCTGGCTGCATTTGCCTGCACTGGCATGGGGCATCGCGATCGAATTGGCGGGCTGGGTGTGTCCGCTGACGCCGTTGGAAAATTACTATCTGCGCCTCTCCGGCGAGGCGGGCTACGCGGGCGGTTTCATCGAGCGGATGATTTCGCGCGTGCTCTATCCCGTCGATCTCACGCCCGCGCTGCGCTACGTGCTCGCGTCGCTCCTGATCGCCGTGAACGCGACGGTCTATGCGTTCGTCATCGTGCGCAAGCGGCGCGCGATGTGACCCGTTTCAACTCTTCTTCGTCGTACGCGCGACGAACGGCGTCGGGGCGTGCTGCACCTTGTCGCTGCCGCATTTGGGGCACTGGAGATTGACCGTCGCGTGCTCCGCGAGATGCTCCGCATGCTCGAACGTGGCGCCGCACTTTTCGCATCGGTACTGATAGGTCGGCATGACTTTCCTCCAACACAAGCCCTAAAAAGCATTCTAGGCCGCCGAGCGACGCACGACCGGCGTTTCCGGCGTCGGATAGCCCGCCTGCGTGAAGGTCTCGACGATCGCGCGATTCGTGTCGAAGTAGACCTGCCAGTAGTCTTTCGTGCTCGTGTACGGACGCACGCACAAGAGCGGTCCTTCCGGCGTGAACGAGAGGATCTCGACATCGGGCGCGGGCGTCTCGGCGACGTTCGGAATCGCCGCAACGGCCACCTTCAGGCGCGCGATCGCATCGAGCGGATCGACGCCGTTCGCGATCTTCGCCGTCAGTTCGACGCGCCGGGTCGGCAACAGGCTGTAGTTCCAGATCGTGTCGGAGAAAATCTTGTTGTTGCCGACAATGGTCGCGACGTTGTCGGGCGTCGTGATCATCGTGCCGAAGAGGCCGAGTTCCATGACGGTGCCGGTCACGCCGCCCGCCGTCACGAAGTCACCGACCTTGAACGGCCGCAGCACCTGCATGAAGATGCCCGCCGCGAAATGCGCAAGCAGTCCGCCCCACGCGACGCCAATCGCAAGACCGAGACCGGCGAGCAGCGCGGCGAACGAGGTGGTCTGAACGCCGAAGATCTGCAGGATTGCGAGAATCAGGAAGAGGTTCAGCAGCGCGCCGAGGATCGAGCCGAGATAGTGCGCGAGCGTCGGGTCGACGCGTCCGTTCTTCGCGAGAACCTTGCGCATCCCGGTGATCACAAGGCCGATCAGCCAGCGCCCGACGATCCACAGTGCGATTGCCGCGATCACGTTGATCGCGAAATCGACGCCACGGGTCATGATGAAAACGCGCACCGTTTCGATGTTCATATTTTTCTCACCTTACGCGCTGACCGGAAAATACTTCCCCTGTGCCTCGTGAGTTATAGGCGACCGACTGCGCGACTGCAAGGCACGCGCATGGTGTCGTTTTCAGGTCCAGTCGGTGGCTGAATCCTGCAGGTCGGGAAGCGTCAATCCAGCGGAAGGCAACGGCAGCGCGGTCTTGTACCGCACCTGCTTGAGCGCGAAGCTGGAGCGAATATTCGACACGCCCGGGATCTTCGTCAGCCGGTCGAGAATGAAGCGTTCTAACGCCATCACGTCGGGCACGACCACGCGCAGCAAATAGTCGGCATCGCCCGTCATCAGGTAGCACTCCATCACCTCGGGCCGCGCGCTGATCGCTTCCTCGAAGCGCAGCAGCGCGTCTTCGACCTGCTTTTCGAGGCTCACCTGGATGAACACGTTGATGCGCAAGCCGAGCACTTCGGGATTGAGCAGCGTGACGTGCTGCTTGAAAAGCCCTGCCTTTTCCAGCGCCCGCACACGGTTGAAGCAGGGCGTCGGCGAGAGATTCACCGCGCTCGCCAGTTCCGCGTTCGTGATGCGCGCATTCTGCTGAAGCTGGTTGAGGATGCCGATATCGATGCGATCGAGCCGCTGCTTGGCCGAGGACGTCATAGTCTAAATATTCCGTGAATGGCGAAGGATGAAGAATAAATACACTATCGGCGGCGCGGAAGCCAGGCAAAAGAGACGCACATTCTGCGCGAGGATGGCTATCCTGTTTCGATCGCCTCGAACAAATGCGGAGTCGCGTCATGACGGATTTAGCCAGCGGAACCACCCAGATCATTTCGATAGCCAAGGGACGCGAAGACAGCGATCCGCAAGAGACCGCCGAGTGGCTCGACGCGCTCGATGCAGTGGTGAAGCACGTCGGCATGGAGCGCGCGCAGTATCTGTTCGACCGGCTGTCGGATCATGCGCTGTCGGTCGGGGTGGAGTCGATGCGGGCGCGGATCACGCCTTATCGCAATACGATCGATGTCGCGCGGCAGCCGCCGTATCCCGGCAACCTCGACATCGAAGAGCGGCTCGCCGCCGTGCTGCGCTGGAACGCCCTTGCGATGGTCGTGCGTGCGAACCGCGCGTATGGCGAACTCGGCGGCCATATCGCGAGTTATGCATCGGCGGCGGATCTTTTCGAGGTCGGGTTCAATCATTTCTTCCGCGCGGATGGCGACGACGGCCACGGCGGCGATCTCGTGTACTTTCAGCCGCATTCGTCGCCGGGCGTCTATGCGCGCGCGTTCCTCGAAGGCTTTCTCGATGAGGCGCATCTGCGGCACTATCGCCGCGAAATAGCGGGGCCGGGGCTTTGTTCGTATCCGCATCCGTGGCTGATGCCCGACTTCTGGCAGTTCCCCACCGGCTCGATGGGCATTGGTCCGATCAACTCGATCTATCAAGCGCGCTTCATGCGCTATCTGCAGAATCGCGGCCTGCAAAAAACCGACGGACGCAAGGTGTGGGGCTTCTTCGGCGACGGTGAGATGGACGAGCCGGAATCGATCGGCTCGCTGTCGCTCGCCGCGCGCGAACAGCTCGACAACCTCGTCTTCGTCATCAACTGCAATCTGCAACGGCTCGACGGTCCCGTGCGCAGCAACGGCCGCATCGTCGACGAACTCGAAGCGCAGTTCACCGGCGCGGGCTGGAACGTGATCAAGGTGCTGTGGGGTTCCGACTGGGACGCGCTTTTCGCAAGAGATCGCACGGGCGCGTTGCTGCGCGCGTTCGCGCATACCGTCGACGGCCAGTTCCAGACGTTCTCGGCCAACGACGGCCGTTACAACCGCGAGCGTTTCTTCGGCCAGAACTCCGAGCTTGCCGCGCTCGCGGCGCACCTCTCCGACGAGGACATCGACCGCTTGCGGCGCGGCGGCCATGACGTGCGCAAGCTCCACGCGGCATACGCGGCGGCGCTCGCGCACAAAGGCCGGCCGACCGTGATCCTCGCGAAGACGATGAAGGGCTTTGGCATGGGCACGGGCGGGCAAGGCCGCATGACGACGCATCAGCAGAAGAAGCTCGATTTCGACGACCTGAAGGCGTTCCGCGACCGCTTTCGCCTGCCGCTTTCCGATGCGGACGTCGAGCAATTGAAGTTCTACAAGCCCGCCGACGATAGCCCCGAAATGCAATATCTGCATGCGCGCCGCGCGGCGCTCGGCGGCTACTTGCCGCGCCGGCGCAAAGTGGCGTCGAAAGGGCTCATCGTCCCGCCGATGCAAAGCTGGGCGCAGTTCGCGATCGAATCGAACGGCAAGGAAATGTCCTCGACGATGGCGATCGTGCGCATGCTCGGCAGCCTCATGAAGGACGCGGCGCTCGGCGCCCGCATCGTGCCCGTGGTCGCGGACGAGGCGCGCACTTTCGGCATGGCAAACCTGTTCCGGCAAGTCGGCATTTATTCGCCGCTCGGGCAACTTTACGAGCCGGAGGACATGGGCTCGATGCTTTACTACCGCGAGGACACGCGCGGACAAATTCTCGAAGAAGGCATCTCGGAGGCGGGCGCGGTGTCGTCGTGGATCGCGGCGGCGACCTCCTACAGCGTGCACGACCTGCCGATGCTGCCGTTCTACATCTACTACTCGATGTTCGGCTTCCAGCGCATCGGCGACATCATCTGGGCCGCCGCCGACCAGCGGGCGCGCGGTTTCCTGATCGGCGCGACGGCGGGCAAGACGACGCTCGGCGGCGAGGGCCTGCAGCATCAGGACGGCAGCAGCCATCTCGTGGCATCGACGATTCCGAACTGCCGCGCCTACGATCCCGCGTTTGCGTACGAAGTCGCGGCGATCGTCGATGAAGGCATGCGCGAAATGGTCGAGCGCCAGCACGACGTGTTCTATTACATGACCGCGATGAACGAGAACTACGCGCATCCGTCGGCACCGGGCGGTGCGTTGAGCGATGCGTTGCGTGCCGATATTCTCAAGGGCATGTACCGGCTTTCGTCGGACGAATGCGCGCAGGTGCAGTTGCTCGGCGCGGGCGCGATCCTCGGCGAAGTCATTGCCGCGCAAGCCATGCTCAAGGACGACTGGAACATCGACGCCGCCGTCTGGAGCGTGACGAGCTTCACCGAACTGCATCGCGATGGCGCGGCGGCAGAGCGCAACGCGCGGCTCGGCATCGAATCGGCCGATGCGTTCGTCACATCGTCGCTGGCGGAAGCGCGCGGCCCGGTGATCGCCGCAACCGACTACGTGCGTGCCGTGCCCGAGCTGATCCGCGCTTACGTGCCGCGCCGCTACGTGACGCTCGGCACCGATGGCTTCGGCCGCAGCGACACGCGCCAGTCGTTGCGCGAGTTCTTCGAAGTCGATCGGGCATCGATCGTGATCGCCGCTTTGAAGGCGCTCGCGGACGATGGCGAGATCGAAGCCGCCACCGTCGCGCAGGCCCGCGAGCGCTATGGCAAGACGCACGACAACGCACCGTGGCAGCGTTGAAACCGCTATGAATCTGCTAGGCTGCGACTCACCGAGTCCACGCCTAGCCCGATGACCGATCAGCCTTTCAATCGCTTTTCCGATGCGGAGATCGCCGCTGTCTATCGTGCGATCCGCGAGCGGCGCGACATGCGTCATTTCACTGACGCGCCGGTCGCAGCCGAACAACTGGCGCGTCTGCTAAAGGCCGCGCATGACGCGCCGAGCGTCGGCTTCATGCAGCCGTGGCGTTTCGTGCGCGTGACGGATCGCGCGCTCCGTTTGGCGCTGCATGACATCGTCGAGACCGAACGACGCGCTACCGCGGAGGCGCTCAACGAACGCGCCGACGAATTCATGAAACTGAAAGTGCAGGGCATCCTCGATTGCGGCGAGGTGCTGGTCGCGGGCCTGATGGAGGATCGCGAGCGCCACCTGTTCGGGCGCCGGACGATGCCGGAGATGGACCTGGCCTCGGTGGCGTGCGCGATCCAGAACCTGTGGCTCGCGGCGCGCGCGGAAGGGCTCGGCGTGGGCTGGGTCTCGCTCTTCGACGTCGACGCCGTGCGGCGCCTGCTGCACATGCCCGCCGATGCGAAGCCAGTCGCGATTCTGTGCGTCGGGCACGTCGAGCGCTTCTACGATGAGCCGATGCTGCAGGCGCAAGGCTGGGCCAAACGCGTGCCGCAGGTGTTGTGCGTCGAAGAAAACCGCTGGCCGGCGGCGATTCAATTCAAATAACGCCTTTCCGCCGCCGACGCGCGTCCGAATCCTCGCGCGCCTGCTTCAGCAAGCTGGACACTTCCTCGTCGCTCGTCTGCGAAAAGTCGACATAAAACTGCCCGACGCCGAAATAATTGCGCGGCCGCATCACGCAGACGAATTCATCCACGACGCTTTCGATGCGCGCATCCGAATCCGCGGGCGCCACAGGCAGCGCGGCCACGATGCGCGCCGGCTTCCTGTCGCGCAGCGCCATCGCGGCGGCTTTCATCGTGGCGCCGGTCGCCATGCCGTCATCGACGACGATCGCGACGCGACCTTCCACATAGAGCGGCCCGCGCGTCCCGCGATACGCCGATTCGCGCCGCGCGAGTTCGTTGCGTTCGCGCGCGATCACGGCATCGAGCTCGGCTTGCGTTACGCCCGTGTAGCGCACGATGCTGTCGTCGAGATAGAACGCGCCACCCGAAGCGATTGCGCCCATCGCGAGCTCCGGCTGGATCGGCACGCCGAGCTTGCGCACGACGAGCACGTCGAGGTCGGCGTCGAGCGCGCGCGCCACTTCGAAGCCCACCGGCACGCCGCCGCGCGGCAGGCCGAGCACGAGCACGTCGTCGCGGCCGGCGTAGGCGCCTAGCAACGCGGCGAGCGCGCGGCCCGCGTCGATGCGATTGTCGAAGACCGTATCCATGCTTAGAAACTTAGTTCGCGTTAGACGGATTGCAAGGCTCCATCGCGGGGCATGAAGGCTCAAATAAGGTGCAGAGTCTTACGAAGATTTCGATCGAAGCACCATCGTCATGCACAGCGCAGAGCGTGGCTGCACCAATCCAAACCGCGGAAACGCCCGTTACGCACCGAAGAGGAGCGGCAAGCACCATCGTTGGTCCGGAACTTGCAAACCAAGCCGCTTTTTTGCCAACAGACGAACCATGCAGGCACTTCAATCCGGTACCGACACGCTCTTTCTGCTTTTAGGCACCGCCATGGTGCTCGCGATGCACGCGGGCTTCGCGTTTCTCGAACTCGGCACGGTCCGCAAGGAAAACCAGGTCAACGCGCTGGTCAAGATACTCGTCGATTTCGCGGTTTCGACGCTCGCGTACTTCTTCATCGGCTACAACATCGCATACGGCGTGCAGTTCATGCGCAGCGCCGACGTCCTCGCCGAACACAACGGCTACGCGCTCGTGCGCTTTTTCTTCCTCTTGACCTTCGCCGCCGCGATTCCCGCGATCGTCTCCGGCGGCATTGCCGAGCGCTCGAAGTTCAACCCGCAACTGTTCGCGACGTTCGTGATCGTCGGATTTCTCTATCCGCTGCTGGAAGGCGTCGCGTGGAACGAGCGGCTCGGCGTGCAAGCGTGGCTCAGAAGCGCATTCGATGCCCCGTTCCACGACTTTGCTGGCTCCGTCGTCGTACACGCGTTCGGCGGATGGATCGCGCTGCCCGCCGTGCTGCTGCTCGGCGCGCGCCACGGGCGCTA
Source organism: Caballeronia terrestris (assembly GCF_001544515.1). GTDB lineage: Bacteria > Pseudomonadota > Gammaproteobacteria > Burkholderiales > Burkholderiaceae > Caballeronia > Caballeronia terrestris. Next base: position 39,039 of record NZ_FCOL02000042.1, read on the forward strand.
TCACAAGGACGGACGCATCGCGGCGCATCCTCCGTCGAGTATTCCGTTTCTCGCGCTCGGCGCGTGGGTGCTTGCGGTGGGCTGGTTCGGCTTCAACGTGATGAGCGCGCAAACCGTCGACAAGATCAGTGGGCTCGTCGCCGTCAACTCGCTGATGGCGATGGTCGGCGGCACGCTGACCGCGTGGTTCGCCGGACGCAACGATCCGGGCTTCACGTACAACGGACCGCTCGCGGGACTGGTCGCGGTCTGCGCGGGCTCGGACGTGATGCATCCGCTCGGCGCGCTGATCGTCGGCGGGGTGGCGGGGGTGCTCTTCGTGCAGATGTTCACCTGCGTGCAGAACCGCTGGCGCATCGACGACGTGCTCGGCGTCTGGCCGTTGCACGGGCTGTGCGGCGCGTGGGGTGGCGTGGCTGTCGGCATCTTCGGGCTGAAATCGCTGGGCGGGATCGGCGGCGTGTCAGTGTGGTCGCAACTCATCGGCACGGCCGGGGCGATCGTGCTCGCGCTCGCGGGCGGCGCGTTGGTCTACGGCGCGATCAAGGCGACGGTGGGCCTTCGGCTCGATCGCGAGGACGAGTTCAACGGCGCCGATCTCGCGATCCATCAAGTTTCCTCGACACCAGAGCGCGAACTGGCCGGCTGACTTTTCAGTTGCCTCCGGGAATCTTTCAAAAAAGCGATCCAATCGCGCGCGGCACATCGCTTGCTGAAATGGTTGGCAGGAGCGGCGCCTTTTCGACAGTGGCCGCTCGAACCAACGGAGGAAACATGAGACAAGCAAACAAGGCGATACTCGCAGTGCTTCTGGCATTCGGCTGCGGCGCGGCGATGGCGCAGAACGGCGGCGGCAGCGCGGGCGGGCAGGGCGGCACGGGCGGCGGCAACGCGCACGGCGCCGCGACGGCGGGACCGACGGCCGGCGGCGACCCCGTATCAGGCGCGATGGCGACGAGCAAGCCGCACAAGATGCAAAAGAAAGCCGCTACCGATACGACCAACTTCCCCGGCGCCAACGCCAGCAGCGACACAAAGGGGCAGTAAATCCGACGGCCTTGGCTACTCACGGCCAAGGCTTCTCAAAGCCCGCATAAAAATCCCCTTCCTGCACACGCGAGTGTCCGATAAGGCAGCCCGCGCGCCGGTATGATATGGACTGACCATATCCGGGGGCCGACGCTTGAATCCAACAGAGACTGCGACCTTCGACCTGCCGCTGCCCTCGCGCAATTTCGCCGAGACGCGCCGGGTGCTGCTGCTCGTGCTCATCGGTTCGATTTTGGTGCCGCTCGTGTGCCTCGCCGTCTACGGCTACTACGACTATCAGCGGCGTATCGCCAATGCGGACGATCTGGTCGAGCGCGTCGTGCGTGTCGCCAACGAGCACGCGGTCAAGGTCATCGACCTGAACCAGCAGCTCGTCACGCGCATCGTCGACATGCTCGGCGAAAGCGACGACCAGAACGTCTCGGGCCGCGAGGCGCAGTTGCACCGCACGCTCGACGACGTCGGCGGCGGCTTTCCGCAAGTGGCGGCGATCTCGGTCTTCGGCGTGAACGGCGACCTGCTCGCGAACAGCCGCTACTATCCGGTGCCGCGCGTTTCCGTCGGCGGGCGCGAGGACTTCCGCTCCGCCCGCGCGATGGCGCCCGTCACGTACTTCTCGCTGCCGCTGCGCGGCAAGGTCGGCCAGGCCGACGTCTTCACGACGACGATGGGCCGCGTCTCGCACGGCGGACAGTTCCTCGGCGCGGTATCGATCGCGTTGAAGCGCGACTACTTCAGCGACTTCTACCGCGAACTCGCGGGGAGCGATCCGGCGCTCACTATCGGCCTGTACCGGCGCGACGGCGGCATCATGGTGCGCTATCCGCCGGAGCCCGCAGGCGCTCACCCCGCGACCAACACGCCGTTCACCAACGCGTTTCGCAACAACGAGCTATATGGCCGCCTGCGCATGACATCGACGGTGGACAACGTCGACAAGCTGCTCGCCTACCGTCGCGTCGCGGACTATCCGCTCTACGTCGCAGCCGGCTACGCGATGGAATCGATCTACCAGAACTGGTGGCGCAACTGCGCGCTGGTCGCGGCGATCGCGCTCGTGCCGTGCGTCGTCGTGTGGCTGCTGGTCGTGTTCTCGATCCGCCGGCTGAACGCCGAGCAGGCCGCGTGGGAGCGCTGGCAGGCCGAGGTGGCGATCCGGCTGTCGATCGAGGCGTCGAGCCGGCAGTTGCGGCGCATGGGCGCGCTCGGCAATCTCGTCGCGAACGTCGCGCACGATTTCAACAACCTGCTGATGGTCGTCGCGTCGAACATGGAGCTTGCGCGGCGCAAGAACTTCAGCGATGTCGAACCCGAAGTGCTGGCCGTCGAGCGCGCGACCGCCGGCGCGGAATCGCTCGCGCGCCGCCTGATGAGCGTCGCGAGAAAGCAGCCGCTCAAGCAGGAACTCGTCGATCCCGCCGCGTGGCTGCCGGGCATCGCGGAGCTGATGAAGTCATCGGTGCAAGCGAATATCGTCGTGTCGATCGAATTGTCGCCGGATTTGTGGACCGTGCGCGCCGATCCCGTCGAACTGGAACTGGCGCTCGTGAACATCGTCGTGAACGCGAGCGAGGCGATGCCGCGCGGCGGGCGCATCGTGATCCGCTGCCAGAACGTGCGCGTGAAGGCAGGCGAGAGCGAGCTGCCGAACGGCGAGTACGTGCTGATCTCGGTATCGGACAACGGCGAAGGCATGAGCGACGACGTCCGCCAGCGAGCGTTCGAACCGCTTTTCACGACTAAGGTCCGCGGCGCGGGCACGGGCCTCGGGCTCGCGCAGGTGCTCGCCGCGTGCGAGCAGGCGGGTGGCACGGCGCGCATCACGAGCGTCCCGGGCGCGGGCACGACGGTGCGGCTCTATCTGCCGCATCACCATGCGGCGGCGCCGTTGGAGACGCCCCTTCCGCCTGTGCCGCCGCCGTCCGAAGCCGAACCGTTCATCGCGGAACACGAGCGGGACGCAGAGCCGGAGCGCCATCAAGAACTGCGCGGCATGTCGGTGCTGCTCGTCGAGGACAACGCCGATGTCGCGGCGGCCGTCTCGGCGGTGCTGGAGGTTTTCGGCTGCGCGGTGCATCACGTCGAAAGCGCCGATGCCGGGTTCGAACTGCTCGGGCAAGGCTATGGGTTCGACCTCGTCCTGTCCGACATCCAGATGCCGGGGAGCATGAACGGCATCGACCTCGCGGAGCAGATTCTCCTGCGTTTGCCGTCGCAGAAGGTCGTGCTGATGACCGGTTACGCCGACGAGCTCGAACGCGCGAAACATCTCGGCGTGCTGATTCTCGCGAAGCCCTTCGATATGGAAGACCTGCGCGAACTCGTCGCACCGGGCGTCCACTAAACCCAACTTCTCCTCTGCACCAATTCCTTCTCGCAATCGCGCGAGAGGGAACGCTGCGTGCGTATGTCCTTTGGCGCATGCATCCAGTTCCGGGCAAGCAGGCGGCGTGCAGCGCGCGCGTGAATCGCTCTGTCAGGCATACAGGCCAAGCTTTCGATCGTACGAAAAGCAGACCTTGTGCGTTTGGCGCAAGCGTTTAGCGATCGCAAACGAATGCGAATTTAGCTATGGCGGCACGCGCGAATTACTGCAAAAAGGGGCTGAGGAGAGAGAAAGTGAGAAAACCCAAACTGGCCTATTCGAAGGCGGCCCAGAAGCCGGGCGCGCACCACGCGCCGCCGACGGAGGACGATTTCGAGATCTACGCGTCGTATCAGGTGAACGCGGCGGGGTTGTATATCGGCACGCTGAAAGTCGTGCGCAAGACCGACGGACGCCTGCTGTTTCCGTTCGCCGGCGCGCCGGTCATCGGACCGTTTCCGACGCGGCAGGAAGCGCGCGTCGCGGCGGACACCTACGGGTCGCGGATTGTCGCGGGCGACATCAGCAACCCGGAGGCTTGATCAACCTTACGACGAACGGCCTCCCGCCGTCGCCGCGACCGGCACTACGCCGTTCACAGGCGCGTTTTCGTCGACCGTTGTGCGTCCGCCGTCCTTGAAGAATGCCTGCTCGGCCGCCTTGTTCAGCACGAGAATGCTGATGCGGCGATTGGTCGGTTCGTCGGCGACGTCCTTGTTGAGCGGCAGCACGTCGGCCAGGCCGCGCACTTGCAGCACCTTCTTCTCGCTCATGCCGCCCGCCACCAGCGCGCGCCGCGCGGCGTTCGCCCGTTCGCCCGAGAGCTCCCAGTTCGAATAGCCGGACTGGCTGCCGGAGTACGGCACGGCATCGGTGTGGCCCGCAATCGACACGCGATTGTCCACGTCGTTCAGCGATGCGCCGATCTGCGACAGAATCGTCGTCACGTAGCTTTCGAGGCGCGAACTGCCCGAGGCGAACATCGGCCGCTTGAGCGAATCGACGATCTCGATGCGCAAACCTTCGCTCGTAATCGCGATGCGGATCTGGTCCTTGAACGCGCGCAAAGCGGGCGTGTTTTCGATCAGCGCGGTGAGTTTCTGCTTCAGATGCTGCAGGCGCTGCGCGTCCTCGGCGGCGACGGCGGCGCGCGCGATCGACGGCGGCACCGGCTGCGTCTGGCTCTTGGTGGCTTCGCCCGGACGCGAGCTCGAAAGATCACGCCCGCCACCTTCGATCACGCTGGTACGCGCTGCACCGCTGCCGTCCTTGCCGCCGAACACGGCCGCGAGCGGCGTGTTGAAGTAATCTTCGATGCCTTGTTTGTCATATTTCGACGTCGATCCGAGCAGCCACATCAGCAGGAAGAACGCCATCATCGCCGTGACGAAGTCGGCGTAGGCGATCTTCCAGGCGCCGCCGTGGTGCCCGCCGTGGCCGCCTTTCTTCTTGCGGCGCACGATGACGGTCGGCGCGAGCACGGATTGCAGCGGATCGCGGGAAGGTTTTTCAGCCATGTTCGTGCTCCGTCGGGCTCAGGGTCACGCCGATTTCGGCGACTTGGTGGCGCGCACGGCGTCGTCGAGTTCCTTGAAGCTCGGGCGATCGGCGGTGAAGAGCACCTTGCGGCCGAACTCGACGGCGAGCGTCGGCGCGTAGCCGTTCATCGACGCGAGCAGCACCGACTTCACGCACTGGTACGGCTTGGCTTCGGCCTGGCCCTTCGCGTTGAGCAGGTCGGCGAGCGGCCCGATGAAGCCGTACGCGAGCAGAATGCCGAGGAACGTGCCGACCAGCGCGCCGGCGATCATCTCGCCGAGCACGGCGGGCGCGGCGCCCACGGAACCCATCGTATGCACGACGCCCATCACCGCCGCGACGATGCCGAACGCGGGCAGGCCGTCGGCCATCTTCTGGATCGCGTTCGCCGCCACCGACGCTTCCGTGTGGTGCGTTTCGAGCTCTTCGTCCATCAAATCCTGCATTTCGAGCGCGTTCACGTTGCCGCTCGACATCATGCGCAGATAGTCGACGATGAAATCGAGCAGGTGATGGTCTTTCATCACGTGGTCGTACTTCTGGAAGAGCGGGCTGGATTCGGGCGCATCGACGTCCGCTTCGAGCGCCATCATGCCTTCCTTGCGCGCTTTCTGGAGCAGCTCGTAGAGCAGGGCGATCAGGGAAAGATACTTTTCCTTCGTGTACGCGCCGCCCTTGAACGCGGTCGGCAGGGCCTTGAGCGTTTTCTTGAGCGTCGCCGTCGGATTCGACACGACGAACGCGCCGAGCGCCGCGCCGAAAATGCACAGCAACTCGAACGGCTGCACGAGCGCGCCAAGATGGCCGCCGACGCCGACAAAACTACCGATCACCGAGGCGATCACCACGATCCATCCGATTGCGACAAACATGATTTCTCCGGGAAGTCAGGGCTTCGCGCGGCGCGCCGTCTGCGTTTGCAGGCATGCTCGGCGCGCGAAGTCGTCTTTGTTCTTAACGGCCCGGTTAATCGGAGATTTAGGGGATAGACAGAGAAACTTTACGCGGAACGTTTGCGCGGTAATTTTTACTTTACATGCCAGGTGCTTCATCGATGAAACCGGTCATCGACACGATGCGCGATTCTTCGTCGACGATGGCGAAGTCGGTTCCTTTCACGATCGATTGTCCTTCCGGCGTGCGCAGTTCCCAACTGAAGCGCAGATGGTTCGCGAAGCCGTCGATGCCGGTCGTGCGGCTGAACGTGTGCGCCGGAAAGCGCTCGTGGACGGCGCGGATCATCGCGTCGATGCCGTCGTGGCCGTCGCCGCGCAACAGCGGATCGCGGTACGACGCGTTCGCCGCGTAGCTCTCGCGGATCAGCGACGCGCGGCGTTCAGCGTCGATTTCGTTCCAGGCGTCGAAGTAGCGGTCGATCAACGTGTCGTGGACATTGGCTTGCGTGTTCATGCTCGGCTCCTTGAGTGGACGTTGGCGCAGCGGCGTTTTGCGTCTGCGTGGCCCACTATCGGAAACCGGCGGCGGGCTGTCGATTACGCCGGAGGTAATGGAAAGCTCGCCTGCTTCGTCTAAGATCGGCTCATGAACTCGACCCTTGCCCACGCCGCGCCGCCTCCGCCCGTCGGCGCTCTGCTGCGCGAATGGCGGCAGCGCAGACGCATGAGCCAGCTCGATCTCGCGGGCGAGGCCGAAGTTTCGACGCGCCATCTGAGCTTCGTCGAATCGGGCCGTTCCGTGCCGAGCCGGGAGATGGTCATGCGCCTTGCCGAACAGCTTGACGTGCCGCTGCGCGAGCGCAATACGCTGCTCGTCGCGGCCGGTTACGCGCCGCTCTACCGCGAGCGCAATCTCGCTGATCCGCAACTGTCGGCCGCCCGCCGGGCCGTCGAACTCGTGCTGAAAGGGCACGAGCCGTATCCGGCGCTCGCCGTCGATCGCCACTGGACGATGGTTTCGGCAAACGCCGCGATCGCGCCGCTCGTAGCGCTCGCCGATCCGTCGCTGCTCGAAGGGCCGGTCAACGTGCTGCGCCTGAGCCTGCATCCGCAGGGCCTGGCAAATGCGATCGTCAACTGGCACGAGTGGCGCGCGCATTTGCTCGCGCGTGTGCGGCGTCAGGTGGAAGTTTCCGGCGACGCGACGCTCGGCGCGTTGCTGCGCGAACTGGAGGCTTATCCGGCGCCCGCGCATGCCGGCGCGCCGACGCACGGCGAAACCGATGCGGTCGTCGTCCCGTTGCAACTGCGGATGCCGTCGGGCGTGCTGTCGTTTTTCAGCACGACGACCGTGTTTGGCACGCCGGTCGACATCACGCTGTCGGAACTGGCGCTCGAGGCGTTCTTTCCCGCCGACGCCGCGACGGCCGAAGCCCTGCGCCAGTCCGTCCAGGCCGATTCTTACAAAATTTGAACCTCCGGCGCGCGTGCCGATCAATGGAACAAGACTTGCGACCGACACACTGGCAGGTTTCCTCATTCAATCAACGAGAGGCGAAAGAGCGATGATCCAGACATTCGAGCAAACCATTGGCGGGCAGCCGATGCAGTTCTGCGCCAGCATCGCCGACGGCGGAGGGCCGCAGCGCGTGATCATCAGCCGCGCGGATTCGGCGGAATCGCTCGTGATCGTCGATGCGACGGGCATCATCGGCGCGATTCGGGCGGAAGTGGAAGCGCCGGAGAATTTCGTCGCCGATGCGGTCAGGAAGGCACAGCAGGAGGCGCTGATCGAGCGGGCGCTGGAGACAGGTGAAGTGCAGACTACGAGTCTTTAGGTTTTTGAGATTGGGCGGGAATTCGTAGTTTTCGGCCGGTTTTGGTGGTTTTTCAGCTGGTTCGACACTGAAACGCCGCGCACGCGGATTTCGCGGCGCGGGCGTTTTTGCAGATGCGCGTGCTATATGAAGTCTCCGGGCGCGAGCGGTGTTGTGGAATCGGGAGTCGCATTGACGTTCAGCGCAGCATTGTCGTTTCGGGGCCATTTTTGACGGAAACGCCTGCACGCGATGTGTCGCAGTGCGGGCGTTTTTGCACCCAGCCGGGCGCTGACGTGGCTACGCGCTTGTCACGGCGTCGCCCGGCGCGAACGGCGTCGCGGAATCGGGACCATCGGGGAGATCGGGATCATCAGGGTTCGGCGCGGCATCCGGATCCAGCAGGGTGTCGGGATCGGGATCGAGCGGCTGGCCGGGATCGTGTGGCGTTGACATGGCGGCTATCCTCGTACGGCCTGCGGACCGGGCGTTGCACGGTGTGTGCGGATCGGATGACGCAACGGGCGTTCCCGCGTGGGGTGTTGTAAGACAGTCGGAGAAGCGAGCCGACGTCATCGATCTTTAGCATACGTCGCGCGCTTTACTCCGTCGTGTTGTGCCGCGCGACGCCGGGTTCTCTTAGAAATACGCGGAACCAACGCCCACGCGTTTTGACTTGAATTTCCGCGCAACGTGTGCGGATTGCCCGAGCCCCGACGCACAAGCTCAGTCCCCCTGCCGCACCGCTCGCCCACACGACGCACCTTCCTCCCGCGCCGCCGCATTCCTCACGAACCACGCGGTCAACGCCCCGCATATCAAAAGCCCCACCGAAATCCCCGCCGACCACTTCACCCCCACGACGATCTGGGCCGCTTCCGCCCCGCCCGCGCCGTGACTGGCAAGCGCGCCAAACGCCGCGACACCGATCGCCCCCGCCGCCTGCCGCGCCGTATTGAGCACCGCCGACGCCGTCCCCGCCCGCTCCCGAGCGACCGCGCCGAGCACGGCGGTCGTCATCGCGGGGACGGCCAGGCCCATGCCGGACGGAATCAGCAGGAACGGGATCAGCAACGCGACGGTGGGCGTCGAGGCATCGACGAAGGCGAGCGCGGCGAACCCGGCGGCGTCGAGAAGCGCGCCCGCGATCATCGGTCCGCGCGACCCGAAGCGCGCAACGACCGGCCCGCTCGCCAGATTCGACAGCAGGAACCCGCCCGTCAGCGGCAAAAAAGCGAGGCCGGTGGCAAGCGGGGTATGACCGAGCACGCGCTGCAAGTAAAGGCTCAGCACGAACACCATCCCGTAATAGGTCAAATTCGCGAATATGCCGAACGTGACAGCCGCGCTGAACGTGCGGTCGGCGAAGAGCGAGAGCGGCAGCATCGGCGCGGCGCTCTTCTTTTCGACGGTGATGAAAAGGCCGCCCGCGACCGCCGCCAGCGTGATCCCGCCCAATACCAGCGGATGCGTGATCCCGAGCGGTCGCAACTCGATCATGGCGCCGACGAACGCCGCCAATGCGACCGCCGCGAGCGCCTGGCCCGGCAGATCGATGCCGCGCGCCTTCGCGGAGCGCGGCGTGTCGTCGACCCAGGCGCAAGTCGCCGCGATCCCCAGCGCGCAAATCGGCAGGTTCACCCAGAAGATGCCGCGCCAGCCAAAGCCCGCGATCAGCATCCCGCCGACGA
>NZ_FCOL02000043.1 GCF_001544515.1 Caballeronia terrestris
GGTTAAAAGCTGCTTTCTTTGCTTACTTTCTTTGCAGCAGCAAAGAAAGTGAGTCCCGCCCCGGACAGGGGCAGAGCTAATAGACCAAAAAGAAAACAAGTTCCATGGGAGCACAGGCGCATCAAACGGTTGAAACACCAACCCCACCCCACAGCGCCAGCATCAAAACCCCCGCCGCATCGCCCGCTCAGCGGCTCCCGTCTCCCCACGCGGCACGAAGATATAACCCTGCCCCCACACGGTCTGCACATAGCGCGGCTCGGAGGGATCGGTTTCGAGCAGCCGCCGCAAGCGCCAGATCGATACATCGAGGCTGCGGTCGCGATACGAGCCCGCCTGCCCGCGCAGCTTCTCGTTCAACTGCGAGCGCGTCATCACGACCATCTCGTTCTTCACGAAGATCTTGAGCGTTGCGAATTCGCCGGAACGCAGCGGCACGCGCTCACCGTCGCGTCGCAATTCGCGCGCAGCGAAATCCACTTCGAACGGGCCGAAGCGATACGGCGGCCGATTCTCGGGCGCACCCGGCGCCGCAGCATGACGGCGCCTCAGCACCGAGCGGATGCGTGCAAGCAGTTCGCGCGGATCGAACGGCTTCGCGAGGTAATCGTCGGCGCCGAGTTCGAGGCCGATCACGCGATCGATCACGTCGGCGCGTGCCGTCAGGAACACCACCGGAATGTCCTCGCCGCCGTCGCGCAATTCGCGCAGCGCGCTGATGCCGTCCTTCTCGGGCATCATCACGTCGAGCAGCACGATCGATGGCCGCTCAGCCTCGATACGCCGCTTCAGGCTCGCGCCGTCATGCAGCACAGAGACCGCGAAGCCGTGGGATTGAAGGTATTCGCGAACGAGGTCGCGCACGACGGGGTCGTCATCGACGACGAGTACTTGTTGAGTCATGCGATCAATTTTAAGACGCACGGCACTATTTTTGCGACAGTGCACTGCTTTCCGTTTCTTACCGTTTGATGCAGTCATACAACGCGGCAACGCCACGCCCGCATGCCCCGTCCATATTGAAATCGGGCATTCCAGCCCCTTAAACAAGGCCTTTTGGAAACATCCGAAATGCGGCCTTTACAACACACCGTAAGATTCCGTAATGGGGCCGCAATCGCAAAACAACGTTATTTTCGGGATGCGGTAATAAAATTTCAGGATGACTACATCGGTTTTGATCGTCGACGACGACCCCGTGGTGCGCGACCTGCTGTGCCGCTTCCTGAGAGCGCGCGGACTCGACGTGTCCGTGCTGCACGACGGCAGCGGCCTGCGCAGGCGGCTGGATCTCGAACGCCCGTCGATCGTGGTGCTCGACATCATGATGCCCAATACCGATGGCCTGCAGGCGCTGCGCCAGCTACGCGCCGGCGGCGACGACATCCCCGTGATCTTCGTGACCGCGTGCGGCAGCGTGACCGATAAAGTGGCGGGGCTCGAATCCGGCGCCGACGATTACCTCGCGAAACCCTTCGATCCACGCGAACTGCTGGCGCGAATCGAAACGGTGCTGCGGCGGCGCGCGCCAGTAGCGAGCAAGCCAGAACCGCGTGCGCGCGAACGCTTCGGCCGCTTCGAAGTCGATTTCGTCACGCGCTCGCTCGTCGCGGACGATGAGCGCGTGCCGCTGCGCGACAGCGAGTTCGCGCTGCTGAAAGTGTTCATCCGGCATCCGTACAAGGTGCTCTCGCGCGTGCTGATTCACGATCTGGTACACAGCGACGACCTCGCGTTTCGCGACCGAGGCCTCGACGTGCCGATCTGGCGCCTGCGCCGCATCATCGAGGACGATCCCGCAAGCCCGCGCCACATTCAGACGGTGCGCGGACAAGGCTACGTCTTCGTGCCCGATGCTGACGGCGCGCGCTTCACCCTCGAAGAAGCCCGCTCCCCATGACGCTGCGCAAGTCCGTCTTCCGCCCGTTCAATTCGCTGTTCGGGCGAATGGCGCTGATCTCGATTGCGGTGCTCGTCGTCGTGCAGGCGGGCTGGTTCACGATCCTCACGGTCCAGCGTCCGCGCCACGATGCCGACGGCTACGCGCGCGGCCTCCTGCTCGTCATCGAAGCAGCGAACAGCGACGCGACGCTCGGCGGGCGCCTCTCGCGTGCGATGCGCGTGCATCTCGTGCCGGTCTGGAACATGCCGGCAACCGTTGTTCTGAGCGATCCCGCCAAGACGCGGATCGCGCGTCTCGCGCGGCAACTCGCGGAAGTGCTGCCGCCCGGAACGCAACTCGCGGTAGACACGCGCGACGAGCGCGCGCCGCACCTCTGGGTGCGCTATCCGACGAGCAGCAACTGGATCGTCACGCCGATCGACCTGCCGCCGCCTCCGCCGTTCCTAAAGGAGACGATCGGGATGCTGCTCGGCGCCGTGATCCTGTCGCTCTTCGCCACGTGGCAGTTGCAGCGGCCGATCTCGCGCGTCTCGCAGGCGGCGCGGCGCTTCGGCGCGGGCGAGCGGCCCGTGCCCCTGGACATTCACGGCCCGCGTGAATTGCGCGACCTGATCGGCGCGTTCAACCAGATGATGCGCAGGATCACCGATGCCGATGACGACAAGGCCGTGATGCTCGCCGGCATCGCGCACGACCTGAAGGCGCCGCTCACGCGCCTTAAGCTGCGCGCGAGCATGCTCGTAGACGATGAAGCCGAGCGCAGCCACTTCATGCGCGACATCGATTCGCTCACCCGTATCGTGCAGCAGTTTCTGGAGTTCGCGGCGCGCTCGCCGTCGCAAGGTCCGGAAGTCTCCGTCGATGCCTTTCTCGCCGAGCAGTTTCCGCTGCCCGAAGACGGCGACGCCGCGCTCTTCGCGCTGTCGCTCGAAGCGGGCGATGCGTTCCGCCTGCCGCGCACGTTCATCGACCGGCTGATGACGAATCTCGTCGACAATGCGCTCGAACATGGCGAGCCACCGGTCGAGATCGCGACGGCGCGGCGCGCGGGCGAGTGGATCATCGACGTGCGCGATCACGGCCCGGGCATTCCGGCCGATCGTATCGAAGATGCGCTGAAGCCCTTCGTGCGCCTCGATCCGGCCCGAAGCGGCGATGGTCATTGCGGATTGGGGCTCTCGATCGTCGAACGGCTCGCGGGCGAATGCGGCGGCCGCTGCGAAGTGCGCAACGCGGAGGACGGGGGCCTCGTCGTATGTATCGCGATACCGGTGGACCGTCGCGTTCACGCGCAGGCGCTCACCACAAGATCAACGACATGATGCCTTTCCCGATTCCTCGCGGCGCAACGCTCACGCGCCGCGCTTTCCTGCATGGCGGCACACGTGCCGCGCTGATGTCGGTCGCCGTACCGGGCTTAGGCGCGAGCCTGCTGTCCGCATGCGGCGGCGCTAGCGACAACACGCAAGTGACCGATACGCCGCGCCTCGCATCCGTCGAAAATTTCCGCGACGTGAGCGGCAGCGGCGATGGTTACCCAACCGCCGACGGCAGAAGATTGCGACGCGGCGTGTTCTATCGCTCGGGCGCGCTGACGTCCGACGCAAACGATGCCGCCACGCTCGACCGCTTGCAGCTTCGCGTCGTACACGACCTGCGCACGGTGAACGAAGCATCGCTCGCGCCGGACCGCGTGCCTTCGGGCGCGACGCGCGAACCTGTCGATATCGCCCCGCTGAACGCGCAAGCGACGGTGCCCACGAGCGAAGCCGCCGCGCGCGCCTGGATGATCGACGCGCAACGCCGCCTCGTCACCGATGCCACCGCGCGCGCGCATTTCGGCGCGCTTCTCACGCGACTCGCGAACACGCCGGGGCCGCAGATCATTCACGGCGCAACGGGCAAGGATCGCACCGGCTGGGCGGCAGCGCTGCTGCTGGCAATAGCGGGCTCGCCGCTCGATGTGATCGTGCAGGACTATCTGCTGACCAATAGCGTTGCGGCATCGGCGATTGCGGCGCGCATCGAAGCGCACGCCGCGCGCGCAAACGTGAGCGGGGCCTTTGTCGCGCCGCTTTATCGTGCGGAGAGCGCAACGCTCGAAGCCGCGTTCGATCAAATGCAGCAGAGCTTCGGCACGCTGAATGACTATCTGCTCAAAGGGCTGAACGTCGCGCAGGCCGACGTCGGAATGCTGCGCGCGAAGCTCGTGCTGTAACGCGCCATCGCGGAAGAAAAAACGGCCCGCCCTGGAACAACAGGCGAGCCGAAGAGGGATGATTGCTGCGTAACGTTGCGGAGATTAGCATCGCGATCGCGTCGAATAACGCCAAGGTAAGGCAAGGAAAGGAACACTCATTCCATTTGTACGACTACCATCCGGTCGACGAGCGCATCGAGCTTCTGGCTCGCGCTCGCGAAGCGGTCGACGTTCAGGCCGCGCGTCTCGTAGCGCGCCGTCACGAGGATGTGGCCGCGCTGCACGAGCGTCAGATCGATGGCTGAAAGATATGCCGATGGCTGGTCATTGAACGCGCGGCGGTCCCAGTCGGTCGTCGCGGCATAGACGAGCATCGCCTCGCAGCCGGGCGGCGACGTGCCCGGGTTATAGACCATCGAGTTCACGCCGCGACGCTGCAACGCCAGTTGCAGCGTCGGCACGAAGTCGCCGGCCGCGACGGTCTGGTTCAACTCGATGCACACCGTACGCAGCGACGCGGGCTTGCCGGTGACGTAAGACGGCGACGAATAATTCGACGCCACTGTGAAGCCCGCCTGCACGAGCGAACCGGCGGCATCGGCGGCAGAGATCAACGTCCAAGCGCATCCCGTCAGCAGGTTCGCGCAGGCTATCGCCACGCAGGGTCCGGCAAGCCGCGCAAGCATCGCTCAGCTCTCAGCGCACGACGCGAAGACGCAACGCGCTTGGGCCGTCGGTACTTGCCGTCACGGCGACGCGGCGCGGCGCATCCTTTACGTCGCTGCGGATCACGAAGTGCTGGCGCGTCGCGGTGTTGACGTCGTGCACGACGTTTGGAAAGCATGCGGCGATGTCGGCGCCGAGTTCCTGCAACGGATCGGCGACGACGCCATCCGCGCCCCAATGCGCCTTCCAGCGGCAATCGTAGGCGTGGCTGCTCGCGTGGCAAGTGCCTTGACCGGGAGCGCCGGCGGGCATCAGCGGACGGGCCTGATCGAGCGTCGTGAAGGACTTCGCCGCGACGATCTCCTTGAGCGCCGAACAGACGTCGGGAAGATCTTCCGCCGATGCGTGCATCGGCGCGGCGAAAGCAAAGAGCGCGCAGACGAGCGCGCGGGCGGGCAGTGAAAAGACGGAACGTGCTTGCATGGGTTTCGATCGATGGGTGGCTTACATGGCGCATCGGGGTAACGCGCATCGTCATGTTCAGCCAGCCCGTCGAACCGCAAAGCGGCAATCAAGGTTCCTATTCGCGAAGTCCTTTCCAGATGTTATCGATGCGAATGCGATACTCTCGATACGCCGTGTCCTTTCCTGATTTCGAATGCCATGCCCGTCTACGACTATGAATGCGCCGAATGCGGCTTCTTCGAAGCCACCCGCCGCATCGCCGAACGCGACTATCCCGCCATCTGTCCGAATTGTCACGGCGCAGCGGCGCGTGTCGTCGTGGGTGCGCCTTCTTTGGGCGGCTCGGCGACGTCAGCATCTTCGGATGATTCCGCCGGCTCGTACGGTATGAAGCATCGGGGGTCGTGTTCGTGCTGCTAGCCGCAGCGTTACTTCAACCCCGCTGCCAGCCGACGCCGCGCAAGCCACCGCACCGCTAGCAAACACCCCACCATCACTGTCAGCGATAGCACCGTCGTCATCGTGCCGAGCGCGTAGATCACGGGCGTCGTGACCGAGGTCGTCAGTCCCTGCAATTCGAGCGGCAGCGTGTTCTGCTCGCCGATCGCCTGCGACGTGCGCGCGATCTCGTCCCACGAAAGCGTGAAGCCGAACATCCCGACGCCGATCACCGAAGGTCCGATGATCGGCAGCACCACGTGGCTGAAGCTCTGCCACGGCGTCGCGCCGAGATCGCGCGACGCCTCCTCGTAAGCCGGATTGAAGCGGTTGAACACCGCGAACATCACGAGCAAGCCGAACGGCAGCGTCCACGTCAGATGCGCGCCGAGCGCCGACGTGAAGAGGCCCATCGAGGTCGTGTAGCTGTCGGCAAACGACTCGAAACCCCACACATTCGCGAGATACTTCACGCCGTTGTCGAGCAGGCGGAACGTGAGCCCGATGCCGAGCGATACGATGATCGAAGGCATGATGAGACTCGACACCGACACGTAGAACACCGCCGTATCGCCGCGAAAACGCCGCCTGAACGCAAGTCCGGCCGCCACGGAGAACAGCACCGTCAGCACCGTGACTGCCAGCGCGAGCCGTACGGAACGCCAGAATGCACCCCAGATGTCGATATCGCCGACTCCGCCGCGAAGCGCCTCGAACCAGTGCAGCGAAACGCCGCGCATCGGAAACGTCAGGCCGCCTTCGGGACCCTGGAACGACAGGATGAAAATCGTGATGACCGGTCCGTAGAGGAACAGGACGAAAAGTCCGAACAGCAACGCGAGCCAGTAGAAGCTCGCCGGACGGTGCTCGCGATGCTTGAGTCCACGCGCCGCCATGTCAAAGCTCCTTTCTGATAT
This sequence comes from Caballeronia terrestris, assembly GCF_001544515.1. Taxonomy (GTDB): domain Bacteria; phylum Pseudomonadota; class Gammaproteobacteria; order Burkholderiales; family Burkholderiaceae; genus Caballeronia; species Caballeronia terrestris. Next base: position 6,590 of record NZ_FCOL02000043.1, read on the forward strand.
CGACCACGCGCGTCAGTCCCCACACGATCATCAGCACGACCGCGAGCAGCACGACCGCATTCGCCGCCGCCGCCGGAAACTGGAGATAACCCGTCTGCACCTGAATGATCTTCCCGACCGATGCGATCTGCTGCCCGCCCATCACGCCGACCGTGAGGAAGTCGCCCATGACGATCGTGATCACGAAGATCGAGCCGATCACGATGCCGGTCTTCGAGAGCGGCAGCACCACGTCGCGAATCACCTGCCAGCCGCTTGCGCCCGCATCGCGCGCGGCTTCGAGCAGCGACCGGTCGATGCGCATCATCGCGTTGAAGATCGGCACGATCATGAAGAACGTGTAGAGATGCACGAACGCGAGCACGACGGAGAAGTTCGAGTACAGCAGCCATTCGAGCGGCTGGTCGATCACATGCGCGCCGATCAGCGCCTGATTGACGAGACCATTGCGCCCGAGCAGCGGAATCCACGAAATCATGCGGATCACGTTCGACGTCCAGAACGGAATCGTGCAAACGAGGAATAGCACGGTCTGCATGCCCGTCGAGCGCACGTGGAACGACAGGAAATACGCGATCGCGAATCCGAGCAGCAGCGTGACCGCCCAGACGATCGCGCAGAACTTGATCGTCGACCAGTAGGTCTTGAATGTGACGCAGACGTCCGTCATCGACGAGCAGCCGTCGAAGATCGCCGCGTAGTTCTTTAGCGTGAACGCGGGGATGATCTGGTATTCGTTGAAGTCCCAGAAGCTCACGATCAACGTGATCACGAGCGGCACGATGAAAAAGAGCGCGAAGGTCAGCGTGAGCGGCGTCGCCTGCAACCATGCGCTCACGCGGCGATGGCGCACGGGTTCTTCCTGCGCGGGAGTGAGAAGCTCGATTGAAGCCATTGAGTGAACCCGTTGAAAAGCAGCGGCCGGCGCATTACCGGCCGCGTTTCATAAACAAACGCGCCCTATCAAGCCGCGATGAACTCGTTCCATTTCTGCACCATGTAGATGTTCTCGTCCATCACCGCGTTCCAGCAGGCGATCGCACCCATGCGCTGCGTGTACGACCCGCCGTCGCGCACGGTGCCAGCTTTCTCCAGCAACTGGCCGTCGGGCGCCTTGATGTCCTGCGCCGCGGCCTTGCCTTCGATCCAGTAGTCCCACTCGTAGGGCTGCATGTGCGTCTTCGCGGTTTCGAGCACGCCCGAATAGTAGCCTTGCCGCATCAGGTACGCGCCGGCCCAGCCGTCCTGGAACCAGTTGACGAACTCATACGCCGCATCGAGTTTCTTGCCTTGCAGCGAGCGCGGAAAGCCGAAGCCCGCCGCCCACGAGCGATAGCCCTCCTTCAACGGCTGGAACGTGCATGCGACGCCCATAGTGCGCACCTTCGTGACCGCCGGCGACCACATCGACTGGATCACCACTTCGCCCGATGCCATCAGGTTCACGCTCTCGTTGAAGTCCTTCCAGAACGCGCGAAACTGGCCCGCGCGCTTCGCTTCGATCAGGATCTTGATCGTCTGGTCGATCTCGGCCTTCGTCATGTTGCCCTTGTCGCCGTACTTGACCTGGCCCATCGCCTCGATCGCCATCGCCGAATCCATGATGCCGATCGCGGGAATGTTCAGGAGCGCCGCCTTGCCCTTGAACTGCGGATTGAGCAGGTCGGCCCACGTCGATACCGGGCGCTTGATGAGGTCGGGGCGAATGCCGAGCGTGTCGGCGTTGTAGGTCGTGGGGATCAGCGTCATCCACTCGGTCGGCGTCGAGGAAAACTCGGTCGAGCGCGCGCCCTTCAGGAACATGACCTTCTTCGGCGCCGTGCCCTGATCGCCGATCTTCTTGCCGTTGACTTCGCCCTTGGTCAGGACCGGCGTGATTTTGTCGGCAAGCTTGATGCGCTTCACGTCCATGCCCGCGAGCGTGCCCGACGGAATCAGCTTCTTGAGCGAGAAGTACTCGGTATCGACGATATCGAACGAGTTCGGCTGCGTGATGATGCGCTTGGCGACGTCGTCGGTAGTGACAGGGATGTACTGGATGTCGATGCCCGTGTCCTCCTTGAATTTCTTCGCGATGTCCGAGCTCTGGTTCACCGCCGTGCCGAGATAGCGCAACACGATTTTTTCCTGCGCGTGCACGTACGGAAAGCCCGCGATGCCCGCCGCTGCGACCGCGCCCTTGATGAACGTGCGGCGCGACAGGCCCGTCTCCTTCGCGCCGGTTTCGGGCGCTGCCGCCGGGCTCTCGTTCGATTCGCTCATTGCCATTCTCCTCGGTTGAATTTGTCGTTCGACTGTGAGTTCATGCCGCTAAAGGATGCGCGTCCTGCTCGTCCCACCAGACGGTCACGCGTGCCTCGGGACCAAAGCGCTGCGGGTCGTACTCGGCGTCGCTCATCATCGAAATGAGTTCAGGCGAGCCGTCGAGCGGTGCGAGCGTCATGCGCAGATGAGTGCCCTGGTACTCGGCCTCGCGCACCGTGCACGCGACGCCGCCGATACGGCTCATGCCACTCCCACCCGATGCGGCCTGCACCGGCGTTACGCCATGCGGCGCGATGCGCAGATGATCGGCGCGCACGGTGAAGAGGCGTCCGCTCGTGCCGAGCACGTTGTGCCCGCCGAGAAAGCGCGCGACAAATTCCGTGCGCGGCCGGTTGAAGACTTCGTGCGGCGTGCCGCTCTGTTCGATATGACCATGGCTCATTACGACGACGAGATCCGCAAGCGCCATCGCTTCTTCCTGCGAGTGCGTGACGTGTACGAACGTGATGCCGAGTTCCTTCTGCCAGCGCTTGAGTTCGGCGCGCATCTGCACGCGCAGGAACGGATCGAGTGCAGAGAGCGGTTCGTCGAGCAAGAGACAGCGCGGCTGATTGAGCAACGCGCGCGCGAGCGCGACGCGCTGCTGCTGTCCGCCCGACAATTGCGCGGGCTTCCTTTCCGCGAACGCCGACATCGCGACGAGTTCCAGCAGTTCGCCCGCGCGCTTGCGCCGCGCGTCCTTCGCGACGCCGCGCATCTTCAGGCTAAACGCTACGTTGTCGAGCGCGCTCAGGTGCGGGAAGAGCGCGTAGCTCTGGAAGACCATCGCCGTGCCGCGCGACGCCGGTTCCTCGCGCGTCACGTTGCGCCCGCCGATCAGCACGTCGCCATCGGAGACCGATTCGTGGCCCGCGATCATGCGCAGCGTCGAGGTCTTGCCGCATCCCGACGGCCCGAGCAGGCAGCAATACGCGCCACCGGGAATGCGCAGGTCGATGGCGTCGACGGCGAGCGCGTCGCCGTATTGCTTGGAGACGTGGACGAGTTCGATATCGGCGGCCGATGTCTTTACCACTGTCGAAGCCGGTTGAACCATGAAGACATGTCCTTGGTGGAACAACGATGGGCAAGCGTGCGGTCGCAAGTGTTTGCAAGAGGTGTGCCATTCCGAAGCGCCTGAGACGCCACGGTGTCTTTAGCCAAGGCCGATCGCGCGTCTACGAACTGGCGCGCAACTTGCACACGATCCGTAAGCCTGATCGTCGGCAATCTGGAGCGGCGCTCGTGTGCGATTGCGGTGCGGACCGCGTTCCGCCGTGGGGCACGTTTTGGCCAAACCGGTTCATTCAGATCAACAACAGTCACCGGCTCATTCGAAGATGAACGACTCGAGCAACGCGCATTTGGCCATCCACAACGAGTTCGGCCCCCTCGCCACGCACGGGCGCTTTCCCTATCGTCCCATCGTGGATTCCGATGGATATCGCTGGCCCAACGGCAGCGGCCTCGCGGTGTATCTCGGCTTCAACCTCGAGCACTTCGCGTTCGGCGAAGGACTGGGCGCCGCGCTCGGGCCACTGTCGCCGCAGCCAGACGTGCTCAACTTCAGCTGGCGCGAATACGGCAATCGCGTGGGCGCGTGGCGCTGCATCGAACTGTTCGACGATCTCGATTTGCCCTCGGGTACGCTGATCAACACCTCGCTCTATGACCACTGTCCGCAGTTGATCGAAGCCTGTGTCGCGCGCGGCGACGAGCTGATCGCACACGGACACACCAACGCGCAGCGTCAGAGCAACCTCGACGAAGACGGCGAACGCGCGCTGCTCCTGCACTGCCGCAGGCGGATCGCGCAGCAATCGGGCGTGGCGCCAGCGGGCTGGCTTTCGCCGTGGATATCGGAATCGCATCTCACGCCCGATCTGCTCGCGCAAACAGGCTACCGCTACACACTGAACTGGTGCCACGACGACCGCCCCGTGCGCATGACGACACGCGATGGTGCGTTATGGTCGATCCCGTATCCGCAGGAATTGAACGACTTGCCGATGATCATCGGCCGGCAGATGGACGGTGGCGCCTTCGCCAACATGATCATCGACCAGTTCGACGAGATGCTTGCGCAAGCGAACCGGGGCCACGCGCCGCAAGCGCTCGTGATGGGGATCGCACTGCATCCGTACATCGTCGGGCAACCGTATCGGTTGCGGCATTTGCGGCGCGCGCTTTCGCACATCGCGGCCGCGCGCAACGACGGCGACGTCTGGATGACGACACCCGGCGCAATCGCGAGCTTCATGGACGAAGCCATGCCCGTGCATCGCGCGGCATGATCGATCAGGCGAGGAGCCAAGTGGACGTCGACGCCCGCATCTATCAATCGATCTTCGATGGCGTGCTAAACCGCCGGCTCGCGCCGGGCACCAAATTGCCCGAGCCGGAGCTGTGCCAGTTATTTGGCGTCGGGCGCGCGGTCGTGCGGCGCGTACTCGAAAAGCTGGCGTATGACGGCATCGTCGTGTTGCGGCCGAACAAGGGCGCGGTAATCGCGCAGCCGACGCGCGAAGAAACGCGCGAGATTTTCGAGGCGCGCCGCTCGGTGGAACGCGCGCTCGTCGAGCTTGCGGTGCCGCGTGCGAGCGCCGCCGATATCGCCGCGCTGCGCGAGCAGCTCGCCGCCGAGCACGACGCGATGCATCGCTTCGACCAGCCTTCGTGGGCGCGTCTCGCGAGCAGCTTTCATCTGCGTATCGGCGCGCTTGCGGGCAACACGATCCTGCAGAACTACCTGACGGAACTCGTGCCGCGCTGCTCGCTGATCGTCGGCGTCTACGAGCCGACCGGCAACGCGCCGTGCGAACACGACGAGCACGGCGCGATCCTCGATTGCATGGAAGCGCGCGACGCCGCTGGCGCGGTCGCGCACATGGACGCGCACCTTCGCGGGCTGGAAGCGCGCATCGAAACGTCGCGCATGCCGGGCGAGAAAAGCCTCCGCGCATTGCTCGGCATCACCGGGACATAGGCGCCTCAATGGAAATCGACTTCGAAACGATCACCGAGTATCAGCGCTACAAGCTGATGGCGAGTCTCATCGTGCCGCGTCCAATCGCGCTCGTCACCACGCTCGGCGCGGACGGCACCGTCAACGCCGCGCCGTTCTCGATGTTCAACATGCTCGGCGAGGAACCGCCGATCGTGATGATCAGCGTGAACCGGGTTGCCGACGGCACGCTGAAGGACACGGCAGTGAACATCGTGCGGACGGGGGAGTTCGTCGTGCATCTGTCGGACGAGGCGATCGCCGCGAAGATGCATCGCTGCGGCGAACGCTTGCCGCCGAACGTCAGCGAACTCGCGGAGGTCGGGCTCACGTCGGTCGCGAGCACGCGCGTCGCGCCGCCGCGAATCGCGGAGGCGCCGGTCGCGTTCGAATGCACGCTGTGGGAGACGCTGGAGACTACGAGCCGGCAGATTTTCATCGGCCGTGTGCACATGCTGCACGCACGCGATGAACTGATCGATACCGAAACCTGGCGCGTGCGGCTTCAGCACTACTTCCCCGTGGGACGCTTCGGCGCGAGCGATTACGTGACGACGCGCGACCGGTTCACGCTGGGGTGAGGAAATACGGGAGGCGAGCGCCTCCCGATGCGGCAAAGTTACTTCGTGCCGATGAACACCACGCCGGCCTTCGACGGCGTTTGCGCGAGCGCGTGGATCTGGCTGCCGTTCAACACGCCGATGCCGCTCGCCGTCGTGTTCGGATACGCGCAGCCGGTGCCCGCGCCGAAGGTGAGACTCACGTCGTACACGTTGCCCTTCGCGTGCGGCTTGATCGTGCCGGTGAACGGGCAGTTCGTGCCGTTTCCGGCGATGTTGCCGGCCGCATCGACGGTGATCGTGACGCTGTCGATGCCGACCGTCGTCCCGATGTTCGTCGCGCTGCTGCCCGTGAATTTGCCCGCGACGGCGGCTTGCGTCGGTGTCGCGTCGTAGCTTGCATCGTAGTTGCCGCTGAAGTCCGAGCGTGCGCCGTTCGCGTACGAGACCGACGCCTTGAGCCATTGCTTCGCCGAATACGAGCCGCTCACCACGACGGAATTCACGCCCTGGCCCTCGTAGTTGTAGTCGATGCCCGATCCGTTCGACAGATTGCCGTTCAGCGACGAAACCGAGCCCGCGACGACGCCGGCGATCACGTTCGTCGAGTTCGGCGACGCGTATTCGGTGTAGACGCGGCCGTCGTCCAAAATCAGTACCGACGCCTGGCGGCCGCTTACCGTCCCCGTGTACTGCCCCGCCGCCGTCGGGCTGGCGGCGTCTAGCGCACCGCCGCCGTCGTCACCGCCGCCGCCGCACGCGGCCAGAATTACGCTCATGCCAACTGCTGCAACAATTCCCGTCTTCACCTTGCTCCTCTCCGTAGTGCCATCTCAAAATCAATCGGCGAGAATTGTAAGTATCTGTAACACAATTGTGAAGGGTGGATTTACAACAGGGGTACGCGCAGGCGTCGCCAGTGGCGGCGGCGGTGCAGTTGAGCGGACTGCCGGAGCGCTCGTTCAAGCGGCGTGTTCAGCAGGGGACAGGGATGTCGCCCGTGGGCTACGTGCACACGTCGCGGCTGGGAGAAGCCAACAGATGCTCGAATCCGATCATCAGCCGATCGAGGCGATCGCCAATGAAGTGGGTTACGAGAATACGGGGTTTTTCAGCCGGTTCTTTCGACGGAACGTGAGTTTGACACCGGCGCACAGTATCGAAGGAGATTCGGGACGATGCGGGCGGCGTTGGCGGGTTGCTGACTCAAACGGAAGCGCTCGCTTCCTCAACCCGATTCCGGCCAAGCGCCTTCGCCCGATAAAGCGCCGCATCGGCAAGCGCGACCAACGCCGCGGGATCATTTGTCCCGCCCGACACCGACGATGCATACCCGATCGAAATAGTCACACGCTGCACATCACCCGACGGCCCGCGCATCTCGAGCTGATCGATCGCCTTGCGAGACGTCTCCGCAATCGCGAGTCCAGCACGCCGATCGCAGCCCGGCAGCACCACGACGAATTCCTCGCCGCCATACCGCGCAACGAAATCGCCCTGACGCCGCAAACACGCTTCGAGCGCACGCGCAACCCGCCGCAAGCACTCATCGCCGGCCTGATGCCCGAACGTATCGTTGAAGCGTTTGAAATGATCGACGTCGAGCAGCAGCAGCGAAAGCGGCTGGCCCGACACCGCAGCCGCCGCCATCTCACGCGGATAGCGTTCATCGAAGGAAGCGCGGTTGAAGATGCCCGTCAGCCCGTCGTGTGCCGCCGACTCCTTCAGCGCCAGATGCGCCGCGCTCAGCTTGCGATAGAGACCGCTCGTCTCGTACACGAGCATGCCGAGCACCGCGCTCGCGGCGAACATCGAAGCGACGCGCGCCGCGTACCAGCCGACGCTGTAGCGCGCACTCGCGTTGAGCGTCAGCGCGACGTCGGCAAGGCCGGCGAGCAGCGCGATCGCGAGCCAGAGGTCCATCAACGTCCGAAGGCGCGTCGTGGATACGTGCAAGGCCAGCGCTGCCACACAGAGCGCTACGACCAGCACGGCAACCGGATTACTCGACAGTTGCGTGTACGACGTCCCCGAGATCAGGCTCGGCAGCAATAAGCCTTGGTACACCGACAAGGCGCAGAGCGCGGCACTGAGCGCAATGGCGCCGGCAATCACCGCACGGCCGATGCGATGCCGCGCGACGGAATCGTCGATGGCGGGGCGGTGCGCTGCACGCACCGCGAGCGCGACCATCACGAGCGTCGGAAAGCCGCCATGCCAGAAGACCCAGATCCAGATCGCGCTTTGCGGTCCGGCACCGAGCAGGCCGCGAGCCGAGAACACGCCGGGGAATACGAACAATTGAATCGCAGTGGTGACGCTGACGAACGCATAAGCGCCCGCGAGTGTCGCGAGGAAGAGGCGGCCTGATATGCGGTACTGCGTCCACAGCAGGAACGCGGTGAGGCCTTCAGTCAACGTGACCCAGGTGGCGAAGATCGGGAGGAACGGAGGGACGACGGGAGCCGCGGTTTTGGCATGCGGCCACACGAGCACGACAGCGAGGAACATCGCAGCCGCGGTGCAGGCGGCTGCGATGCGGTGGCTCTTCGTCGTGCGGATGTGGCTGAGCGTCGCTTCCATGAACCCGATGAGATGGCGCGTGGCGCCGTTTCAAATGAACGCCACGCGAAGCGCCGCGAACGCCTCTTTGCTGAACCAGATAACGGGACGGGAGGCGATCTACAGGCGGGGCAGGAAACCTAGTTTAGCAGCGGCTGCGGGTTGAAGCGAAGGCACGGCGCTGACGTGGAGCCTCATGGCAAAATGGCCCGCACGAGGCGGGCCATTTCCTTTACAACTCGCGCGAACGCGTCGCTTACACAGGCTGGATATTCGATGCCTGCAGACCCTTCGGTCCTTTCTTCGCTTCGAAGGTCACCTTCTGGTTTTCCTGCAGGCTCTTGAAGCCCTCCGAACGGATCTCCGAGAAGTGCGCGAACAGATCGTCGCCACCTTCATCCGGCGTGATGAAACCAAAACCCTTTGCATCGTTGAACCATTTGACCGTACCTGTTGCCATTTTCATTCCAGTAATGTGATGTGTCATATCGATGCCAAAGATCGGCGCACCGCCGAAGCATCGTGTTTGAAGCGGTGCGTTTCTCGTACTTTGGTCAGGAAATCGTATATCGGTTCTGCGGACCGCCGGTGTACAGATTCTTCGCCAGCCCGAGAATCCGCTCGCGGTTGCGATCGAACGCGGCGAGGAGCGCCGGTTCGCCCGTGCCCGCGTCGGGGTTCAGCTTCGTCAGCATCGCATCGTCGACGAGAAAGGAAATCTCGCGCGAATTGTCATAGCCCCAGAAGCACACGCAGTGCCTCGAAGGGTCGTAGCTGCGGCTGGGGTTGGGGAAGGTCAGTGCCACGGCGCTCTTCTTCATCTAGGCGCCCAGGCACACGTAGCGCCACTTGCTCGCGTTGACATCGAGCCGTGCGTCGTTGTCGAGGCGCTTTTGGGCGCGCTCGGCGTCCGCGCGCTCGAATGCCGTCGCGCGCGCACGCTGGGCAACCGCGTGTTCGCTTTGCTTCGGCTGCACAGGCGCTGCGGGGACCACTTTGACTTGCGATGTCATGTTCGTTCCGTTTCGAGGGTGAAGAGGTGAGGCGCAGTCGATACGGCTGGCCTGAAGCAGCGGGGAGTGCGGCGCCTTGGGACATCAGGCGGCAGAAAAAGCTGCGGATAATCGATGGAGGGATGGCTGTGGCGCGCAGGCGCGCGCACCGGACCCCCTGAGAATGCACTGATAACCGACACTACGCAAGCGCTATCTCAAATCATTTCGGATAGCGCGTGCAACGCCGGGAACACTACGACGCCTCGATGATGACCTTCAGCGCATGCGTATCGGCGGCGTGGCCGAAGGTCTCGTACGCGTTCATGATGTCGTCGAGGCGAAAGCGGTGGGTAATCAGCTTGTTGGGCTCGAGCCGGCCCGACCGCACGGTCTTGAGCAGCATCGGCGTGCTGACCGTATCGACGAGACGCGTCGTGATCGTGATGTTGCGGTCCCAGAGCGCTTCGAGATGCAGGTCCGCCTTGACCCCGTGCACGCCGACGTTCGCAATCGTCCCGCCTGCCGCGACGATCGACTGGCACAGCTCGAACGTCTCCGGCACGCCCACGGCCTCGATCGCGCAATCGACGCCCGCGCCATCGGTCAGCTTCATGATCTCCGCGACGGCCTCCGCGCGCCCGATATCGATACACGCCGTCGCGCCGAACGTGCGCGCGATCTCGAGCCGGTTCGCGTCGCGGTCGATCATCACGATCTGCGCGGGCGAATAGAACTGCGCCGTCAAGAGCGAGGCGAGCCCGATCGGTCCCGCGCCGACGATCGCCACCGTCGAGCCGGGCTGCACCTTACCGTTCAGCACGCCGCATTCGAAGCCGGTCGGCAGGATGTCTGAGAGCATCACGAGCGCTTCTTCATCGGCGCCGGCCGGAATCGGATACAGGCTCGTTTCGGCATGAGGAATGCGCACGTATTCGGCTTGCGTGCCGTCGATCTTGTTGCCGAGTATCCAGCCGCCCGTCGTGCAGTGCGAGTACATGCCGCGCCGACAGAACTCGCATTTTCCGCACGACGAGATGCAGGAGATCAGCACGTGATCGCCAGTTTTGAATGACGATACCGCCGCGCCCACGCGCTCGATCACGCCGACGCCCTCATGTCCGAGGATGCGGCCCGGCTCGCACGTCGGGACGTCGCCCTTGAGGATGTGCAGGTCGGTGCCGCAGATCGTCGTGCGTGTGACCCGGACGATGGCGTCGGTCGGAGCGGCGAGTTCGGGCATGGGCCGCTCGTCGAGCGACTTCGTGCCGGGTCCGTGGTAGACGAGTGCCTTCATCGAAAGACTCCTTCGCATGGGTGTCGTGATGCGTGCGACTCACTCTATTCGCATGCGTTTCGCAGCGATTGACGAAGGTCAACGAACCACGCGCTTCATTGATGTGAACAATCCCGCCAGCCCTCACTTTGCGACTTCATTCTTGCCCCATCTGATTTGCTTATCGGACGCTGTCGTAGGGGGTTGTTGCCAAAAATTTTCTCCAAAATTCGGTGGACAACGCCATCGCCTGTCCTGACATGCGTTTCACCGATCTTCATTCGCGCAGCCCGGTCCCTAAAACGCCCGAAAAGCCATCGCCATAGTCATTCCATCTGGTTAACCCGCCCATTCACGGCAGGCCGCTGCATGGCTATCTTTCACCTCAGACGGCAATTCGAATCAATTCCGCTTTTCCTGATCGCAAACGGAACGTGGATATGGCCACCGCCCGAAACGCCGCCCCGATAAACAGGTCAGATGCCCCCGCATGGCACGTCGCGTCGCCGCTTCGCAGCGGGACCGCCGTCACGGTGCATCGGTATGAAGGAGTAAAGGTATGGCACGGATCATCGGAGGCATCGCCGCCTCGCACACCCCCACCATCGGCTTCGCGTTCGACAAGAACAAGCGCGACGATCCCGTCTGGGCGCCGATCTTCGAGAACTTCGCGCCGCTCGCCGACTGGATCGCCGAGAAAAAGCCCGACGTGATTCTCACGATCTACAACGACCACGTCACGTCGTTCTTCTTCGACCACTACTCCGCGTTCACGCTGGGCGTCGGCCCGGAATGGCACGTCGCGGACGAAGGCGGCGGCGCACGCGATCTGCCGCCGATCAAGGGACATCCGGAGCTGGCCGCGCACATCGGCACGTCGCTGATGACCGACGAATTCGACATGTCGTTCTTCCAGAACAAGGCGCTCGATCACGGCTGCTTTTCGCCGCTCTCGATGCTCTGCCCGCACAAGCCCGAATGGCCTGTGAAGATCGTGCCGCTGCAGATGGGCGTGCTTCAGTTACCCGTGCCGAGCGCGCGCCGCTTCTACAAGCTCGGCCAGGCGCTGCGGCGTGCGATCGAAAGCTATCCGGAGGACATCAAGGTCGCGATTCTCGCAACGGGCGGTCTGTCGCATCAGGTGCACGGCGAGCGCGCCGGTTTCAACAACACGGAATGGGACCACCGGTTCCTCGATCTCTTCGAGCGCGATCCCGAGCAGCTCGCCGACATGACGATCGCCGAATACGCGGCGCTCGGCGGCTACGAAGGCTCCGAAGTGATCATGTGGCTGACGATGCGCGGCGCGCTGTCGGCGACCGTGGTCTGCAAGCATCGCAGCTACTACCTGCCGTCGATGGCAGGCATCGCGACCGCGATCTACGAAGGCGAGGACGGTGAGACGAACCCGGCGGTCATCGAACGGCATCGGCAGAAGATGGCGGTCCAGCTCAAGGATGTCGAGAAGCTCGAAGGCACTTATCCGTTCTCGATCGAGCTTGCGGTGAGGGCTTACAGGATCAACGACTACCTGCATCGGATGGTCGAGCCAGCGCATCGCGAGGCTTTCCTGAGCGATCCCGAGGCGAGCTTCGAGGCGGCCGGATTGTCCGATGAAGAGCGCAACCTGATCCGCCAGCGCGACTGGCGCGGACTGCTGCACTACGGCGTCATCTTTTTCATGCTCGAAAAGCTCGGCGCCGTGACCGGTGTTTCGAACCTGCATATCTATGCCGCGATGCGAGGGCAGACGCTCGAAGACTTCCAGCGCACGCGTAACGCGCCCGGCGCGTTGTACTCGGTGGCGGGAAAGAGCGCTGGGAAGCTGGATTGGGAAGGCACCGAAAAAGGCAAGAACTGAGACGCGGCAACTCCCCAGGAGACAGGAGACAGGAGACAGGAGAAACGTATGACAAGCGGCAAAACAATCGACATCAAATCATTCATCGACTCGCGGCCCATCGCGCCCTACCAGTGGCTACTGGTGGCGCTGTGCTTCCTCGTGGTCGCGGCGGACGGCATGGACGTCGCCATCATGGGCTTCGTCGCGCCTTCGATCATCGCGGACTGGGGCATTTCGCGCCCCGCGTTCGGCCTCGTGATGAGCGCGGCGCCGATCGGTCTCGTGATAGGTGCTCTGGCGGCCGGCCCCGCTTCGGACAAGATCGGGCGCAAGTGGGTGCTGATCACATCGGTGTTCCTGTTCGGCGTCTTCACGATCGCGACGGCCTTCACGCACTCGCCCACTTCGATGGCGATCCTGCGGTTGCTCACCGGCATCGGCCTCGGCGCCGCGATGCCCAACACGACGACGCTGCTCTCCGAGTACGCGCCGCAGCGCAAGCGCTCGCTGATGATCACGATCATGTTCACCGGCTTCAACCTGGGCTCGGCGCTGATCGGCTTCGTCGCCGGCTGGCTGATTCCGGTGCACGGCTGGCGAGCGGTGCTGCTCGTCGGCGGCGCCCTGCCGCTCGCGCTGATCCCGCTGCAAATCTGGCTGCTGCCCGAATCGGCGCGCCTGCTGGCAGTGCGCGGCGCGACTTCGAAGCGCATCGGCGCCGTGCTCGGGCGCGTCTGCGGCGAGCGCTTTGCCGGCGACGAAGTCTTCGTCTCGAACGAGCCGCCGCTGCCCACGCGCAAGCCGATCGGCGTACTGTTCTCACAGGGCTACGGCGTGATGACGGCGGCGCTCTGGGTCACGTATTTCATGGGCCTGCTCGTGATCTACCTGCTGACCGGCTGGCTGCCCACGCTGATGAAGGACGCCGGACTGACGGTCACGGCCGCCGCGAACGTCACGGCGATGTTTCAGATCGGCGGGACGATCGGCGCGATCTGCGTCGGCTGGATGATGGACAAAGTCCGCCCCGCGCCCGTGATCAGCGCCGCGTACCTCGGCGGCGGCCTGTGCGTGCTCGGGCTCGGCTGGATCGGCGCGATGTCGTCGTCGCTGACGTTGCTCGTGTTCGCTGCGGGCTTCTGCATGAGCGGCGCGCAGACTGGCCTGAACGCCTTCGCGCCGGGACGCTATCCGACGGTCGCGCGTGCCACCGGCGTGAGCTGGATGCTGGGCGTGGGCCGCTTCGGCAGCATCTTCGGGTCCGCGATCGGCGGAGCGCTGCTCGGCCTAGGCTGGCAATTCGGCGCGATCCTCGCGATGCTGGCCGTCCCTGCGACGCTCGCTGCCATCGCTATCCTGCTGGCCCAGCGCGTGAAGGCCGGCGACCCGGTCGCGCAGCCGACCGTGGCACATTGAGAAAGCCGGCGCGCGGGCGCTGCGTTTTCCGCGCGCTGGCAAAACGAATATGCATTGAGGAAGAACGATGATCATCGATATTCACGGCCACTACACCACCGCGCCCAAGGCGCTGGAAGCGTGGCGCAACCGTCAGATCGCAGGCATCAAGACCCCATCGGAGAGGCCGAAGGTCTCCGAGCTGCACATCAGCGACGACGAACTGCGCGAGTCGATCGAAGCGAATCAACTGAAGCTGATGCGGGAGCGCGGCCTCGACCTCACGATCTTCAGCCCGCGCGCGAGCTTCATGGCGCATCACGTCGGCGACTTCGAGGTGTCGAGCACGTGGGCGGCGATCTGCAACGAGCTGTGCTTTCGCGTGGCACAGCTCTTTCCCGACCACTTCATCCCCGCCGCGATGCTGCCGCAAAGCCCGGGCGTCGATACCGCAACCTGTATCCCCGAACTCGTGAAGTGCGTCGAGCAGTACGGCAACGTGGCGATCAACCTGAACCCCGATCCGTCGGGCGGCCACTGGACCAGCCCGCCGCTCTCCGACCGCTACTGGTATCCGATCTACGAGAAGATGGTCGAGTACGACATCCCCGCGATGATCCACGTCAGCACGAGCTGCAACGCGTGCTTCCACACGACCGGGGCGCACTATCTCAACGCCGATACGACCGCGTTCATGCAGTGCCTCACCTCCGACCTGTTCCGCGATTTCCCGTCGCTGCGTTTCGTGATCCCGCATGGCGGCGGCGCCGTGCCCTATCACTGGGGACGCTTTCGCGGCCTGGCGCAGGAGATGAAGAAGCCGCTGCTCAAGGACCATCTGCTGAACAACGTCTTCTTCGATACCTGCGTCTATCACCAGCCGGGCATCGACCTGCTGACGCGCGTGATCCCTGTCGACAACATCCTCTTCGCGAGCGAGATGATCGGCGCGGTGCGCGGCATCGATCCGGAGACGGGCAACTATTTCGACGATACGAAGCGCTATATCGACGCCGCGCACATCGATGCCGATGAGCGCTACAAGATCTACGAAGGCAACGCGCGGCGCGTCTATCCGCGCCTCGATGCGGCGCTCAAAACGAAAGGACTGTGATCATGTTTGAACTGGGAGTGGTGTATCGCAACATCCATCGCGCCGACGGTGACGTCGCCACGAAGCTCGGTGCGTTCGGTTCGGCGACGGTTCACGAGGCGATGGGCCGCGTCGGCCTGATGAAGCCCTACATGCGCCCGATCTACGCGGGTGCGCAGACGAGCGGCACGGCGGTCACCGTCCTGCTGCAACCGGGCGACAACTGGATGCTGCACGTCGCGGCCGAGCAGATCCGGCCAGGCGATATCGTGGTCGCGGCGGTCACGACGGAATCCACCGACGGCTTCTTCGGCGACCTCCTCGCGACGAGCTTCCAGGCGCGCGGCGCGCGGGCGCTCGTGATCGACGGCGGCGTGCGCGACGTGCGCGTTTTGGCCGAGATGAACTTCCCGGTGTGGAGCCGCGCGATTTCGTCGAAGGGCACGGTCAAGGCGACGCTCGGCTCGGTGAACGTGCCGGTCGTGTGCGCGGGCGCGCTCGTGACCCCGGGCGATGTCGTCGTCGCCGATGACGACGGCGTGGTCATCGTGCCATCGGCGATGGCGCAGAAGGTGCTCGACAAAGCGGCCGCGCGCGAAGCGTTCGAAGGCGAGAAGCGCGCGAAGCTGGCCTCGGGCGTGCTTGGCCTCGATATGTACGACATGCGCGAGCCGCTGCGACAGGCGGGGCTGCGCTACATCGATTGATCGATAAAGGGTTCGGAAAACATGAGTGAGCACATTACCGGCATCTCGTCGATGGCGACGCGCCAGATGCTGTCCGAACTCGTCGCCGACTACGCGCGGCTGTCGGGGCGGACGGTGGTCGTCGAATCGGTCGGCGGCGTGGCGGCTGCAAGGCGCGTCGCGGACGGCGAGCCGTTCGACATCGTCGTGCTTGCCGCCGATGCTATCGACCGGCTTGTTGGCGACGGCCTCGTCGATCCGCAAAGCTGCGTCGGTCTCGCGCGATCGGGCGTGGCGATCGCGGTCGCGGCGGGTGCGCCGGCGCCGGATATCGCGACCGAAGCGGCCGTGCGCGAGGCGGTGCTGGCCGCGCGCTCGATCGGCTATTCGACGGGGCCGAGCGGCGTTCACCTCAGCCTTTTGTTCGAACGATGGGGCATCGCGGACACCATCGCGCCGCGCATCGTGCAGGCGCCGCCCGGCGTGCCGGTCGGATCGCTCGTCGCGAGCGGGCAGGTCGAACTGGGCTTCCAGCAACTGAGCGAGATGATGCACTTGCCGGGGATCGAAGTGATCGGCGCTCTGCCGCCGGAAATTCAGGTCGTCACCGTGTTTTCGGCCGCCGTGTGCACGGCTTCTCGGCAAAAAGAAGCCGCGAAGGAACTCATCGCTTTTCTGGCATCCGCGCAGGCCGGCTCCGCCAAGCTTCGGCATGGGATGGAGCCGGCCTGACCAAGCCCCCGCGTTACTTCGGATAGAGCAAAGTACGCACTTCCGACGTGTCGTCCTGCAGCGTCCGCGCAAGCTCGGGCATGCCGAAGAAGCTCAGATACTCGGGAATCTGCTGCACCAGCATCTCGAATCCCGCGTGAGCCGAAATGCCGAGTTCCGCGCATGCCTTGAGCAAGGGCGTAGGCTCGCGCGTCATGATGATGTCCTCGACCGCAGCGCCCGCATCGACGCGCTTCGGATCGAAGGGCAGCGGGTCGTCCTGCTTCAGTCCCTGCGACGTGCAGTTGACGATCAGGTTGTAGCCCGCCGGATCGGGGCTCGCCGCGACCCTCGTCACGCCACCCGATGCCGCCGCCAGTCGCGCGCACAGGTCGGCCGCGCGATCCGTGCTCCGGTTGTAGATCGCCAGTTCGCCGACGCCGCGCAACGCCAGCGCCGCCGCGACCGCCTGCCCTCCTCCTCCGGCACCGATCACCAGTACGCGACGGCCTTCCAGCGGAATGCCGAAATGGTCCAGCCCTTTCACGAAGCCGATGCCGTCGAACAGCGCGCCTTCGATCGCGCCGTCGTCAGCGCGGCGCACCGCGTTGACAGCGCCCGCGAGTTGCGCGACGGGGTCGCAGCGGTCCATCAGGGCCATCATCGCGGCCTTGTGCGGGATCGTCACCCACATCCCGTTGACGTTCTCCGCGCTGAACGCGTTGCGCACGAAATCGGCGAGACGCGCGGGCGGGACTTTCACCGGCACGAGGACCGCATCGATGCCGTGCCGCTCGAAGAGGTGGTTGTAGATCTCGGGTGCGCGTACCTGCGCGACGGGGTCGCCTGCGATCATGAAAACGCGTGTCGTACCGGTGATGGGCATGGGGCTTGGGTCCGTGGTGGGCTTTTGAGATCGTAACGCGTCAGAGGCCAACCTCCGTAAAAAACCGAAACATCAAAGCTCCTTGACAGACACTCTTAAGATATATAACTTAAGATATGTTTTACGATATTCATTCTGGAGCGAATCGATGCGACGCCATTTCCTGCACCACTGCGGCGAAGCCTTTGCCGCGCATTTCGGCCGGCATGAGCTGGCTGAACGCTTTTCTCAACTCGCCATCGGCCGCCATCGCGGACACGGCGGCGGCGGACGCTTTTTCGATGGCCCCGGCAACCCCGGCGGCCGCGGTGAATTCGGCGGCGAAGGCGGCATGCCGCGCGCCCGCAAGTTCACCTCCGACGACCTGCAATTGCTGTTGCTCGCCCTGTTGGCCGACCAGCCGCGTCACGGCTACGAGCTCATCAAGGCACTGGCCGACCGCTCGAACGGCTTCTACGCGCCGAGTCCCGGCATGGTCTACCCCGCGCTCACGTATCTCGAAGAGCTCGGCCACACCACCGTCGAACTGGAGGGCAACCGCAAGCGCTACGCCCTCTCCGACGCCGGGCGCGAGTATCTGGCCGCGAACCGCGAACGCGTCGACCTGATGCTCGCCAAGCTGACGCACTTCGCCCGCAAGATGGATTCGGTGCGCCGCGCGTTCGCTGGCGAGGAAGCCGACGACAGCGCCAGCGAAGGCGGCTGGGTCCCCGAGCTGACCACGGCGCGTCGTGCGCTGAAGCGCGCCCTGCTCTT
Source organism: Caballeronia terrestris (assembly GCF_001544515.1). Lineage (GTDB taxonomy): Bacteria > Pseudomonadota > Gammaproteobacteria > Burkholderiales > Burkholderiaceae > Caballeronia > Caballeronia terrestris. The sequence continues at coordinate 24,658 of NZ_FCOL02000043.1, forward strand.
GCGCACCGATGCCCCGCACGACGAGCAGCAACGCATCGCCGCGATCCTCGCGCGCGCGACCGCCGAAATCGAACAGGGCATAGCCCGCGACAAGGAATAAACCGACGATGAACGACAACATTCTGCAGACCAGACCCGACCTCGAAATCACGCGCGTGCGTCACGCGCTCAAGTTCCGCCTGCTCGAAGTGAAGCGCGTGCAGTCACTCACGCCGAACTTCGTGCGGATCACGCTTACCGGCGACGCCTTGGAAGATTTCGAATCCGCCTCGTTCGACGATCATGTGAAGGTGTTTTTGCCCGAGCCGGGCGAGCTCAAGCCCACGGTTCCGGTCGCAGGCCCCGATGGTCCCGTGTTCGATCCCGCTAAGCCGCGCCCCGTCGCGCGCGATTTCACGCCGCGCCGTTTCGATCGCGACGCGCGCGAGCTCGACATCGAATTCGCGCTGCACGAAGCCGGCCCCGCGACCGCGTGGGCGGCACAGGCCGCGCCCGGTCAATATCTCGGCATTGGCGGGCCGCGCGGGTCGTTCGTGATTCCGGCGCATTTCGACTGGCATCTGTTCATCGGCGACGAAACCGCGCTGCCCGCCATCGCGCGGCGTCTGGAGGAACTGCCGGCCGGCACACGCGCAGCGACGCTGATCGAAGTCGCCGACGTGTCGGCGCGCATCGAATTCGATACGCGCGCCGATCTTTACGCGGAGTGGCGTTATCGCGATGACGCGGTGCATCCGGACGGCGGAGCGCTGCTGCTGGCGTTAAGGGAAATCTATCTGCCGGACGGCGAGGGATATATCTGGGCCGCCGGCGAAGCAACGCTCATGCGCGCGGTGCGTCAGTTGCTTTGCGTCGAGCGAGGGATCGACAAGCGGCGGATTCGCGCGTCGGCTTACTGGAAGCGGGGCGCGCAGGCGGTGCATGAGACGCTGGAAGGATGAGGCGCTCGCGATCGATGCGTTAGCGTGAATGACAAGCGAAGCGGACCTGACACGCCGAACAGGAGGTCACGCCCGTCGAGAGAGGCAGCGTGGCGCCGGGCGTCCGCTATACGTGAAGCCCGTGCAGAACGCAGGCGACGAATAGTACGCGCACGACGTTTCCATCGCGTCGATGACCTTGCGCAACAGCCGATGCCGCTCGCGGGGACGGCGCGGCGTTTGCAGCGTCCGGCGGTGTATCGAACGCGGCGGCGGCAGCGGCGCATGCGCCGCGCGGCCGGACGCGATGGCCTGCGAGCGCTGTCGAATGTGTGCGGAATTCTTCATGTTCAAGTTGTCTGGAAGCGCACGTCGGACAAGAGCCTCTGCAGGTCGATCGCCTCGGGCTGCGTGCCCTGGTCGCTGGCGGTCGCCACCGACGCGATGGCGATCCACGAATCGGGCGGATCGAGCTCGCGAATCGTCACGCCATCGACCGATATGCGCAAATTGCCGCTTTCGACTTCATATTCGGCGACGTGCTGCGCATCGCCGAACCATTGCGTCGCGCGGACGAGCAGTTGTCTCCGCATGGGCATCTCCTTATGCAGCGGCCCGATGGCGGCCGGACGTGCCAAAGATCCCCGAGCCATGCGTTGAAGCCGCTGTGTCGCTTTTGGGGCGACACGCACGAACAAAACGTGAGCATTACTCGACCGATGCCTTGGAATAGCTGAAGCTCGGCAGGCTTGAAAGCGGCGGATAAACACGCCACGAGCCGTCCTTGTGCCGGAAGAAGAACATCCCGAGCGGCGTGCCGATGCCCGGGCAAGCAACATACACGTATCGGCTTCGGGTGAACCGGGTGCGGCCAAACCTGGCGATATGCCAGTTACCGGTCCCGCGATCGACTACCCATTTGTGGATCTGTTCCCGCAAAGACTGCTCACCGTTACGCTTCATGTCCTTCCTTGTTGCATCCGATCGGGTCCGCCGAAAACGGCAACGAACGGCATTACATCGACATTGAACCCATAGACTCACATGAATCGTCGATTTTCTCTGTACGGTACCGGGCTGCTCGGGGGTAAACGTGGGCGTCGCGCGTTCGATCTGCGATCGATGTGGGGAAAGCAGGAGGGCGCAAGCTGCGTACTCGTGGCCTCACCGCATGCGAAAAAGCCGCTCTTCTTCGCTTTTGACGACGTGGTAGCACTCGCAGACCTGATCTTCGACCGCACGCCGGTTCACGACCGAGATGAGGCCGCGGTTATACCGGATCGCGCCTATCCGCTGCAACTCCCTGGCAGCTTCGGTCACGCCGGCGCGCCGCACGCCGAGCATGTTCGCGATGAGTTCCTGCGTCATCCGGATGTCGTTGGATTCGAGACGATCGAGACTCAGCAGCAGCCATCGGCAGAACTGCTGTCCGATCGAATGATGACGATTGCACACGGCGGTCTGCGCCATCTGCGTGATGAGCGCCTGGATATAGCGCAGGAAGAGATGCTGGATCGCGCCGCCGCGCGCGAATTCTTCCTTCACCACGTTGCTGGCGAGACGCAGGGCTTCGCCCTCGCTTTGCACGAGCGCGCGATTCGGCACGGTTTCGCCGCCCGTGAACAACGCGACGCCGAGGAGGCCTTCCTTGCCGACCATCGCAATTTCCGCCGATGCACCGTTCTCCATTACATAGAGCATCGAGATGATGGCGGTGGTCGGCAGATAGACGTGGCTCAAGCGGTCGCCAGGTTCGTAGAGCACTTTGCCGAGCGGCAGCGAGACGGTCGAGAGATGCGGCGTGATCCGCTCACGCACCGTTACGGGAAGCCGCGCGAGAAGCAGGTTGGCCGAGGGGGCATCGCTGGGTGCGTCGCTGGGTCCATCGGTCGCGTGCTCGCTGACGATCTCTTTGGTGCTGACGCGGGCCACGAGCGTTCTATGCAACTCGATGGCCTCGTCGCGTCCCTGTTCAGGAAAGAGGCTCGCCATCATCGAACGGACGCTGTCTTGACCAAGGGCGTCAAGGATCTTGACCTTGGTAAGCGTGCCGAGCTTGGTCTTGCCGCAGCGCCAGGCGGAGACCTGTGCCCGAGTCAGGCCCAGATAATGCGCCAGTTGTGCATCGCTTCGAAAGCGGCCCAGCGCTTTCAGTTCGTCGAAGAGTGCGTCCCAGTTCTGTTCCATGATCTAACACCATCGGGCGTCAAATCGATTTGACATCCGAATCGCTCCACAGCAGGATGTAAACACTTGGGTATCTGTCTTTTTGTTGTGTCGCTAATAGCATACGCTATCGCAATTGCGATTGCGGGCTGTGACCATTCGCATCGGCGGCGCTCGTTGCTACACGGAGAACCGCCGCATGAACGCTTTTCGAACCCATATTCAGATTCCCATTGGGCCGCTCGGTAAAGCGACATTGCCCGCGCTTACCGAACCTGTATCCGACGCCGAGTTTCTATTGCGGCAGCGCGACTTCATTCAGCAGGTCTTTGGGCATAGCAGTTATCTGCATGCGCGCGCTCGCGTGATGCCGACTTCCGATGCGTTTCTTGGCGTGCTCGTCAACCTCATCGACGTCCTCGATGCCAATTCGCCCGACGAGGCACGGCATTGCGTTCAGCAACTGGTTCATGTACTCAAGACTGTTTCGCCGCAGTTGCTGGACGGGCCTCTGGATGGGGCTTCTGCCAAGCCTTGAAGTTGCTTTGACCGTTTGATGGGCTTCATCGCGCTTCAAAACTGGAAAGCCAGAAGCCCCGTTCATCCTCTCCTTCTCAACGTCAGCGCGCGCAGATCCTGCGCGCCTTCTCATTGATGCTGGCCCGGCATAGAAGTTAGCGAAATCCAATGGCTACCGCGGCTCTGCGATCGGCCTCATTCTTCATTCACCGCAGCGATGTGCTCTCTCACACAGGCACCTCACGGTTCGCCTCACATGCGAAGCAGCTGATTCGAAATGCAAGCAACCCTCTCACTTTCAAGGATAATCATCATGAGCCGCAAAGTACTGATTACCGGCGCAACGGGCGACACCGGCCGCGCCGCCGTCAAGGAATCCATCGAAGCCGGACTGCAAGTGCGCGCCCTCGTGCGCCGCATCGACGGCCGGTCGGACTCGCTGCAAAAGCTCGGCGCCGAAATCGTCGTGGGTGATCTGCAGAACGTCGACGAGATTCGCGCCGCGATGGAAGGCGTCGATGCCGCATACCTCGTCTATCCCGTCGCGCCCGGCCTCATCACCGCAACCGCCTACTTCGCCCAGGCCGCGCGGGAAGCCGGCGTCGAAACCATCGTCAACCTGTCGCAGCGTTCGGCGAGCCGCACATCGAAGAGTCCGTCGTCGAAGGATCACTATGTTGCTGAGCAGCTGCTCAGCGCGTCGGGACTCAACGTCATCCATCTGCGTCCGACCTATTTCCTCGAATGGCTCTTCTACCCGTGGCAACTGCCGACCTTCCTCGATAAAGGCGTCCTCCGCCTGCCGGTCGGCAAAGGCCGCCATGCCGCGATCGGCGCGGAAGATCAGGGCCGCGTCATTGCCGCGCTGCTGAAAGACCCGAGCGGACATATCGGGCAGACCTATCCGCTCTTCGGGCCGGTCGAAATGGACCACGAGCAGATGGCGTCGGAGTTGAGCGAGGCGCTCGGCCGCGAGATCGTCTTCGAAGACATCTCGATCGATGAATACCGCCAATCGATGGAATCAGTGGGCGTGCCCGCGTACATCGTCGAGCACCTCGTCGCGGCGATGGACGACTACCAGCGCGGCGTGATGTCAGGCATGAACGACAACGTCGAGCGGATTACAGGCAAGAAACCGATGAGCGTCAAGGAGTTCGCGCGCGCCCATGCGGACCGGTTGAATCCGCAAGCCGTCTAACTCATCCAAGGAAAAATCATGAAAGTCATGGCCGTTGGATCGCTGATTCCGCTCACGCAGGAACAGCTCGCGCACTACATGCCCACTGAAGTCCCCGCCACCCTGCAGTTGTACCTCGACGGCAAGATGGAACAGTTCTGGATGCGGGAAAACGGAGTCGGCGTGATCTTTCTGATGAGCGTCGATTCCGTCGACGAAGCAGATCGTCTGCTCAAGGCGCTGCCGCTCGGTGTCGATAAGCTGCTGACCTTCGAGCTCTATCCGATCGTTCCGCTCGCGCCGCTCGGCACGTTGATCGGACATTGACCGCGGTAGCAGGAACGGTGGCCTCGGGCCACCGTTTCGCACGCTTTGAAGCCGTCACCTCATGTCGTACTGGTCCCGCTTCTGATTTGCTTAGCCCAATCCATTGGTTCAAGTTGCGCACTCGACGCACTAGCCTGAAACGCAGCGGGCAATTTCGCTCGCAAGCAGCATTTCAGGTCATAAGCACATGCGATATAAAGGATACGAAGTCGAGCCGTCAGCGCAGCCGTTGCCGAGCGGGTTGTATGCCGCCAACCTGACCATCGTGAACGGGACGTCGCCGCATGGTCGTTCCTATACGTTCGACGACCTCGACTACTTCTTCGACCCCGATCATGCGATTGCCTACGCGTCCAGATGGGCGCGTCTGTGGATCGACGATCGGTCCAGGCGGGCGGCTTGACGGTTTAATCGAAAACCACCACCTGCCGGATCGCCTTGCCTTCGTGCAGCAGGTCGAACCCGCGATTGATTTCGTCGAGCTTGAGGCGTCCCGTCAGCAGCTTGTTCACCGGCAACCGGCCCTGCGCGTACAGATCAACATAGCGCGGGATGTCCCGCGACGGCACGCACGTACCGATATAACTCCCCTTCACCGTGCGCTCTTCCGCGACGAGACTCACCGCGGGCAACGGCCAGAGCGCTGTTGAAGGCGGCAGACCCGCCGTGACGGTCATCCCGCCGCGACGCGTAATGCGATACGCCAGATCCAGCGCGCGGATCGAGCCAGCAAACTCGAACGCGAACTCGACGCCGCCCGCGCTCAGCGCGCGAATCTGCTCGAACGCATCGTCCTGACCCGCGTTGACCGTGTGCGTCGCGCCGAGCGCGCGGGCCTGCTCCAGCTTGTCGTCGGCGAGATCGATCGCGATGATCTGCCGCGCGCCCGCCGCATGCGCGCCGATCAGCGCCGCCAGCCCGACGCCGCCCAGCCCGATCACCGCCACCGATGCGCCTGCGCGCACCTGCGCTGTATTGACGACCGCGCCGACGCCGGTCAGCACGGCACAGCCGAAGAGCGCGGCTTCGTCGAGCGGAACGTCGCGACTGATCTTCACGACCGAACGGCGCGAGACGGTCGCGTACTCGGCGAACACGGAGCAACCGAGGTGATGGTTCAACGCCTCGCCGCCGCCGCGTGTGAGACGCCGTGCGCCGGAGAGCAGCGTCCCGGCACCGTTCGCCGCCGCGCCTGGTTCGCACAACGCCGGCCGCCCTTCGGCACACGGCGCACAGTGTCCGCAGCTCGGCACGAACACGACGACGACGTGATCGCCGACCTGAAGATCGGTGACACCCTCGCCTAGTTGCTCGACGACGCCCGACGCCTCGTGTCCGAGCGCCATCGGCAACGGACGGGGCCGGTCGCCGTTGATGACGGACAAATCTGAATGACAGAGACCGGCCGCCGCGATCTTGATCAACACTTCGTCGCGGCCTGGCGGCGCCAGTTCGAGCTCTTCGATATGCAAGGGGCGTGTATCGGCATAGGGCGTCGCTGCCCCCATTTCGTGCAGAACTGCTGCCTTGATCTTCATGGCACTGTCTCCGTATTGAGTTTTGGGGTTCCTCGACGCCGAGGACATCGGCATGCAGAAAGGATACCCGCTCAGCGATTGCGGGCGTCTGGGCAACGAAGCGCAACTTTGACTGGTAGCGAGGCAGCCGCCGAAAAAGCGACTCGCGCCGAGGTGCTTTTCGCCCACGCTGCTCCGCCTGAAGGCAGTTGGCTCTTATTTTGCTTCACAGTCGTGCTGGAAGCGTGCCCATTGCGCTTTTTTGGGCGAGCGCGATCTCACCAGGAACAACGGTTGCGGCATTAGCATGCCGACAGGCGCGATTGTGAGCCTCCCTCCGCGCACCACTTACCCGTAGAACCGCCGCCTCGCGCAATGTCTGTGAGGCGAAATTTATCGATTATCCAAGTAAGGCGCAGGTCAAATGAAACTCCGTGTTGGCTTCGAATTGACCTACACATGTCCGCACGCGACGCCTGCGGTTCTCATGCTGAACACGCACCCGTCGATGGTGGACAGCGTGATCGTTCCCGACCGCATCGTCTTCGATCCGCCCGTGCCGCTCACGCAGTATTACGATGGGTTCGGCAACTTGTGCACGCGCATCGTGACACCGTCGTACGGATCGTTGTCGGTATCGGCCGAAGGCGTGCTCGAAGTGCCCGACACGCACGAAACCTTCCCGGCCGACGATCGTCAGCACGCCGTCGAAGAGCTTCCCTCCGATTGCCTTCAGTTTCTGCTGGGCAGCCGCTACTGTGAGACGGACCTTCTCTCCGACGTAGCATGGCAAATGTTCGGCGGTCTGCCTTCCGGACGCACGCGCGTGCAGGCGATCTGCGACTACGCGCACTCGCACATCAAGTTCGACTACAAGACGGCGCGCCCCACGCGAACCGCTTACGGGGCGCACCAGGAAGCGATCGGCGTGTGCCGGGATTACGCTCATCTGGCGGTCGCGCTTTGCCGCGCGATGAACATTCCCGCGCGCTATTGCACCGGCTACATCAGCGACGTCAATCTGCCGCCGCCGTATGCATCGCAGGACTTCTGCGCGTGGTTCGAGGCGTATCTCGGCGGCACGTGGCAGACCTTCGATCCGCGCAACAACGCACCGCGCACCGGCCGCATATTGATGGCGCGCGGCCGCGATGCAACCGACGTTCCCATCAGCATGACCTTCGGACCGGCGGCGCTGTCCGGATTCGCCGTGATCTGCGAGCCTGTCTGATGCGGCGTCCGGCATGAAGACGTTTCACTGCACGAGCTGCGGGCATCTGGTTTTCTTCGAGAACGTTCGATGCGAACGCTGCGGCATCGCGCTCGGGTTCATTCCGGAAACGTCGGACATGAGCGCATTCGAGAAGGCGAAGGACGGATCGTGGGAAATGAAACCCGCCGCGAGCGACGTCCGCTACAAGCCTTGTCATAACTACGCCGTCGAGAAGATATGCAACTGGATGGTGCCGGCCAGTTCAGCCGACCCGCTTTGCCATTCGTGCCGTCTGACGGCGGTGATTCCGAACCTCAAGGCGCGTCGGAGGCGCTATTACTGGTTCAGGATGGAGGCGGCGAAGCGGCGGCTGCTCTACACGCTCGCGGCGCTGGGATTGCGCGTCGATACGCGTGAAGAGGACCCGAATGCCGGGCTGCAGTTCGAATTTCTGGAGAATCGTCGCGGCAACAAGGTGCTGACAGGCCACGACAACGGCCTGATCACGATGAATATCGCGGAGGCGAACGACGTCCGTCGCGAGCGCGTGCGTGTCGCGATGGGCGAGCCGTATCGGACGCTGCTCGGGCACTTCAGGCACGAGATCGGACACTATTACTTCGATCGGCTCGTCGCCGGTACGCCGCATCTAAGGACCTTCCGGACGCTGTTCGGCGATGAGCGCGTCAGCTACAGCGAGGCGCTCGAGCGTCACTATCGGATGGGCGCGCCGGCGGATTGGGGCGCCACGCACGTGAGCGCCTACGCGACGATGCATCCGTGGGAAGACTGGGCGGAAACGTGGGCGCACTACCTGCATATCGTCGATACGATCGATACCGCGCAGGCGTGCGGGATCGGCATGACGCCCGCGAATCCCCGCGACCCGAAGTTCGCGGCTCAGGCGCTCGCGGGTCCGCCGAGCTTCGATAGCCTGATGAAGCAGTGGTATCCCCTCACCTACGCGATGAACAGCCTGAATCGAAGTCTCGGGATGCCCGACCCGTATCCGTTCGCTCTCGCTCCCGCTGCGGTGAAGAAGCTGAGGTTCGTGCATCGGGTTATCGAGGCGAAGGTGTCGCGGTAGGGTCGGCTAACCCGTACGCTTCCATGTCCTCGATCGGACGCGTCGCGACGCCGGAATCCATCGCGGCTTTCGCCACGGCCGGCGCAATCTTGACGATCAGACGCGGATCGAAAGGCTTCGGAATCAGATATTCCGGACCGAACGACAAATCCTGAATACCATAAACCGTCGCGACGATATCGCTCTGTTCCTGGCGCGCGAGTTCCGCGACCGCGTTCACGGCAGCGATTTCCATCTCGCGCGTGACCGTGGTCGCACCTGCATCGAGCGTGCCGCGGAAAATGAACGGGAAGCAGAGGACGTTGTTGACCTGATTCGGATAGTCCGTGCGGCCGGTGGCGAGCACGGCGTCCGGGCGCACTTCGAGCGCGGGTTCCGGCCCGCCGCCGGGTAAAGCCTCAGTGAACGTTGGAGCGGGCGATCGGTTCCTGTACTGCGGCTAGCTGGCCCGCGGGCTCGCCGATCGGCTCCAGGGCGTCGATACTCGTGTCGCCTGTACGGTCGAGCATCGCGCGCGCCGTGTTCATGTCGAGTTCGCCTTCCCACCGCGCCACGACGATGGTCGCCACACCGTTGCCGATCAGGTTGGTCACCGCGCGAGCCTCGTTCAGGAACCGGTCGACGCCGAGCAGCAGCACCAGCCCTTCCACCGGAATCTTGTGCATCGTGGCGAGCGTCGCAGCCAGCGCCACGAAGCCGGCTCCAGCCACGCCCGCCGATCCCTTCGATGTCAGCAAGAGCACGCCGAGCACGAGCAACTGATCCCAGAGCGTGAGCTGAACGTTCATCGCCTGCGCGATGAACATCGCCGCCATCGTCAGATAGATCGCGGTTCCGTCTGCGTTGAAGGTATAGCCGGTCGGCAACACCATCCCGACGACAGGCCGCGAGCATCCCATCTTCTCCATCTTGATGAGCATCTGCGGGAGCACCGCTTCCGTCGATGCAGTGCCGAGCGTGATGAAGAGTTCGTCCTTGATGTAGCGGAGATACTTCCACAGCGACAATCCGCACATGCGCATGACGAAGCCCAGCACGACGACCACGAAGAAGATCGACGTCAGATACAGGCACAGCATCAACTGCCCGAACGACGCCAGCGTGCCGATGCCATACTTCGCGATCGTGAACGCCATGCCGCCGAACGCGCCGACCGGTGCGACGTACATCACGATCCGCACCACGCCGAACATGCCTTGCAGGAACATGTCGAGCATGTCCACGAACGGCGCGGTGCGCGGCCCCAGCTTGGCGAGCGCGATGGCGAGCAATACCGAGAAGAAGATGACCGGCAGAATCTCCCCGTTCGCGAACGCGCCGACGATGCTGTTCGGCACGATGCTCATGAAGAAATCGAGCATCCCGTGTTGCTTCGCCGCCTGCGTGTAGGTGGCGATGGCCGAACTGTCGATATGCGCGGGGTCGATGTTCATGCCTGCGCCAGGCTTGACCAGATTCACGACCACCAGACCGACCACCAGTGCAATCGTCGATGCAATTTCGAAGTACAGCACAGCCTTCATGCCGACGCGGCCCGCCTCATGAAGATTGCTCATGCGGGCAATGCCGACCACGACGGACGCGAAGATGATCGGCGCGAGCAGCATCCGGATCAGTTTGATGAAGAGATCCCCGAGCGGCTTCAACTGCGAGCCGATATCGGGGTAGAAGTGCCCAAGCAAAATGCCCGCGATGATGCCGATGAGAACCTGAACGTAGAGCTTCGAAAGCGATGTCCTGATCTTTGATACCAGCATGACTGTCTCCTATGCCTGGCGTCTTTCAATGAAATCCGGACGAGCGCCCACGGCGGGGTAGTCCGCTGTGGTACGCACGAAGGGAATTCGCCTGCGTTCTTTTGTCTTTTTGTGAACGCTGCGCCGACGGTGTGCGCCGGCGCTTTTGCCGTCTGGAGGCTTATACGGAGAGCTTTTGCATCTCGGCGAAGAGATCGGCTTTGCCTTCGAAGCCGATGCCGGGCAGGTCCGGCATGGTGATGTAGCCGCCGTCAACTTTCACGCCATCGGGGAAGCCGCCGTAGGGCTGGAACAGGTCCGGATACGATTCGTTGCCGCCGAGGCCGAGCCCAGCCGCGATGTTCAGCGACATCTGATGCCCGCCGTGCGGAATGCAGCGTTTCGGCGACCAGCCGTGCTCATGCAGCATGTCGAGCGTGCGCAGATATTCGACAAGGCCGTAGCTCAGCGCGCAATCGAATTGCAGCCAGTCGCGATCGGGGCGCATGCCGCCGTAGCGGATCAGGTTGCGCGCGTCCTGCATCGAAAACAAGTCTTCGCCGGTCGCCATCGGCTTGTCGTAGTAGTTGCGCAGCGTGGCCTGCAGTTCGTAGTCGAGCGGGTCGCCCGGTTCCTCGTACCAGAACAGGTCGTATTGCGAGAGCGCTTTTGCGTACTGAATGGCGGTATCGAGATCGAAGCGGCCGTTGGCATCGACCGCGAGCTTCTGGCCGTCGCCGAGCACGCTCAGGATCGAATCGATGCGGCGCAGGTCTTCATCGAGCGAGGCGCCGCCGATCTTCTTCTTCACGACCGTATAGCCCCGGTCGATGTAGCTGCGCATTTCGTCCTTCAGCTTGCCGTGATCCTGGCCCGGATAGTAATAACCGCCTGCGGCATACACGAAGATTTTGCGGTCGGGCGTGCCATTGCCGTAGCGATCTGCAAGCAGTTGGAAGAGCGGCTTGCCTTCGATCTTCGCAACGGCATCCCACACGGCCATGTCGATCGTGCCGATCGCGACGGAACGCTCGCCGTGACCGCCGGGCTTTTCGTTCGTGAACATCGTCGCCCAGATTTTGTGCGGGTCGAGGTTGTCGCCGGCATCGTTGACGAGCGAGGCGGGATCGGCTTCGAGCAGACGCGGGATGAAGCGCTCGCGCATCAGCTTGCCCTGGCCGTAGCGGCCGTTCGAATTGAAGCCGTAGCCGATGACCGGCTTGCCGTCGCGGATCACGTCGGTGACGACCGCGACGAGACTCAGCGTCATCTTGCTGAAGTCGATATAGGCATTGCGGATCGGGGAACTGATCGGAACGGTCTTTTCGCGGATTTCAACGATTCTCATGGCTGTCTCCAGAGTGATGCCCGCTGGTCGGTATCGGTGTCGGGCTGTAGGAGTCGCTAGGTTATGCGCGAAAAGTGGCGCTATGATTCACTTGTTTTCATTTCATTCTTCACTCAAAGTGAATAACGACTCCGCAACCGACTTCGAATTCTTCATCTTGCTCGCGAAGCTGAAGAGCATGTCCGGGGCGGCGCGCGCACTCGATCTGACGCCGCCCGCCGCGACGAAGCGGCTCGGCATCATCGAGAAAAGGCTAGGCGCACGGCTCGTCAACAGGACGACGCGCAGCGTCAGTCTGACGCCCGAGGGCGAAACGTACTTGCGTTACGCGACGCAGATCGTCGGGCAGGTGCGCGAGATGGAAGAAGCGATCTCCGGCGCGAGGAGCGATCCGCAAGGTCTGTTGCGCGTGAACGCGACGCTCGGATTCGGCCGGACGACGATCGCGCCGCTCGTGTCCGAGTTCGCCAAGCGCTTCCCTCACGTCGAGATTCAGTTCGAGGTCACGGACCGACCCGTCGACCTGGTGGAAGGTGCATTCGACATGGCGATACGATTCGGTGAACTGCCCGACAGCCGCCTCAGTGCACGGCGGATCATGAGCAATCGCCGGTTTCTTTGCGCTTCGCCGAAGTATCTCGAACGGTTCGGCACGCCTGAGCGCGTCGAGGACTTACTGCAGCACCGCTGCATCATTCATCGGCAAAACGATGATGCATACGGCGTGTGGCGCTACATCGTGAACGACCACATCGAGGCGCTGAAGGTGAAAGGCGCCCTCTCGAGCAACGATGGCGACATCGTCCTGCGATGGGCGCTCGATGGACACGGGATCCTGATCCGGTCGGAGTGGGATCTTGCGAAGTATCTGCAGAGCGGACGGCTCAAACTCGTGCTGCCGAACACGGTGATTCCTTCGGCCGACCTCTTTGTCTACTATCCGCGGCAGCGCAATCAAACGGCTCGCGCGCGAGCGTTCATCGATTTTCTGGTCGATCACTTTCAGGCGCCCTTCATTCCCGTCGACGTCAACGAGCATGTTGCCGAGCGGAGGAAACGAGTCAGCCGGAAGGTCACGCACGTTGGGAAAGACGCTGCAAATACTGATCCAGAAACTCGATGAAAATGCGCACCTTCGCCGACAGATTCAGCCGCTCCGGGTAAATGGCGTAGATATCGGCCGCTGGCAGCGACCAGTCGGGAAGCACGCGCGTGAGCGTGCCCGCATCGATGAAGGATTGCGCGTCCCACTCCGAACGCACGAGCACGCCGTGCCCGTCGAGCGCCCAGCGCAGCGTCGCTTCGCCGTCGTTGCTGCTCATCGTCCCCTGCACTTTCACAAGCTCGTGCCGCTTGCCCTTGGTGAAATGCCACGTGCCGTAGGCAGTATCGTTTTCTCGCAGCACGATGCATCGGTGGGTTCGCAAATCGTCGGGGACTTTCGGTATGCCGTGCTGCTCCAGATACCCCGGCGATGCGCAAACAAAGCGCCGGTTCGTCGTGAGCTTTCTTCCCACGACGCGCTGATCCGGCAGATCGCCAAAGCGTATGCCGACATCGAACGCGAACTCGGCCAGATTCACCGGGCGATCGGTCAGATCCAGTTGCACCTCCACATCCGGATACTGCCGCCGAAACTCCGAAAGCGCCGGGACGATGTGTCGACGCCCGAAGCCGAACGTCGCGTTCACCTTCAACAAGCCGCGCGGCAACTCGCGGCTGCTGGAGACCATTCGCTCCAGTTCCTGCACCTGTTCGAGCAGCTTCGAACCCGTCCCGAGATAAAGCTCGCCTTCCTGCGTCATGGCGAGCCGGCGCGTCGTGCGGTTCAACAGCTTCACGCCCAAGCGCCGTTCCAGTTGACTCAATCGCGCGCTGATCGCGGGCGGCGTGACGCCCAAGTCCCGCGCCAGCGCCGAGAGGCTGCCCTGTGTCACCAGCCGCGCGAAAAACTCCAGGTCGGCGATCGAGTCCATTGTTAAATTAAACTGAAGAGTAGGTTAAGAGAGTCTGCATTTTATCATCCATGCTTCCGAATTAAACTCGCTTTCAACGGTCGGGAAGCGATCGTTCAAACGAGTTTGGAGAGAGACATGGGACAGACGCTTTACCAAAAGATCGTGGCAAGCCACACGGTTTTTCGAGTCGATGAGCAGCACGTCGCGCTGTATGCCGACCTGCACATCATGAACGAATACACGAGCCCGCAGGCGTTCGCTGGGCTCGCCGAGAAGAACCTGCCCGTGCGCTGCCCGGAGAAGCAGATGGGCGTCGTCGATCACGTGATTCCGACGCATCCGGTCGCGGTCGACAAGCGCACGATCATGATCGATGCGGCCGCGCATCAAGCCAGCAACTTCACGCGCAATTGCCGGAAGCACGGCATCCACCTGTTCGATGTGAAGGACCGCGAGCAAGGGATCGAACACGTCGTCGCGCCGGAAATCGGGCTGATTCGCCCCGGCATGGTGGTTCTGTGCGGCGACAGCCACACGACGACCTACGGCGCGTTGGGCGCGCTGGGTTTCGGCATCGGCACATCGGAAGTCGAACATGTGCTGGCTACGCAGACGCTGATTTACCGCGTGGCGCGAGACATGCGCATTCACGTCGACGGAAGGCTTCCGGAAGGCACAACGTCGAAGGATCTCGTCCTCTACATCATCTCGAAGATCGGCGCGCAGGGCGCACGTGGATTCGCGGTCGAATACAGCGGGGCGGCGATCGCGGCGTTGTCGGCGGAAGCGCGCATGACGTTGTGCAACATGACTGTCGAAGCCGGCGCGCGCGGCGCACTGATCGCGCCGGACGACACCACGGTCAACTACGTGACCGAGCGGATCAAGGACCTGTCGCCGCGCGATATCGCCGCAGCCGCCGAGCAATGGAAGCAGCTCAAGTCCGACGCCGATGCCACGTTCGACGTCACGCACCGCTTCGACGCGAACGTCGTCGCGCCCTTCGTGACGTGGGGCACGAGCCCGGACCAGGCGATATCGATCGCCGATCACATCCCTGAACTGTCGGCGGAACCGCTAGAACGCCACAACGCGTCGAAGGCGTTGACCTACATGGGACTCGACGCGGGCCAGGCGATCGCTGGTCTCTCCATCGACCACGTCTTCATCGGCTCGTGCACGAACGCGCGCATCGAAGACTTGCGCGCGGTGGCCGACGTCGTGCGCGGGCGCAAGGTCGCGCCGTCGGTGCGCGCGATGGTCGTCCCCGGTTCGGGCATGGTCCGCGAGCAGGCGGAACGCGAAGGCATCGCGAACACGCTGATCGAAGCGGGCTTCGAGTGGCGCCAACCCGGCTGCTCGATGTGTCTCGCGATGAACGACGACATCCTCGAACCCGGCCAGCGCTGCGCATCCACGACCAACCGCAATTTCGAAGGCCGCCAGGGTCGCGGCGCACGAACCCACCTGATGAGCCCGGCGATGGCCGCAGCCGCCGCGCTCGCCGGACGCATCGTCGACGTACGCAAGGAGTTCAATCATGTCTAAGCACGAAACGGTAGCCGGGATCGCCGCACCCCTGCCCCTCAACAACCTCGACACCGACCAGATCATGCCGAAGCAATTCCTCTTCGGCATCGACAAGTCGGGGTTGGCGCGCGGCGTCCTGTACGACCTTCGCACTGACGCCTCCGGCGCCCCGAAAGAAGAGTTCGTGCTCAACAAGGCTGAATATCGCGACGCCCGGATTCTCGTCACCGGCGCGAACTTCGGCTGCGGCTCCAGTCGCGAACACGCCGTCTGGGGCTTGCAGCAAGCCGGTTTCGAAGCGGTGATCGCGCCCAGCTTCGGCGAGATCTTTTATTTCAACGCGCTTAACAATCGCCTGCTGCTCGTGATGCTCGATCCGTCGACGATGGCGAAGTTGATGGAACTCGTCAGCGACCCCGCGAAAAGCCAATTGACGATCGACGTCCAGCGCCAGCGCGTCATTACCGCTGACGGCGCCGAATATCCCTTCGAACTGCCCGCCCGCCAGAAGCACATGTTCATCGAAGGACTCGACATGATCGGCATGACGCTGAGCGACGCCAAAGCGATCGACGCATTCGAAGCCCGTCATTACGCGGATCACCCGTGGATGAAGATCGACCTTCCGAAGCAACAACGCACAGCCTGAGAACTTAAAGCCAGCGAAGACTGGCTGGGCCACCGCAGAGCAGTAAATCAATTCCTGTCAGGAGACGTGAAATGGAAAGTACCTCGACGCACGCAAGCGTACCGGCGCTCGGCCGGCGAGCGACATGGTCAACACTGACGATCGGCGGAATGCCCGTGCCGATGTTCATCGCGGTGGCTGTCATCACCGTCCTCGCCATCGTCACGAAAAAGCTCCCCAACGACATGATCGGCGGCTTTGCCGTGCTGATGTTGTCCGGACTGCTGCTGGGTGAAGTCGGCAAGCGGATTCCGCTCTTCAGGCATATCGGCGGGCCCGCGATTCTTTGCCTCTTCGTGCCCTCCGCCCTGCTCGGCTACAAGCTGATGGACGAGACGACGCTCAAGGCCATCACCACGACGATGAAGACCGCGAACCTTCAGTATCTGTACATCGCGTGTCTCGTCGCAGGCAGCATTCTCGGGATGAACCGGAAGATCCTGATCCAGGGCTTTCTCAAGATGTTCGTTCCCCTTCTGGTGGGAACGGTGACGGCGATCGCGGCGGGCATTCTAGTGGGATTGTTGTTCGGCTACGACCCGAAGCACGTGTTTTTCTACATCGTCATTCCGATCCTCGGCGGCGGCATCGGCGAAGGCATCTTGCCGCTCTCCATCGGCTATGCGGAGATCACGGGGACGGCGCAGGGTCACCTGATCGCGATGATGGTTCCGGCAGCGCTGATCGGCAACGTCATCGCGATTCTGGCAAGCGGCATTCTCAAGCGATTCGGCGAGAAGCACCCCGCGTATAGCGGCGAAGGCGTCCTCGTGCGCACCGGCGAGGATCAGGAGTTGCTCAAGGCGCAAAAGGCCGAGTCCGCACTCGACTTGCGGCTGATGGGATTTGGACTGCTGCTCGCCTGCACGCTGTTCATCCTCGGTGCGCTGCTTGCACCGGTCACCGGCATCCCTGGTCCGGTGCTCATGATCGTCGCGGCTGCGCTGCTGAAGCTTGCCCACGCGATTCCTGAATCGATGGAAATCGGCGCGTACCAGATGTACAGGTTCATGTCGACGAACCTGACGTTTGCGATTCTCGTCGGACTGGGCACGCTGTTCGTTTCGTGGGACAAGCTGGTCGGCGCGTTCTCGCCGGCTTACTTCGTGATCTGCGCATCGACCGTGATCGCGATGATCATTTCGGGCTTCTTCGTGGGCATGTGGCTGAAGATGTATCCGGTCGAGTCGGCGATCATCACGGCTTGCCATAGCGGCCTGGGCGGCACGGGCGATGTCGCGATCCTGTCGTCGTCGAACCGAATGGGGCTGATGCCGTTTGCCCAGATTTCGACGCGGATCGGAGGCGCGGGGATGATCGTCTTCGCTACGTTGATGATGAAGTGGTTTCACTGACGGGCGCGCCACGTAGAAGCATCGGCATGCTGCGCTCCTTCGATGCCGGAACGCAGCATGCACCTTCCCGCGCCTAGTGGTGGAACGGTACCCACCACGGCTTCACAGTCACGTTGAGCAAACCGGACTTGACCGTCGGATCCTCGGTTCCGAGTTCGATGGCGGTCTTCAAGTCGGTGCTCTTGAAGATCGCCATGCCGCCGGCTGCCATGCCGCCGGAAGGCTCCATGAACGGGCCGCTCAGGACGATCGAGCCCTTCTCGAACCAGTCGTCGATATATTTGACGTGGTCGTAAAAACCCGGCTGCTCGTTGTAGGGTTTATCGGAGACCCACTTGGGACCGGGGCTGTGGAATACGACGAAATAGGTAGGTCCATTTTGATCAACCATTTTCAACTCCTTCGAAGACGTTCAAAAAGGCGGCTCACACTTCAGTGTCTTTAGACAGTGTGCGCAGGGGCAGAAAGCGTCGGCCCCGCTCGGTGCCTGTGCGCCGGAGGTTTATTCCCCGGCGCCTTGAAGACAAAGATAGACTCCGATCGCGTCGTCCGGTAGACAGCGCGGCCGCATAGGACGTATGCCGTCATCGAATAGCTACGCTCGCTAGCGGATGGCAAGCAGAGGATCGGCGGCAAAGAGTGCCGCCAGAAATTCGATGAACACGCGCGTCTTGCCCGGCAACCGGCGACTTCCCGGCCAGACGGCATTGATAGGAAACGTCGCGGGCCTGAACTCCTCCAGGATCGGCACAAGCCGGCCTTCGTCGATGTCCCGTGAATACAGCCAGCCCGCGTTATGCCCGATCCCCATCCCGGCGATCACCGCGGCGCGGACATATTCGGCGTCGTTGCTGCGCACGGGTCCCTGCGGCACGTGCTCAACCGGACCTTCGGGCCCGAGGAACGGCCATGTCCGTGGCGCGTCGCGTGACATGAGGGCGATGCAGTCGTGATCGGCGAGATCATCCAGCGCGTGGGGCACGCCCGCACGCTCCAGATACATCGGTGACGCTACCGTGGCGTATTGATTGCTGCCGATGCGACGCGCGATCAGCGTGGAGTCGGTGAGTGGACCGATGCGTATGGCCACATCGACCCCTTCCTCGATCAGATTGATGTAGCGCTGCGCGACGATGAACTCCACGCGGACCTCCGGATACTGCGCAAGGAACGGCGTCATGTGCGGAATGATCTGCATGCGACCGAAAGCCGGCGACAGGGCAACGCGCACCACGCCGGAAGGCGATGCTTCGCCCCGTCCGACGCGGGATTCGACGTTGTCCACGCTCTCGACGATCTCGACTGCGCCTTCGTAGAAGCTCTGGCCGGCATCGGTGAGCGTGAGGCCGCGCGAGCTGCGGCGCAGCAGTTGCGCGCCGAGCCGTGCTTCGAGGCTGGCGACCGTTTTGCTCGCCGTCGGCTGGCTGATGCCTGCTGCACGCGCCGCCTTTGAAAAATTGCCGGTGTCCGCAACCCGGATGAAAAGCCGCATGACGTCGATTCGGTCCATCGCTAACTTTCCTCCGGCAAGACGCCAGGCAATGAGGCATGCGGCGAAGTGAAGCGTCGAGCAGGCGTGCGCGCCGCCCTGCCCAGTTTATAGCTGCGTAATCCCTCCGTCCGCGACCAGGTCGATGCCCGTGCTGTAGCTGCTCTCATCCGAGGCGAGGAACAATGCCGCGGCGGCCATCTCATCGGCGCGGCCAATTCGGCCGAGTGGCGTGATCTGTTTGAACATCGCCCGTGCACCGTCGGCTTCTTCCTTCGAACTGAACTGGCCGTCGATGATCGGCGTCTCGATCAGTCCCGGACTCAGCGTATTCACGCGAATGCCGCGGTCTTTGAATTCCGCCGCCCACGTTCGGGTAAAGGAGCGGATTGCTGCCTTCGTGGCCGCATAGACGCCATACGCCGGAAAGCCCTTGATATGCATACCGGACGATACCAGCACGATCGAGCCGCCGTCGCGCAGCAGCGGCAATGCCTTTTGCACAGTGAAGAACGTGCCGCGTGCGTTGATGTCGAAGGTGGTGTCGAAGTGCTCCGGCGTCACCGATTCCGTGGGCAACACCTCGACGTACCCCGCACTCGCGACGATGATATCCAGCCCGCCTTTCTCGCGTTTCACCGTCTCATAAAGCCGGTCGAGATCCTCCAGACGGGCAATGTCGCCCTGAACCGCCGTGACATTCGAGCCGATGACGGCCACCGCTTTATCGAGTTCGGCCTGACGGCGTCCCGTGATGAAGACATGCGCACCTTCCGCGACGAACCTCGCGGCGGTCGCCAGTCCGATGCCGCTGCTGCCGCCGGTGATTACCGCGACCTTGCCTTTGAGCTTACCCATGCTGTTTCTCCGTTTGAACATGAAGTGTGTCCGCCGCGATATCGCTTTCGATTGAGAGCGTCGGCGAGCCAGGGGGAGAAGGATGGGGGCAGCGAGAAGGGCTGAACAGCGGGCGCTATGGCATAGCAGGTATGCCACTTTCGGAGGCCGCTTTGCGCGGGAGAGGGGTGCGCTTAAGGCAAGGGTGCAGATCGGGGCGTCGCGAGCGTGCAGAGAGATTGTCGTGCGAGCGTCTATCAACCTCTCATGTGCCGCTTGTGTATGGGCACGGCGCGTCCCTCAAAACCGCACTTTCACCTGAAAGCCGATCGTGAACGGCAGATCGGCCGACGGGATCGGCGGAATCAGAATGACGTTCGCGCCGACGCGCCGATATTCCATCATGACGAGCGGCGCGATGACCGGCCCGATCGTGTGATCGTGTCCGAACCCCCAACCGCCGTACGGATACCCCGAGATGAGCCCGCCCATCGCGGCGATCCGGATGAAGCCCCAGTGCGCGAATTCCGGCGCCCAGACGCCGCCGCCGTACAGCGACGGCTTCGACAGCGAATTGCGAAAATACCCCGCCGTCAGCGCCCATTCCGGCGCGATCCAGCATTCCACGCCGATGCCCGGATTGAACTCCTGGAAATCCTTGTCCGGATTGATGTGATGCGAGCCGATCATCGCATCGACCCACAGGCCGTTGCCGCACCAGTCGCCAGCCCGCGCATTCGATGCGACGGCCAGCGTCGCGCAAAGTGCGAGCAATATCGCCTTGGCGCGCGGTGCGCGAAATCGGGTGAGCCATGAACGCATAGGTATTCCGCCGTTTTCCGCTGTTTTCGGTCGCGGCATGCCTGCAGCGACGCTTTTTTCGAGACAAGATGGAGCGGAACTCTACCCGAAGGCGCGTGTATCGTGTGGAGCGTGACCCGGTCGCAACGTGCCGTCGCGACTGTCCTTCAATCGTCATTCGGGTGAAACACGATGAGCCGTCGAAAGTTTCTGCATCACGCGCGCGTCTGGATGGCGGGCGCGGCGCTGCTTGCCGTCGTGGGCTGCACGCCCTTGCAGGTGGTGACGCACCGGGTGTCCGCGAACGAGACGAGCGTCCCGGCCGGGCGCTATCAGCTCGACCCGTATCACTGGAACGTGAGTTTCGACGTCGATCATTTCCATTATTCGCGATTCGTGATCCGCTTCGACAAGGTCTCGGGCGAACTCGACTGGAATAGCGGTGGGATGGAGCAAAGCACGGTCTCGGTGGCGATCGATGCGGCCAGCGTCAATACGCATGTGCCGCTGCTTGACCGTTTGGTCAAGGGCCCGGACATGTTCGACGCGGAGCGCTATCCGACGATTCGCTTCGTGAGCACGCGTTTCGTGCGCACCGGGGACGACAAGGGCACGTTGATCGGCGATCTGACGATTCATGGCACGACGCGGCCGGTGACGCTGAACGTGACGTTCAACGGCCATGCGGCCAATCCGCTGACGAAGCAGGAGACGCTCGGCTTTTCCGCCGACGGGCATTTCAGTCGCGCGCAGTTTGGGTTATCGAAGTGGTATCCGGCTGTTGGCGATGAGGTGCATGTCGCGATTCAGGCGGAGTTTGTCAAGGCGGTGGAGGGCGTGGCGGGGCAATAGGAATGTTTCGGGCGGTTTGGGGGCCCGGGCGCGCGAATGGCTGACCGCTGTTGCCTTCCGTTGTTTGTGCCTTCCGTTGTTTGTGCCTTCGGGTTGCTTGTGCCTTCGGGTTGCTTGTGCCTTCGGGTTGCTTGTGCCTTCGGGTTGCTTGTGCCTT
>NZ_FCOL02000044.1 GCF_001544515.1 Caballeronia terrestris
CGGAGAAGATCGCGCGGCGCGGCTATCACATCTATCGCGAATATGGCGTCGATCCGCTGGAGCGGCATCACGTCGACCAGGTGATGTCGCGCGGCGTGCAGACGATCGACGCCGGCCTGACCGTGCGCGACGCGCTCGCGACCTTCTTCGGCGACTCGCAGACGCATCGCGCGTATCCGGCGGTGCGCGACGGCGCGGTGATAGGCATGGTCGACCGGGCAACGCTCGCGCTCGATCCGGATTCCACCGTCGCCGATGCGCTGCGCGGCGTGGCGCCCGTCGTCGCGCTGCCGGGCGAAAACTGCCGGCTGGTCGCGACGCGGCTCGCCGTCCACGGCCTCGAACGGCTGCCGGTTGTCGCGGACAACGAGACGCGGCGGCTGATCGGCATCGTATCGCGCAGCGATCTCGTGAAACCGTCGCTCGCCCACTTCGACGAAGAGCACAAGCGCGAACGCTTTCGCCGTATCGGCCCGGGCGGCGCGGCGGCGTTCGCCCGGCGCAGACGCACTTCGCGTCCCTGACACCCTCGTTCCGACGGACTGCGCAACGCAGTCCGTGCTATTTGTCCGCGTCACGCCTACTCTCCTTGTCACCGGAGGCGCGCGGAACTGTCTGAACAAAACCTCTCCCGCTCCAAAAAACTTCCGTGCCCGCTCCCGGTGGGGATTTCCCTGCTTTACACGCGACTCCGCGCGGTATTAAATAAATCAACTTGATTTAATTAATCAGAAAACGACGGTTGGTTTCCAGGAGGAGACGCGTGAGAAGCCCCCACATCGGCCAAGGCAGCAATTCGGCCAACGTGCGCCGCTACAACGAGCGCTTGCTGCTGCAGGCGCTGCGCCGCACGGAGCCTGCATCGAAAGCGGATCTCGCCCGCCACGCGAATCTCACGAGCACGGCCGTCGGGAGCATCATCACGTCGCTTGGCAAGGCGGGTTTGATCGAATTCACCGGACGGCGTCTCGACGGCCAACGCGGCCAGCCCGCCTCGCTCATCAAGCTGGACCCGCGTGGCGCGTTCGGCATCGGCGTGCGGCTGGATCGCACGAGCATGGAGACGGTGCTCGTCAACTTCACGGGTTCCGTGCTGGCGCGCGCAGCGTACGACATGGTCCTGCCGCATCCGACTGAAGTCCTCGAAATATTGCAGCGCGACATCCAGGCGCTCCTGGAACATCTGACCCCGAGCGAGCGCGAACGTCTCGCGGGCGTGGGCCTCGCGCAGCCGTTCAATCTCGGTAGCTGGCTGCGCGAACTGAGCCTGCCCGCCGACACCTTCCGCGCCTGGGACGAAATGGATTTCCCGAGTGAACTCGGACGCGCGATCGGCCTGCCCGTGTTCAACGAAAACGACGGCAACTCGGCCGCCATCGCCGAACTCTTCTACGGCTGCGGACGCCACTGCGACGATTTCATCTATCTGTTCCTCGGCTCGGCGATCGGCGCGGGGATCGCGGTCGATGGTGACTGCCTGCGCGGTGTGAGCGGCAACGCGGGCGACATCGGCGTGATGCCGGTAGCGCCCAGCCGCCTGCCGTCGGCGCCGCAGCCCGACAAACAGTGGGACATCCTGATTTCGCGCGCGTCGCTCAATGCCCTGGCACGTCACCTGCGCTACACGGGCGAATCAATCGAAAGCCGCGCCGATATCGAAGCCTGCATCGCGCGGAAACTGCCGGCCGTCGATGAATGGATCGACGACTGCATCGATGCCCTCGCCCCCGCCCTGCGCGCGATGCTGTGCGTGCTCGACGTGCCCGTCGTCGTGCTCGATGCCGACGTCGACGCGGGCCTGCTCGATACGCTGATCGAGCGGCTGCGCGCCACGATGGCCGCGAACGCTCCGGAATCACGCGGCGTGCCGGTCATGGCGCGCGGCTCCTTTGGCCGCGATGCGGGCGCGATCGGCGCCGCGACGCTGCCCATGTTCTTCAACTTCTCTCCGCGCGCGGGGATTCTCAAGGGCGCTGGCGCCCATCCGAATGAGGTGAACTATGTCCAGTCCTGACTCGAGGCCCGCGCTGCTGGAAATGCGCGGCATCAGCAAGACCTTCCCGGGCGTGCGAGCGCTCGACAACGTGCGGCTCGCCGTCCACCCCGGCGAAGTCCATTCGCTGATGGGCGAAAACGGCGCCGGTAAATCGACGCTGATGAAAATCCTGTCCGGCGCCTATCAGGCCGATCCGGGGGGCCAGATCCTGATCGACGGCAAGGTCGTTGTAATCGATGGCCCGCTCGCCGCGAAAGATCTCGGCGTCGCGGTGATCTATCAGGAACTGAGCCTCGCGCCGAATCTCTCGGTGGCGGAGAACATCCACGCGGGACGGGAGTTGCGCAACGGCCTCGGCCTCGTCGATCGCGGTGCGATGGAGCGCGGCTGTGCCGACGTGTTGAAGCGCCTCGGCGCCGCTTTCAAGCCGCATACGCTCGTCGGCGATTTGTCGATCGCGGAGCAGCAACTGGTCGAAATCGCGCGGGCGGTGCATGCGCAGGCGCGCATCCTCGTGATGGACGAGCCGACCACGCCGCTCTCCTCGCGCGAAACCGATCGCCTGTTCGAACTGATCCGTACGTTGCGCGCCGAAGGCCTCGCAATCATCTACATCAGTCACCGGATGGCGGAGATCTATGAACTGTCGGATCGCGTGTCGGTGTTGCGCGACGGCGGCTATGTCGGCACGCTGGAGCGAGCGGATCTGTCGGCGGAAAGCCTCGTCAAGATGATGGTCGGCCGCGATATTTCCGGCTTCTACAAGAAGGAGCACGCGCCCTATGATCCGGGCAAGGTCGTGCTGCAAGTGCGCGACGTCGCCGACACCGGCCGCGTGCGCGGTTGCAGCCTCGACCTGCACTCGGGCGAAGTGCTCGGCATCGCGGGATTGGTCGGCGCGGGGCGCACGGAACTCGCGCGCCTGATCTTCGGCGCGGAACCGCGCACGCGCGGCGAAGTGACGGTCGACGGCAAGAAGCTCAACCTGCGCACCCCGCGCGATGCGATCGATGCTGGCCTTGTCTATCTGACCGAAGACCGCAAGGGCCAGGGCCTCTTTCTCGACATGAGCGTGCGCGACAACATCAACGTGGCCGTTGCGGGCCGCGATGCGCGCGCGGGCGTGCTCGATCTCAAGCGCGGCGCGGCGCGCGCGCGGGACGCGATCTCGTCGCTGACGATCCGCGTGCCGAGCGCGAAGGTGAACGCTGGCGCGCTCTCCGGCGGCAACCAGCAGAAGGTGCTGCTCTCGCGGCTGCTCGAAACCAAGCCGCGCGTGCTGATCCTCGACGAACCGACGCGCGGCGTCGACATCGGTGCGAAGTCGGAGATCTACCGGATCATCAACGAACTGGCGAAGACGGGCGTCGGCATCATCATCATCTCGAGTGAACTGCCCGAGGTGATCGGTACCGCGGACCGCGTGCTCGTCATGCGCGAAGGCGCGCTCGCCGGCGAACTCGGTGGCTACACCGGCAAGCCGATCACGCAGGAAGCCATCATCGAACTCGCCACCGGGTCGCGCCCGGCGCTCGGCGAAGCCGCTTGAATAGACACGCAACACATTAGCGACACATATATCCGGAGGACGACATGAGCAATCCCATCAAGCAGGAACACGACGCGCCCGTCATCGCAACGGCCCAGGGCCAGGCCCAGCGGCAATCGCGCATCGAGCACAAGGAACGCATGCAGACGCTGATGCGAACGGCCGGGATGCTGCCCGTGCTGATCCTGCTATGCATCGGCTTTTCCGTCGTCACCGACGGCTTCTTCAGCCTGCAGAACATGTCGATCGTCACGCAGCAGGCCGCGATCAACGTCGTGCTCGCGGCGGGCATGACCTTCGTGATTCTCACGGGCGGTATCGACCTTTCGGTGGGTTCGGTGCTCGCGGCATCGGCGGTGACGGCGCTGATCGTTTCGACGATTCCCGGCTGGGGCTACCTCGGCATTCCGGCGGCGCTGCTCGTCGGGCTGCTGTTCGGCTTGATCAACGGCGCGTTGATCGCGTTGTTGCGGCTGCCGCCGTTCATCGTCACGCTCGGCTCGCTGACCGCGGTGCGCGGCATCGCGCGGCTGATCGGGCATGACACGACCATCTTCAACCCGAGTCTGCCGTTCGCGTTCATCGGCAACGACACGGTGCTCGGCGTGCCCTGGCTCGTGATCATCGCGGTCGCCGTGGTCGCGCTCTCGTGGTTCATCCTGCGACGTACCGTGCTCGGCCTGCGCATCTACTCGGTCGGCGGAAATCCGGAAGCGGCTCGCCTCTCGGGTATCAAGGTGTGGGGCATCCAGATGTTCGTGTACGCGGCATCGGGCGTGCTCGCCGGGCTCGGCGCGGTAATGTCGTCCGCACGGCTTTACGCGGCGAACGGCTTGCAGCTCGGGCAGTCGTATGAACTCGATGCCATCGCGGCCGTGATTCTCGGTGGCACGAGTTTTGTCGGCGGCGTGGGGTCGATCGTCGGCACGCTGGTCGGCGCGCTGATCATCGCGGTGCTGACGAACGGTCTCGTGCTGCTCGGCGTGTCGGACATCTGGCAGTACATCATCAAGGGCCTCGTGATCATCGGCGCGGTGGCGCTCGACCGCTATCGCCAGCGGGGCTCGGCTCGCACCTGATTCACTTCATTCTTCGCGACGGCGTACGGGAACATGCAGGTCCGCTTGTTCCCGCCAAAACCAACGGACCACCCTGGAGACAACAACATCATGTTCAAGCAAAAAGTCGCATACGCCAGCATCGCGCTGGCCCTGGGCTGCAGCCTCGGCGCCTCCGCCGCGCAAGCCGCCGACAAGGAACTGAAGTCGATCGGCATCACCGTCGGCTCGCTCGGCAATCCGTACTTCGTGACGATTTCGAAGGGCGCGGAGGCAAAGGCGAAGCAGATCAATCCGAACGTCAAGGTACAGGCGGTATCGGCGGATTACGACATGAACAAGCAGTTCACGCAGATCGACAACTTCATCTCGGCCAAGGTCGACCTCATCCTGCTCAACGCGGCCGATCCCAAGGCGATCGAGCCGGCGGTCAAGAAGGCGCGGGCGGCGGGGATCGTCGTGATAGCCGTCGACGTGGCTGCGGCCGGCGCCGATGCCACCGTGCAGACGAACAACATCCAGGCGGGGCAACTGGCCTGCGATTTTCTCGCGAAGAAGATCAACGGAAAGGGCAATGTGATCATCGAGAACGGGCCGCAGGTATCTGCCGTGATCGATCGCGTGAAGGGGTGCAAGGAGGTGCTCGCGAAGAATCCGGGAATCAAGATTCTTTCCGAGGACCAGGACGCGAAGGGTTCGCGCGAAGGCGGGATGAACGCGATGCAGGGTTATCTGACGCGTTTCCCGAAGGTCGATGGACTTTTTGCGATCAACGATCCGCAGGCAGTGGGCAGTGATCTTGCGGCGAAGCAGTTGCATCGGAAGGATATGGTGATTACATCCGTGGACGGTGCGCCGGATATCGAAACCGCGCTGAAGAGCGATACGCTGATTCAGGCGTCTGCGAGTCAGGATCCCTGGATGATGGCGCAGACGGCCGTCGATGTCGGTTACAAGCTCATGAACGGGCAGAAGCCGGCGAATCCGCTGATCCTGATGCCGTCGACCCTGATTACCCGGGAGAATGTGGGGGCGTATAAGGGGTGGTCGTCGGCGCGGTAAATGGCTGAAATCGGGAGAAGCGCTCGCGCGGGTCGGCGGGCGTTTTTTTATGCCGTCAGAGCGGCAAGACGCTCAAACCCAAAGCCTCCCCCTTCCCCCACCTTCACCCCCGACCAGATCACTCCACGGAAACGGTAGCGCTTCCATCCGGCGCACTTCCTCGTCGTTCAGTGCATCGCGGCGAATATCCCACTGCTGCCCAGGCGGATACGCGCCGACGACCTGAAACCGCCCGTCGCTGGAAGGCAGACAATGCCCCGTCCCCGCCGGCAGCACGAGCGCATCCCCCGCCTGCACGGAGTCGATTCGCCCCGCCGGACCACCGAGAATCAGTTGCGCCCGCCCAGCCGCGACGCCGAGCGCCTCGTGCGCGGTCGAATGATAGTGGTGATAGTCGAAAACGCCGTCACGCCATTGCGGCGGCCAGCCGTTCTCGCTGAACATCGCCTCGAAGTGGCTGGCGAGATTCGTCTGCTTCCCGCCGATCACCCCGCGATACAACAGCACCGGCAGCCGCCGGTTGTTCGGCACCCAGCCGTTTGCGTGCAGCATGAAAGGTTCGCAACGTGAGTCGACAGCTTGCAGATGGTCGGTTCGTAAGTCATTGCAATTCTCCTGAAGCTTCGTCGAATACGGCGCAAATCGCGTTCCACCTGCAACGGCTGAAGCAAGCCCCCATCAAGCTCCGAGGCCCAGCGCGGAACCACTCGTCTGTCAAAGCCAGATACAGATTTCGGACCTCGGCTATCGCGTGCTACGGGCGAAGGACGCGCAAAGCGCGCTCGCCATCGTCGAAAGCGGCGTGCCGATCGACGTGCTCTTCACCGACGTCGCGATGCCCGGCGCGCTGCGCAGCACGGAACTCGCGCGCGAGACGCGCGAGCGGCTGCCGGCCGTCGCGGTGCTTTTCACGTCGGGTTACACCGATAACGCGATCGTGCATTCGAGTCGGCTCGATGAAGGCATCGAATTGTTGAGCAAGCCGTACACGCACGAGGCGCTCGCGCGCAAAGTGTGGCACGTACTCGCTGATCCGCACCGGCGCGCGGCGTCGAATGTGCTTGCTGCCAGCCGGCCGCAGGAGCGCGAAAGCGACACGGCCCTAGCGGCGGTGCGGCGTTTGTCGATCCTGCTGGTGGAAGACGACGTCCTCGTGCGCTCAAGCACCACGGAACTGCTCGCGACCTTCGGGCTCGCCGTCATTGAGGCAAACTCGGACCTGAAAGCGATGCGCGTGCTGCGCGAGCGCCCGGTCGATGTGATGCTGACCGATGTCGGGCTTGGCGGGGTGTCGGGCGTGGGGTTCGCCATCGCGGCGCGGCGGCTCATGCCAGCGCCAGGCGTGATTTTTTTGAGCGTGCGCGATCTCGCGCTGAGATCGGACGAAGAGCACGCGCTCGCGGGCGCGCAGCAGTTGTGCAAGCCTTACGATCCGCATGATCTGATCGATGCGCTAAAGGCTTGTGTCAGATAGCTGAATTTGAGGGCGCGATGCGTCTTTAGTGCGAAAAGTCAGCGGCGTGAAGCACGATCGACGCGCTCTTGTCGCGTAGCATTTTTCGCTCGACGGCGGCCGCGATGCGCTTGCGCCCGTCCGCGAACGCCTTCAGGAGCCGCGCGTCGGACGCACCGATCGGCGACCAGAAGTGCTCTTCGAGCGCGTCCCGGGTAATAGCGCACTGCACCGTCTGCCCGTGCGCGGCGGCCACGAAGACTACTCGCTTTCCGTCTGACGAGACGCTCGCTTCTGCCGTAAGTGTGCTTTCCATGACCGCGCTTCTTTTTCAGCCGACCGGCCCCGGAACGTCCGGAGCGCCGCACCTCCAATTCGTTCTCAGCGGAAATGATAGCGCCCAAATGCGGGGAGCGTCGTGTCGCGGCGTGCAATGGCGGCGAGGTTGGTTTCCTCTGGTGTTTGGGGTTCGGACAGACCGGCCGGCTTCGTTTTGATGGCACGCGGACCACATGCATTCGATTAAGCATTTGCTTGGCTTTTGCAAAAGACACTGCGAGTGGCTTTAAGCTTCTCTTAGCTCTGCATCTTTAATACGGTCGATCCCTTCGCTAAACGCGCTAAAGGTGGCATAGTGCGATCAACACCCCCTTTTAGGAGTTGACCATGGCAACGCTCGCACAGCTTAAGCAACGGATTGCGAAGCTGCAAAAGCAGGCTGAAACAATCGCCGCAAAAGCGGCGAAGTCGGTTTTGAATGACATTCGCGCGATGATGGACGAACACGGTTTGACGACCGCCGACATCGAGGCGCATGACGCAGGACGCAAGACCGCGCGCAAGGCGGCGCCGCCGAAAGCGGCTAAGAGAGTCGCCAAATCCTCAAAGGCTTCGAAGACCGCGAGTTCCAAGGGCAAGCTGCCAGCCAAATACATGAACACGAAGACGGGCGAGACCTGGAGCGGCCACGCGCGGCCTCCGGCCTGGATCAAGGACGTGAAGGACCGCACGAAGTTCTTGATCGACGGCGCGGCGGCGCAACCGGTCGTCGCTAGCACGAAGGTCGCGGCCAAGAAAGCCCGCTCGGTCAACGGGATCGCCTCGACCAAGACCACGACAAGCCGCAAGTCTGCTGGCAAGAAGGCGACGTCTACGAGCAAAAGCGCCCAACCGGGCAAGCCTGTCACGCGACGCGCACGTGTCAAGCCCGCGAGCAACGGAGCGGCGCAATCGGCTTCGGTCGACGGTGCAACACCGGCGGCTGTCGTCGCGTAGGGAATTGTGTTTGTCGCGCGGTGCTGTTTTGGCCGCGCGGTTTGGCGCGACCACATGGCAATTCTCCACTGAGGAGGAATATATGCCCTTCTTCTGCTACGCCTGATTCGTATCGGCGCACCGCCCTCTTCCCTGCAATGAACTTGTCTTTCATCGTGCGCGGGTACTCATCGACACGGTGTGGCGAAGACGAGGGACTGATCCCTTGCTCTTTTAGTTCAGAGTGTTCTATCGCGACGACGAGGCTTCGCACGCTCGAAGAATGGCGTCGAAGGCTTCGCGAGCTTCCTTTTTTAGCTACTGCA
Organism: Caballeronia terrestris; assembly: GCF_001544515.1. Classification (GTDB taxonomy): domain Bacteria; phylum Pseudomonadota; class Gammaproteobacteria; order Burkholderiales; family Burkholderiaceae; genus Caballeronia; species Caballeronia terrestris. Next base: position 8,699 of record NZ_FCOL02000044.1, read on the forward strand.
TCAATGCTCCATTGCACGAGTTGCGGAATCGATCGGCGCGATGCGCCTTATACCGCAAGATGAACTTCGAGTGCGGGGCATGCCGGTTCCACTTCCTCGCCGTGATGGTGGCGAGTTGGATTACCGGTCGTAGATTTCGATGGGTTGAGCTTCGGTCATACGCTTTGAGAATTCGCGTTTACGTCGCTTGAAACAGTGAGTTGGTTCGCCCTGTTTCGCCTGCATCAATGATCGCGATTTCTTTACGGCATCGGCTCCGTCCGTATATGAGGTACACCGTCGGAATGTCGAATCTTCCCTGCTCCAGAAACTTCGCCCATAAAAGCTACTAACGGATGTGAACCTATCATTTAACCAAGGGATAGACTTTCCAGCATGGTCATGGAGTTGCTTCCTTAGAAGCCTCGCCTCCGGGAAACGTGGAGTGTTGCTTGACGAGACGCTCGGATTTACGCAGACCCTCGTCAGTGAGCGCCACAGATTTGGCATATTGACGGGATCGCCATTCATGCCTTGCTCGTAAAGCCTGTTTGGCGCATCCCAGTCGAACCTCTTCCATGCTCGGTCTCGGTCATGAAGCTAAAGAAGGGCAAGTGCTGTGTCATCGATCGCAGCGATGTCGATGTTCATAGTGGTTACGCCGATACCGTCTGGATTGCCTCGGCTAAATTCATGGAGGCTCACGCGATTTTCTTCAGCTTACTCGCCGAGGCGGCGATGAACAATTTCACGACTCTCGTCAACCCCGTTGTCGTTGTTGGCTCGAACGTCAACCACGACCTGTCGCTAACGGAAAGTGAAGAGCGCTCGATGTCGAAGAACCTGATGGGCCCCGCTACGAAAAAGGCAATCGCGTCGCGAACGCCGCTGGCGCGGCACAGCCTCTTGGTTTTCGAGCGACATATTCGTGGGCACGATCACACACTATATCTGCGGTTCTCAATCTGCTGGGATCGTTCAACGAACATTCCAGTCATCATTCGATAGGCGCGCATGCTGGAAAGCGACTCCCGACTCGGGTACTGCTGACTGCTTCCGCGTCTGCACATATTTTTGCGAGCCATTTTCGCGTCGCGTTCGACGTGTGGAAAGCAGGGTGTCACTTCCCGCAATCGCGCTCATAGCCGCAGCGCTCTTGATCGTCGATCTCCATCAGGGGTGTGCGCGAAGGAAGCGAAAACGTCGTGACCGGTTGGCGCAGATCACATTGCTCAGTAGGACCGCGTCGAAGATGTCTTCGAACAATGGCGCTCCGCTGTCGATTACGGGAAGTGAGCAAAGCATCGCTTTTATAGCGAAACTCGTCGCGTCGAACGCCACGGTCTAGAGGCGCACGCGTAAAGAAAGGCACGGCGTCCTTGAGTCCCTAACATTTTGAATCTCATGCAGTCTTCGACGAATGAAAACAATAAAGGCGTCGAAGATCGCGGGCACAAAGTCAGGAAAGTCCATCCGTCGCGCCGTGGACATCGCCGCAACGAGAGAGCAGAACGTCGTGAGCATCTCGCATACGAATCAGGTCACTTTTGAAAGTGCAGGACGGTTTCGCGTTTCCGACAGGATAAGACGTGGTTGTGCGGGGCTTGGGTGGAAAAAATTGACTTAGCAATCGCGCGAGCTTTCTTGCTCGAAGACCCCATGCAAATGACGTTATGCAGCAACTGCGTTGTAGTTACTGGGTGGGCTGCCCATCTGTTTTAACAATGTGCCTCGCGGCGTCGAGCGCGTTCAAGCCGAAAGATATCTTAGGCGGAGGACGGCAAACTCGGTCTTTCCAATTTGGGAACCGTTATGGCGTGCGTCTCTAGCCCGGCTCGGAAATAGGTTAGCGCGATCTTAGACGGTAGCAAAATTATGAAATTTGTAACGCTTGCTACATTTGCCAAGCAAAGTCTAGGCGGAGGTGTCTAATCTGCGGAAATCGCGTAAAAATCATGCTTGTAGACGGGATAAGCGTGAAACATGTTCATATTTGGATTGCAACTGCTTGATTTATAACAGAACTATCCGTTAGCTTGTGGAGAGCGATTGTTCCACGGTGTATGAAATTAGCGAGTCCGCGGCGGAAATCTTCGACCCACTGCCTCTTCCCCGGTAAGTTCAGCGAATGGTTGACACCAGGGACCGTTAGCGGCCGCCGCACCGAGACATTCCGGGGCGCATCGGCGGGGACAGACTTAGACGGTTGCGCTCGAGGCAACGCCTCCACTTTTGGCGTGAGAACTTGCGCCGTTTATCCGGGCAGCGTAACTCGCAGCGCAATCCGCTTGGCCGCATTCCTGTTCCAAGCAGCAATCGAACGCGTCATGCGCCTGACGGACGGCGACCGTTCAAGTCTTCCCCAGTTCCAGGACATAAACCGCCGTGCGTTTACGTCCCGCCGAAAAAATCGGCCCCGAACGGGCCGCTATAAGCCGCGCGCGTCTCGAAACAACACTTCAGAGTTTACTTGAGGTTTACCGGTTCGCCGTTTATTCTTCGGTTTGCGACATCTTCCACACAAACCGAAGAATTTTTGCTTACCTAGGCCCGCCAGTGACTGCGAATTCCATGTTAAGCGCTCGGCTTCCCGAAGTCGACCAATCCGTTTCAATCGAAACGCTCTTGGGAGTGGCTGCCCAAGCTACTGACATCCTTAACCAGATTCGCGATGCGATGCTGGAACCGTATCCGCGAAAAAACGCGCCCACTTTTACTAGCGCCCAAGTTGCGTCGCTCTGCGGCCTGGACAAACAACGTTTCCAATATCTCACTACGAAAGGCGATTTGCCGCCCGGAACGTCCAAAGGGGCCGGGCGGAGCAAGGAATTTACGCTTGCCGAGACGCTCACATGGGTTCAAGCGACGTCCGAGCGGCCGCAGCGACCTCAGGGTAAACGCGGACGCATCGTCACGGTCGCAAACTTCAAGGGTGGCGTCGCGAAGACCACGACGGCCGTGTCGGCCGCGCAGGCGCTAACGCTGCTCGGGCGCAAAGTACTGGTCATCGATTGCGATCCGCAGGGAACGACCACGCAGCTTTGCGGGTGGGCACCCGACGCCGAGATCTCCGACGACCAGACCCTCCTGCCACTCATCTATGGCGATCAGCAAACCTTGCACTATGCCGTGCAGGAAACGTACTGGCACAACCTGGACTTGATTCCCGCGTCGTCATCGCTATTCGATGCCGAGTTCGAAATCCCCGCGAAGGTGCTGAACGACAGCACTTTCGAATTCTGGGAGATCGTGCAGAAGGGACTCACGCCCCTGGCATCGGACTACGACGTCATCGTCATCGACACGCCGCCTGCTCTCAGTTATCTCACGATCAACGCTTTGCTGGCGTCGGATGCGATTTTGCTTCCCTGCCCTCCCGAAGCGCTGGACTTCGCCAGCTCGACTCAGTTCTGGCATTTGTTCGCGGATATCGCGAAGAAACTGCCAGGCGTACTCGAGCAAAAGCGCTTCGACTTTGTGAACGTGATCATGACCAAGGCGAAATCGGACGATGTTTCGCGCGTCGTCCGCGGATGGCTTCAGAAGGCTTACGGCGATCGCGTGCTGCCATTCGAAATTCCGGAGTCAACGGTCCCGAAGGGCGCGTCCGCGCAACTCTCAACGGTGTACGACCTTTCGAAACCGGACGGAAGTACGGCGGCATACAACCGTTTCAAGGAACCGTTGGATCGGCTGGCAGAGCATCTCGATGCGCAGTTCGTGCGCTCATGGAACAAATCGGAGGCTTAAATGGGCATCGGGGACAGACTACTTGCAAAAACGGCGAACGTTGGCTCGAAGCCAGCGGATGCGAGCCCGCCCAGGCCGGTGAACCCGGAACCGCGGACGTCGCCGGGCCGATTGATGGACGCGCAGAACCGGATCAACTCGGCGCAGGCGCGAATCAAGGAACTGGAAACGCAGCTTGAAGAGAAGGCGGCGCTCGAGGTCGGGCTGGACTCGTTAGTCGAAGTCAACGGCAGACGACGCAAACTGACTTCCGAGCAATTTCAGGAATTGAAGAACAACTTGGCGCAGCACGCGCTCGCGACGCCTATCCTCGTCCGAGCCCTACCCGACGACCGGTTTGAAATCGTCGCCGGCCACAATCGCGTGGCGGCGTATCGCGAACTCGGACGGAAGAGTATCCGCGCCAACATCGCGTCGATTGAAGAAGGCGAGATCGAGTTTGCCGCCTTCTTTTCGAACCTGCTTTCGCCGTCACTCACGGACTTCGAAAAATACTGGAACTTCAAGCGGCTCCAGGAAATTTCCGGACTGTCGCGCACTGAGATATCCGGAAGTGCCGGCCTCAGCAAAAGTCACGTAACGCGGATCTTCTCATTCGATGCTCTCCCCGACGCCGCCAAGGCCGCACTTTCCGAGAAGCCCGAGCGACTGGGAAGTAATGCGGCCCAGAAACTCGCGGCACTTGCAGATGCGGGGAAGACGGAAAAGGTAGTGGAAGCTATTCGCCGGCTTGTGGACGATGAAAGCTTTACCCAGGACCGCGCCGTTGCTTTTGCCACCGAGAAGCCGCGCACAGCGCCTACGTCACCAACAGTGATCAGGGCAGGAAAGCGGAAGGTTTGCGAAATCTCGGCTCGAAATGGGGTCGTGGGCGTTCGATTTTTCGAAAAAGACGCAGCAGACGCCAGTGAATGGGCGCGACGAATTTCCGTGTTCATTAACCAAAGTCTTAGCGAAGACGCCAGCGGTTGAGTTTCTAGTAGGTTCTTTCGTTAAATCAACGACTTAGCGAAAGTGCACGCAACGGATGTAGAAGCTCTAGTAGAGTTTTCTTAAGAATCAACGACTTAGAAACAACCACCTTAGAGGTCGGCTATGTAGATTTACTGCTTCAGAAAGACAAAAGCCTTCGGCGCCAACCGAAGGCTTTTGAATATCGGGCTTAACTGTCGTTCGCCCGTTACGCTTCCCGACGCCAATCGGGTCACGAGTGCACACCTCGAAGTGTAGCGAATAGCGTTCGCCAGTCAAGCGTTTGTCTTCCATTTTTTCAGAAATGGACGCACTGGACATGCTTATCGCGCAACTTCCCGTTGCTGGCGAGGAAAACTGTCGTCTCCTCGCTTCATCACCCGTCGGCCTGAATGAAGATCGAGCAGCATTCGAAGAATATGCTTGCGACCGATCCAACTTGCCATGGGTCATCTTTCGAGCGGCCCATCGCGCCAATCACGTCGAGGCGCTCCCTGCACGCTCGCGAGCGCTGCTTGCCGCCCTCGCTCGCACTGTCGATGCCCATCGACCGTATGCGGCCATCTTCGCGCGACGCGAGCTGTTAACCGGTCGCGCGCTTCAATCAATGCGAACGTTCTATCGAAGCCTCGACGATCTCGAAGCTGAAGGGTTCATCGTCCGTCCGCCGCAGAAGCGTCATGGCAATGCGGGGCTCTTCGGACGCGCGTATCTTCATCTCACTGACAAAGCCGCCGCTCTTCTGGGCCTAGTCGATGAAGACCGAACGCAATCGTCGCCGCAAGTTACAGATGCCTCCCGAGACGCTGCCCAGACGGGCGAGTCCTTTTCGCTCGCGATGCCGTGTGCCACCGTGGCAGACGGAGCTATATATAAGGATCTATACCCTAACATTCAAAAGAGACAACCAGCCAGACTGCCTGAGGACCTTCAGCGCCTGCTGAACCTGGGTTTTCACGAGTTTCTGATTTTCAAACTGATGCGTGAAGCGAAACAGAACCTCAAGCGACTTTCCGACGTCGTCGAAGCCACCTGGGAGCATTTGAAGCACGCCAAGTGTCCAATCAACTACCTCCGGGCGCTGTTGCGTTCCTCCGTCGATTTCGCACACCAACTTCGCGCCAAGCACGCCGCGCGTGTCGAAGCCGATAAGCTACGGAATAGGGCCGCTGAAGTCGATGCAATCCTCAAGCAGCACGCCGGTGAAACGTTCTTCGATCGTTCGACGGATCGGCGCTTCGTTTTGTGTGCCGATGCCGCGGAAATCACTGTTCAACACCATGCGGAACTGTCGCCGCGCGTGCGCGTCGCAAATTGGGCTCAAGACTTTGTCACAGCGATCGACGAAGGGCGTATCGTCCGTGCGACGCCAGAGCGGGCATCTGCGTTCGCAGCGAAGCTTGGACAACGTATTTCGCCTGTCAATCTGGAACATGCCTCGATGCATGCACGGCAAAAGCCCGTCCGCACGTCCGCGATCGACCAGCGTCTCAACGAAATGAAACGCCTCTTGCGGAAAAGTTGCGCAGGTGTGATTGCAACCGGTAGTGCTAGTGGGTGAGGATTGGAAAACAGATATTTTCATTCCTTGCAGCCGTGGTTATCAGCAGTGATTCGCGCTGATGTAACCGCTTATAAGGGGCTTTGGGCCACACATGGAATGAACAAAATCCGCGGCATATCAACGACGTATGCAACTAACCGTTAACTTGCACCACGGTTTCATATGGACCTTTGGGATGTTCGGACGCTCTTGAGTGAGCGCGCGTATCTTCATGCACGACGACAGAACAGCGGCCACAACGCTGGCGAAAACGCTTCCGGCCGCCAAACGATACGACCCTTCGACCCCACACGATCCACGTCAGCGTCTCGAACCAAGGACCACCTAATGATCAAGTTCTACTACCATCCTTCTCCAAACCCTGCGAAGGTAGCTTTGATGCTGGAAGAAACGGGAATTCCTTACGAACTAGTACCCGTCGACACCCGCAAAGGCGACCAGCATGCGCCCCTGTTCACCGCGATCAACCCAAATGCAAAGACACCGGCGCTGGTAGATGGTGATGCCATCGTTTTCGACAGCAACGCGATCCTCCTGTACCTCGCGGAAAAGACAAGCCGCTTCGTCCCACCGAACACGCCCGCCAACCGCGCCCAAATGTACTCTTGGCTGATGTTCGTCGCGACGGGAATCGGCCCATACTCCGGTCAGGCCGTCCACTTCAAGCATTTCGCGCCCGCCCCGAAGGACTACGCCGTCAATAGGTACGACTTCGAAGCATGGCGCCACTGGAACATCATCGACGCTAGGCTCGCCGCGTATCGCTACATGCTTGGCGATGAATACACGATCGTCGATATGGCCGTGTGGGGATGGGCGCGCGCCCTTCCGTTCGCGCTGGGTGCCGACGCCTGGGACAAATTGCCACACGTCAAACGTCTGTTCGACGAAATCAACGCGCGCCCAGCCGCCGTGCGCGCCGACGCGCTGCGCACCGCCCACCAGTTCAAAACCGAAATGGACGACGACGCTCGCCGCGCGATGTTTCCCCAAAACGCGCGTTTGGAGGCGTGAGAAAACGCGTCAAAGAGCGTAGTCTCCACGGACCGGCGCAGCATCCGCCCACGCGCGAACCCCGTTGATCCACAGTCGCTAATTAAATTTTTATTGCTGCGACGCAGCAAGCGCGGGTATAATCTAAGGTTGCGCGATTTGCGCACAGTTCCAAACCGGCCCGCCCGTTATGCGCGGGCCGCGTTCTTTGCTCGTAGCGATCTTACAGGTCGTGGGATCGTGGAACTCTCAGACCGCGAATGTCCGCGGCGCGAGAGACGGCGATACCTGTAGCCACTGGTCCCGCCATCGCCGAGCAAGCCTGTCGAGGAGAATGTATGGCAAGTTTTGATCGGGAAGATTCAGGGTCGGAAACGACCGTATCCGCGCGGAAGACAACGGCCCGGCGCGCAGGCAAAGGCAAGGCAGCCGCCGCCTTGCTACCGTTGGACGCCGCGTCGACGGCGTTGCAGGACGAAGAGCGGCAGCGCCAGATGCGTGCCCTCATCCAGTTGGGCAAGGAGCGCGGTTACCTGACCCACGCGGAAATCAACGATCACCTGCCCGACAACTTCGCGCAAACCGCCGCGATCGAAACCATTGTCAGCACGTTCAATGACATGGGCGTGGCGGTCTACGAGCAGGCGCCCGATGCAGAAACGCTGCTGCTCAATGACGCCGCACCGGCCGCCGTATCCGACGACCAGGCGGACGAGGAAGCTGAAGTCGCGCTGTCGACCGTCGATTCCGAGTTCGGCCGCACGACCGACCCCGTGCGCATGTACATGCGCGAAATGGGTGCGACCGAACTGCTGACACGAGCGGGCGAAATCGCGATTGCGAAGCGCATCGAGGACGGCCTGCACGAGATGATTCAGGCGATCGCGGCGTGTCCGGCGACCGTCGCGACGATTCTCGCGAGCGCGGCGCAAGTTGAATCGGGCGAGCTTCGCATTGACGAACTCGTCGACGGCTTGAACGAAGACGGTGAGGAAGAAGAACTTGCGGCATCGGATACGACGGCTACGACCGAGATCGATACTGCCGACACGTCCGATTCCGACGACTCCGACAGCGACGACGACAGCGACCTCGAAGCCGTCGATTCGAACAAGGCCAACGAAGCGCGTCTGAAGCAACTCGCGAGCGACAGCCTCGCAATCTTCGCGCGCGTTCGCGAACTGTTCGAACAGATGCCGCGCAGCCGCGCCACCGACGAAAAGGGCGCCGCCGCCTTCGCTCGTGTGCGTGAAGAAATCCAGCGCGAACTGGTGCCGATTCGCTTTACGGCCCGCACGATCGACCGTCTCTGCGCCGATGTGCAGCAGCAGGTCGCGCAGGTGCGCGCAGTTGAGCGTCGCATTTTGCAGATCGCCGTTGACCGGTGCGGCATGCCGCGCGACAAGTTCGTGGAGTCGTTCCCCGGCCACGAAACCGATCTCGGCTGGACGGCGAAGACCGCGTCGGCATCGTCGTCGCGTGAATTTGGCGCTGCGCTCGAACGCAGCTTGCCCGCGATTCAGGCCGAACAGCAAAAGCTGATCGACATCGAAGCGAGCGTCGCGTTGCCGCTGCAGCAGTTGAAGAAGATCAACCGTCAGATGACGGCCGCTGAGGCGAAGATGCGCCAGGCGAAGCGCGAGATGATCGAAGCGAACCTGCGTCTCGTGATCTCGATCGCGAAGAAGTATGTGAACCGTGGCATGCAGTTCCTCGACCTGATTCAGGAGGGGAACATCGGCCTGATGAAGGCGGTCGACAAGTTCGAATATCGGCGCGGCTGGAAGTTTTCGACGTATGCGACGTGGTGGGTGCGCCAGGCCGTGACGCGTTCGCTCGCTGATCAGGCGCGCACGATCCGCGTGCCGGTGCACATGATCGAGACGATCAACAAGCTGAACCGCATCTCGCGCGAAATCCTGCAGCAGACCGGGCAGGAAGCGCATCCGGCCGTGCTGGCCGAGCGCATGGAAATGCCGGAAGAGAAGATCCGCGGCATTCTGAAGATCGCGAAGCAGCCGGTTTCGCTCGAAACGCCGGTCGGCGAAGATGCCGACGCGACGCTCGGTGACATGATCGAGGACTCAAGCGCGGCATCGCCGGCGGATGCCGCCGTGCACGCTAACATGCGCGCCGCGATCGACGATGCGCTTAACGCGCTCTCGCCGCGCGAGGCGAAGGTGTTGCGCATGCGCTTCGGTATCGATACGGCGTCGGATTACACGCTCGAAGAACTCGGCAAGCAATTCGACGTGACGCGCGAGCGGATTCGCCAGATCGAAAGCAAGGCGATGCGCAAGCTCATGCATCCGAGCCGCGCCGACAAGCTTCGGCCGTTTCTCGATCGTTGATATTGGGGGGCGCTTTCGAGCGCTCTGTCAGATGTGCAAAGCGGCCAACTTGGCCGCTTTTTTTTGCAGTAAAGACTCTCGGGAGCTCAAAAGCACCGCTACCGCTGCGCGCTATTTTCGGGATCGATCGATACAGAAGGCGACGTCGAGCACGTTTCCAGCGCTGTGATCGCTTTTTTCGCGAGCGTCATCGTTTCGTCGCAGGCGGGGCGGTCTCTGAAGATCGCACAGCCGCCTCCCGCTTCCACCTTCGACAACGCCCGTTTCACCCGCGCCAGCGCAAACTCCGCCGAGCCAGCGTCGGCGATGAGCGCCGCCACGTTGAACACGCTCCCCGATGCCGTCTCCACCCAGTTCGGGCACGCGGGACCGGCCTGGGCAAGCGTCGAAAGGAGCAGGGCGGTACAGCCGACGAGCCAAAGCAAGTGGTGTCGCGAACCCGGGGAACACGGTTTCATGATGATCTTCCGCTACACAAGCGATCGGCTTAATCACTGAGTGAATCACCGATCATTAAACGCCTACTAACATTATCCACAGCTTTTGTTGAGAAGCTTGTGGATATCTTGCCTGAATCGTCGATAAAGCACTGACGCGAAAGGAAAATCATCGCACGAACGATCGGGTGGCAATGGGTGGGCAACAGGCATCGGAGCACCGGCCGGGACGCCGTCGGATCACGGTAGCGAAACAAAAAAAAGGCGGCAAGATCCGGCGGAATTCGGCGGGCGATAGCTTGCTTGCACGAGCACCCGAGCCAAGCTCGGCGGCCCGAAGGCCGTCACTGCGACGACCCGATCACGCAAAGGCGGAATTGGCGAACTGAAAATGCTCCCTTACGCTCGCTTCGGAATGTCCAGCGCCCTGACAACCGCCGGACGCGTCAAAAACGCATTGAGCGCGCGTGCGACATTCGGAAACTGCTCGAACGCTACGATTTCGCGCGCTTCGTAAAACCCCACGAGATTGCGCACCCAAGGAAACACGGCCATATCGACGACTGTGTATCCATCGCCCATGATCCACGCGCGATCCGCGAGCCGCGTCTCGAGCACGCCGAGCAGCCGCTTCGTTTCCGCGACATACCGATCGCGCGGGCGCTTGTCCTCGTATTCCTTCCCCGCGAACTTGTGGAAGAACCCCAACTGCCCGAACATCGGCCCGACGCCGCCCATCTGGAACATCAGCCACTGGATCGCTTCATAGCGCTCGGCAGGGTCGTGCGGCATGAACTTTCCAGTCTTGTCGGCGAGATAAATCAGGATCGCGCCCGATTCGAACAACGTCAGCGGCTTGCCGCCGGGACCGTCGGGATCGACAATCGCGGGAATCTTGTTGTTCGGACTCACCGAAAGAAACTCGGGCGTCATCTGGTCGTCCTTTTCGAAGCGCACGAGATGCGGCTCGTAGGGGAGGCCGGTCTCCTCCAGCATCGTCGATACCTTGACACCGTTGGGCGTCGGCAGCGAATAGAGTTGCAGCCGCTCAGGGTGTTCGGCGGGCCATTTCTTCGTAACGAGGAAGTTGGAAAGATCGTTCATCGGGGTCCTTAAACAAAGGCGCCGGTCGAGTCCGGCGATAGGCTGTCCAATATAAACACTCCCGTCATTCTTGTCTTTTCTGCTCGGAAAGCGCGGCGGCCGCAGCTTGCAATTACTATCGCGCGGACCTTGCAAAAAGGGACTGAGGGTTCGCGTACAGACTTTCGTCGCCGTCAGCGCGAAGCTGTAATCACTCGCTCGGCAACACGGAAACAAGGCCTTCCTGCAAGGCGGCACGCGCGGGAAAGCGCCAGGTCCGCAGCGCCCTTTCGACGACGAAATATTGGCGCGTTTATTGCATCGATCCTGACGCCTCGTACCGTCAGAAACACGATCGACGCATGCCATGAAACAGCGCCTTCTAAATCTCGCTACCGCGCTCGCCACGACAAGCGCCGCCATTGCGGCCGTCGTCCCCGCCACGTCATACGGGCACGCGCTCGATCGTCCCCTCGATTGCAAGTCGAGTGCGCACACGTTCATCGCGCCGCTCGTCAACGCGCGCTATATCGAGACGACGCCGATGCGCGTCGAGTCGAATTCCGTCAACGCGTTTCGCCCGACGCATGGCAGCGACCTGACCGCGTTCGGCTTTCGCGTGTACGCCGTGCTCGGCTACGAACGCGACGACGCAATGTTCAAGAAGGGCAGCGGTCAGCCGCTCACCGATTCGGCTTATGGCGTCGTGGTGACGGGTCCGGCCGAACAGGTCGAGGAGCGGGTGCGGGCGTCGGGCAGTGATGCGGTCGTGCATTCCGTGGTGCCGCTCGTGCTGACGGCCGTGTTTTGCGGGAAGGGGTGAACGAATCTTACGACTGCTTGCGGCGGTGCGTCGAAGCGAAAGCCGGGAGTGCGCCGGTCGGCGAAGGATTTGCCACCGTCATCATTTTCTTGATCTTTGAACGTGCCCGGCTGGACTGCGTGTGCCCGCGCTACCGCGCAGCGGCATCCTGTTTGCGGTGGCTCGCCGAGGTCGACGATGTTTGCGCCGCTCTGCCTCCTCCCTCGACAAAACGCGCCCGGGTGCCCTGACGGTCCGTGTTCTCATACGTTTCGCGCGTCCCGCTCGTGAACGGCATTTTTTTCGGCAAACACTAGAGTGCTCGAAGCGAGCGAATTCGCCGTTTCCGCCGAGTTCCCGATGATCATTACGTCGTGCTGTTTTCCTCATCGACGAAGCTCGCGCGCATTCCGTAAGCCTTTCCCCGTGTGCACGACGCCTAAAGTTGGTAATGTCCAACCTTCGGCACAGCGTGCGATAACACGGAGAAGACGGCAATGTCAGAAGGAAGCAACGAACGCATCGCAATCGTGACGGGCGCGGGGTCCGGTATCGGCCGGGCCGCGGCGCTGGCACTGCTTGGCGACGGATGGCGCGTCGCGCTCGCCGGCCGCCGGCCCGAGCCGCTTGACGCGGTCATCAACGAAGCAAACGCGCAAGACCGCGCGCACGCGGTCCCCACCGACGTATCCGACCCGGAATCGGTCGCGCGTCTTTTTGCGTCGGTCGTCGAGCGCTTCGGGCGCGTCGACCTGGTCTTCAACAACGCCGGCGTGAGCAATCCGCCCGGCCCGTTCGAGGACTGGACGCCCGAGCAATGGAAGGGCGTCGTCGACATCAATCTGAACGGGATGTTCTACTGCATCCAGGCCGCGTTTCGCGTGATGCGGGAGCAGAATCCGCGCGGCGGCCGCATCATCAACAACGGTTCGATTTCGGCGACTGCGCCGCGTCCCAATTCGATGGCCTACACCGCGACCAAGCACGCCGTCGAAGGACTCACGAAAACCGCCTCGCTCGACGGCCGCAAGTACGACATTGCGGTCGGACAGATCGACGTAGGCAATGCGCGCACTGAGCTGTCGCAGCGCATGGAGAAGGGCGTGCCGCAGGCGAACGGCGAGATCGCCGCCGAGCCTATGATGGACGTGCGCTTCGTCGGCCAATCGGTGCTCTATATGGCGAACCTGCCGCTCGAGGCGAACGTGCTGTTCCACACCGTGATGGCGACGAAAATGCCGTTCGTCGGACGCGGCTGAAGAATCAGGCCGTCCGGTACCACACGCGGATGCCTGAATACCAGTGGCTGACGCTGGTATCGTCGCCAGCGCCGAACGTCGAGAGGCTCTCGACGTTCAGAACGTCGATACCGTGCTCCGCGATCCACGCGTTCGCCCGCTCGACGAGCGCCGCGCCGTTCTCGTAGACGTTTCCCTTGATCAGGTGATGCTGCACCACTTGCCGCTCGAAGTCTTCGAAGGCGATTTTCGGCATATTGTCTCCTGGCTGTCCGGTCAGATTTTTCTTATGGCTTTCAGTCTATCAAAGGCGTCGGCGCGCTGACATCTCGCGCGCGTCCGCTTTCGTGGGACTTAAGCATTCACTTCGATGCGGTTTGCCCCAACGCACGCGCAGTCAGCTACAGTAGGAGTCCCGTCCCAAAAATCGGCCGAGGCGAAACGAGGCGCTCCGAGAAGCGCCCGAGCCGCGCCGCACGGGCAGGAGACACCAAGGAGAGCACGATGGACATGCGGCAACGCAAGCACATCGAGGCGGTAGTCGAAGCGACCACGCGCACCCCGCCGATGGTCGCGGCGCGCACGCACGAGGCGATCATCGAGTCGTCGTGGCGGCGCTGCGTGCATCAGTACGGTCTCGACCCGTCGCGGATGCAGGAGGCGCGCATCCTGCCGCAGACGCGGCTGCGCGAGCACCAGCAGCGTATCGACGACTTCGCCCGCATCGCCCGGCACGGCCTTCAGACGCTCTACAGCCAGGTCGCGGGCCTCGGCTACGTCGTGCTGCTGACCGACGCGCAGGGCGTGACGGTCGACTATCTCGGCGACGCCAGCACCGACGCGAGCCTGCGCCGCGCGGGCCTCTATCTCGGCGCGCAGTGGAGCGAGAACGGCGCGGGGACGTGCGCCGTCGGCACCGCGCTCGCGACGGGGCAGGCGTTGACCGTCCATCAGGTCGATCACTTCGACGCCACGCATATTCCGCTCACCTGTACCGCCGCGCCGCTCTTCGATTCGCACGGCAGCCTCACCGCGATCCTCGATATTTCCGCGCTGACTTCGCCGCAGGCGCGCGAGAGCCAGAGCCTCGCGCTGCAACTCGTGCGCGTCGCGGCGAGCCGGATCGAGAACGCCAATTTTTTGCGCACGCATCGGCAGGACTGGATTCTGAAGCTCAACGCATCGCCGGAATTCGTCGATGTCGATCCGGAATTTCTCGTCGCGCTCGATGCGGGCGGGCGCGTCGTCGGGCATAACCGGCGCGCGCACGAAATGCTTGCCGCCGAAGTCGGGCAAGGCGGCGTGCCGCTGGCGCCGCTGATCGGCGCGCGTTTCGAGGCGCTGTTCGACGCGCGGCTCGAAGACCTCGGCCGCTTCGTCTATTCGCGTCCGAGCGAATTGCGCGCGCTGGCGCTTGCGCGCAGCGGCGCGTTGCTGTACTTGAGCGTGATGCCGCCCGCGCCGCTCTGGCAGCCGAACGCGAGCGCCACGCGCGACGCGGCCCGCGCGATGAAAATCCCTGCGCCGCTCGCTGCGCTGTGCGGCGGCGATGCTGCGCTGGGACGCCAGCTCGAACGCGCGGCCAAACTCGTCGATTCGCCGATCAACCTGCTGATCAACGGCGAGACCGGCTCCGGCAAGGAGTATTTCGCGAAGGCGCTGCATCAGTCGAGCGCGCGGCGCGGCGGGCCGTTTATCGCGGTGAACTGCGCGGCGATCCCCGAGACGCTGATCGAAAGTGAATTGTTCGGGCATCTGCCGAACAGTTTCTCCGGCGCGGGGCCGAAGGGCAAACGCGGTCTGATCCAGGAAGCAGACGGCGGCACGCTCTTTCTCGATGAAATAGGTGACATGCCGCGCGAGTTGCAATCGCGCCTCCTGCGCGTGCTGGCGGAAGGCGAAGTGCTATCGATCGGGGCGTCGCGGCCGGTGTCGGTGGACGTGCGCGTTATCTCGGCGACGCACCATCCGCTGGACGCGCTCGTCGAAAGCGGCCGGTTCCGCGAGGATCTTTACTACCGGTTGAACGGCGCGCGCTTTGCGCTGCCGCCGCTTCGTGAAAGGAGCGACCTCGACTGGCTGATTCAGAAGCTTCTGAAGGATCTGTCGGGCGCGACGGTGACGTTGTCGGAGGAGGCGCGCGAGCGGCTGCATCGGCATCGGTGGCCGGGGAATCTGCGCGAGCTGTGCAACGTGCTGCAGTACGCGCGCGCAGTGTGCACCGATACGCATATCGAAGTCGACGATCTTCCCGAGAACCTGTCGACGGTCAAGCCGACGCAAGCGGCTAAGCCAGCGCTGCCCGCCGCGAGCGCTCCCATCGATGAATTCGATCCGCATCTCTTGCCGCCCGAAGGCATGCTGCTGATGCAGTACCTGCGCGCGGCGAGCTGGAACCTGAGCGCGGTCGCGCGGCAGATCGGCGTAAGCCGGATGACGCTCTATCGGCGCATGGCGCGGTATGGCATCCGCTCGCCCAATCAGCGCGATGCAGGCGTGCACTGAGCGTTACGCCTGTACTCCCCGCGATACATCTGCCGCTGTGACACCTGTCACAGCGGTTCTTCCTTCTGGCTGCCGACAGCCTCAATTCAAGCGCTTTTGTTCGGGTAATCCCTCGACATTCGCGCGTCTTCAGATTGGCATAGCGCTTGCCTAGTACTCCCGCAAAACAGAGCTACATGGAGACAACGCATGCGCAGCCCCACGCCCGCAAGGCCGCCGCTCGTCGGCATCATCGCGAATCCGATTTCAGCGCGTGACATCCGTCGCGTGATCGCGAACGCGAGCAGCCTGCAACTCGCCGATCGCGTCAGCATCGTGCTGCGGCTGCTTTCGGCGCTCGCGTCGTGCGGGATCGAGCGCGTCGCGATGATGCCGGACCGCGAAGGCCTCAAGGTGATGCTCGAGCGCCATTTGTCGCGGCGCCAGGGTCCGGATGCCGGGCTCGCCGCTGTCGACTGGCTCGACATGCCCGTCACCGCCCGCGTCGACGACACGTTTCGCGCCGCGCAACTGATGCGCGAGGCGGGCGCCGCCGCGATCGTCGTGCTCGGCGGCGACGGCACGCATCGCGCGGTGGTCCGCGAGTGCGGCGCGGTGCCGGTCGCGGGCCTTTCGACCGGCACCAACAACGCGTTCCCCGAAATGCGCGAGCCGACCATCGCGGGCATCGCCGCCGGTCTCTACGCCGCCGGACGCATTCCCGCCGACGACGCGCTCCAGCGCAACAAACGCCTCGACATCACAATCCGCGACGCAAAAGGCAACGTGCGGAGCGACATCGCGCTCGTCGATGCCGTCATCTCGCACGAGCACTACATCGGCGCGCGGGCGCTCTGGAAAATCGATACGCTCGCCGCCGTCTACGTGTCCTACGCCGATCCGCAGGCGATCGGGCTTTCCTCGATCGCGGGCCTGCTGGAACCGGTCGGCCGGCATGAACCGGGCGGCTTGGCCGTTGAACTCGCCGCGCCCGGCGAAGGCGAATTCGAGCTGTGCGCGCCGATCGCACCGGGCCTGATGCGCGCGGTGCCGATCGCCGGCTGGCAGCGTCTGCGCGACGGTATCCCGCAGCGCGTGCGCCAGCGTGCCGGCATCGTCGCGCTGGACGGCGAGCGCGAAATGGCCTTCGCCGCCAGCGACGAAGTGACCGTCACCTTGCGCGAAGGCGCCTTCAACAGCATCGACGTGGCCGCGTGCATGCGTTACGCGGCGCGCACGGGCCTGATGCGCCAGATGGCGCACGTGCAGCCCTGAACCGTTTTTCCGCCCCACCCACTTCAAACGAAGGAGACAGACATGACAGTCCGTTCAACGCAGCAGGACGCAGGTGCGCTGCCGCTCGGCAAGGAGGAACTGCTGACGGTCTATCGCAAGATGCGCACGATCCGCGATTTCGAGGAGCGCCTGCACGTGGACTTCGGCCGCGGCGACATCCCCGGCTTCGTGCATCTCTACGCCGGCGAGGAAGCGGCTGGCGTCGGCATCATCCATCACCTGACGGACGGCGACCGCATCGCGAGCACGCACCGCGGACACGGCCACTGCATCGCGAAGGGCGTCGATCCCGTCGCGATGATGAAGGAGATCTACGGCAAGAAAGGCGGCTCGTGCAACGGCAAGGGCGGCTCGATGCACATCGCCGATCTGTCGAAGGGGATGATGGGCGCGAACGGCATTCTCGGCGCGGGCGCGCCGCTCATCTGCGGCGCGGCGCTCGCGGCGAAGTTCCGCGGCAAGGGCGAAGTCGGCATCACGTTTGCGGGCGACGGCGCGTCGAACCAGGGCACGTTCCTCGAAAGCCTGAATCTCGCGGCGGTGTGGAACCTGCCGGTGATCTTCGTGATCGAGAACAACGGCTATGCGGAATCGACGTCGCGCGAGTACGGCACGGCGGTGGACAGCTACGTCGATCGCGCGGCGGGCTTCGGCATCCCGGGCGTGACGGTCGATGGCACGGATTTCTTTGCGGTGCACGAAGCGGCGGGCGAAGTGATCCGGCGAGCGCGCGAAGGCGGCGGCCCGGCGCTGCTCGAATGCAAGATGATCCGCTTCTACGGCCACTTTGAAGGCGATGCGCAGACGTATCGGGCGCCGGGCGAACTCGACGATATCCGCTCGAATAAAGACTGCCTGAAGAAGTTTGCGCAGACGGTGACGCAGGCGGAAGTGATCACGCGAGCCGAGCTGGATGCGATCGATCGCGATGTCGCCGTGCTGATCGAACGCGCGGTTCAGGAGGCGAAGGACGCGCCGCAGCCCAGCGCCGCCGATCTGCTCACCGACGTGTACGTCAGCTATTAATCCAGCGAAGACACGAAAACCTTTCATGGGACCAGAGTACGGCGCTAAGCGCCAACTCTGGTCGACCGCAGCTTGCATGGGACCAGCGTAAGGCGCTAAAGCGCCAGCTCTGGTCGACCGCAGCTTGCATGGGACCGGAGTAAGGCGCTAAAGCGCCAACTCTGGTCGACAGGAGACGAAACATGGCCCGCAAACTCAGCATGAAGATGGCAATCAACGAAGCCCTCGACCAGGAAATGACCCGCGATCCGAGCGTGATCGTGCTCGGCGAGGATATCGTCGGCGGAGCAGGCGCCGATGGCGAGAAGGACGCATGGGGCGGTGTGCTCGGCGTCACCAAGGGACTCTACGCGAAGCACGGCGACCGGCTGCTCGACACGCCGCTGTCGGAGTCCGCGTATGTCGGCGCGGCGATCGGCGCGGCCGCGTGCGGCATGCGTCCCGTCGCCGAGCTGATGTTCATCGACTTCATGGGCGTGTGCTTCGACCAGATATTCAACCAGGCCGCGAAGTTCCGCTACATGTTCGGCGGCAAGGCGGAGACGCCGGTCGTGATTCGCGCGATGGTCGGTGCGGGCTTTCGCGCGGCCGCGCAGCACAGCCAGATGCTTACACCGCTATTCACGCACATTCCGGGGCTCAAGGTAGTGTGCCCGTCGACGCCGTATGACACCAAGGGCCTGCTGATCCAGGCAATCCGCGACAACGATCCCGTCATCTTTTGCGAGCACAAGAACCTGTACGGCTTCGAAGGCGAAGTACCGGAGAACTCGTATGCGATTCCGTTCGGCGAAGCGAACATCGTGCGCGACGGCAAGGACGTGTCGATCGTCACCTACGGCCTGATGGTGCATCGCGCGCTCGAAGCGGCCGCGACGCTCGCGAAGGAAGGCATCGAAGCGGAAATCGTCGATCTGCGCACGCTCTCGCCGCTCGATATCGATACGGTGCTGGAGAGCGTCGAGAACACGGGCCGGCTCGTCGTGGTCGATGAAGCCAGTCCGCGTTGCAACATCGCCACCGATATCTCCGCGCAGGTTTCGCAGCAGGCGTTCGGCGCGCTGAAGGCCGGCATCCAGATGGTCGCGCCGCCGCATACGCCGGTGCCGTTCTCGCCGACGCTCGAGGATCTCTACATACCGAGCGCCGCGCATATCGTGGAAGCCGTGCGCAAGACGATGAACAAAGGAGGGTCGCACTAATGTCCGAGATCACACCGATCGTGATGCCGAAGTGGGGCCTGTCGATGAAGGAAGGCACGGTGAACGCATGGCTTGTCGATGAAGGCGCGCAGATTTCCGTCGGCCTGCCGATCCTCGACGTGGAAACCGACAAGATCGCCAACGCCGTCGAGGCGCCCGACGCGGGCACATTGCGTCGCAAGGTCGCGGCGGAGGGTGACGTGCTGCCGGTGAAGGCGCTGCTCGGCGTGCTCGCGCCGTCCGAAGTGAGCGACGCCGACATCGAAGCGTACATCGCCGCGTATGAAACCCCGCCCGACGACGAAGGCAGCGACGATGAAGCCGCCGCCGCGTATCACTTCATCGAAGTCGACGGCATCCGCGTGCGTTATGCGAGCCGCGGGGAGGGCGGCAAGACCGTGCTCTTCATCCACGGCTTCGGCGGCGATCTCGACAACTGGCTCTTCAATCTCGATGCGATCGCCGAAAAGCACAAGGTCGTCGCGCTCGATCTGCCGGCGCACGGCCAATCGACGCCGAAGCTGCCCGGCACGACGCTCGAGGATCTCGCGCAGTTCGTGCTTCGCTTCATGGACGCGCTCGACATCGGCGAGGCGCATCTCGTCGGGCATTCGATGGGCGGTGGCGTGGCGGCGCAACTGGCCGTCGATGCGCCGGGGCGCGTGCTGTCGGTGGCGCTGATATCGCCGGCAGGGCTCGGCGACGAGGTCAACAACGGCTACACGGAGGGCTTCGTGAAAGCGCAGTCGCGGCGTGATCTGAAGCCGGTCGTCGAACTGCTGTTCGCGGACCCGGGGCTCGTGAGCCGCCAGATGCTCGACGATCTGCTGAAGTACAAGCGGCTCGACGGCGTGAGCGAAGCGCTCGCGGCGCTCGGCGGCAGTCTCTTCGGCGACGGTCGGCAAAAGGCGCTGCCGGGCGCGAAGCTCGGTGCGACAGGCAAACCGGTGCTCGTGGTGTGGGGCGCGCAGGATCGCATCATTCCGGCCGCGCATGCGCAGAACGCGCCGGCGGGCGCGACCGTCAAGGTCTTCGATGACGCTGGCCACATGAGCCAGATGGAGAAGGCCAACGACGTCAATGCGCTGTTGAAGAAGCATCTGGCGGGGTAAGGGGAGGGCGGACGTGGTTTGCGCCGCGTCCGCTGTTCTTCGTTACCATATTTGCTTTCGCCAGGCGCTTGATCATGCCCTTCGAACTCATCGATTTCGACGCTTCTGCCGCCAATCCCCTCGACGCCGAGCAGGCGCTGCTTGCGTATGCGTCGGCGGGTCGCGCGGTGGCGCATCTGTGGGAGGCGCCGGTGTCGCTGGTGTTGCCGCGCAGCTATCAGCGCTACGCATCGCTCGATGATGCCCGCGCCGAGTTCGCGCGGCGCGGCTGTCCCGTGTGGTTGCGGCTTTCGGGCGGCGGGCTCGTGCCGCAAGGGCCGGGGATCCTCAATCTGAGTCTCGCTTATCCGCTCCGTGCAACGATCGGGACGATGGCCGACGCGGTGTATCTGCATCTGTGCGAAATTCTCGCCGATACGCTTCGTCAGGTGGGCGTGGAAACGCACTGGCAGGCGGTGGAGGGATCGTTCTGCGACGGCCGCTTCAACCTCGCGTGGGGCCCGGCGGACGATGCGCGCAAGATCGCGGGTACGGCGCAGTACTGGCGGCGCGTGCCGGACGCAGCGGGCGACGCAACGTATGCGGTGCTCGCGCATGCGGTGCTGCTAGTTGATGCCGATCCGGTCGAGATCAACCGGCGCGCCAACGCGTTCGAAGCGATGATCGGCAGCGGGCGGCGCTATGAAGCGGGCAAGGTGGTGAGTGTGGCGCAGGCGATGAGGTCGCCGGGCGATAACTTGCGCGCAAGGGTTAAGGACGCGCTACGTGCCGCTGTGCTTGCGGCTTCTCCACCGATCGCGGACTTTCAAAAGTGAACAAAACCGATCTCTCCGATATCTACAGAGGCTACATCGCGTGCCTGAACAATCAGGATTGGGCGAATCTGAATCAGTTCGTTGGCGATGACGTGCATTACAACGGTCAGCGTATCGGTTTGTCGGGTTATCGCGCGATGCTCGAAAAAGACTTCACCGAAATTCCTGACCTTCATTTCGACATTCTGCTGTTGATTGCCGACTCGCCGTATATAGCGAGTCGGTTGGGCTTTGCGTGTACGCCAAAGGGAAAATTTCTTGGGCTGAACGTCGATGGGAAGAAAGTGTCCTTTACAGAGAATGTGTTCTATCAGTTCCAAAGCGGAAAGATCGAGCAAGTATGGTCTGTCATAGACAAAGCGGCTATCGAAGCTCAGCTTTAAGACGCGCTTACTTTTTCTCAGGCATCACCGACGAGTGATGACTCGTAATCAGCCATTGCGTCCCATCCCAGCGATACGTGTATGTGTAGCGCGCCTTTACGACCGCTCCGGTCTTGGCGAACGTGAACGTATAAAGCCCGGCATCGACCGCGGTGTTGCATCCTAGTTCAAGCTGCCGAAAATCGATTTTCCCGGAAGGGCCACCGGGTAAAAAATGGCTGAAGTAATCCTCCTTTTCAGCAGGCGTCAGACGCGGCTTGTCGGATACCGTTGCAAGAAGAATTGAACGCTCCGCGTAATTGGCCACCACCTTGTGCGGATCACCGGTTTGCAGGGACTGATTCCATCGATCGAATAACGCCGCAATCTCCTGATCGGATACAGCCTTACAGCTCTCCGTTCGCGATGGCGACGCGCTATTCGACGACATGTCCTTGTTCGCCGCGCATCCGGCGAGCATAAGCGTTAGGGCAGCAATGGTGATTGGCTTCATGGCGGCTTACTCCCGTTAGTAGGTGAGAGGAAAGCAAAACGCCGGAAGGAGGGCCGTCCTTGTCTCATTGGAGTCGTGGGACCTGGCCGCTTCTGACTGACGGAACGGTTATGGTCCCGACAGCATTCGAGTATGCGCCCTGTTACTCAACGAATAACGGTTAAGGGAAGCAATCGAATGGTGTGATGTTGAATATCCTGTCCGCTTGGGGCGCTTGAGATTCGAATTGATCTTGAAAGTGCAACGTGCGGTTTAATTGCTGCGATTGCTTAGCGAGCATGTAACTGCTTAACGATGCATTTTCTTAAGGGCGGCGACTCTTCGCTTAAGGATCACCCGCCCAAGCAGAGTCGAGCCGACAAAAAGCGCGGACCATCAGCATCAGGCAAAGGGATTTCAACTTGAAGGTGGCGGAGGCGGGGGCATCCCGGGAGGCGGCGGTGGAGGCGGTGGCCCGTACGGCCGTGCGTTCGGCGTAGACATCAACCCGCTCACCGGCACGCGATCCCCCGCTGCGTACATGCATTGCAGATACGCGTAGTCGTAGCGTCGCTGCACTTCGTATCCGGAGGCCTGAGCCGGCCCCATCCCGACGAGACTCCCCGCCAGCAATCCCGCGCCCGCGCCCACGGCCGCCCCGGCGCCGCCATTGAAAGCCGCCCCCGCCGCCGCCCCCAGCGCCGTGCCGACCGCTGCGCTTCCGACCGCGCTGCCCGTCGCCGCCTGATTCGCCGACACCCCGCCGACCTGGTTGAACGCAAATTGCCGGCAGGAATTATCGTCGGCGCGGAACTGGTCGAAGGTCTTGCCGGTGCCGGGAAGCGCCATGACGCTCGGCTGCGTCGGCAGGACGACGCAGCCGCCGACGCACGCCGACAGCGCCGCGACGGCTACAAAGGATGAACGTTGCATAGTGCTGGATCGTCAGTTGGAAGGCTCGGGCTGCGGCGCGACTTCACGCCAGCCGCCCGGACACTGCTTCACATAGGGGTAGTAGGCGCGCGACGCGTCGCAGTAATACCAGTTCCCGCTCGGCTGGCCGGGACCGGCCGCGACCTGTCCCTGCTCGACATAGACCGGCGGCGCGGACGGCACGGCGACGACCGGAGGCGGCGGATAGTAGTAGTACGGAACCGGCGCGACCGGATAGTAAAGCGGCCCTCCGATGAACACGCCGACGTGCCCGCCGGCATACGCCGATCCGCAAGCGAAAGCCGCGGCGGCCACCGACAGCGTGACGAAACTCTTCAGGCGTATCACGACGATCTCCTCGTTGGATTTCGATCGCCGTCGGCTTCGAGCGGAGCACTTACAGGAAACTGTGGCGCGGCGATTGGCGCACGATTCGGCGCACTAATCCAACGCTATGCCAGTTGGTCGTGAAATTCAATTGCAGGCTGGCTCGCTTATTTTTCGGCGCGTTACGCGGTAAGGCATCAAGCCAGCAGGGAAACCGCCTTCACCTGCGCCCACACTCGCATTCCGACGCTCAGCCGCAGATGATCCCGCGAATAGCGCGTAATACGCGAAAGCACTGGCGTTCCATCGATATCGAGCCGCACCATCACCTGCGCCGGGTCGGCCGCCGCCTCGATCTCGACGACCGTCGCCGGGAGCACGTTGAGGATGCTGGTGTCCTCGGCGGCGTTCGCGGCGAGACTCACGTCGCGCGCCCGGACGACGATGCGCATCGGCTTGCCCTCGGGCAGCGGCCCATGCGCGGCACGCAGCGTCGCGCGCCCGCCCGGCAGCCCGAGTGTCAGCAGCCCGTAGTGCGCGTCATGCGCGCCGACGGTGCCCTCGATCACCACCGACGCATCGTCGGCCATCGCGACGGGCAGGTCGAGGCGCGCGAGCGTCTCGGCGATCGGCCCGCTGGCGACCGCGCGGCCGTTGTCGAGCAGCACGAGGTGATCGGCGAGACGCGCGACTTCCTCGGGCGCGTGGCTGATGTAAAGCACGGGGATGTCGAGCTCGTCGTGCAGCCGTTCGAGGTAGGGGAGGATTTCGAGCTTTCGCTTCTGGTCGAGCGACGCGAGCGGTTCGTCGAGCAGCAGCAGACGCGGGCTCGTCAACAGCGCCCGCGCGATACCCACGCGCTGCTTCTCGCCGCCCGACAGGCCTGCCGGCATCCGTTCGAGCAAATGGCCGATGCCGAGCAGATCGGCGGCTTGTGAAAGATCGACGCGGCGCGTCGCGGGCGCGACGCGCTTCATGCCGTATCGCAGATTGCCCGCGACTGTCAGATGCGGGAACAGGCTCGCTTCCTGGAAGACGTAGCCGAGCGGGCGCTTGTACGTCGGTATCGAAAGGCCGGTTTCGGTATCGAGCCAGACTTCGCCGTCGACGGAAAGACGCCCGCTTGACGGCTTCACGAGGCCCGCGACGCAGCGCAGCACCGTCGTCTTGCCCGAGCCCGAATGGCCGAAGATCGCCGTGACGCCGCGTCCGGGCAGGCGCAGGTCGACGTCGAGGACAAAGCCGCCATGTTCGACGCGAAAGCGCGCGTGAATGCCTTCAGCCATGTTCTGTCAGACGTAAGCGGAAGGTCGGCGCCGGCTCGAATAGAGCGCGAGCAGCACGAGAAACGAGAACACGACCATGCCGCCCGCAAGCCAGTGCGCCTGCGCGTATTCGAGCGCCTCGACGTGATCGAAAATCTGCACCGAAACCACGCGCGTCCGGTTCGGAATGTTCCCGCCGATCATCAGCACGACGCCGAATTCGCCGACCGTGTGCGCAAAGCCGAGAATCGTCGCGGTGATGATGCCGGGGCGCGCGAGCGGCAGCACCACGGAGAAAAAGCAGTCCCACGGGCTTGCGCGCAGCGTCGCGGCGGCTTCGAGCGGCCGGTCGCCGATGGCTTCGAACGCGTTTTGCAGCGGCTGCACGACGAACGGCATCGAATACAGCACCGAGCCGACGACGAGCCCCGCGAACGTGAACGGCAGCACGCCCCAGCCGAGCGCCTGCGTCGCGTGTCCGACGTAGCCGTTCGGCCCCATCGCGACGAGCAGATAGAAGCCGATGACGGTCGGTGGCAACACGAGCGGCAACGCGACGATCGCGCCGACCGGCCCCTTCAGCCGCGAGCGCGAGCGGGCGAGCCACCACGCGATCGGCGTGCCGACGACGAGCAGCAGTAGCGTCGTGAGCGAAGCGAGCTGAATCGTCAGCCAGATGGCTTCGAAATCGGCGCGATTGAGGGGCATCGATCAGAGCGCGATCAGAGCGTGTAGCCGTACGACTTGATCACGGCAGCCGCCTTCGGTCCCTTCAGATAGTCGGAGAATTGCTTCGCGACCGGGTTGTCCTTGCCCTTGTTCAGGATCACGGCGTCCTGCTTGATCGGCTCGTGCAGCGACGCCGGCACGACCCACGCCGAGCCGCTCGTGATCTTGCCGTCCTTGTAGATCTGCGACAGCGCGACGAAACCGAGCTCCGCGTTGCCCGTCGCGATGAACTGCTGCGCCTGCGAGATGTTCTGCCCTTCGACGATCTTCGATGCCACCGCCTGCGTAAGCCCGAGCTTGTCGAGCGCCTGCGTGGCGGCAAGGCCGTACGGCGCGGTCTTCGGATTCGCGATCGCGAGATGGTTGTAGGCGTTCTTCTTCAGGACGTCGCCGTTCGCATCGACGTAGCCTTCCTTCGCGGACCAGAGCGCGAGCGCGCCCGTTGCGTAGGTGAAGCGGCTGCCGGGCACCGTCATGCCTTCGGTTTCGAGCTTGGCGGGCGTGGTGTCGTCGGCGGCGAGGAATACTTCGAACGGCGCGCCGTTCTTGATCTGCGCATAGAACTGCCCGGTCGCGCCGAACGACGCGACGACCTTGTTGCCGGTGTCCTTCTCGAAGTCGGCGGCGATCGCCTGCACGGGCGCCGTGAAGTTGGCCGCGACGGCAACCTGGACTTCGCCGGCGAAAGCGGCACTTGCCGATGCGGCGGCGATGATCGAGAGGACAAAGCGGAAAAGTCGGACCTTCACGGAAAGCTCCTTAAGCGGCGCGTTGAGCGTTGATATTGGTCGGCGCGATGCGTGTTGGCGTGCGCCGTTTTCGAGTACCGTAATATAGCTGAATATATTGCGCGGGCGTGCGTGAGGCGCGCACATGTATGAGCGTTATGTGTGCTGGACGAACTTGGCGCGCGGCCGTCAGAATGGATTGATTTAGCGTGATCCAACATCAAGCGACGAGGCCCAGCCAATGATCATCCTGCACCATTGCATGAGCGCGCGATCGTTCCGGCCGCTGTGGATGCTCGAGGAAATCGGCTTGCCCTACGAGCTGAAAATGCTGCCGTTCCCGCCGCGCGTGCTCGCGCGCGCGTTCCTCGACACCAATCCGCTCGGTACGGTGCCCGCCTTCTTCGAAGGCACGTTGCGCATGACCGAATCCGCTGCGATCTGCCAGTATCTGGCGGCGCGGCATTCGCTCGGCGTGCTCGATGTCGCGGTGCACGAGCCGGACTTCGCCAGCTATCTCAACTACCTGCATTTCGGCGAGGCGACGCTCACGTTTCCGCAGACACTCGTTCTGCGCTACACGCATTTCGAGCCGCCGGAGCGCCGACAGCCGCAAGTCGCGGCGGACTACACCAAGTGGTTTCTCGCGCGCCTGCGCACGCTGGCTCCGCTACTCGCAGAGCACGAGTTTCTTTGCGCGGGGCGATTTACGGCGGCGGATGTATCGGTTGGGTACGCGCTGCTGCTCGCCGATCATCTGGGGCTGGCGGAGCGCTTCGAGCCGTCGGTGCGTGCTTATTGGGAGCGCTTGCAGCAACGCGATGGATATAGGCGCGCGCTGGCAGCACAGAAAGCGGCGGCCGAGGCGCAAGGCGTGTCGATCGTGGCCGCGCCGGATGCGCGGTAAAAAGATGCAGAAACCCGTGAGGTCGCGTTGTTTTTAGGGTAAGACCGCGAACCGCGAACCGCGAACCGCGAACCGCGAACCGCGAACCGCGAACCGCGAACCGCGAACCGCGAACCGCGAAACCGCGAACCCGCGAACCCGCGAACCCGCGAACCCGCGAACCCGCGAACCCGCGAACCCGCGAACCCGCGAACCCGCGGAGCCCGCTCAGCCCAGCGCTGACGCACGCTGACCAATGCCGAAGAAGCGCTAAAACCCGCGCTGATCTTGCATGCAGAACCGGTGCCGAGCGCGCAAGCGCACGCACCCCCCGGAAACACCCCCCTTCAAGTCCCCGCATCAGCGGGGCTGCCTGATCGTCGACACGAAACTAACCTTCGAATTCAGACGCATCTGATTGCTGATCGCGTTCCAGCCGAGTTTTCACCGCGAGTCATTTTCTTCAGGCATCGCTATCGCGCCGGACGCCATCCCCTTCGAGTCGATTCGCTCGCGGATGCCAACCATTGCGAGGTAACTGAAATGACGACCTTTTCTATCTGGCTGACGTCGATTTGCATCGCTCTCGTGGCCACCTGCACGATCGCGCTCACGCTGCCGATCTCCCCCGAAGACGAATTGAGCCGCGCGACGGCCCCCGAAGCGATTCTCAAGGTCGGTGTGCCGGCGCTGCCGCATTGGCTGGAGGCATCGGCGTCGACGGTTGCACAGCCTTTCCCGCGCGCGACGGACAGCGAACACAAGTAAAGCGCAGATAAGCCGCGCCCGCCCGGTGGCTTTCGCGCCAAGTCCTTTTCAATCAAAGCGTTGCCGCTTTCCCGCCGCCGATATCCACAGGGTTAGTCACAAAAACTGTGGATAAATCGGCGGTTTGCACGCACCCGCACTCACGCGTCGCTACGGGGCGTGTCGGCTGGCTTGGCTGCATCCGTCGGCGGCGGGAAAAACGCGTTCCACACCGCACGCACGCCCTCGGCGGCCGTCGCTTCCGCCCCGATGTTTTCCTCAGTCCCAGCGCCCGCTGACGGATCCGACGCCAGCCCGCGCCAATGCGTGAAGGCGAGCACAGGCTTCTCGGTCCATGCGCCGTCGGTGAATTTCGAGAAAGCGGTTTCGCCGCTCGTGAGCTGGACTTCGTACCACCCGTCGCGAACGGGCGCGTGTTCGTCCAGCGGGAACCATGCCGTCGATTCGATTTCCATCGTCTCCTCCGCGTTTTATTTCATTAGGGACAACGCATCTTTTGTACCAGATTTGTCCGCGCGCAGTCTCAAATCGGATGAGAATTCCAGATAGTGGATTTCGTTGATATCCAGGCGGAAACACGACGAATGCAAAGGACCATAAGAAAAGCCCGCACTCGGCGGGCTTCTCCTTGAAATGAGGCGGGGCGCAAACAGGCGGCGTACCTTCCGGCCAATCCCGCTTTCACCCCGTGTGTGACTCATGTTCGACACGAATCACGATTACAGAATAGGCGATCAGCGGGCAGAGTCAAAGTTTTTTGAGACGCCGCCATTCGTCCGAAAAAAGACAAAAAAAAGCCCGCTCTCGTTGAGCGGGCGTAATCCATATCGGTTGAGACATGGAGGAGACAGGAGTAAGTATAAACCCTTAAATCGTCCTGTCAACTATTTTGACAAATTCCGCGTCGTCCATCAGGGGGCCTTCAGGCTGTGGTAGTACGCGGCGAGATTGGCGATGTCGGCATCGGACAGGGGTTTTGCCATCATGTTCATCATCTCGTTCTTCCGCTCGCCGGACTTGAAGTCGTGCAGCGCTTTCGTCAGATATTCCTCGGTCTGTCCGGCGAGATTGGCCGCCTCCGGGATCTTCGCGATGCCGTCGATGCCATGACACGCCTGGCACTGCACGGCCTTCGCGCGGCCCGCCTTCACGTCGCCGGCGGCATAAGACGTGCTCGCCGCGCACGCGGCGGCGAGCGTCACCACGAAAATCAGCGTCTTCATTTTCCGCCCGCGTAGGAAATGCGATAGATCGCTCCCGCGTAGTCATCGGAGACGAGAAGCGAGCCGTCCTGCAACTGCTGGACGTCCACCGGGCGGCCCATGTATTCGCCTGTCGACGTGAGCCAGCCTTCCGCGAAGACTTCCGGCTCGCCGGCCGTGCCGTCGTCCTTGACCGGTATGTACATGATCCGCGCACCGACCGGCTTCGTGCGGTTCCACGAGCCGTGTTCGGCGTCGAAGATGCCACCCTGGTACTTCGCCGGGAACATCTTGCCCGTGTAGAAGGACATGCCGAGGTCCGCCGCGTGCGCCGCGAACTCGACCTGCGGGAACACGACGCCCGCCGGCGGCGTCGCGTCCTTGTAGTCGGCCGTGCGTACCTTGCCGCCGCCGTACCACGGGAAGCCGAAGTTCTCGCCGGCCTTCGTTGCACGGTTGAGTTCGCCCGGAGGCGTGTCGTCGCCCATGCCGTCGACCTGGTTGTCGGTGAACCAGAGCGTCTTGTCCTTCGGATTGAAGTCGAGGCCGACCGAATTGCGCACGCCGTGCGCGTAGACCTCGCGGTTCTTGCCGTCCTGATCCATCCGGATGATGCCGGCAAGGCCGTTCTTGTCGAGATCGGCGAGCTTGTCCTTCGATGGCACGTTCCACGGCTGGCCGAGTGCGATGTACAGCTTCTTGTCCGGGCCGATGCGGCACGCGCGCGCGCCGTGGTTGAAGCTCTCGAACTGGGTCGGGATCAGTTTGCCCTGCGGCACGACGACTGCCGCCGCCACGTCGCTGCCGCCTTCGCCGAAGAACTGCGCCGCCGGGAACGCCAGCACACGGTTCTGCTCGACGACGTACAGCACGCCGTCAGGCGAGAAACAGACACCGTTCGGCACCTTGAAGGTCACCGAGCTCGCGAACGCGACGACATCGTCGGCGACGCGGCGCTTCGTGCGGTCCGTCACCTGCCACACGCGCGCCTTGCGCGTGCCGACGAACACGACGCCCGTCGACGGCTCGATCGCCATGTGACGCGCATCGGGCACGACCGCAAACAGCTCGATCTTGAAGCCGGGCGGCAGCTTGATCGTTTTGAGGTTTTCGCGCAGGGCGTCGGCGCGCTGGCCGGACTGCGACACCGTCTCGGCGGGCTGGGTGTTGCCCGTCTGCTTGAAGTTGGAGAGCGCGTTGACGTTGTCCTGCGCCGCATAGGCGGACGGCAGGGCGGCGAGCATCGCGCCGAGGGCGAGGGGCAAAAGCTTGAGCGCTGCATTCATCGGTTTTGTCTCCTGGTGCTGCGTCGTTTTAGAGGACTGCAATCAGGCTGAAGCGGGGCGGGGCGGGGCGAAAGGAAAGCGAGAGCCGATTACTTCGTGCCGTCGAAGACGAAGGCGTCGGAGCGGCCCGGGAGCGGCAGCGCGGCGAGCAGGCGCGCGCCGTCGAGCACGGCGGTTCCGCCGAGCGTCGTGCCGGGTTGCGGACAGGGCGCGGGACCGAACGTGATCGAGACGTCATAGGCGTTCACGCCCGAATGCGGCGCGACGGTGCCCTTGAACACGCAGCCCATGCCGGTCGTGCCGGCGAGAAAGCCGTCGCCGGTGACGGTGAGTTTCGAGTTCGTTGCGCCTTGCAACGAGCCGCCGCGGCCGGTGTACAGGCCCGCGACGGTCGCGCGCGCCGGATCGGCGCCGAGCATCTGGTCGGAGGTCGTGGAGAACGTGAGGCTTTCACCGCCTTGTGTCCTGGCCGAACCGGTGACGGCGGGCGCGCGGGCGAAATCGGCATCGAACGTGACGGGCGATGCCGCATGCGACTGCACGCTGTAGTTCTGCGCGGTGGTACTCGTGAAGCGGCCGCTAGCGGACTGCGAGCCGTTGCTCGCGACGACCACGCCGCCGAGTCCGCTCATTCCCGGCGATGCAGCGCCGTAAAACAGATAGGCGGTTCCGTCGAAGAGCATCACGAGGATCGCGTTTCCGTGCGCGGGGACGGTGCCTTTGTAGACGCCGCCGGAGGGCAGGGTGGTGGTGCCGGCAGCGGTGGCGGGCTGAAGCGGGCCGGTCGAGCAGGCTGTGAGGCCGATACAGAAGGCGGAGAAGGCAAATAGTGCGCTATACGAGCAAGCGGTTTTTGTCATTGCGGCCTCGCGATGCGTTCGATTTTTCTGAGGGCTGCCAGTCCGAAACCTTGTTCTGCTCAATCGATACCAACCTGAACGGCCGTCGTTTGCAGCCCGCTCGCGGTTGTAAGAAAAGTACGAGTGTCTGGTATAGACCGTCCGCCGATACAGGTCAAGAAGGCGCTTAAGTAATTCGCGCGTCGGCGTTTTGTTCAGGGTGATCCGGCTCAGGAATGCAGCGTGCGCCGCTACCGCTGCCAGCCGCGCTCGAATTCCGCGAAGCGCAGGTGCGTGACCGCGAGGTTGAACTGCATACCAGCGTTGCGGGCAACAGGCGCGCGGCGGCGATGCTGTACGCGCATCGCGCCTAAGTCGCCGCGCATGTTGCAGGCGCAGCACGCGTTGTGATGCAACAACGCGTTGTCGGAATCGATGGCGAGGCCCGCGCGGGCGATGTCGAGCGTCGATACGCGAACTGTCCTAAAAAGGCAGCGCTCAATCCATCCAGACCATATTCGTCCCAAGCTGCTCGGCGAGCGCCGTCGGCAGGTACTTGAGCGTGACCGCGACACGCTGGCCCGTCTTCGGATCGATCCCCATCCGGTGCGCGATCGAAATATGCGCGCCGACGTCCTTCGGGAACGGGATCGGTGTGCGCGGCCCCTTCGGCAGAAGGTTGAACGGCGGCTGCGTCCACGGCTCGTGGCCCATGCCGAAGAAATCGGGCTTGAACGACCACGGCGTCGGCTTGACGTGCAATCCGATGGCCGGATCGCTCAGGCGCTCGAGCATCCACGTGCACGCGATGTCGGACAGCCCCGATTCATCGATCGGATAGCCGCCGCCCACGTCCGCGTGCGCGCCCGCGAAGAGCGCTTGCGTGATGCCGTCGCGCGCATCCCAGAAAGTCGGCGTGAAGTCGGAGCGCTGCTCGTCGAGGCTCAACGCGTGCACGCCGAATGCGACTTTGTTGCTGAGCGCGGTATCGGCGAAGCGGAATACGTCGACGTCCGAGCCGTTGGCGCCGAGGTACAGCGGAATCCCGAGCGACCCGACCGTATCCCACACGCCGATCGCCTTGATGCTGTCGACGGGAACCGTGTCGTCGGGTTCGGATGTATCGAACGCGAATTGCGGCAGGTGGCGCATGAGCGCGCTGAAGATGCCGAGCAGGCCGCCCGCGTTCTGCCGCGCCTTGACGCGTGCCTCGCGATGCCGCCGCCACGCGTTGATGCCGAGCATGTACGCGTGTTCCTTGTCGCTCAGGTCGAACTTGTGCCCGTTCAGCAGGCCCACGTCGGCGATCATGCCGCCGAGCGCGCGCACGGTGTACGCGCCGCGCGAGAAGCCGATCAGGATGACCGCGTCGCCCGGCTCGTAATTGCGCGACACGTAGGTATAGCCGCGCACGATCCGCGCGATGATGCCGTTGCCGAACACGCCGCCGAGCAGCTTGATCGCGACGTTGCGCGAATCGCCGACGCCGTGCAGGTATTTCGCGACCTGCGCCTCGGGACCGGTCTGCTCCAGTTCCTGCTCGGACGCAAGAAGCACGCTGTCTAGCTTGGCATCGCCGGCGAGCGTGCAGAAGGCTTTCCAGACATTGGTCGTGTCCGGAATGCCGTCGTTGTCGTCGTCCTTGGAGTTGGGGCCGTTCCAGGTGCCGTCGGCGCAGAAAACGATATTTTTCGGCATGAGATCTCCCACCGATGCGGATTGGGTCCGGCGCATGCGATGAACCGCAGGCCGGCTGGCGTCCTAATATCGTAGACGGTGAGAGGAGGAGTTCAAACGGCGTGCGTGTGCTTGCGCACGCCGGGTACGGCAAACCGTAAGGAGGCTTACAAAGCGATTCAGTCGGCGAGGCGCTTGTCGGCCAGCGCCCGGCGGCAGTCTTCGAACACGCGCAGCACCAGCACCGATTCGTAGTTGAGGTCCTCGCTTTCGAGGATCTCTTCGACGGCGTCGAGCGCCCAGTCGGCGTTGACGCAGCCGACGTTCTGCATCGCGAGGCGCTGCGCGATGGCCGATAGCCGCGCGACGGTGAGCCAGTCGGCCTGGCGCTTGTGGCGGTCGAGCCACTTGCGCGCCGCCTGCACGAAGAAGACCGGCGCGGGCCAGGATTCGTTCAGGTAGTAATTGCCGAGACTGCCGCAGGTGAGCCAGCAGAGCAGTTCGACGCGATCGCGCGGGCTGAGTTGGTGACGTACATCATTCATGGCGGCACTCACGAAGACGATTGACACGGCCGATAAATTCGATTCCCTCGAGAAAACAATATCAGATCATTTTGCATCGCGGAACAATTCAAATCGGCGAATCGATCCGCTTGCGTGCGGCTCGCCCTGTTTCGGGTGAGAAATCTGCGGCGCGCGCCTTGCTCGGTCAGGTGGATGTGACCTCGTCGCACCACTCGATCGCCCAGGCGCGCGCGCAGTGAAGCGCATCGGATTCGTTGTCGAAGGAGTCGAGTTCACCGGAGTGGTGCGTTTCGACACGCGTGCGCCCGGCGCCAGGCGCGCGGGTGATCGTGGCCTGCGCGTAGTAGCTACCGTCTTCGTCGTGGTGGGCGCGGCAGTCGATGTGCCACTCCTTGTAGTCGAATCGCATCGGTGTGTCTCCGTGTCTGTCGGTGGTTCGGGAAAGCCTAGCATGGAGGGCTGTTCATGCGTCCGAGCGGGGATCTCGTGGGTACGTTGTTCATCGGCGCCTTCGATCGGCATAACTTCGGCGATCTTTTGTTCGCACATGTCGCCGAAGCATTGTCCGGCCGCGCCGATGCGATCTTCGCGGGCGTCACGGAGCGCGATCTGCGCGCGTTCGGCGGACATCGGGTCGAGGCGCTGCCGGCTCTCGCCACGCGTTTGCGTGATAGCGCGGTGAGCCTCGTTCACGTCGGCGGCGAACTGCTGACGTGCGATGTCTATGAGGCTGCGGTGATGACGCTGTCCGATACCGACGCGCAAAAAGCGATCGCGCGGTTCGATGCGCGGCCGCGAGAGCGCATCGCGTGGGCGCGGGCGGCGTTGGGCACGGACGCGCTGGCGCCGTATCTGGCGTCGCGCGAGATGTTTCCGGGCGCGATGCGCGTGGTCTACGACGCGGTGGGCGGCGTGGACCTCGATAGCCGCGACGACCCGATGCGCGCGGAGGTTTTAGCCAAGCTCGCCGCAGCCGATGACCTCAGCGTGCGCGACCGGCACACGCAAGCGCTGCTCGAAGGGTGGGGCGTGAAGGCGCGTCTCGTCCCCGATTCCGCCGTGATGGTGGCGGAACTGTTCGGCGAGCGGATTCGCGAGCGGGCGCGCGAAGGCGCCGTGCGGCAGGTTCTGCGATCGTTTCCGGACGGCTACCTCGCCGTGCAATTCAGCGCCGATTTCGCCGACGACGACACCCTCGCCCGCATCGCCTCGCAACTCGATCGCACGGCGCGCCGGACCGCTCTCGGCGTCGTGTTCTTTCGCGCGGGCGCGGCGCCGTGGCACGACGACGCGTCCTGCTACGAGCGCACGGCGGCGCGCATGCGCACGCTTCCGGTCACGATTTTCCGTTCGCTGAATCTGTGGGACATCTGCGCGCTGATCGCGCATGGTCGCGCCTATCTGGGCGGAAGCCTGCACGGGCGGATCGTCGCGATGGCGTTCGGCTTGCCGCGTGTGAATCTGCGCCATCCTGCGCGCGCTTTATCGAGCATGACGAAGCAGACGGCGTTTGCGGCGACTTGGGACGCCGCCGATATGCCAGCCGCCGTGGCTATCGATGAAATCTGCGATGCAATCGATTCAGCGCTCGCAACGGACGAAGCGCGTCGCAAGCGGCTCGCGCTGGACCTCGCCGATGCTTATCACCGAGCCTCGCCGACAAACCATCGATAGTACGGGTTGGCTCCGTCCGTGCTCATGACGCGCTGCACGGCGCGCGCCCAGGCTTCTCGATCGCCACGGTACGCCGCCAGCCCGGCGCCGTAAAACGTGCGCAGCGTCTCGCGCTCGCGTTGCATGGCGGCGCGAAACGCATCGTCTCCGCCGGTGAGCGGAGGCTCCGCCTGCAGCGCCATCAAGCGCGCGAGCACTGCGGGGAACTCCGCGCGCCGGACCCACGGCGCATATTCGATGCGCGGGGCGTCATCGGTGACGGGCGGCGTATCGGCGACGTAGTACGCGAGCCCCGCGCGATCCGTCACCCACGTCGCCATGAGCGCAGCCGGCGACGCGACGCCCACTTCCTCCAGCGCCTTCGACACCGCCGGCTGCGCAAAGCGCGCGCTGATACGCGAAACGTCGAACCCGATCGGCGTCATCGATCCGACGAGCATCATTTCGTGCAGCTCTGTCGTCCAGAGCGACGCATGCGGAAACACCTGGATGAAGCTCTGGATCAGCGCGCGCGTGTCGTTCTCGTTTTGCGTCGGCAGCGGCAGCCACTGCGCGACGATCCCGTCCGGTTGCAGGCGCGCGGCGGCGAGCCGGTAGAAATCGGTCGAATAAAGATTCACAACGCCCGCAGCCGATGGCGGCGGCGGCTCCAGCGTGATCAGGTCATAGCGTTCAGCGCTTTGCAGCAACTCGCGGCGGCCGTCGCGCAGGCGCACGTCGATGCGCGGATCGGTGCTCATGCCGTAGTTGCCACTGAACTGCGGCGCCGCGCGCGCGACCGCTGGCAGCAATTCCGCGACGACGCGCCTGTCGAGCCCCGGATACGTCAGCAGCGCGCCGCCCGTGATGCCCGTGCCGAGGCCGATCACGAGCGCGGAACGCGGCGCGTCGCGGTGGATGATCAGCGGCAGGAGCGCCTGCAGGCGCATGTAGCGCAGCGACGTCATCGTGTCGCCGGAATTGGACACGCCCTGGATATAGAGACGCTTGAAGCGATGCGTGCCGGACGTCTGCTCGACCACCGCGACCGTGCCGCCCGCGCTCTCCTCGTAGTGGACGAGCGTCCCGCCGCGCGCTGCGGACAGGAGCGCCGCGAGCCGGTCGGATGGCGTGAAGACCGCCGCGCACGCCGCAAACACGGCCAGCGCGCCGACGGCGAAACGCGACGCGCGTCGCGTGCCGGGGCCGCACAGCACGGCGACGAGACCGACCGCGCATGCCGCGACCGCGAGCGCCGCGAGCGAATGCACGAGCCCGAGCCAAGGCACGAGGACGAAGCCCGCGAGCAGCGTCCCGGCGATGCCGCCCGCCGTGTTCATCGCGACGAGCGCGCCGACGTCGCGCCCGACGCGCCGGTGATCGACGGTCAGGCGCAACGCGAAAGGGAACGCGGCGCCGAGGAGCAGCGTCGGCACGAAGACGATGCAGAGCGCTGCGACGGCGAAGCTCGCGCACATCGAAGCGAGGAGGTTGCCGGTTGCTGACAGCACCGCGCTCGAGACGTAGCTTTGCCACGAAATGAGCCAGCCACCGAGGAAAGCGATCGCGAGCATCGCCGCCAGCCCCGCCGATGCGATCAACAGCGCGAACGCGCCCCACGGATCGCGCACGCGATCGACCCGTCGCGATACCGCCGCGCTGCCGAGCACGAGGCCGCAGAGATATGTCGCGAGGACGATCGAGAACGCGAAGCTGCGCGTGCTGATGAACTGGACGATCGCCTGCGACCAGATGACTTCGTAGCCGAGCGCGATGCCGCCGGCGATCGCGTAGAGGGTGATGGGGAGGAGGGGCGTGCTGGCGCTGCTTTCGTCGGAGCGCGCAGCAGCCGAAATCGCATGGTCGCCGGAAGCGCCGGAGCCAGCTTCACCGCCACGCCCCACATCCGCCCTCCCACGCGCCAGCAGCACCGCAACCCCCGCCGCGATCGCGTTCAACACAGCCGCAGCAAATGCGCTCCCTTGCACGCCGAGCCACGGAATCAGCACGAACGTCGGCAGGGTTGCACCCGCTATCGCCCCAGCCGTGTTCGCCGCGTAAAGCCGTCCGCCGGCCCCGCCGATACCGCCCGCCTTCGGCTCGACCGCGCGCAGCAGCACAGGCAGCGTTCCGCCCATCGCCACTGCTGGCAGCCCGACGAGCGCAAACGGCAGCACCCAGGCGAGCGCACCTACATGACCTTGAAGCACCGCGAACGGCGCCGCCGCATGCGCGAGCGCGAACGTTCCGCAAATCGCCGACACGAGCGCCAAGACCTCCAAAACCGAATAAAGCCGCAGCGGCTGACGGCTCCGATCCGCGATTCGACCGAAAACCCATCCGCCCAATGCCAGCCCCGCAAAAAACGCGCTGACGCCTGTCGTCACCGCCTGCACATCGACGCCGACGACAAGCGCCAACTGCTTGATCCAAAGCACCTGATAGATCAGCGCCGCTGCGCCCGATGCGAACAGCAGCAGCATCGGCCAGATGACGGAGTGCGCCTCGACGGGAACCGGAACCGGCAGCGACGCCGAGCGCCGCTCAACACGTTCACGCTCGCGCCGTTCGCGCCGCGTGGATCTGCGGGGAGAAACCAAGGTGTCGGTCATCGGATGGGTCTATGTAAATG
>NZ_FCOL02000045.1 GCF_001544515.1 Caballeronia terrestris
GTCAAGCTCGTGCGACAAATGAGGAGCGAGTCAGCGGATTTCATCGGGGCCCGCAGCGTATGAGGCTGCAAACAGGCCGGATATAAAGCTGCAACCTATCCTGTCAAATCAGAGCACAAGAAGACCTGGCGCATCGGGGGCGTTCATATAAACTACGTTGACAACCGCCGTGAGCGCCAGTAGCTTCGCACGTGTCGGCTTACAGCGATCGTTGTCGTTCGACACCTTGGAACCTGGCCAAGTGGCGCCATGCGTTCTCTGCGCCTGCCTCTCATGGGGTCCCAACTCAGTCCATCGCGGCATGAACGAGATTCTCGTCCGGCACCTTCTGCGCTGGGCGGATCAGCAGGACGAGCGGCACGACCAGCAGCGTCGCGATGAACATGAGCTTGAAGTCGTTCAGGTATGCGATCATCGCGGCCTGCTGGTTGATCGACTGGTTGAGCACCGCCAGGTCGTAAGTCGAGCCGGTGGCGAGCATCGGCTGCATTGCAGGATTGAAGACGTTCACGTTGGCCGCGAGATCGGCGTGGGCAACCTGAGTGTTGCGCGTCATCAGCGTCTGCACGATCGAGATGCCGATACTGCTGCCGATATTACGCATTAGGCTGTAGATCGCGGTGCCGTCGGCGCGCAGTTCGGGCGCGAGCGTCGAGAAAGAGAGCGCGGAGAGCGGCACGAAAACGAGCCCAAGGCCGAAGCCTTGGACCACGCCGAGCCAGACGATGTCAGATGCCGACAGCACGATCGTGTAGTGCATCATCTGCCACAGCGCGAGCGCCGAGATCAGAAAGCCCGCGAGCAGCATCAGCCGCGCGTCGAAGCGCTTGAGCAGCCGTCCGGCGAACATCATTGCGATCATCGTGCCCGCGCCGCTCGGCGCCGTGACGAGGCCGGTGGTCGCGACGGGGTAGTTCATCAGGTTCTGCAGCATCGGCGGCAATAGCGCGCGGGTCGCGTACATGACCGCGCCGATGATGAAAATGAAGCACACGCCGGTCGCGAAGTTGCGATCCTTCAGCAATTCGTAGCGGAAGAACGATTTCGCGCCGGCCGTCGCGGTATGCGCAAGAAATAGCGCGAAGCTGATCGCGGCAAGCAGCGCCTCGATGCGGATCTCGAGCGAGCCGAACCAGTCGAGTTGTTCGCCGCGATCGAGCATCGCCTGGAACGCGCCGATCGCGAGACTCAAGGTGGCGAAGCCGAACCCGTCGAACTTTACGCCGTGCTTTGGCTCCGTCGCGGGCAGGAACGTCAACACACCGAAGAGCGCGAACGCGCCGATGGGCACGTTGATGAAGAACACCCAGCGCCAGTTGTAGCTGTCGGTGAGCCAGCCACCGAGCGTCGGTCCGAGGATCGGCCCGACCATCACGCCCATGCCCCACACGGCCATCGCCTGGCCCTGCTTTTCGCGCGGATTGATATCGAGCAGGATCGATTGCGAGAGCGGCACGAGCGATGCCCCGAAGATGCCTTGCAAAAGTCGCGAGCCAACGATCTGCCCGAGCGTCTCTGAAAGCCCGCAAAACGCCGACGCCACCGTGAATCCGGCAATCGATAACGCGAGCAGGCGTTTGACGCTCAGGCGGTCGGAGAGCCAGCCGGTGAGCGGCGTCGCGATCGCGGCCGCGACGATGTAGGAAGTCAGCACCCACGTGATCTCGTCCTGCGATGCCGAGAGCGTCCCCTGCATGTGCGGAAGCGCAACGTTGGCGATGGTGCTGTCGAGGGTCTGGATCAGCGTCGCGAGCATGATCGAGACGGTGAGCATGGGCCGGTTCAGCGGCGCGGCGCTCTTCGCCGTAACGGCTTCGGAAGACATGTGAAAGTGATTCGCCGGGTAGATGATAAGCATGCTTATTATAGTGCCGATAGCGGCGCTTACAGCGCGGGCTTTCTATAATCACGCGATGCAAACATCACTCGACAAACGTTTCGGCTTCCTCGTGTCCGACGTCGGCCGTCTGTGCGGCAAGCGGTTCGACGATCTCGCGAAGTCGTCTCTGGATCTCACGCGCGCGCAGTGCCGCGCGCTTGCTTACCTGTCGCACTACGGCGAAGTGAATCAGGCGCGACTCGCGGACCTGCTGGAGGTCGCGCCGATCTCGGCCGGGCGGCTGCTCGACCGCATGGAAGAGGGCGGCTGGATAGAGCGGTTTCAGAACGAGGATGACCGGCGCGTGCGGCAGGTGCGCATGACCGCGAAGGCGCACAAGGCTTTGGACAAGGCAAGGCGTGTCGGCGACAAGATCGCTTTAGAGGCGCTCGCTGGATTCAGTGCGGAGGAAAGCGAGCAGTTGATCGCGCTCCTTGCGCGCATCCGCTCGAATCTGGGACCGATCGTGGACCGATCGAACGAATAAGATCGCTTAGTTCCGTTGTGTGGGTGGCACGTGGTCGCGGCTGCCTTTAATGCGGTTCTTCTCATCGACGCGGTCCGGTTTCCACACCGTCTTCAATTCCGCTTCGCCTACCTGCGCGAACGCCGCGATGATCACCGGGTCTGCCAGTCGCACCCGGGGGGCTCCGCTTCACGCGCGTTCCCGGTAGGGCTGCCGCGGCGCCAGCGGCGACGCCGCAAGTCGGAGAGATGGATCAGAACCGCCTCGTAGCCCTCCCGACTGCAACGGAAAAGGCGCTCACCGACACGGCCAAATGGCCGCGACCTCGCCCACCGCCTTTTCTTGAGACGCTGCAGCAACTCGGCCATGCTCGCACTGGAGCGGCGTGCTGCAGGGCAAGATCCCTGCGCTTGAAACCGCGTACAGCACGCCGGCG
Source organism: Caballeronia terrestris (assembly GCF_001544515.1). Taxonomy (GTDB): domain Bacteria; phylum Pseudomonadota; class Gammaproteobacteria; order Burkholderiales; family Burkholderiaceae; genus Caballeronia; species Caballeronia terrestris. The sequence continues at coordinate 2,782 of NZ_FCOL02000045.1, forward strand.
CGACGAACTTAATGCGCTGCGGGAGGCGCAGTCAAGCCGCCGCAAGCCGCGTCGAAGGCACCGGGCTCACCGCTGCACAGCGCACGCCGAGCAGCACGGCAGTCAAAGCGGTGAGAGGAAGCCGGAGCGGGGCGGCCTAAGAAGGGCGCAATGCTTGCGCACGCTGGCTCAGGTAACATCTTGCCCTTTGCGACGTGCTCGATCGCTTATTAGAGGAAGAGGAGAAACCCGCATGAACAAGCAGGAATTGATCGATACGGTCGCCGCCGAAGCGGGCGTCGGCAAGCTCGCGGCCCAGGAACTGGTCGACGCGGTGATCCAGACCGTGACCGAGACCGTCGTCAACGACGAGACGGTTCAGTTGATCGGATTTGGAACCTTTGGCACCGGCAAGCGTGCGGCCCGCGCCGGACGCAATCCACAAACGGGCGAGACGCTGCAGATCGCCGCCGCGAAAACGGTGAAGTTCACTGCCGGTAAGGCGTTCAAAGACTCCGTCAACAAAGCGTAGGTCGCGGCTCGCCGCAGCTGGACGCGCATGCGTCGCGGGACTGGATCACAAGAGCTCGCCGTCAAGCCGTTCAAGGTTGACCTATTTCACCGCGGTTCGACGTTCGCGGCCGTCCGGATGGATGGAACGGATCATGACGGGTTGCCCGCGGGCCTCGCTCAGCACTCCAACGATTCTCTTGGCCGAAGCGCACGAGCGGCCCGCGCATCAGTTTGCGCTTGCGGTCGGTTGATGTTGAGCGAGGGTGGCAAGGTGGGGCCGTCCCGTGCCATCGACCCTTCTCTACACAAAGCTCGCCGCCTGCTACGAGTAGTGCGAGATCGACTTATTCAAACACTCAACTCCGCCAATCGGCGCGATCAAGTGGGAAGCCTACTTATTCGGAGGCGGCCGCTAGAGCTAGACGGCTAGACGCTCACAAAGTCGAATTTCCAAACTTCGAAATAACTGAGTCGACTGCTGACGCGTCGGCGGCCGCGCCAGGGCAGGAATTCAGATAGTCCCGGCGCGCCTTCGGTGTCGCGGTCAGATCCATATGGCCGTTGTGCGTTTCAATGATCGATAAGAAGTCGCCGATGCCTTGCGAGCAGCCGTCCTGACTGTTGCCGTTGCCATGAATGCCGCCTTGAACCTTGCCTGCCATGCAAATCAACGACTGGCATGGATCTTTTGCAAGTGCTGCAAAAGGCGCACATAGGGCAACCAACGCCGCAATATTTACAGTTAAATAACGGGTCATATCGTCCCTACCAGTATTTATTCCGTCGAATCGTAAGACAATTTATCAAGCTCTCGTAAAATCCCAGCGCCAGTATCAATATGATGATTGTGCCACCTGCAATCATCGAGAGATGCCGGTCGCGCCAGTGGTTCATCCCTTCCATCACCAAGACGAGAAGAAGTCCGATGATGCCGAGCTTGAATACCAATCTCGCGGGCCGTGCGAGAACGAGCAGCAGGGACAGCAGTAGGTCCACCAATCCATTCCACAACGCGCGCACCGAAACCAGCGCGACGTTCTTCATTGCGCGCGCCACGCGCCGAGAGACGGGCGTGCCCTGTCGTGCGGCCGCCTCCTGAGCCGCCGACCCCGAAGCTTGAGGACCGCGTTTTCGTCCGGCTGAAAGGGGAACGACTTTACCCATTGCTCAACCTCCTTTCAGATTACGAAGTCCGAGAGCTGCGCACCTTGTTCCAAATAGGCTCTTAACCAGTCCGGCCGCTTGCCGCGACCGCTCCAGGTGTTGAACGGATTAGCCGGATCACGATAGCGCGGTTCTCCCTTAGGGGGCTTTTCCGCCTGCGGGACGAATTGAACCTGATTCACCGCCCGCACTGTTTTTTTCTGCTGCCCGGGCTTTTTCGCGCCCTGCGTTGACACCGCTCGTTTTTTGTCTATCATAAGCATTAATCGTTATAGATGCAATTTCAAGGATTAACGATGCGAAGCTTGCTCGTTTGCTCGATCCTGCTTGCGGCGTCCCTGACGGGTGCGCCAGCGATCGCCGCGGCAGTCATGCCGGCAGAGATTGCGGCGCTCGCGAACGCGTGCTATCCGAACGTTCATCCAGTGACGATGGGCTCGATCGTGGCCCATGAATCGACCAACCGGCAATTCGCCATCAACGTCAACGGCAATTATCGCCTGCCTCGGCAGCCTGTTGATGCTGACGAGGCAGCAGCCACCATCGATTGGCTGCAGGCGAAGGGCATGAACTTCGACGTCGGCTTGGGCCAAGTGAACTCAGCCAACATTGCAGCACTCGGATTGACTGGCCGACAGTTGCTTGACCCCTGCACGAATCTGCGGGCGGCGACAACCGTGCTGACGGCCTGCTACGTCCGGGCGGTAAAAGATCATGGGGAAGGGCAAAAAGCCCTGTTGCACGCCCTTTCCTGCTACAACACGGGTTCGCAAACGCGTGGGTTGTCGAACGGCTATGTGAAGGCCGTTGTCGCGCAGGCGCGAGTTCTACAAATCCCTGCCTTGTCGAGTGACGCGAGGGCGGTGAGTGGAGCGCAACCCATGTCTGCCGCTGCGATCAGCAGCGACAAATCAGGCGGCAAGCGGCTGATCAAAGCCGTCGCCGCGACCGCTGACAGGGACGACGAAAGTCAAGGCGCGTTCGCTCACGGCGACCCCGGTGCATTCGGCTCGGAGAAGCCGGAGCCATGACGAATGCAGATTTTCTTGATCCCTCAGCGACAGCTGGAGGACGAAGCTAAACGCGGTCGCGTACAGGCGGTTTCGATTCAACGAGTCGCGATCAAGCAGTGGTTTCCGCTCTTTGAAATCGGCGACGACCGCGCAAACGTTGTCGTGTGTTCGATCCGCGTACAGGCAACCGAAGAGGTGCGCTACTGGGCCGACCTGAGATTGTTGATTGAATGGCTTCGCGAGAAATGCGGAGTTGAAAGCTGTTCGTTGTTGCTGTCGGATTGGAATCCCAAACCCGGAGAGCCTTGATGAACGTCGCAACAGTTCGCACCATTGCCCGTCCGGTCGCTAGCCTCGCCGCGACCCTCAATCGAGCCCTGCTGGTGACAGGGGCCTTCGTCCTTACCTTCCTCGCCTCGTCGAACGCATTTGCGGCTGGCATTGATACCGGCTCATCGTCCATGGCCTCATTGCAGGCCTGGATGATGGAGTGGATTCCGATCGGTGCGGCGCTCCTCATCATCGCCTGCGCTCTCGGTTGGATTGCACACTTGGTTCGCGCGGATTTCGCAGTGCGCTGCGTGGTGGGCCTCATTGTTGTCGGTTCGGCCTCGTACCTCGTCGGCCTGTTCGGTATCGCCTAGCCGGCCGCCGGCACACCGACTGGCCACCGGTTGGGCAATCGTTGGGCCACCGATTGGAAAGCGATAACAAGGCTGGTCTCAGGCGGGCTCCCAGGTCGATTCTCTGAGAGGTGCGACCATGAAAGCAGGAGAATTTCCTCTCTTCAAAGGCGCGACGCGCTTGCCTACGTATGCGGGCATACCGCGTACCCCGTTTCTGCTCATCTTCATGGTGTGCGGCGCGCTGTTCATGCTGATTCACTTCTGGACGTTCCTGCTGTTCGTCTTGCTGTGGTTTGTCTGCTTCTGCATCACCAAGCACGACGATCGCATGTTCCGAATTATTGGCCTCGCGTTCAGAACAAAAGTGGTGAATCGCATCGACTCGCCATTCACCAAGCGGTGGGGCGGTTCAAGCCATTCCACGGTGAACTACCAGGTGAAGAAATAATGGCTATTTCCGTTCGCCACGCGACGGCCGACACGGGCTACCGGAAAGAGCCATCGGCGGTGAAGTTCTTGCCGTACTCCTACCACGTCACTGACCACATCGTGAGCACGGTCACTAACGAATACTTGATAACCTTCCGCGTTCGCGGCCGCTCGCACGAGAGCGCCTCGGACTGGGAACACATCAACTGGCGTCGCGATTTGAATCAACTGTTCAAGACGGTGGGCAACGAGCACGTCAAATTTTGGGTGCACTTGCACCATCATCAGACCGACCGCTACCCGGTAAGCGAATTCGCATCGACATTCGCTCGCGAGCTCGACCGCAAGTATCGCAAGCGCTTTGAAGATGTGCCTTTGATGACCAACGACTGGTATCTGAGTGTTGTGTACAACCCGGTCGGCGACTTTACGCAGAAATTCCTCGCGCGCTTCGAGCGCCCGTCGCGAGAGGATCTCCTGGACCTCCAGGCCGAAGCCATTGCGAGCCTCGAAGATATCGCATCGCAAGTTACCGGCTCGATGCGCGCCTACGGCATCGAAACACTTGGTGTGTACTACCGCGATGAGCGTGGCAACCGTATCGCTGCAACTGAAACCGAGGAATCTGACGACGAGCCGGACCTCGACGACATTCTGGCGGACGCTAACGCCGCTGCCGACACCGCTGCCGACACCGATACTGCGGATAGCGCGGGTCCTGCGCGTGCACGGCGCGCCGTGCCGCCCGGTCGCCAGTTCGCTTTTTCGAGCGCGCTCGAGTTCGTGAGCTTCCTGGCCAACGACGAGTGGCAACCCGTGCCGGTCACGCGCGATCGAGCGCGCGAAAGCATGTTGTACAACCGCACCGTCAGCTCGCTTTTTGGCGATGTGATGCAGAGTCGCCGCATCGATGCGGACAAGTACATCGCCGGCGTCGAGGTGGTGGACTTCCCGGAAACAACCGAACCCGGCCAGCTCAACATTCTGATGGAAGCGGAGTTCGAGTTCGTGCTGTCGCAGCAGTATTGCTGCATGTCGAGCATGGCCGCCGGCGTGTTCCTGTCCAATCAGGAAAAGGCGATGCTCGAAACGCAGGACAAAAGCCGTTCGCAAATTGCGCAGATGGCCGATGCAGCGGATGACGTGGTTTCGCGTCGCGTCACGATGGGCCTGTACTACGGTTGCCTGCACGTCACGGCGGATACGCCAAAGCAAGCACAGCGTCGTGCGCGAGCGGCGCGCGTGATGCTGAACGCGTGCTCGGTGGTGGCTGGATCGGTCGGCCTCGCCTCAGACGCGGCATGGTGGTCGCGTCTGCCGGGAAACCATGCGCTGGCACCCCGTCCGGTGCCGATCAACAGCATGAACTATCTGTCGTTCGCGCCGTTCCATAATTTTATGGTCGGCAAGCCCGATGGCAACCCGTGGGGGCCCGCTGTCGCGCTGCTCAAGACCGTCACGGGCACGCCGTTGTTTTTCAACTGGCATTCGTCGCCGATCAATGACAACTCGCTCGGCCACCGCCCGCCTGGGCACGCGATCTTGCTCGGCAAGACGGGCTCCGGCAAGACGACGCTGCTCAACGCCTTGATCTCCTTTTCTACCAAGTTCAGGCCTCGCCAGTTCATCTATGACGTGGGGCTTGGCATGTATCCGCTTGTCGCTGCGCTCGGTGGCTTGTACACGGTGTTGCGCGACGGCGAGCCGACTGGCTGGCAACCCGCGCAGCTCGCGCCGACGACAGCGAACATCCGAATGGTGAAGCGCCTGGTGCGGATCTGTGCCGAGACGTCACTCGAAGGCCCGCTCACTCATGACGAAGTCAAGCAGACCAACGATGCCGTCGAGGCGGTCATGGGTGAGGAGTCGCTCTTCAAGCAGATTGAGACGCGGACCTTCACGGCGATCGTGCAGAACGTTCCGCGTCCGTATCAGGTGGGCGCCGGCGAGCGTCCATCGCTCGCATCGCTGCTGGAGCCGTGGTGCCGGGGTGGCGAGCACGGCTGGCTGTTCGACAATGATTCCGATGAACTCGATCTGAGTCAGCGCGACGTGTTCGGATTCGATCTGACGGACTTTATCGTCGGTCCAGGTCAAAAGGCGCCGATCGCGCGTACGCCGCTACTCATGTATCTGCTGTATCGCGTGCGTTCGTCCATCGACGGCAAGCGGCGCGTCATCCAAACGTTTGACGAGTTCGCCCAATACCTGGACGACCCGACCATAACCCTCGAAGTGAAGCGCGGCCTGAAAACCGACCGGAAGAAGGACTGCATCTACGTTTTCGCGACGCAGGAAGCCAATGATGCGCTTGATAGCACGATCGGCAAAACGATTGTGCAGGCGTGCGTGACCAAAGTCATGCTCTACAACCCGGAAGCCACGCCCGCCGATTACCTCGACTATCTCAAGCTCACCCAGGCCGAGTTGGACGCGATGCTGTCGATTCCGGAAGACAGCCGCCAGTTCGTCGTCAAACAGGGTAATCAATCGGCTCTTGCAGTGATGGACCTGACGGGCATGGACGACGAGATCGCCATCCTTTCCGGCACGCCCGACAACGCCGAGCGGTTGGACAGCGTGATGCGGCGTCTTGGGACGGACGACCCCGATAAGTGGATGCCCGCGTACTTCGATGCTGTTCGCCGCAAGGCATAACCAGGAGACAGGAGCCACACCATGCAGAAATCACGCGTTGCCGTTTCTGTCGCGCTTGCTGTGGTGCTCGTGCCGCTTTCGCCCCTTGGGAGTCGTGCCCAGGTGGTGGTCACCGATCCTCTCGGTCAAGTCCAATGGGTTCAGCAGGTGACGACGCTGAGCCAACAGCTCACGACCTTGAAAAACCAACTTCAGACGCAAGAAGCTCAATATCGATCACTCACGGGCAGCACCGGCATTGGCGGCCTGATTCCCCGCGACGCCTCGATGCTGCGCACCAATCTGCCATCGAACTGGTCGCAAGTGTACGGCGACGTGCTCAACGGCGGCAGCTCCGGCTACAACACGCGCACCACGCAAATCGTCAACGCCATCAAGTCGAAGATCGACGGGATGGGTCGCGGCGAGGCGCTCGACTATGCCAACAGCCAGATCGAAGCGAAGGGCGCGACCGATCGGGCGATGGGCGAGCAAGCCTACAACAATGAAATGGCCGAGCTCAACACCATTCAGTCGCTGACGAGCCAAATCGACGCGACCAGCACGCCCAAAGAGATTGCGGACCTACAGGCGCGTATTTCGACGGCGCGCGGCGCCATCGAAGCCGAACAGACCAAGCTCAACCTCATGGCGTCGCTTCAGCAATCACAGGACAAGATTCTGCAACAGCAGCAAATCCAAGCGGTGCGCCGCTATGGCATCGGCACAGCCACGGACGACAACACAGCTCCGACAATCACTCCCTAAGCTCACTACTGGACCTGTCACCCATGCAAAAAGCAGCCTTAATGCTCTTATCGCTCTCGATCCTTTCCGCTTGTGGGAAGGATGCTGACCATCCAGCGCAAACTAAGGATTGGTACCTACAACATGATAAGGAGCGCCTAGCTCGTGTGTCTGAGTGCAATAACGACGCGGCACAGAAGGTAACACCGGACTGTCAAAACGCCTTGGACGCAGAAGCGCAGGTTTTTGCGTTTGGAAAATAGGTCTATTCCTTATGGCGACCTACAACGCAACGTCGCAGATTTTCACGTACATGGACACCGTCGTATCTGAGTTCGTGGCAACGAATCTGTCGAATGTCGTGAGCTTTGTCGCGCCGATGGTCGCGCTGGGTCTGACGATGGCGCTAATGATCGAGGGGTTATTTCTCATGGGCCGACCGAATGGCGAGCCGCTCAGCTCGCTCGTCAATCGGTTCGTGAGATACGCCATCATCGTCAGCATAGCGAGCGCAGGCGGGTGGTATCAGACGACACTCGCCAACACGGCGATGCACATTCCCGACGAGTTGGCTTCAGTGTTTATCGTCAACGGGCAGTCCGGCGCAAATGCGCAATCGACGATCTCCAACTCGATCGATCAGGCGATGGACAACGGGCTGACCGTAGCAAAAAAGGCGTTCGAGCACGCGGGCGTATTAAGCGGCCCGCATCTCGCGAGCCTTGTCCTCGGGATCACAGTTCTCTTCGTTACGGCGATCATGTGCGGCATCGGCGCAGGCTTGATCCTGATGTCAAAGGTCATGCTCGGCATAACCGTTTGCTTTGGCCCGATCTTCATCTTCTTGTTGGTGTTCGAAAGCACGAAGTCACTCTTCACCCGGTGGATGGGGTCGGTCATCAACTACGGCTTAGTAACCGTGCTGTTTTCCGCCGTATTCGGCTTGTTGTTGTACTTCTTCAAGGCCGCAGTTGGGGCAGCAGCTGTGGACAACCCAACCTCGCCGGTCATGGTCTCCATCGTCACCTGCGTATTGGTGCTCGTCATTACCTGGTTCGTGCTGAAGGAAATCCCGCATATGGCTTCGTCCTGGGGGCAGGGCGTGTCAGCCGATATCTTCCGGCACATGCGGCAAAACCGGGGCGGTGGAAGCAGCAACAGTGGTGGCGCCGACAAAGGCAGCGGCGGGGGCAACGCCGGTCAATCCGGCGGCGCTGGTTCGCGCGGTGCCGCCAATGCAGCGGGGTCCGCGGGCTCAGCGGGGTCGGCGAGATCGGCCGGGTCAGCAGGGTCAGCCGGGTCAGCAGCCAACTCAGCATCTTCCGGGCAGGCCGCGCAGGCACCTACAAACGGTCTTGCACGAGGCTCGCGCCGCTCCACGTGACTAACGTCGTCGAACATTAGTCATTGAAAGCGCGGTTTCAAGGACGTACCATGGTTTTGCGTGATCAAACCTGAGAGGGTCGCGAGCATGAGATTCCCTTTTGCAATGGCTTGTTGCACGGTGCTCGCGCTTGGCGGATGCACGAGCACGCCCAAGCCTCCGCCGGAGCCGGACATGAGCCGCATGAGTCCGGTGAACAAGACCCTGCCAAGCGAGCTTGTCGGCAAAGCGGTCCTTCCATTGAAAACGCCCGTCCAGCAATGGAAGGCTGGGGATGCGAAGTGAAAAGCGATCCGCAGAACATCGCGCGGGCCGAGCGCAAAGCCGTCACGCGGGCTGAAATGGACGTCTACCGAAAGGAGCGCGGCAGCGCCGAAATCGATTTGCTCGATGAGGTCTTGCTGTCGCGCAAGCGTGCGTGGCAAGTCGCCGCGGGCTTTGCGGCATTTGCGCTACTCGCGTGGGGCGTCGCGGGCGGCACGATGTTGCGTTACGCACAACCCTTGCCGCAATACCTGCTCACGCTCAACAAGTCCACCGGCGAACTATCGCAAGTGTCGATCGTCACGCAGAGCATGGGCATGGACGAAGCGACGGACCAGTATTGGGTGTCGCAGTTCGTCATCCACCGCGAAGCCTACGACTTCAATGCGGGACAGACGGATTATGATTTTCTGCGCCTGACTGCGGCGGGGCAGGTGGCCGACGACTACTTACAGCAGTATCGCGGCGCAAAGCCGAAGGACAAGGTGCTTGGCGACTCGGAAAGTACCTCGGTGCATATCAATTCGGTCATTGTCGATACCAAGCACCGCGTCGCAACGGTTCGCTACACGACCACGAAGCGCTATCGCGACCGGCCGAATGCCGATCCACCGCAGTATTGGATTGCCACGCTCGCCTATGACTACGTGCGCCGCCCAATGAACGCTGCCGAGCGGTTTATCAACCCGGCTGGCTTCCAGGTCACCAGTTTTAGGCCCAACCCGGAAAGTCCGGCGAACGTGGGCAGGGTAGGGGGCTGACCATGAAGCGCATGAGACCCTTCCGAGCCTTTGGACCTATCGGACCCATCCGACCCATCCAACTTCTCGCACCCATTGGACTTGCAGCACTGGCGGCTGCTGTGGTGTTCGCGTCGTCGCCGGCCACGGCCGTGTCGCCAAAGAAGAACTCACCCTACGACTATCGCATCAAGTCAGTAATCTACAACCCGCTCGATACGGTCGAACTGAATGCTGTGCTCGGCATCCAGATTCATATCACGGTCAGCAAGGATGAAAAGTACGTCACGCACGCCTTTGGCGACACCAAGGCATGGCAGTTCACGCATAGCGGCAACAATTTCTTCGTCCGCCCGACAGCCGATCTGAGCGATACCAACCTCACGATCGTGACTGACAAACACACGTACAACATCCTGCTTCACTTCATCGGCCATTACACGAAGCAGGGCGCGGACGGTCAGCCGGTGCGGGCGTTCATCAATAACCCGTGGTCGATGAAACAGGCGACGATCGAGCTGAATTATCAGTACCCGAGCGAGGAGTCCGCGAAGGCCAGGGCTGCGATCTCCAAAGCGCAGTTGAAGCAGGCGATGGCTCGGACCGACCCGAATGCAACCTTTAACGTCGACTATCAAATGTCGGCCGATCCAGCGTCGGCGTCCATCGCGCCGGTCAACGTGTGGGATGACTTCCGCTTCACATACTTCAAATTCGCAGCCAACGCCGAGCTGCCTGAGATTTTTGTCATCAGTTCCGATGGCAAGGAAAGCACGGTGAACACGCACGTGGAAGGCGCAGACCACAACATCATCGTCGCCGAAACGACCGCCACGGCGTGGCGCGTGCGCTACGGCCAGAAGAAGGTGATCGGCATTGTCAATGGCGCGTTCGACCCGTCGCGTGGTGCGACGCCGAGCGGTACGGTTGTCCCGGGCTTCAGGCGGGTCATGAAAAGCGAGAACGAGCAATGAGCCGGCGCGAACAGAACATCGATGACCTGGTCGACGAAAACCCACCGATCGACGGCGGGCGCGACTCATTTGCGAGCGTCGTCGCGTCCCGTCACCGAATCCAGGGCATGCGCGCGTTCGTTGCGCTGATGGTCATCCTCGGCATCGGCCTGATCGGCTGGATCATGTACCGGAAGCTGCACCCACCCGGCGGCCCTGAAGTCCAGGCTAAACAGCAGGTTCCAAACATGCTGCCTAAGTATGACTTCTCGACCGACCCGAACGGTGCTGCATCGCCCCCGACGCCGGCGAGTGTGGCGGCGGTGGCGGCCGCGGCGGCGGCACCGCAACAGCCGCAACCGACACGCGCGCAGGCCGGAGGAAAGCGCGAACTGACGCCAGAAGAAAAGGCCTATCAGCGCCGGCTCGATGCTGACAGCTCGACCGTGCAAGAGACGCCGCAGGGTGCGGGCAGTACGGTACAACGAGTCGCGGCGCAAGGCGCGGGCTCAGAATCCGCACCCGCCAGTGCTGACAGCGTGGCACTTGCCTCAAGGATGCACGGTGTCGGCATCGGCCGCGTCATGGCAAGCACCTTCAAGCAGCCGAGCCTGACGGTGCCCGCTGGCACGATGATTCAGTGTGGCACGGCAACCGAGCTGGATACCACCGTGCCGGGACAGATCAAGTGCCACGTAAGCCAGGACGTGTATTCGTTCAATCACAAGGTCCGGCTGATCGACAAGGGCGCAACGGTCGTCGGCGAAGCGAGCGGCGGCATCAAGGGCGGTCAGGCCCGCGTGTTCGCGTTGTGGACTCGGCTCGTCAATTCGGACGGCGCGACGATCAGCCTCAACAGCCCCGGCACGAACTCGCTTGGCAGCGCTGGGATTCCCGGACAGGTCGATTCACACTTTTGGGAACGGTTTGGCCCCGCCATTCTCATTTCGATCATTTCGGACTTTGGCGACGCGGGCGTCCAGTACGCGGCGAACAAAGCGAGCAACGGCGGAACGAACATCAATTTCGATAACACGTCGCAAACGTCTGATTCACTTGCTCGTGAAGCCCTTGCCGCGACGATCAACATTCCGCCGACGCTGTACGACCAGCAGGGCGATCACGTAGCGATTTTTGTGCGGCAAGACCTCGATTTCAGCAACGTCTATGAGTTGAATGCCGATGCCACTCCATAAAGTCCAGTCGTTCATTGCCTCGGACCATGCGGTCAATATGACGTTGGCTCCGTTGCTCCGCTACCTTGAAGATCCAGACGTGTTCGAGGTTCGCGTCAACAAGTTCGGGCAGGTCGTCACCGCCCGAACTGATGGGCGCGAGCGGCACGACGAACCGGCGATCACGCCCGCCTACGTCAACAATCTGACGAACACGCTTCTGTCGTATAACGGCCTGGGACCATCGCCGATCATAGACGTGAAGCTGCCAAACGGCACGCGCGGCGTGATTGTGCGGCCTCCGGCTGTGCTCGAAGGCACCGTGCTCATCTGTTTTCGAAAGCATCTGCAGGTAAGCAAGGGACTGGAGCAGTTGCGCGACGAAGGGCGCTTCGACAACGCGAAGCGCCGCACGATCGAGGACATGCTCAAGCTCGATCCAGTCGAAGAAAGGTTGCTCGGTCTGCTCGATCGCGGCGATGTGGTCGAGTTCATGCGAGAAGTGGTGCGCAGCAAGAAAAACATCTGCGTGTCCGGCAAGACGGGGTCGGGCAAATCGACGCTCACGCGCACGCTGCTGGCTGAAGTTCCGCCAACTGAGCGCGTACTGTTGTTGGAAGACGTACATGAGGTCGAAGCCGATAATCAGCACGAAGTCGGCTACATGATGTACGGGAAGCAAGAGGGCCGAATATCGGCGAAAGAATGCCTGACGGCCGCCATGCGGCTGTCGCCCGACCGTATTTTTCTCACTGAGCTGCGCGACGATGCTGCGTGGGACTATCTGACGGGAGCGAACACGGGGCATCCGGGCGGGATTTTTTCGACGCACGCGGACAACGCGGCGACGACCTTTGCGCGGATCGCGACGCTTGTTAAAGCCTCCGAAGTCGGCCGCACGGTGGACTACGACGTGATTCTGAAAACCGTCATCACGACGGTCGACGTGGTTATCTACATGGCCGAACGTGAAGTAAAGGAGATTTACTATGATCCGGCGTATCGGCGTCGCCAGCTCATGAGCTGATGCGCTTATCGTGGCCGCTGCGTTTGCATTGTGCGCGCCCGCGCGCCAAGTCATGCAGCGACGCACTTATACTTCCCTCGGAACGGCAAGCGTTCGAAGCGCGCCGAATCACACTGAGAAAAGGAAGGGGGCGGGACGTGAAATATTGGTGGGTCAATCAAAACCAGACCTATAAGCACGAGGTGAGCGGCGGTTACCTATGGTCGCCGAAGAAAAAGAAGGACGGCAGCCAAAACTATTTTTACGACACGATGACGCAAGTGAAGGTCGGTGATTTGGTTTTGTCGTTCAGCGACACCCGGATAAAAGCACTCGGAGTTGTGACGTCGCCCGCCGTATCCGCGCCCAAGCCGACGGAATTTGGAAATGCCGGCAAGCAATGGTCGGATGAAGGTTGGTTTGTTGAGGTTGAATATCGAGAGTTAGAGAAGACTATCCGGCCCGCAGACCACATGGGGATCTTGGGCGCGTTGTTGCCCCAGCGCTATTCTCCGTTGCAGGCTAATGGAAACGGCAATCAGGGCGTGTACCTGACAGAATTGCCCGAGGCGATGGCCCAAGCGCTGGGTGTCCTCATTGGCGCCGAATACGCTTCATTGAAACAGAATGCGAAGAACGCTCCCCTTGAGACTCTCAACGACGAGGCAGAAGCGGAGGTCAAGAGGCGCATGGACATCCCTGAAACAGAGAAGATTCAACTTATCAAAGCGCGTCGTGGGCAGGGACTTTTTCGTTCCCGTGTGGAATTATTGGAAAAAGGCTGTCGGCTCACTGACGTAGTAGAACGTCAACATCTCCGCGCCAGCCATATCAAGCCGTGGTGTAAGTCGACGGACGAGGAAAAGCTCGATGGCAACAACGGATTATTGTTGTCACCGCACGTCGATCACCTTTTTGACCGCGGCTTTGTCTCTTTTTCGAGCACTGGGACGTTGCTGGTGGCGAAGCAGCTGGCATCCGGTCTTCTTGCATCATGGCATTTGGACAACACGATTGCGAAAGCTCTTCGACCAGAGCAAGACGAATTCATGGGCTACCACCGCAATAATGTTTTTCTCGGATAAAGCCTGATAGCCCGGGATTCCCTGACAACACCGCCCGGGCGACCAAGAGGGGCCGACTCCACCTGCTGCGCCATCCGACACAACAGGCGCTGCTCGACCCACTGCCGAAGGACGGGTAGTCGCGGCTCTAATGGCAGGTACCAGAGTGAAACGGCCATGCTGCGCCTTCATTTATGGGCTCGTCGTCGGCCATAGCCGACGCTCGCGATGCTTCCACTGTGCGGCTGCAGTTCGTCGCTTCGCTGTCGTTCGACTTCCTGCATGAATTTCAAGTGTCAGTTGCGCATTGCCAATTCATGAGAGTTATTTGGGATGCCGGCGCATCTTCTGCCGACGCATCCCGATCGCGATCGGTAAGGGCATCGCTTCCAGCTCGTTCGGCATGACGCCGTCCACGCGCTCCACCGCGATGACGTAACCATCTTCGGCCGGAACGGAGCAGAGTCCAGTCAGCGGCGGTTGCCGGTCGCCCACGAGCTTCACTTCGATGCGCCCTTGCGCGATGTTCATCTCTTCGTCGTTCACGGCAGTTCCCTCCATCCTTTTTCGTCCGGTAGATAGTAGCCTTCGATCGACAGTATCTGCTCCACGGTCCACGGACAGGTCTTGGGCATCAGGTCGAAGTTGAGACCTAGTGACTTGTGGACATCGAGCGTTGCGCTCAGCCACGAGTGTTCAATCAGCTCGGGGATTTCCGCGATCAAACTGGAGCTATCCTCAATCACGCTCACGATCCACGTTCGGTGCTCGCCAATCTTTTCCTGCCACTGCTGGTTGCGCAACCCCTCGAAGCAATGCCATCTGAGCATTGTCGGCAGAAGTGACTCCATATGCCATTCCAGCTCGCGGCTCATATGGTGCGGGATATCGCCCACCTCTTCGATAAGATTCTCCAGGTCCAGTTCGTGAAAGCGCTTTTCGCGCAGCAGTTTGGCCTGATGTGTCGCCCACGCCGCGAAGTCTTGCTTGTAGCCGGTAGTCATTGCTCTCTCCTTCATCACTTCGGGAAAAGGTCGTAGTTGCGCGAAGCCTTCGGCGGTCCGCTCCGGGTTGTCCGGGTCGGCGGCAATACCGCGCTGGATAGCGGCCTCTTCTTCATCGGTCGGGCGCCGAATCTTCATAACTATGACTCCCCTAGCTTGGGCACTGAACCATTCTACTGGCGGCAGTTGCTCGGCAAAACCGCTGTCGCCACAAACAGCAGTTGCGATACCATTTACCTAGCGGCGGAACCCGGGAGTGAGCCGCGAGATGCTTCGACCCGGCTAAGGTCGTGGTACTGGCGGGGCCGCTCTTCGCACATTGATCACACGATGAACGCCGCCGAACACATCGCAACAACTGGGGAAGTGATGCGGGCAGAGCGCCACAGATTTAAAGCCGAACGTCTGAAGCTCGAAGCCGAACGGCAGAAGCGAGACCGTGAAGACCGCTGGATGAGCATGGCCGCGATCATCATCAGTATCGCGACAACTGCGGATATCGCGATGCATATCTTTCACCGCTAACGGGGCATCGGGAGTTCGGACATGGGCGCCACGACTGAAGAGTTCAAGGCTGAATTAAGAGCGCAAGAAGCAGAGCGAGAAGCGAAGTGGGAGCAGCGGGAACGCGAGAGGCAGGCAGAACGCGAGCGTACGGAAGCAGAGTATCAGCGCAAGAATCGTCGGAGCTGGCGAATTCTCTGGACAATGCTTGCCGTCGAGTGTTCGTTCATCCTTTATCTGGCTGGCCCGACCATCATTCGTGTGCTGATCCGAGCGACCCGAGACTGGCAAGCGCTCTTTCACTCGTTTCCGAATCCATAACCGACCACTTCGGCGAGGAGGGCGACCATGCCGACCGATGAAGAGCGCATGCAGCGATCAGGCGATACCGTGGACGAGATTCACGAGACCGTGCAGCGCATGATCGAGGACAACAAGCGCTGGAACAAAGCGCGGGAAGCCGAACGCGAGGCCGAGTTGGTCTACAGAGAGAAGCACGGCGGAAAATCGAAGGATGAGGTTTGGTTCAAATGGATTGTCGGCGTGCCTGTCGCTCTGTTCGTGCTTGCGTTCCTCGTGTTTATGTACGCGATCCTGCCCATAATCATCAACATACTCATCAAAGCGACCGCGGAATGGCGCGCCCTGTTTCACTGACCAATCTTATCCACAGTTTTTGTGCATAAACCTGTGAGTAACCGACATGGACACGCTCAAATTTGCGCTTGCGCTGGAAGCCGAAGGGATGGAGCCGAAGCACGCCAGCATCATCGCTCATGAAATGTACGCAATCTACGCGCACTCGGTGCTGGGCGGAAAGTACAGAGAGATAGACTACGGGGACTTCGACGAGCTGAGCGCAAGGGCGAAAGCCGTGAGAGATAAGAAGCAAGCGATGGAAGACGCGTTGCGCAAGATGAACGACGAAATGGAGCAAGAGCGAGAAGCCCGAGAAGCCGAACAAGCTAAGTGGCGGCAGGAGCAACAGGCCCGAGAGGCAGAGAGCGCGGCAGCGCAGGAAAGCATTCGCGAGACAACAGCTTACCTGAAGGTGCGGCTAGAGCTGAACCAGGAGCAGAAACGACTCGACTTCGTGCTGGAGCACGGCTCGCCGATGGAGCGCGATGGTCAGTTCCGCTATCACGGCTGGCCGCACCTTGGCTGGTTCAAGACTCAGCGCGCAGCGATCGACGCGGCAGTCAAATACCCACCCGAAGGAGAGTAGGTGTGAAGCCCCATATGTTCCGTATGTCGTCATCACTCGGATGAGGCTTCACGAACGTCGCTTGGGGACGACGCTGCCGCTCCAAAACTGCGGCGCCGCCGTTACCCTGGACGCAAGCCGCTCGACAATCGTGCAGTGCTGACGGGCATCCTCTTCATCTTGCAGACGGGCCTACGGTTGGACCGACTATCGAGTGAGATGGGCTACGGGAGCGGTATGAGTTGCTGGTGCCGCCTGGGTCGCTGGCAGCAGGCGGGCGTCTGGGACCAGTCGCACGAGTTGCTGCTTGCGCGGTTACGTGCCGCCGACCGAATCGACTGGTCCCGCGTCATCGTCGACTCCTCTTCAATCCGTGCTGTCGGCTCAGGTCAAAAGCGGGACCGAATCCCACAGACCGCGTGCGTTTTAGCAGAAACGAAACTGCGTGCGAAACAGTGCCCCTATGCACGTATGCCTATGAACGTGGTTTTTGCAAGCACTTTCGCTTAGGTCGATGCGCTCGAATTCTGCGAGCAAACGGAAAACCGAAAAAAACAGCGGCGGTCACACGATTGGCTGTCTGTTTCCGTGGCCTCATGCCCGCTAGTTGCCCTGCATCATTGAATTGGCACCCCGAGTATGTTTAGATGCAGGTCATGGGAAAGATGAATCTGACCGAGACCGAACGCGACCAACTGCTGTCCGCGGCGCTCAGCCGAACAGTGCGTGCGGCGGACGTACGACGCGCGAAGTTGATCCTGATGCTCGAGGACGGCGAATCGCGCGACAGCATCATGCGCACTCTGGGTTGCGACTCGCGTTTCATCGCGCGCTGGTCGGGGCGCTTTCTTAGCGAGCGACTCGCCGGCATGTATGCGCGGCACCCCGGGCGGGCTCCCAAGCAGCCGCCAGCCAAGCTTGAGGCGCGGGTGCTCAATCGCACTCTCAAGCACAAACCCGCCGACGGCTCGACACACTGGAGCAGCTACAAGCTCGCGGCAGAGCTGGGCGACGTGTCGGTCTCGGCCGTGCAGCGCATTTGGCGCAAGCACGGCATCAAGCCGCAACAACTCGAGCGGCACATGGTCTCCAACGACCCGGACTTTGAGACCAAAGCGGCCGATGTGATCGGGCTTTACCTGAACCCGCCGGCGCACGCAGCGGTGTTCTGCGTGGACGAGAAGACCGCGATTCGAGCACTCGACCGCAAAGACCGGATGCTGCCGCTGTCGCCGGGGCGCGCCGAGAGTCACGGCTTCGAGTACAAGCGCAACGGCACGCTCAGCCTGTTCGCGGCGTTCAATACTGCGACAGGCGAAGTGCTGGGCAAAACGGCGGCGAGCCACACCAGCGAACAGCGTTGTCGCAGATGACATGGATTTCTCTGCGTTTGGGCTGGCTGGCCACGACGTCGGTTAGGAACGCCACAAACCGTCAGCAGCCACAAGACGCGGCGGGTCACCGACTTTCTCAACGCGCATCGCAACGTTCGTCTGCATTTCACGCCGACGTACTCGTCGTGGCTCAACCAAGTCGAAAACTGGTTCTCGCGCATCCAGCGTGATGTGATCGCCCGCGGCATCTTCACTTCAGTAAAAGATCTGGATCGCAAACTCATGCACTACATCCGCGAGCACAACAAAAATCCGAAGCCGATCAAGTGGAAGTATGACGATCCTTCACGTCGAATCCGCCCAGTGCCAAATCAATGACGCAGTCGACTAGACGGCATCACCCTCTTTGCCTTTGCAGACGTTGAGCGCCCTTATTCAGGCGACCGTTTCTCGGTCAAGTCACGCCTTTTGTAGCTAATCTGGTCAGATCGGCAAGCGTGGATTTCATCTCGCACCGTCAGTGATATTCCTATGCTTCTCATAGAAGGCGGAAGCAACTCGCTGAAGCCCTGTGCTTGGTCGAAGGATCCGCGCTTCGTTCACGGCCGTCTTGACGCGTGGAGAGCCCTTTTTTGCGGGCTGCCGAGCTAGAGGGTATTGCGTGGAATGAAAACGGAAGGCCCACCGTACTCTTTCCGAAAGCAAGAAGAAAAAACGGCCGTGGTCTTCGGTCTCGATGCGCCCCGGCGGCATCATCTCCGCGGCTCGATAGACAGATGATCTCGTGATGCGTGGAAAATTGACTGGAACCGCCGCAATGCATTTTGCAATAGCTCCGCCGTGTTCGTATAGTCGCCGCTGTATCGCCCGGACTTGGAATTGATGATCCAGCCCGACGACGTCCGCTTCAACTCGCCCGCTATCCGAGCCGGTTTGAACCCAGTAAGACATGGATGCCCCATCTTATCAATTTCTTCCCCTATCAGCAGCGTACCATTACGATCGATGGTCCATATCAGATACGAATTTTCATCATCTAAGCTGATCTGTGGAAACTTTGCTTCCAGCGACTCGTCTATCGATTCATAGAAGCGCTCCGCAGAACCATTGTTGAGGATTTGACCGTCGCGAATCTCGGATTCCTTAAGATAACGCGGCGCTCTCGGTTCGCCGTATGTTCTGTTGAGGTGGTCGAGAACCCCATCGTCGGAAGGTCGGAGGCGCCTCAGGAAAGAGCTGAAGAACGATTGACTAACGGCCTCTATCGCTTGCAGCGCCTTTGGGGAAGCAGCGTATTTGAGAAGTTCTAGAATGGCGTCGGCCTCAATCTTGTTCCTGATAAGGACAGCGGAAACGGCATGTCCTTGGGGGATATCCGTGGCATCTATGAGTATTGTGAAGGCGGGTCGCGCTTTATATCGGAAGTCTGCAATCCATTGAAATCGTGCGTAGCTACCGGTCAGGAAGCGCAGCTTTTCGGCCTGTCGCTCCGCTAGTTCGCCGGCAGAAACATTGATTTCGTTACCGTCTGTATCGACGAACACGCGCTCTGGCTTGAAGCCCATCAGTGATCGTTTGAAGTCCGAGATCTCCGTTAAACGCACCTCATAGGACAGCTGGTTTTGGAGGGCGGAGAAATCACGCGACCCGCTTTCTAGCCCGAGCCGCACCACCTCTTTCTCGTACACGTCGACGATGGTATTACAGGTGTTGAGCGCATATGATGGCGGCAGTCGCACTTTCTGATGTGTAGCAGATATTAGGAAGTTGGGAACTAAGACCTCATGAGGCTGCTTCCATTTTCCCTCGTCGTCTTTCTCTTGGAGGACTAAGCCCCACTCGTGCGTCACACCGGCCGGACAGGCGAAATCACTCAACGCGGCGATACGCGCACGCGCAAATGGGCCAAGTCGATCATCGTGGACATATAAGGCCTGTTCCGCCACACCTATCTTATAGCCTAGGATGGAAACCGCATGTCCCGCTTTTAGCGTCAGCGTGTTGTCGTCACTAACTCCGAAGACATCAGCGCCTAGGATCAGGGGCAATCCGCTGTCGATATAGCATTTCACTGTCTCGAACAACTCATCTTGCCTGACACGATGAAGGGACTCCGTATGGTGACGCAGGCCTTCAACAT
The DNA here is from genome assembly GCF_001544515.1 of Caballeronia terrestris. Classification (GTDB taxonomy): domain Bacteria; phylum Pseudomonadota; class Gammaproteobacteria; order Burkholderiales; family Burkholderiaceae; genus Caballeronia; species Caballeronia terrestris. Next base: position 22,662 of record NZ_FCOL02000045.1, read on the forward strand.
CCAGTGCGCGGAGGATTTGCTTATTTGACAGCTCTTTGTTTGGGAAGCTATTACTTGAGCCTTCTATGAAATTGATGGCATTCGTCGTGATTTCACTGCAAGAAGGAATGCTACGAATCGGACGCCACGCCAATGCATTAAGCGCTGACCAAATTGAGGTCGTCGCGCAGGCGGAGACCACCTTGTCCTGCTCCTGAAAAGCGATAGAGTCAATGTAAAGATCAATGCCGAACAGATTGACTTGATAACGCCGCGTCAGAGCTTTCTTCGCTGCGTTCTCGTTGATGCTGTCGTAATGCCTTAGACATGTCTTGCCGATGAATGTCCTAGGCAACGGCTTCACAATCATGAAGCCTAGATAACCCTGCTGAAGGCTTGTCAGTGATTCAGAGTCTCCTTCTGCGAGTAGGTCATCTATTCGTCGGTGGTCGAGCTCCCAATAGAAGAAGTGCAAGCGGGCGCACTTATGACCGATACTGCTAAACCGCTTCACATAGTACCTTGAATAATCCTCAAGATAGTCCTTATCAACATACTCGAATTCGAGCAACACTGAGTTCGCATTCAAGTCCGAGAGGTAACGAAAGATATAATCGACTTGCTTTTTTTTGAAGATATCGGGGAAGTCCGAGCCGAAGCATTCTTTGACTAGGTTACTTAGTGTCGACTTGCCAAACTCGCAAACAAGGAAAGGGCTGGTCATTTCGGGAAGACAAAAAAATAGCAGCCTTGCGGCTGCTACTTGCTAGGTGCAGAGGTCGACTCAGAGACTGTAAGTGCGCGACAGTGCTTCACCACTGACGAATTTGCGGCTAGCTTGGTCTTCGAAACGCTTTTCCGCTTCGGACACACACTTTCGCAGGTCGGCGATCTTGGTATCGTTGACAGTTGACCTTCGAGCAGCGGCGATCAATTCGACGACGGTCATTCGGCGACCTCCCTGAAAATTTTGCTGGAAAATGATCTTAATGCAACCTTGAGCGTTCTGCAAGTACCGAACGCGCGTCTCGCTATTCATATCGGTTCGACACTACCATGATTTCGGCAACAATGCGTGAAACTTGAGTCCACCGCGGTCGAGCAGCAACAATCGGTAATTCTTGCCAGCGAAGACGCTTGTCGGTGCCCAAATAGGTATGCCCGCTTGCTGCCTGTCTTCCAACCCCACGCCCCTACGGCGCAAGATCAGACGGGAGACGCTGGGTCCCAGGGTGAACGACTTTCCGCGAGGGCGCGCAACGGAGCTAGCCGCTGCCTTTCAAGCCCCAATTTGACGTTGTGGTGAGAAAGTGCGGGCGAAGAGATCGTCGGTGCGCCGCGCGACACACGCCAGCCGTTTAACAAGAACGAGGGCTGGCAAGCCGCTAGGCTGAAACGGGCGAATGCGAGCGGCACAGCCCCAGCTTGTCTTCGCACCGTCCGGTACGTGGAACAGCTCCAGTGTGCAAACGCGAAAGCAAGTGACCCCAAAATCATGAAAACAGCGAGCGCTGTCGCACCAAGCGCATTTTACTCCTTGCGTATGCTTAGCTTGAAGCAGTCGTTCAGGCTTCTCTTTTTGTTCACGAGCGAACCGCACTGTCTTCCATGTCGCATTTGAGTTTTGAAGAGACTAAAAAAAGCAAAGGCTGGAGGCCGCATGAATTTTACAGACGATCAACGCAGAGCTATAAATCACTCTGATGGGAATCTGCAGTTGATTGCCTGCGCAGGCTCGGGGAAAACTGAAGTCGTTGCCCAAAGAGTCTTGCAGCTTTTGACGCCCGGCGAGAAGTTTTCAGTTTCTCCTAGAAATATCGTCGCGTTCACCTTTACAGATAAGGCGGCGGCTGAACTTAAGGAGCGAATCTTCCAACGGTGCCGCGAAACGCTTGGCGACCTTGTTGGACTGTCCGAAATGTACGTTGGCACGATCCACGGCTTTTGTCTTGATTTGCTCAAGACTGAGGTGTTGAAGTACCTCAAATTCGAAGTTCTCAGCGATGTTCAGCAAGTCCTCTTTGTAGACCGGAATTCGACCAAGAGTGGACTAACAGCATGTAAAGACCTGCAAGGAAACTTATTGCGGCGCTATGTAGATACGCGCAACTACATAGACGCACTCAGCATTCTCAGGGAGTCGTCTCTAAATCGCCCTGCGCTTGAGGGCTGCTCGATTGTTTCGGGAGTGGCTTCGTATAGCCATTTGTTGGATGACAAAAGCTACTTCGACTACTCGTCCATCCTTGATTGCGCAGCAAAGGCGTTGCGTCACGACGCCAAACTGCGGTCAAGGTTGGCGGATCGAATCAAGCACGTGATCGTTGATGAGTATCAAGACGTAAATCCGATTCAAGAACACGTAGTCAGAGAGCTACACAGCTTGGGAGCGGCGCTATGCGTCGTCGGGGACGATGATCAGGTGCTATATCAGTGGCGTGGCAGCGAGGTGCAAAACATCCTTTCGTTTAAGGAGCGCTACGCTCCGGCGACGCAGATCAAGCTTGAGGAGAATTTTCGGTCCAACGAGGGAATCGTTGAGACATCTAGATTATTCATTGAGCAAAATGCCGAACGCCTACCGAAGCACATGAAGCCGGTTGGCGGTCAAGAGTACGAACCGGGCGATTTGGTTGCCTTAAGCTTCGACGATCCCGAACAGGAAGCGGCTTACATAGTGAAAACGTGTCGTTCTCTCCTTGGCGTGGCAATCAAAGAAGCGGAGGGCGCGCGCCGCGGAATCGCATGGTCCGACATGGCGATCCTGCTGCGTAGCGTTTCCAAAAATGCTGAGCCAATCACGCGCGCACTTCGCGCCGCCGGCATTCCATATCTCGTTGTTGGCATGAACGACTTGTTTGCGACTCCTGAAGCGAATGCTGCACGCGACTTGTTCTACTTTATGGCAGGTCGGCTTGATGAGAAGTCAGTCCTTGAATCGTGGAAAGTTGCGGACACCGGAGCCACACTGTCCTCATTGAAGAAGGCGATTGCCAGTGCTAAGCAGAGCCGAAAAGACATGGTGGCGGGCGAGGAACGTCATGCGGTTTACTCGCCCCAGCGCGTCTTCAGAGATTTCCTAGAGAATGCAAATGTTCGCGAAGAAACTGTCCCCGGTGAGGGCGGGCGCGGTGAGATCCTGTTCTACAATCTCGGAAAGTTCAGCCAGTTGATCTCAGATTTTGAAGCGATTCACTTCCTCTCTGCGCCAAAGGAAAAATACGAAACATTCGCAAGCTTCCTTGAACACAGGGCTGCCGGGTCCTATCCAGAGGGGTGGCAAGCAAACCAATATGCGAATCCGAACGCTGTTCGCATCATGACCGTCCACCAAGCTAAAGGCATGCAGTGGCCGGCGGTCTTCGTTCCCGCACTTCTCAAGAACCGGTTCCCCTCAAAAAAACAGGGCGGTCGAAACGTATGGCATCTCATCCCGAAAAGTGCTGTCGAGGGGCAGGCCCGCTTCGAAGGTAGCCTCGAAGACGAGCGCCGGCTCTTTTACGTGGCAATGACGAGAGCGCAAAAATTTCTGCACATGACCTGGGCGCCGATACCGGGAAATCGCTTATACCAGCTTAAGTCCGAATTTTGGGACAACGTTCTTGCTTCAAAGTATGTAAAGCGTCAACAGCAGGACTATTCGATGCGCAAGCGCTTGCAGGCTACCCCAAAGGCTGGCATCGCGAATGTGACGTTGACCTTTTCGGACATGAAATATTTTTTCGAATGCCCTTATCAGTTCAAGCTGCGCATTCTTTATGGCTTCAATGCGTCAATCGACGAAGCACTCGGATACGGGAAGTCGCTTCACGACGCTTTGGCCGACGTTCATGCACGAGTAATTCGCGGCGAGCAAGTCAGCGAGAGTGACGTGCCGTCGTTGATTGACACGCACTTGCGTGCCCCCTTTGCGTACAAGGCACTCCGCGAAAAGCTTGAGGCGGCGGCAACCAAAGTGCTGACCGACTATATATCCGACAATAAACACGACTTTGGGAACATTGAGTACTCGGAGAAGCTTATCGAAGTGAATATGGGCGACGGCGTTTCGGTGGTTGGTCGAATAGATCTTGTCCGCCGGAAAGACACTGACGAGACGAGTATCGTAGATCTTAAGTCGACGAAGCGAGCGCAACAGGAAGACGTTACTGAAACACAGCTACATATATACGCTCTTGGATACAAGGAGCTGACCGGGCGGAATGCTGACTACGTCGAAACCTACAATCTTGATGAGCGCAAGCGGAATCCCCGTTCCGTTGACGAGGATTTCTTGCAATCGGTTAAGGCGAGAGTGACGCAAGCGGCGAGTGTGCTGCGCGGCGGAACACTTCTACCAACCCCGACAGCTAAGAAGTGTGGAACCTGTGACTACTTTAAAATGTGCGGATCCGCAAAAAAATAACGCAGGTGCTAAGGCGCCGACGTTTTGACGGGAGTTTCAAGCTGGAAAACGCGGGACAAAAAAAGCATCGGCCTTCGGCAGCGCTCGGGTTGCGGCAGCCACAGTACTAGACACCGTGGAAGAACTGTGCGGAAGCGTGCAGCGCATGATCAAGGTCAACAAGCGATTCGTCGAAGCACGCGGAGCCGAGCGTGCGGCCGACCGGGCCTATCGCAAGAAGCACGGCGACAAATCGAAGGACGACGTGATCATGAAGTGGGTCGTCGGCGTGCCCATCGTGCTGTCTGTTTTCACGTTCCTCGTGTTATGCACGCGATGCTGCCAGCCGCTCCAAATTGCACAATCACAGTGAACTATTCGAAACCCTTCTATGAAAATGTGTTGGACAGAAGCACCGGCCGAGCCGCGGGGCTTCTGAATTCAGCCGTCTTCATAGACGGTCGATGTAAGCCCGTGAGCAGACGTTCGAACGACGACGTTTCATTGTCCGCAAAGGCCGAGAAGGAGCGCTCGTCTTTGATGGACGGATGGCCGCTTACGGGGCTGAACTGACGCGTGAATGTCCGACCGACGTGGGAGGACCGTTTGTGGCCGCCGATGCTCGTAAGCTAGCTGCGCAGCATTTAGCACTTCGCGCGCCAGTTACCCTCCGATCGACATCTCCGCACCGCTTCGGCCTTTATCCTTCGATTGACCGCTGTCATGCGTCGGGCCGTCTTTGGCGCGTTCCTTTTCTGCGTGCCGCTGAAGCTGGCTAATTTCGAGAGCAGCTGTCTTGTCGGCCTCGCGGGATACTGCGGCCGGAAGGCGCTTTCCGTCGTCCGTAAAAATCTCCGCTTCATACCGGGCGCGCGACACGGCAACGTAGTACACGTCCTTGGCCGTCGTCAAAGAGCGGGTTTCAAGGTTGATGAGAACCTTGTCGCTCGTCAGTCCTTGCGCGCTGTGAACGGTCGATGCGTACGCGAGCGCGGCATACATCGCCTGTGCGGCATCGAGCGTGATTTGCCGCCCGCCGCCGCCTTCCGCGATGATTTCCTGCTCCCGGATTTCTTTCACAGTGAACCGGTCGCCGCTCGCCAAGTCGCGGTCCTTGTCGTTCCGCGTAATCTTGATCTGGTCGCCCACGGCCAGCTCCGTACGCTCAGGCGTGTACACGGAAAGCTGGGTCGTCTGTGCCGGGGAGAACGAGAGAACAGCGCCGTCCTCGCCACCTACGGTCAAGCGGTTGCCGGGCCCGGTATCGAGCACGGTGTACCGCTCGCCACGCCGTAGGCCGCTGCGGTAATCCCGCTCGGGAATGATGATCGCGCCCTTCTCGTAGTATTTGCTATGCCGCCGTTCAGCCTGCGTCGTATCGAGCCGATCCAACAGCGTGTATTGAAGGCCCGTGCCCTTCAAGCCTAGCGCCTGCTGTATGCCGTCATTGATTTCCTTTCGACTATGGTTCGTGCCAGTGATCACAAGCGTTTCGGCGCGCTGCGCCGGCGTCAGTGCCGCGTAAGCTCGCACAATCGCGCCGTATCGGTCCTTCGACGCTTTGACCTCGCGGACGTGCGTAATGTGCGCGAGCGAATCCGCGGCTTTGCCCGCTGCAGCGAGTTCGACTGCCTTCAAGAGCTCTGGGTCCTTCTGGCGCTGGATGGTGCGAATCTCAGTCGATTGCATGCCAGCATCGAGAAGCTGCTCAAAGGGCTTGCCCGCCTCAATGGCTTTGGTCTGCGCTGTGTCGCCGAGAAAAACCGCCCGAGCGCCGGTCGCCTCGATGATTTTCATCGTTTCGAGCATCTGACGCGCCGGGATGACGCCCGCCTCGTCGATGAAAACGACGGTGTTGCCGTCGAGCTTCTTGTTCTTCGCCTTCAAGAACGATTGCAGCGTGCGCGCCTCGATGCCAACACTCTCGAGCGCCTTTTTTTGACTGCCGTAGGGGGCGAGCGCGGTCACGCGATATCCGTGTTCCTCGAGCAGCTCCTTCGCGGAATGGGTCATGTAGCTCTTGCCCACGCCAGCGAAGCCCGGAACGGCCATGAACTGGTTGGTGGTGTCGGCGATGCGCGCGACCGCACGCGCCTGCTCGGCGTTGAGCCCTTGCCGCTCGGCGGTGCGGGTTCGGGTGGCCAGATAAGCTTCGATCTGCTGCGCGGTCATATGCGGCTCAATCTTGCTGCGTCCGGCGCGCTCGAGCGCGAGAATGTCACGCTCCCGGCGCTGCGCGATGTGGGTCGTGTACCGGGTGCCCGAATCCTGCAATCGCCCCTTGACAATGCCGCTGTCGACAATCGCCTTCGCCTGCTCGCGGGTGCGACTACCTGTCGCCAGCTCGGCAATCCATTGCTCGCGCGTGAGCGCCGGACCTTGCGGTGCGACATTGGCCTTGGCGTCCGTTGCCGGTTTTCGAGCCGGGTTCATGGACCGATACCGTGTGTTTTCTTTGATCAGGTGGCCGCCGGCCTTCGCGCGGTCGATCGCGGTGCGGATGTCGGCCGCCGACAAGCGCCCATAACCATGCTTCAAGGCAACGGCCAGCAACTCCTCGCCGGTCACGATCGCCTGCCGCTCGGTCAAGCGCTTGATGGCAAAGCGCACCGTTTGATCGGCGTGAAATTCGAGCGGTTTTTCGATCTGCGGGGTGCGAGTGCGCGTCCCCTTACCACCGTCCTTACCGAGACCATCCTTATTGAGACCGTCATTACCGACGCCGGCCCATTCGCGGCTATAGAAGTCGATGCCGAGCTCTTTCGCGCGTGCCTGCCATGCTGCGCGCACGTCATCGCGGTCGATTTCGGTCTTGCGCTCGCGCGTTTGCATCGCCGCGCGGTCGCGCTGCTCAGCGGTGGCCGTCTCCCGGTTGAGCCCCCACGCTGCCAGTTTGGCGTCGATCCGGTTTCGTCGTCCGCTAAATTCGTCGATCTGGTGCTCGGTGAAATGCGCGAGATCGAAGGTGCCGTTTCTGTCATAGCGCAGCGTGAAGCCCTGCCGCTCAAGCTCCTTTGCGAGCTCCGCCTTATAGACGTTGCCCAGGTGACTCAGCGAATTGACGATGCCGTCGTTGACGAGCGCCCGCCACTCGCCGTTGCGCTTCTGCGTCATGTTGAGCACGAATGCGTGCGTGTGCAGGTCGGGATCGACTTCGCGCGACGTTTCGTGCCGAAAGGTCGCGGCAACGATCTTGTCGGTGCGCTCGATGCTGGTCTTGCCATTCACCGTGGAACGCACGGCCGCGAGCATTTCGGCCTCGCGGAGAGCGGCGGCCACGGCCTTGTCATGAGCGGCGATGATTCTCTCGTCGCCGTGGACAAGCGCCTGCAACGACACGCCTTTGGGAGCCGAGAACGTGAGGTCGTAACCCAGACGCTCTTTGCGGGCCTCTGACGGCGTGGTACGGCGAAGTTGAGTATGTTCGTCGATCCGACCGTCGAGAAGCTCGGCAAAGCGGCGCTGGTCGACCGTGCCGGACAGGCCCAGCGCCTGCGCGCCCTGGCCGTGCCACTGCATGGCGCTGCCGTCCTTAGCGTAGTAGTCGTCTGCGCTGTCGGTGTAATAGTTCACCACCTTGCCGACGTTCTGGCGCTTGATCGTCGTGATATTCAGCATTAGGACGCCCCCATGATTTCACCATCGAGTGAGATCATTCCCGGCACGCGGTTCTTGCGGGTGTAAGTGACGGGCTCCGTCTTGAACTTCGCAATCGGCAGGTCGCCGGGAAAGGCAAGATAACCTTCGAGATTCGGCATGCGCATCAGCTCGGACGGAAGCACGACCAGCTCCGGCTTGATTTCGTCGTTCTGGCTGCTGGTGCCCGATCCGCCGAACGTCTTGCGACTGCGGCCCGAGCGATGCCGCATCACTTCGTGCTGGCCAAGCGCACGCGCCATCTTCTCGGCCGTCTTTTCACCCATGCGCCCGATGGGAAGCGCAACCATTGTCCGATGGTTGCCGAGCATGGTTTCAGCGAGATTCTCGCCATAGACATCGACTAACTGCGTGTATGTCTGATAGCCCGAGACAACGCGCAGCCCCTTCTTGCGCCCCTTCGTGAGCGCGTCGCCCAAGCTCGGCAGTCGCGCCAGCGATTCGAGCTCGTCCAGATAGACCCAAATGCGCCGGTTCGGATCGGTGCTCATGCCGAGCACGCTGCTGAAAAGGGTGTCCACAAAACAGGAAATCAGTGGGACCAAGGCGGCACGCGTATTCTCCGTCCAGGTGATATACAGATTCCCGCCGTTCGGGTCCGCGATCCAATCACGCAACGAGAAACTGCCTTGCGGCATTTCAAGATGCGGTGGGATTTTGTTACTGAGCACAAAACGCGCACTGCCTGACGCTCTGCTGTTTCCCGTGAAAAGCGCCTGCGCATTCGTCCCTTCAACGAATTCTTCGAGTTCTTCTAAAGTCTTGCGATTGGTCCAGTCGAAAACTTGATCCATGGTCGGATTGCGCTCGGTGGAATACACTTTCCGCGCAACCTCGGCGAATAGCAGTCTCCCGTAGTCGTTCCATTCTTCTGACTCTGCGCTGCCCGAGCGTTGGATAATCGACGCAGAATAACGCTTAAAATCGTAGTCGGCGCGGATTTCATTGAAAAACGACCAACCTTCCGAACGCGCATCATACGGATTTAAAATCTTGTCGCCTTTTCGATAGAAATTCGACAAAAACTCACCGTCTGGATCGAGCACAACCATCCGATCGCCGCGCGCGAGACAGCACACCATCATTTCTTTAAAAACTGTTGATTTCCCCGTCCCGGTCGATCCGCCAATGGAAACGTGGGTATTTTCCGCTTCAGTGGGAATAGGGACCCCGGCAATCGTAATCTGCTTTTTTCCTTTCTCGGCTGTTTTTCTGGCGAGATCGGAAGCCGAGACGATTTGCGTGCCTCGATAAAATTTTGAGAACGACGCGCCCTTGAAGGGTTTCTTATCAGCTTTGACCGCAAACACGATTCCGGCAATGGCAATCACTTCGCCCACAATCAACGCCGTCCACAAAGGCCAAAGCTTGAACGTGTTGTGGATTAAAAGTGGCATCACACTGCGAACCGTTTGAGGCGACAATCCATAAACCGTTTTAGCCGTGATAAACCAGGCGAAGAGCGGCAGAATGAGCAGGGCGGCGAGACCGGCTTGTCGCTTTTGAATGTCATCCACGACGATTCTCCTGGGGCGGCTCCCACGATTCGATTTTTAAACGATCGAGTTCTGCGCGGGCGGCTCGTAACTTCTCAGGCGAAAGAGACATGCGCAGCAGGATGAGCGCTTCGGCAAGCATGATCGTTGACGGCTCCGACTGAACCGGCTTGCCTCCGCTTTGCAGCCCGGCGACACTGGCGACCAGTTCATCCAATACGTCCAGGCGATCTAACACTTCACGGTTGCGTTTTCCGAAAAGGGAGTCTTTGATGTACTCGGAGACGTTGCCATCGAAGCGGGCCGAACGCTCTTCCAATTCGACTTTTTGAGGCTCCGTGACGCGGATGCAGATCGTGGGCACGTCTTGGCCTCCAAGGTATTACGCGTGTTTTACACAGTAGGTCGATCCTTCATACGTTTCAAGGCCTATCGTAAAACCTTGGTTTTACCGGCAACGGATGCGCATCATAAAATACGTAGCATTTTCAATGGTTTAGGCAGTGCGGAGCACTGCGTATGGTGTATGGCCTTTTAAGGGACCAAATCACCCGGCGCGATAAGCTCGACGCAGGCCTTTTCCTCCCGATTGACCGTCAAAAAAAAACGTTGCACATGCTCCCTCGCGCTGTGCGCGAGGGTCAACTGAGCAACGATCAGCGACGGGATCATTTCAGGATCATTTCGGGATCAAATTGGAATCTAAAAAGGTCGACGAACCTAGCAAAAACCTATTTGACTGATGAAAAGGGATCACCTAGAGTTCAGAAAAGGATCAACTAGGATCGATATCGCACAGTTGGCGGACTGCTCGCTCATGACGATTTTTGACTTCACGCCGCGAAGCGATGCGGCGCTTGTGCGTAACCTGTTGCGCGACATAGAGGCAGCTCAAGAAGCCGGTGCAAGTCGCCAGGCGCTCTGGCAAAACCTCCGTGACCATCACAACCTGAGCTTGTCGTTTGATGCCTTTTGCGTCGCACTCAAGCGCGCGAGGGCAAAGCACCGAAGTAAGGCGAACGCGACGGCGACAACGCCGGAAGCGGCGTCGACGTCGACGTCGACTTTAGAAATGCCTGGACCTGGGGCCGAGGGTAATCGATCGCGCGTCGTTCAGCAGCAGGAACACCAGCATCGCAAACACAAACCGGAAAAAAGTGAACCAAGCGTGCCGCGAAAAAATCGCATTAAGACGTCCAAGGATTTCGCAGACGTTCACAAAATAGATTTCAACGAGTTTGACGACAAATTCAAGTGAGGTGCACATGAAGATCGCCGTCCTCAACTATAGCGGAAGCGTCGGGAAAACCGTTGCGGCGCATCACTTGTTAAAACCACGCATGCCGGATGCAGCTTTCTTCTCTGTGGAAACGATCAACCAGTCAGCCAGCGATCTGGGCGCCTCAGAGGTTTCGCAATTACAAGGAAAAAAATTCGGCGAACTCCTCGAAGCTCTAGTGCTTGAGGATGATGCAATCATCGACGTCGGCGCCTCCAATATTGAGCCCTTCTTCGAGGCGATGTCGCGATTTTCCGACGCTGAACAGGAATTTGATCTGTACGTAATTCCGGTCACGCCGGATCAAAAAGCGTGGCAAGAAAGCTTAAAGACGGTCGAAGCACTCACCAACATCGGAGTCGCGTCAGAAAAAATCCGCTTGTTGCCCAATCGGATCGCTGCCAACCCCGTCGACGAGATTCCGGCGATATTCAACTACGCGAAGAAGACAAGAAAGGCATGGGTCAATGCAGACGCTTACCTTTTCGAGAGTGAAATCTACGCGTATCTTGCGGCAAAGCGTATCGGTTTTAATGAGCTTATCGACGATAGCGTCGATTATCGTGCGCTGGCAAAGGCGGAGACCGATCCAGGAAAGGCGAGGGATTACGCGCGCATGTATCGCTGGAAGAAACTAGCCATTCCCGTTCGCAATAATTTGGATGATGCTTTCACGGCGCTGGTGGGCTAGAAATGGAGCCGCCGCCGACCAAGGAGGAGGTACTTTTCGAGTGGTTCCTGGGCGACTCAAAAGAGATCGTTGCCGACTTGAAGTCAGCCCTCGCGGACGCGACGAGCGTTCGCGAGGGGATCATCAAAGCGAAAGGCGAGTTGGACGCAACGGTGCAGGCCGCGACGCGCGAGTTGATCACGGCGCATCGAGAGTTGACTCAGGCGATTCGAGATGCCAAGGCAGCGAACATCGATGCCGCGCAGAGGGTTGCGGCAACCAGCAAGCGAGCTGCCGCTGCGGGAGTGCACCAAGCACTTCCCGCGCTAGGAATCTGCTGTGGCATGAGCGCGCTCATAGGCGCGGCGATCGCTGTGGTTCTGGTCCGGCTGTTCGTGTAGTCACGATAGGCGACACTGCTGCGGGCACATGAGCGGACAGACATCTCGTGCAGGGCCGCAGCACAACTCCGAGTTCGCAGTGGGTGAGAAGGTTCGGGAAGCTGGCTGCGTGAATGCGTAGTCAGATGCGAAGCCCGGACGCTCGGGTCCGGGCTCGGCGGGGTGCGATGCCCTTAGTTCGTCACACGCTCAGCGACGAGAGTTTCGTCCGTCGGTTTCGCGTCCTGCAGCGCGAACAGATAGTCGCAGGCGCGCTGTGCGTGGCTCGCGGCCGTGAAAATTGCCTTCTTGTCGGCCTTCAGAATCTTGAGCCAGTGATCGAGATAGGAAGCGTGATCGGCGCGGGTCTCGGGGCTGATACCGAGCTGCGAGCACAGGAAGGCGGCGCCCATTTCGGCGATCAGTTCTTCGGCCGCGTACGCTTCGTCGCCGAAACGCTTCCCGAGCTGGCGGTTCAGGCGCGTGTAATTCGAAGTCCAGTGAACAATTTCATGGGCTTTGGTCGATTCGTATCCTTCTACATCGTGGAATGCTTCCGCGGGCGGCAGTTGCACAACGTCGAGCCCAGGCGCATAAAAAGCTTGATTGCCGCCGTGACAGATGGTCGCGCCTGTCTTCGCGAAAAAAGTCTCGGCGTATTCGATGAGTGGCAAGGGCGCGCCGCTCGGGTAGGCATCGGCTATCGGCTCGTGTCGGTACCCGTCTGGCAAATTGTCGATCTGCTCGACGTTGAAAACGGTGTAGCCCTTCATAAAAGCGATCTCGTGCTCGGTCACTTCGCCGCCGTCTTTCTCCTCTTCTTTCGTGATCTTGCTCGCGTACACGACCAGTGATCCGTGTTCACCTTTGCGGACGTTCGCACCCAGCTCGAGCGCTTGTTTGAACGTCATCCAGCGATTCGACTGATAGCCCTTCTCGAGTGCCTCGCCCCATAGCAGCAATATATTGATGCCGCGGTACGGGACGCCCTTGGCGCGCACCGGCAAAGTGATCCGTGTGCTCGCATGGCCGCCCCGCCAGGGCTTGGCCCAAGGCCGCGCGCCGTGTTCGAGGTCGGCGATGATTTTATCGGTCACGCGGGTGTAGATGTCGGCTTGGGTCTTCATGGTGTGCTCCTTGTAGGGCCGGGGGTGTTCGCGGGTTTGGTGCGCGAATACCCCTGCCCGTCGGGCGCAGACCGGGGAGGCAAGGTGCAAGGGCTGGACGGGGGGAGGGGGATCACCCACCCCGATGGGGCGGCCGCAGGCCGTCTTGCAGCTTGCGAAGGATGGGGAGACCGCCCGGCCAGGGCGAAGCCATTTCCCTTGCAGCGCGCCAGGGGCAGCGCCCCATAGCGCGTTCATCTGGATGAGCTTTGGAATCTGCGGAAGGGATCGTTACCGAATGGCCGGGACGTCAGGCCCGGTGAGCGCAGCGAGTAGAGCCCGGTCCGCCGACAGGCGGAATCGCCCTAAAGCTTCTGCTGGACATGGATTGGCGATGAGGGAAAGCGAATAAAAGCCGCCAGAACAATTTGTTTTTTGTAGCTCGGTTGGCAAAGCTGAATACGCGACTAACGGTCTCCTTCAAAATAAAACAGATAACCGCCGCTGCGCGCCGGGAAGCATCCAACCAACTTATAGAAAGCTTCGCTAAATCATCGACCGGTATGATCCGGAGCGCCGGACAGTTACTGGGAATGCCCCCGTTTCCCGACCGAGCAAGGCAAGGCAAGGCAAGGCTGCATAATCCCTCAGTAAATGGATTCGTCAAACAAGGGCAGCGTCAACCCTCGATTCGAGATTCTACAAAAGACGCTCATCTGCGAACCGGGCCTAAAAGCCAAAAATCGATGCGATTCAGGTGACCGCCAAGGCGGCGCAACACCGTCAGTTGATGCCCGCAATCAACAATGAGCTTGCTTAAGGCGCGCGCGGCACGCAGATCGTGGAGATCTTGAAGCAACGCGGGCTCGAGATCACGAGCAGGATGTTCAGAAACGGCAGTTTGCAAGTCGGCGGGGCTGAATTTTGAAACGGCAATCGACCGACGAGCACGGGCGCAAGCTCACCGACACCGGACAACATGCGGCCGCATCGATTGGCAATTTAGATCAATGCCTGTAAAGCGCGGTTCGTCGGCGCGAACACAGCTCGAGCGCAGTATTCGCCGGGTGGTTCTGCTGCTGATCAACTGCGCGTTGGTGGCGCGTGCCATCGGAGGCAGGATTGGCGTCCGATTGACTGGCGCATAACACGGGGCGCGTCGGCGAGGACGACGACGGCGCGCCCCATAGACCCTGACTTTTGGACATTCGAGGCGTCGCCCCCGTCTTTTCTCGAACTCGTCGCGCAAAAGCGCAAAAGCGCCTGGGCCGCCCGCCGGACGACAACCCGAAGGAGCAGGTGAACGTGCACTAAGACGCCGACATCCTTGCCGCATTTCGCGCGACAGGGAGGGCTGGCAGACCCGCATGAACGACGCGCTGCGCACCTATTTCGCCGAACATCCGCTCGAGGAAGCACAGGACGCTGACACTAATGCACACGCCGAGCGCCTTGCCGGCATGCAGCGTCTCATTGATCCTAAGCGCCAGGAGGCCGAGCGCTTGCAGAGCCCGCGGCGAGGGTGCTAGCGGTTGGCGCGCTCGCCACAATGGTTGTCGGCGGCCTGCTGGAGTTCGTCCGACGTCTAACTTAGCCCACTGCTCTCCTCGCGCCCCTTGGAGACGGCATCGCGCGGGCGCTCGTATGTTGGCGCAAACGTCCGCCTATCGCGCCAGCGCGTCGCCCAGCAAGGCGGCCGGCATTCACGAGAGCAAGCGCAGTGGGCGTCCTGTAGCGCGCGGCATCGGCATTCAGATAGAACGATAGAACCTCTTGCTCGATGTCCGACCGAACTCACCGAATTCGACCTCGCGACGATTGAATCCCTGCACTGCAGTTTTAAATAGCACCGGTTGCGGCCTAATCGTGAAGGAGCGACCGTGCTGGAAGTCACCGGCTGGGGCAAAGCACTGCGTTTCTCAAATGCAACGTTTTCTATTTCCGTTCCGAAGCGGTCTGGTCAATTGGCGCAGAGATATGAAAGCGCCCAATGCTCGTCGCAGTGGGCTTGGACAGATATCGACGACGGCTAAAGTTTCGCCGTGCCCGTTCGCACATCCGCCAGACCTTCGCATCTGCAACATTTTAAGTAGCTTGTTCATACGGTGGAAAAAATAGGGCGTTCGCGCGAATACAAGCCTGCATATAAAAGGCTCGCAAACGTTAAAGCCGATTTTCTGACGCAGCGATTAAACTAAAATCGGCAGACCGCAACATCATTTTGTCTGTTCAAATCTGAATCAGATCGATTCGACCCGCAGGCGTTCGTTTCGGCACATCCCGGCCCCTTTCTTACTGGTGGGCACTTTCGCTATCGCTGGCACGTCTTTCGCTTATGTCTGACAAAGCACAAACGATAGCCGCCAACCTATTCGAACAGACGGCAATAACGGTGCTACGGGGCTGGTCGCAAAAGTTTCGATGAACGCCACACAGATGCGCTCACGAATTCCGATGCAGGCCAGAGAAATACAGCGCAAAGCGCACAGACCAGACGAATAAAAATCATGTTGACTCTTCAATCCGACCTGCACGGCAATCATCTGTTGGGCGCACTTCCGGCGCATGAATGGCAATCCATCGCGCCTCATCTCGAACTCGTTCAGTTGCGCACCGAGCAGTTGCTGTGCGATTCGGGACAACGCATTCATCACGTGTATTTCCCGACGACCGCCATCATCACGCTGCTGCACACGATGGAAGACGGCGGTTCGGTTGAAGTGGCGGCGGTGGGCCGTGAAGGGATGACGGGCGTGCCGGTGCTGACTGGCGGCGACACGATGCCCACTCGCGTACAGGTGCAGGGCGCGGGCTTCGCGTATCGGATGAGCGCGAGCGCGCTGCGCGAACATTTCGGTCGCTCGGATTTTGTGCGTCGCCTGATGCTGCTGTATATGCAGGCTCTCCTCACGCAGGTGGCGCAGACGGCCGCATGCAATCGTCACCATTCGCTGAGCAAGCAGTTGTGTCGCTGGCTGCTGATCCAGGCGGATCGCTCTTCGTCGGACCAGATGCGCGTGACGCAGCAGATGATCGCCGACATGCTGGGCGTGCGTCGGGAAGGCGTGACGGAAGCGGCGGGCAAGCTGCATGACGCGGGACTCATCCATCACAGCCGCGGTTGCATCACGGTGCTCGATCGTGCAGGACTCGAAGCGCGTGCATGTGAATGCTACGGCATCGTCAAGCGCGAATTCGACCGGATGCTACCTCGCGCGCGTCAGGCTGAGGCCGTTGCTTAGAGATCAGGAAGCCGCCGGTGCCGCCGGCCAAGAGCGCGAACTGTGCGCGCGGGCATGGGGGCGCTAGGCCGGCTTGATTGGCTTGCAGCAATCTAGTGAACACGAACGGCGGCGCCGGTAAGCCGAGGTGTCGCCGACTGGTTTTGTCCATTGTCAGCGGCCTGAGTTCCAAAACGGCGCCCAGACAGTCCGACTCGGCACAAAAGGGCTTACTTCGTCTTCCTTTCTCGTCCGCATTTTTCGGAGCTTCGAGTATTGGAACTTGCACCGTTGACGCGCGGGCGAAGCCGGTCGGAGATCAATTTTTCTCGCCGTCTGCGCGCGTAGCCGTCGTAAAAACGCATGGCCTATGCCACAATCTTTACAGCGTCAGCAATGCATTGAGCCCACATGGAAACACTCGACCTTGAACCCAGGATAGCTGCGGATCATCGCAGCGTCGTGTTCGTCATAACGCACAAAACGCGCGCTATTGAATGCGTGGTTGCGCGCGCGGCGCTTGAGACGCATTTTTGGCTCACGCCAGATGCGAACGACACAAAGACGCTGAAAACCTTCCACGACGGATACCGCCGCATTCAGGCTGTCGCCCAACGAAAGCTACTTGCGCATCCGACCGCGCGCTTGGAACTAACGGCTGCCGATTTCGTTCGAAGCGAAAAATAAGATGAGTGGCGACGGGCAAAGCACTTAGGCTGGCAGGACGTGTGCGGTAGCTGTCGCTACAAGCCGACCAGATTGAGTCTGAGCTTTACAGCTTCGGCAAGGACCCATTCTGGCGAGGACAAGTGGATTCGCCGCCAAGTCCGCATCGGTGCGTATAGAAGCACGACCGCTGACGAAGTTGAAAGACGCGGCGCTATAACTCACACACCGGAAAGACAAAACGCCCCTTGCAACGATTCGGAGGGACGTTTTGCCATTGACGCCGGTACGGACGTCCGGTGACAGCGTCCGACTACACCGTTGCGGGTTCGCTCGGCGCGTCCGAGGCGGGAGATGACGCAGGGGCCGCCATCAGTTCACTCGGCGGGACGGTGGTTTCTACAGCTTCCGGTTTGCGACCCACCGCCTTACGGGGCGCGACTTTTTTGGCCGCTTTCGGTGCGGTTTTCTTCACTACCGGCGCCGCCGCTTTTGGGCTCGCCGCTCGCTTCTTCGCCGAAACGGCGAACTTGCTGGCTGTCCTTTTTGCAGTGGCTTTCTTCGCGCTCGCAGTGCCGGCCGTCGATGCAGCTTTCTTTGCAACGGGCTTGCGGGTTGCGGCTTTGGTCGTTGCGGTCTTTGTCGTTGCCGCCTTCTTTGTTGCTGTTTTCGTCGCAGCAGCGCTTTTCGTCGTCGTCTTTTTCGCCGAAGTATTCCTCGCCGCGGTCTCCTTTGTGGCCGCCGTCTTAGCGGCCTTTTTCGGCGGCGTCGTCGTCGCGGTGGCGGGCTGATCCGCTACCTCGGCACCGTCAATCAGGAACTTCGTTCGGTCGCGTGCTTTTGCGATCCACGCCGGGGTTCGTGCATGTCCGCTCCAGGTCGCGCCGGTTTTCGGATGGCGATACTTGGGGGGCAGTTTCGCCTGGCCCTGCGTCTTGCTTGCAGCGGCTCTTGCTATAGACGAGTTTTTCTTGATCGCGGTCTTTGACTTGGGCTGGCTTACACCATTCGTATCACTCTCAGCGCCCGCTCCATCGATCAAAAATTTCGTGCGGTCGCGTACCTTCGCAATCCAGGCGGGCGGTCGGGCATGTCCGCTCCAGGTCGCACCAGTCTTCGGGTGACGGTACTTGGGCGGCAGCTTTCCCTTCGTCGACGCTGGCGTAGTCGCCGAAGTTTGGGCGCCGGCAGGACGGCCAACGCGCCGCTTAGTGTCTGAGTGCGCGTCGATGTCGGCCGCGGTCAATCCGTGCTGCTCCATCAGCTTTCGAATGTCGGCAAGGACGGACTTCGACTGCTTGGCCACGAGCACATCGGCCTGTGCTTGAAGTTGTTTCATTTTTGTTTGAATTTGTTTGAGGGTTGCCATATTGACCTCCTTCACCCGCAAGACCTCGTCGTCTTCGTCAGCGGAACGAGCGCTGGGCTCAACCGGAAAGCATCCGGCTGGCAGCTGAAGGACCATGATGTTCACGAGAAGAAAGCGGCAAGCGGCGTCATCACGCGTTCATACGACACTTCGAGTCCATCGAGGCAATCGTCGCAGAAGTCGGGACGTCCTCGCACGCGGGCCCGTGCCAGCCTAAACTGCGTCACCATCGATTCACGCGCGATGTGCTGCGCGTCCTTTGCAACGCTTTCGGGCAAGTCATAGCCGTGTTCGCGCAGCCACAGCACATACTTCGAGAGCATCTCGAAGTTCGCGCCCAACTGGCGCATGACGTTGAACGAATACTGATGAAAGTAATCGATGTCGCGATTGAGCACTGCATGGACGTGCTCTGCGAAAGCCGCGCGCCATTCGGTGATCGGATTGCTGGTCGGACGCCGCGAGAGATGCGTCGCAAGCGTGCTCACCGATGCCTGCACGAGCTCCGTACCCGACAACGCAGGCCGATTGCGCTTGGCGAATTCCACGTACGGAAAGAGCAGGTTGGGATTGCCCGCCAGTTCCGGTGCAAGACTAAACACGCCGTCATAGTCGTCGCCGCCGAGCGTGTAATAGCCCGCGTTGTGGAAGTACTCGAGCTGCCGCGCGCTGGTGTCGACACGCTTGATGCCGATGGTGGTCTTCGAATGCGACTGATGGTAATTCGTCGCACGCGTGTCGGGCAGATAGAACGCATCGACCTCGACGATCACCACATGGCCGCGCCGCGTCTGTTCGAGCACGTGCCGCTCCAGCGTGTCATAGATCGCGAGCTCCTGAGCCTGCAGGCCATAGAGCCGCGCGATATCGTCCAGCGAAAACTTCGGGAACGTGAACTGGTCACCCTCGAACGCTTGCAGCACGGTGAAGCCGAGCGCCGCGCGCGGATCGAATCCGAAGTCGTGCAACAACTCGATCCACAGATCGACGTAGCAATTGGTTTCGAGCCACACGCGATCGCCCTGATGCAGCGGGTGACGATCCGCTTCGCGAAGCATCTGCCTCGCGAAAGCGGTTTGCTGCGGCGCCGCCGCCACGGCGCTATCCGCATTCGCGGCCTCAGCGGACGGGAGCGAGCTCATGCGGTCGTGCCCGTGCGTGCCAGTGCATCGGCGATCATCGGCGCGGCATCGCCCCACAGGAACGTGCGTACGGCTTCGGGCCATTTCGTGACGTCGAGGCCGTGATGGCGGAAGAGCGCGAGCGTGGTGCGCTCCATGCCGAAGCCGACACACGCCGTGTGCGCGAGGCTGTCGTCGGCTTGCTGGATGTTCCAGATTTCGCCGAAGTGTTCCATGTGATAGTTGAACGACAGGCACGCGGTCAGCTTGTTCGGGGTCGCGACCGGCACGAGCAGTTCGAACTTGAGTTGCTGTTCGCGCTGGCTGTCGGCGACGATCTTCCCGCCGCGTCCGAAGAACGGATCGTTGGCGAGATCGATTTCGAACGGCAGTTGCAACAGGCGCACGAGCGCCGAGCCGCGCTCGATCCATTTCTGGCGGAACGCCATCACCTGAGCCGGGCTGCCGACGCGAATGTATTCGCGCATGGGGAACATCTGCATGCGGCCCGGATCGATGGAGGGCTCGTGGCGGAAGCAGTAAGCGAACACGTCGACGATCGCACCT
>NZ_FCOL02000046.1 GCF_001544515.1 Caballeronia terrestris
CATGGCGGCCTCGGCTCATCCCGTCATGATAATCGAGGCGGTTACTTATTCAACCTATTTACGGGATGTTGTACTAGCTCGTGCAGTACGGCCTCAACGGCCTGCGCACCGCGAAAGGTCTCACCGAGGCCAGTGAGTCCGTCATCAGTCTCGAGTTCCACCCAAATAAGCTTCGGCCGCGCGGGCAGGCGAATTGTCCGTATGTTGGTGATCTTTGGCATGGTGCAAAATCCGCGTTGGCTTGACGATGAACCGATTCTGTCGGTCGCACCTTCAGGCTGTCAATTTAATCTGTTAGTCTGTCTGACAGATTCTCATTTTACGGATATGCCATGTACTCGCTTCGCTCCTCTTCTGAGATTCCCGTGCATACGCGGGACGAATACGCATACGACCAGTTGCTTGCCCTGATCGGAAGCGGAGATTTACAGGCGGGGAGGCGCCTGCCCGGCGAGCAGACCATGGCCGAGCGCTTCGGGGTTTCTCGGCCTATGCTTCGTCAGGCCCTTGCGCGGCTGCGCGCCGAAGGCAAAATCTATTCCCGCAAAGGCTCAGGCCACTACGTGAGTGCGAGGGAAGCCTCTTCGCAAATTCTGTCGTATGCGAATTTGGGAAGCATTCCCGACGTGAGAAGCTTTTTGGAATTTCGCCGAAGTCTTGAGGGCGAAAGTGCGGCATGCGCCGCAACGGTCAGCGACCGGCTCGCCATTTCGAAGTTGAGGAAATGCCATGCGAGAGTGGGGGAAGCGTTCTCGCGTGGAGAATCCGGCATCGACCAGGACATCGCTTTTCACATGGCGGTCGCGCAGGCGACCGGCAATCGGTTTTTTGCGCACACGCTGGGCGCTCTTCTGGAGCAAATGAGCTTCAGCATTCGTCTCGTCCGGGATCTTTCCGGTGCGACCCCAGTCGCTCCGCGTCGTCAAGCTGTCCTCGACGAGCATGCACAGATCGTCAAGGCAATTGACGACGGCGATGCGGATCGCGCGCGCAACGCGATGCGCGACCACATCGAAGGCGGCATCGCGCGTCTGTTCAACACATGAGTTTGTGAGAAACGTCGTGCAGTTTCACTCGCTCGATGCGCCCTACGATAAATAGAACGCTGAACACCAACTTTGGACACGCGCATCCGCCTCGTTACGAACGTCGGCACATCGACGGTTCAACGACTGCAGCATCGCAGGCTCATGGCAACGCCGGCAATCCGCTGTCGCTGCCGCTGTCGCTGCGGCATCGGCGTGCGCTCAAGTTCAAGCCGCGCGTACCCCGCTGCCTCGACCAGTACGCCGGCAGTCGCTCGGGTGAGCCTGCCGGTGACTCGGCAGTTACGCAGAGATTCTCGAAGCTTACGGCCTACCCGAAAACTGCCGGCTGGAAGAGGCTGTGGTTTGCGATCACATATTCGCGTACCTGCATCGGTTTTTGTCCGGTGATCTGTTCGACGATGTCGTTCGTGCCTGCGAACTCGCTCGCCTGATACGCGCGATACACCGACGTGATGTGCTGAATGAAATGAGCTGACAACCCGAGCTCCGCAAGACGGGCTTCGAACGATTCGAAGCTCTCGGCTTCATAACGGATTGGCCGCCCAAGCGCAATGCCGACCGCTCGCGCGAGTTCCTCGTGATCCATTTCTTCGGCACCGAACAGCGGGTACGTCTTGCCTGCATGAGGCGCGGAATCCAAAAGAACGCTGGCGATTACGCGACCTTGATCGGCGGCGGCGATCGGCGCGTGCCGGCCGTTTGCGGTGGGCGCTCGCAGCACATTGTGATTCGCGATCAACGGCAACTGGAAGCCATACGTCAGCCATTCCATGAAGACAGTTGGACGAAGATGCGTCACCGGAACTCCCGCCCAATCAAACACACGTTCGCCATACCAGTGCGCGAGCGCAGCCTGACTGCGGGCGTCGGCCTTTGCGGAGATCTGCGACATGTTGACGACTATCAAAGGGTGCCCGCGTGCGCGCCCTTGTCCATCGCGACGACGAGCGAGCCTCCGCGCTGCGGGCGAGAGACGTCGAGGTCATCGTTGGCGACCTGCTGGACAGCCATGCCGTGCAAGCGGCGCTGCAAGGTGTCACCGGCGCATATTTTGTGTACCCGGTCATGCAGGCGCAACTCATCGACGCGACCGCCTATTTTGCGCATGCCGCGAAGCTTGCCGCGTTCGCTCTCCTCGGCCCTGAAGCAGCAAAGACGGTCGCCAGGCTTCTGGTCATGAATCAACGCCGGCTAGGCGGCCAGGAGCAACATTCAGCGCTTCTCGACATGACGCCGAAGTCCGATCGCATCGAATCAGTCTTGGCACATATCCGCCGGAATATGCGCAATGCCCTGACCGTCGAGGAGCTTGCGACGGTGGCCAACCTAAGCCCCCGCCAGTTCAGCCGTTCGTTTCTAGCCGAGACCGGTCTGCCGCCGGCCAAAGCCGTTGAGCAACTCCGGCTTGAAGCGGCCCGGTTCATGATTGAACAAGGGCGCCACACCATTAACGTGGTGGCAAATGAAACGGGCTTTGCAGACCGGGAGCGTATGCGACGCGCATTCTTGCGAACCTTCGGCGTACCTGCGGATGTATTGCGCCGGAACGCGCGGACCGAACCGGTCGATGGCAGATGAAGATTACCTTTGCTCGGTCTGTAGCCGCGGGGCGGCCGAAGTAAGGAGCCTGCGGTCGGTCGCTTGCCGGCTAAGTATCGTCCGAAGGCAAGGGGAAGCGCGCGGGTCTACGCGGCAATAGACGCCCCGCAACGCTGTAGAGCCGTGTCGCGAAAACAGGAACCGGTGCGAGTCATTGATTGTCGTCGATGCTTCCTTCTCCACCCGTCACACGTTTCGAATCGTCCCGACGGGCGGCTCCAAGAAACGCGACGACCGCATCAACCGATATGAGACCTCGCCGTCCAGCACCGCCTCTCGCGCGGCGTCGCACTCCATCTCACAGTGCAGTGTGAGTCGCGCGTCCTCCTCGGTCGCTTCGAACGATTTCAGCCTGACGACGAGCCGAATACTGGAACTCGCCGGGACCTGCGCGCGAAAGCGCAGCCGATCGATTCCGCAGACCCGGGCCGGCCCGATATCTTCCAGCAGGTAGATGTCGCGAAGCATCGGGATCATGAGGCACAGCGGCACATAGCCATGCGCGACGCTCCCGCCGTCGTCGACGAGCATCACGTCCCTGTCATCGGTCACCGAAGCGAACGCGCGAAGCATCTCGGGACTGACCTCCACCCAACTGCTCTTGCCCAGATCGAAGCCCACGTAGGCCCGAATTCCTTCGAACCCTCTCAGCATGATCGGCACGTCGACTCCTCCTTTCGTTCTTTGCCTGATTGCCAGACGAAGCATCAGTCCATCAGCAACTCGCCGTTGCTCGCACCGAGCGTCGGCGCCGGCTGCCGGGGCTTCA
The DNA here is from genome assembly GCF_001544515.1 of Caballeronia terrestris. Taxonomy (GTDB): domain Bacteria; phylum Pseudomonadota; class Gammaproteobacteria; order Burkholderiales; family Burkholderiaceae; genus Caballeronia; species Caballeronia terrestris. Next base: position 3,418 of record NZ_FCOL02000046.1, read on the forward strand.
GCAGGTGGCCGTTGAACCGCGCCGGATAGCGGATTGCCCGAACCGCTCCGGAGGGCGTCTGCATCTCCGAGTAGAGCTCGTTATGCGCGACTTGCGGGTCGCTCAGATGCGCATACGGTTCGTTCACCGGGCCCGCCGGCACGTCCAGTTCGCGAAAGCGTTCAAGCCATTCGGCAGTGGTCCGGTCCTTGAGCGGTCCGGCGACCCGTTCGAAGAACGTATGAGTCATCGCCTTGCGATTGGCGATTCGCTTGATCTCGTCCTTCCATTCGGGATGACCGATCGCATCCAGCGTCCTGCTGAGCTGCTTGCCCGTCACGGGCGAGAGGACCAGATAGCCGTCTTTCGTCGCAAGCACGGGCTGCGGGGCGAGCGTCACTGCGGCTTCGTCATCGACGAAGGTCCGGTTATGGAACATGTCCGGGAAGTTGTAGTAGGACATGATGTCGAGCATCGATGTCTCGAGATGAATCGCCTTCTGCGACTTGTCACGAGCGATAATGCCGGACAACGCCATCTGCGCGGCGAAAGCCGCTGCGACCTTGTCGGCGAGAAACGTGTTCGTCGCGCGCGGCGTGCCGCCCGCCGCCTCATAGCTCAACAGGCCGGTGCGACCCTGAATCAGCGCGTCGAACGCGGGTTCCTTCGCGAGATCGCCGTCCGGCCCGTAGCCCGTGATCGACAGCTGAACGATGCGCGGATTCAGTTCGCTCACGTGCTCGAAGCTCAGGCCGAGCGAAGCCGAAACATGCGGACGCCAGTTCTCGATGTAGAGATCGGCGTCGCTCAAGAGCGCCCTGAATCGCGACAGATCCTCGGGGGACTTGAGGTCCAGGGTCACGCTTCGCTTGCCACGGTTCGAATTGGTCCATACAGTGCCGACGCCTTCCCAACTGTGCCCGAAGTTGCGATAAGGATCGCCCGACGGAGGTTCGACCTTGATCACGTCGGCGCCCAGATCAGAAAGCATCTGCGCGCAGAACGGTCCTGAAATATAGCTGCACGCTTCGACGACTTTGTAGCCTTCGAGCGGACGCCGGAAAGACTCGGACGAACGGGATGTCATCGATGCTGCTCCTTCGATCGGTTGAATGTGATGCATGCGCCAGGACAGCGCGATGAGAGTCAGGTTTGGCGCGCTGCCGTTAGAGCGCGAAGCCGTGCGATGGCGAGAACGGAATCGAGCATGGGCGTCGGCATGCCGGCAAGCTCACGCACGGCGTTCAGCGATTCGCTGAGCGCATCCAGTTCGAGCGCGCGCCCCGCTTCCAGGTCCTGCAGCATCGACATCTTGTGATGCGTCGCGCTTAACGTCATGGCGATGCGCTTGTCGGGATCGGGACCGATGGCAATACCGAGTCGCACCGCGAGTGCATCCGCTTCGCGCATCATCGCCTTGATGATGGGAACGACATCGCCCGCGTCGCGCATTTCGCCGAGCGTTGCCTGCGTCAACACGGCGACCGGATTCCAGCACAGGCTGTTGACGAACTTGATCCAGATCGCCGAGCGGATGTCGTCGCTTACTTTCGATGCGATGCCGCTCGCGCTCAACAGTTCGCTCAGGCGATTCGCCCTCGTCGAACGGCTGCCGTCCAGCTCACCGAGCGGGCAGCCGGCCTTCGCGCCGTCCTGTGCGATCACACCCGGTTCGATCGAATGCGCGCCGATCCAGTACACGCAACCCAGCACCTGCCGCGGTGGTAGAGCGAGCCACTGGCGTCCTGCAGGATCGATACGGCGCATTTGCCGATTTGTCAGCTCCCCTGGAGCGTCGTTAAAGAAGTAATAGGGAATGCCCGTCGTCGGAGGAAGCACGACAGTGTTGTGGTTTATGAGATTGCTGATCTGTGCGAGCGCACCCTCGACCTGATGCGCCTTGAGCGTGATGAACACATAATCCTGCACGCCCAGTTCACGCGCATCGGAGCGCGCATCGACACGCACGCTGAACGTCTCGACGGGTGTGACGACCCGTATGCCATTCGAGCGAATCGCATCGAGCGTCGCGCCTCGCGCCACCATGCTGACTTCGCACAATCCGGCGCGCGCGAGATGGCCCGCGATGTATCCGCCAATTGCGCCGCCGCCGAAAATGCATACCTTGAGCATCGTGCGTTTTTCCGCTGACCGTCATTGAAGGTCCTGCACCTTTCGAAAACTCGATGCAGGACGACGTGTTGATGGGCAGACGATAAGGCGTGCGGGCTGGAAGGGAAAATACTAAAAAACGATGGTTCGAGCAGATCCGCTTATGGCTGCTTCGAGCGTCCGTCAGACCGAAGCGGCGTCGCTGCCTCTTCGCCCTGCTCTCCTGTACGATGCCGGCGCGCGCCCGACGATCCTGCTGAACGCGGTGCTGAAAGCGCTATCGGAGAGGTAGCCGATGGACAGCGCGATATCGCTGATCGATTGCTCGCTGTTGAGGAGCGCATCCTTGGCAAGCGCGATCCGCCAGTTCGAAAGATAGGTTGCGGGCGCGACACCCACGCGTTCGGCGAACCTGCGCGCAAACACGGCACGCGACATGCCTACCTGCTTCGCCAGAGAAGCGACGGTCCAGTGCCGCGCGACGTCCGCGTGCATCTTTTGCAGCGCCGTCGCGATGGGCGGATCGGCCATGCCGCTCAGCCATCCCGTGCGCTGACCTTCCAAGTGCCGCACCGGACGCCGCAGCACTTCCACGAGCATCACTTCCACGAGCCGGCTCATCACGAGATCGCGGCCGGGCCGCTCTCCCAGCGCCTCCTCGCCGATCAGTTCGAGTACGCGAGTGAGGCGCCCCGCTTCTTCGTCGGACGAGCGGATGAAGATCAGTTCGGGTAACAGGCCCGAGAGCAGCGCCACATGCTCCGTTTCGACCTGAAAGTAGCCGCCGACGAGCCGCGTCGGCTCGCCCCGGCTGCACTGGCACTGGGACCCAGGCTTCTTTCGTGAACGCAGCGACGAAAAGCGCGAAAAGCACGCACAGCGGCTGCTCGAAATGTGCCACAACATCACGATTCCGGCGCTGCTCGTGCGCGGCGCTCAAAGCGATGTCGTGACGACGGGCGGCATCGACGAGCTGCGCGAGCGTCTGCCTCAACTTGAAGTCGGCACAGTACCGGGCGCGGGACACATGATCGCGGGCGATCGCAATGAAGCGTTCAACGGCGCGATCCTGCCGTTTCTCGAACGCCATATGAGCGCCTGAGTTCGGCGCTCTTACTCTCTTTCGAGGGTGGCAGGAACACTTCCCGCATAGGCAAGCGCGCACAGCATCATCGCGCAGGTGAAGTGCATCCAGCAGTTTCTCGCCATCGCGTTCATCACGGTTTCTCCGGAAAATGCGGGGCGCGGCATCTGGTCCGCGCCCCGCCCTTCAACTCAAGCCTCGCTCTGCTCTACCGATTTCGTTTCCAGGCGAGTGCGTTGCGCGCCGCGCACCGTATCGATGAGAGCGAGCAGATCGTCCGGCAACGTATCGCCGCGCCACGCCACCTGACCATCGGGACGCACGAGCACGAGGCGGCGCTCGTACAGCTTGCGAGCTTCGTCGTTGTCGATCTCGACCGACTTGAACGGCACCTTGCGCGCCGCCGCGGCTTCTTCGAGAGCGCTCACGCCAGATGCGTCCTTCTCAAAGCGCATCAGCACGAACTCCTTGCCGAACAGATCGAGTGTCGACTTGCCTTCCGCGAGCCAGGCGTGCGGGGCACGCGAACCTGGCCGCGCCGTCTGCACGTAGGTCGAGACTTCGTCGGGCGGCTGCGGCGTGCCGTCGGGGACGATGATGGGCGAGCCCTCGTACATGTAGCCGAGGTGAATGCCGATCGAGAACCACTCGCGCTTCATCAGCTCCGTGTACTGGTTGCCGAACTCGATGCGCGCCGCTTCGGAACCGGGACCGTCCTCGAAAATCTCCTTCGACGGCGACAGCACACGCGGCGACAGCATGCGCTTCAGGTTGCCGGTCGCCTCCGACACGTTGCGGATCGCCACGGGCCGCATCTCGGTCTCGTACGTTTCGAGCAGATGCGCGCCGCCCCAGCCTTGAAGGCTCGCGGCGAGCTTCCACGAGAGATTGACCGCATCCTGAATGCCCGTGTTCATGCCGAAGCCGCCAGTCGGCGACGTGAGATGCGCTGCGTCGCCCGCGACGAACACGCGCTTCGTGCCATAACGGTCGGCGACGAGTTGACGCCGCACCCACGGCAGCATCGAAAGAATCTCGAAGTCGAATTCCCGGCCGACCGCGCGCACGATCGCCTCGCGCATGGTTTCCTCACTGTGCGTCTGCCGGCTGTTGTCGCCGACGAGCGAGAAACGCCACTGGTCGCGCCCGTTGATCGCGACGAGCGTCGCCCAGGTGCCTTCCGGTCCGATGAAGATGTAGCGATAGGCGCGCTGCTTGTCGTGCAGCGCTTCCAGATCCTTGCAGCGGAATACGACATTGGTCGTATGGGTGAGCGTCGGCTCGCCCGTCATGCCGATGCCGAGCGCCTGGCGAACGATACTCGCGCCGCCATCCGATCCGACGAGATAGCCCGCTTCGATCACCCTCTCCTCGCCGCTCAGCGTGTCGCGCACTTTTGCGGTGACGCCGTCCGGCGTCTCGCTGAACTCGACAATCTCGGTGTTGTAGCAGATCGTCACGTTGGGCGTCTGCTGTGCGAAGCGGCGCAGGACCGGATCGAAGAAATTCTGCGGGCAACGCTCCCGCTTCTGCGGGCTTTGCGGCGGACACTTTTCGTCGTTCGGGCTCGGAAAGACTTCACGTCCGAACTCGTAGCCGTTCAAGCCCGTGACCCATGCGCAATCCTGCGGATAGTCGCGGTTGTAACCGGCCTCGTGAACCCACGGAACGATGCCCCAGCGGCGGCAATATTCCATCGTCCGCACGCCGACCATGTCCATCTTCGGTTGAATCACCTGACCATCGCTGCGTTCGATGAGCATGCACGACACGCCGCGAAAGCCCAGGTCGCCGGCGAGTGCCAGTCCAATCGGGCCCGCGCCCACGATCAATACCGGTGTTTTCATTTGCAGTCTCCAAAAAATTCGAGTTCGTGTTGTGGCGTTGCCTGGAAGCCAGGGCTACACCGCTTCCTCGCGATACAGTCCGAGCTTCTTCAGGGCCGGGAAGTCGTTGACCTGAAACAACATCGCGGGCGTGTCGTCCGAGCGGTTGATGTGCTCGTGCACGGCCCACGGCGGTATCGACATGAAATCGCCCGCGCCCCATTCGAAGGTCGTTCCATCGACGATCGTCGCGCCATTTCCGCGCATCACGCAGTAGACGACGCTGCCCGTGTGACGATGCGCCTTCGTATGCATGCCCGGCCGTAGCGATTGCAGCGCGGTGCCGATCGTTGGCAGCGCCGAGTCGCCGGTCAGCGGGTTCAGGTATTCGAGCGCGGTGTCGTCGAACGGATCGGGCGGCAGCGCGGCGGCAAGACGCAACGCCTCCTGCGCGCGCCCCGCGCTATAGACGAGCAGCGGATTGAGCGCCGGCCTGCTCGTGTCGTTGAGCGGCCGCATCAGACCGCTGCCGTAGTGCCGGTACGAGCGGTCCGGTATGTCGGACACCGCTTGTCGCGGCACATCGGAGCCTTCGAAGAACGTTGCATGCATCGAGCGCACGAGCGATATGTCGAGCACGTCGAGCCAGATCATCGGTTCATCGCCCTTGTGCTCGTGGTCGTGCCAGGTCCACGCGGGCGTCAGCACGAGATCGCCTTCGTTCATCTCGTAGCGCTCGCCGTCGACGATCGTATCGGCGCCGCGTCCTTTTATGATGAAGCGCAGCGCGCTCGCCGTATGACGATGCGCGGTCGCGATCTCGCCGGGCAGGATGTACTGGATCGATGCCCAGATCGTCGGCGTCGTGCCGAACGGCAGGCCGCGATTCGCGAGACGCAGCGTTCTGCGCTGGCCGCCCGCTTCGAGCTTCAGCTTCGCGCCGATCTTTTCCAGCAGCCGTTCCAGATCGCTTGCTTGCCAGTGGGCCGCCTTCATTGCCGATTGCGGTTCGCGCGTGAAGAGCGGCCCGTCGGTCGGTTGTGCGACGCGGCAGTTGAAGCTGTCGAGTTCTTCGGCCAGCGCCTGTCGCTGCAGGGTGTCGGACATCACGGCTTCATTCATGGCGGCTCCCGTCGAGGTTGGCAAGGTTCGAATGCATCACAGGCCCTCCACCATGTCGGGCACGATCTGGAACAGGTCGCCCACGAGCCCGTAATCGGCGACGGAGAAGATCGGGGCTTCACTATCCTTGTTGATCGCGACGATCACCTTCGAATCCTTCATGCCCGCGAGATGCTGGATCGCTCCGGAGATGCCGACCGCCACGTACAACTGCGGCGCGACGATCTTGCCGGTCTGCCCGACTTGCGCATCGTTCGGCGCGAAGCCGGCATCCACTGCTGCGCGCGAGGCGCCGAGCGCCGCGTTGAGCTTGTCCGCGAGCGGCGCGAGCACGCGGTCGTAGTTTTCGCCGCTGCCGAGGCCGCGGCCGCCTGACACCACCGTCGACGCCTGTCCGAGTTCCGGTCGATCGGGCTTGACGAGCGTTCGTTCCATCAGTTGCGGGCTGTTGTCTTTGCCTCTTTCCACCACGACCGTTTCGAGCATGGCGGCGGCCTCCTGCGATGCTGCCGCATCAAACGCGGTGGTTCGCACCGTGATCACTTTGATGGAATCGATGGACCTGACCGTTGCGATCGCGTTGCCTGCGTAGATCGGGCGCTTGAACGTATCTGCATCGACGATGCCGACGATGTCGCTGACCTGCGCGACATCGAGGCTCGCCGCGATACGCGGCGCGAGGTTCTTGCCCTGGCTGCTCGCCGCCAGCAAGATGTGCGAATACGTTGGGGCGATTGCAAGCACGGTCGCTTCGACATGCTCGGCGAGTTGCCCTTCGAGCTGAGGCGCATCGGCGAGCAGCACGCGGTTCACACCCGCGAGCTTCAGGGCGTCTTCCGCGACCGCCTGCGCGCCGCTGCCCGCAACGAGAACGTCGATTCCGCCGCCGATCTCACGCGCAGCCGCGACGACGTTTGCCGTCACCGCGGACAAATCATGGTTGTCATGTTCTGCGATAACAAGAATGGTCACGCTTTTCTCCTCACAACACTTTGGCTTCGTCACGAAGCGCGTTCAGCAGCGCGCTCACGTCCGGCACCCTGACGCCCGCCTTGCGTGCGGCAGGCTCCTCGACGAACACGGTCTCCAAACGCGGCGCGACATCGACACCGAGTGTTTCTGGACTCACGGTTTCGAGCGGCTTCTTCTTCGCCTTCATGATGTTGGGCAACGTCACGTAGCGCGGCTCGTTCAGACGCAGATCGCTCGTGACGACAGCGGGCATTGGCAACGAGAGCGTCTCGGCGCCGCCATCCACTTCGCGCTCGACGATCAACCGTTCGCCCTGCACCGAAACTTTCGACGCGAACGTCGCTTGCGGTAAGCCCGCGAGTGCGGCGAGCATCTGGCCGGTCTGGTTCGCGTCGTCGTCGATCGCTTGCTTGCCGAGCAGGATCAAACCCGGCGCTTCGTTTTCCACCAGCGCCCGCAACAGCTTCGCGACCGCCAGCGGCTGCAAGTCGGCATTCGTCTCGACAAGAATCGCGCGGTCCGCGCCGATCGCGAGCGCGGTTCGCAGCGTCTCCTGCGATTGCGACGTGCCGCACGACACCGCTATCACTTCCGTTGCCACTCCCGCCTCCTTCAAGCGCACGGCTTCCTCCATCGCGATCTCGTCGAAAGGATTCGTCGACATCTTCGCGTTCGCGAGATCGAGACCGCTGCCATCGCTTTTGACGCGCGGCTTGACGTTGTAGTCGAGCACCCGCTTGACGGCGACCATCACTTTCATCGTGTCTTCTCCAGTTCGTTTGGGCTTTTCTCAGTTCGGTACGTAGACGCGCCCATCCATCAGGCGGCGCGCCGTCCTGAACGCGATCGCTTCCCTGGCCTCGAATCGGCCATCGCGCTTCTCGACCCGCGCGGCCACCGGCAGCAGTCCCGACGCATGCGCGATGACGAAGCGCGACACGTCGGCGGTCGTACGCAGCCGAACGTCGTGAATCACCGTGTCGTCGATTTGCGCGGCGATCGCGAGACACATCGCGCCCGTAAGCGGCGACGCCTTGCGCGGTTGCCCCGACGAAATCATGCGAACGACGACGTCGGCCTGCATGCCGTCTTGCACCGCTGCGGGCTTCGACAGCAGCGCGACGAGCGGCAGGTTCATCATCTTCGTTCGCGCATCGGCGGGGTCGTCGACGAGTCCCATCGAGACCGCGGCCTGCACGCGCAGATGCTCGAACAGCTGCATCGCGCGGGGATTGGCGTTGAGTTGGGCCGGTGTTTCGATGCCGCTCAAACCGAGCGCTCTCGCTTCGATCATGACAACCGGATTGCACGCGTCCACCATCGAAACTTCCACTTCCCCGAGCGACTCGATCGTCAGGCGGTTGCGCGCCTGGCCGCTCGGAAGCAATTTGCCCGTGGCCGCGCCGCCCGGATCGAGAAACCCCAGTTCGATCGGCGCGCCGCTACCCGCGACGCCATCCAGACGAAAGTCGCCTGTTACGGCCGCGTATCCATTGACGGTCGCAAAACGGGCGCGAATCAGCTTTTTCGTATTCGTGTTGTGGATCACGACGGCGGCTTCTTCGCCGCTTGCATCAACGAGTCCTTCTTCCAGCGCGAACGGACCCACGGCGGATGAAATGTTCCCGCAGTTGCCGCGATAGCCGACCGAACCCCGGCGCGGATCGACTTGCACGAACGTGTAGTCCACGTCGGCGCCAGGGTGCGTCGGCGGCCCGATCACGGCAATCTTCGACAGCGACGTAATGCCCCCGCCCATGCCGTCGAGCTGCCTCTCGTCAGGATCGGGGCTTCCCAGCGCGGCGCAGAAAAGCGGATCGCGCGCATCGGTGTCAGCCGGCAGATCGCGCTCGTGGAAGAACAGCGCCCTGCTCGTGCCGCCACGCATGTAGACGCAGGGAATCGCGCGTTGGGGTTTCATCTCGTAGCCTCTTTCGTCGATATCGAAGATCGACCGGTCAGTTCGCGAGCAGGCGGCGCGCGACGATCACCCGATGAATCTCGTTGGTCCCTTCGATGATCTGGTTCAGCTTCGCATCGCGCATCATGCGTTCGACCGGAAACTCCTTCGAGTAACCGTAGCTGCCGAGTACCTGCACCGCTTCGGTCGTGACCTCCATCGCGATGTCAGTGACGAAGCATTTGGTGATCGACGCGAGCATGTTCAGGCGCGAGTGATCGCCCGAATCGATTTCGTCTGCGCAGTTGTAGAGCAGGCTGCGCGCGGCCTCGATCTTGATCGCCATGTCGGCGAGCTTGAACTGCATGCCCTGAAACTCGGCGATCGCGCGTCCGAACTGCTTGCGCTCCTTCGCGTAGGCCACGGAGACGTCGAGCGCGCCCTGCGCGAGCCCGAGCGACGTCGCCGCGATGGTGGGCCGGTTCAAGTCGAGCACCTTCATGCAGGCCTTGAAGCCCTGGCCTTCCTCGCCGAGCATGCAGTCGGCGTCGACGCGCATGTTGTCGAAGAAGAGTTCGTGATTCGGCGCGCCGTGGCGGCCCATCTTGTGTTCCTGACGACCCAGGCGAAAGCCGGGCGTCTTCGTATCGACGAGAAACGCGCTGATGCCGTCCGACCCGCTCGCCTCCGACGTGCGCGCGAAGAGCAGGATGTATTGCGCGTAGCCGCCCCACGTGATCCAGTTCTTCTGGCCATTGATCACGTACGAACTGCCGTCCTTCACCGCGCGCGTGCGAATCGACGAAACATCGGACCCTGCCTGCGGCTCCGTCACCGCAATCGCCGTCACGAGACGCCCCTCGGCGGCGAGCGGCAGCCAGCGTCGCTTCTGTTCCTCGGTGCCGAAGTTGAGGATCGGCAGAATGAACGAGATGGAGTTGTTGCCGCACAGTGTGGCTGCGGCCAGCGAGACCTTGGCGATCTCCTCCTTCACGATGCACACGGTCTTCAGGTTGCCGCCCGGGCCGCCGTACTCCTCGGGAAGCCACAGTTGCAGCAGGCCCATGTCGCCGAAGATCGGCACCAGTTCGGACGGAAAGCGGTCGTTCGCTTCCATGCCGGCCACGAGCGGCACGATGTCCTTCTGGACCATCCGGCGAACCGAGTCCTGGATGGAAACGAGTTCTTCATTCAGTCGCATAATCACTCCGTCATTCGGTGCTGGTTGCCCGGCTCAGTAGCTCGGGAAGGAAAGACCGCCGTTGATGCTGAGGGTCGATCCCGACACCTGATCCGACTCCCTGCTCGACAAATAAAGGATGTATTCGGCGAGGTCCTCGGCCGTGTTGAGCTTGAACTTCACGCGCTGCTCGGCCTTGGTGAATGCCTTGACGATCACCTCCTGCGAGCCCGCATCCTTTGCCGCGAGAAAGCGGTCGTGCGCGGGCGTGCCGGTGGTGAGCGTGGTCGCCACCGAATTGATGCGGATGCCGAGATGGGCCAGCTCCGCGCCGAGCGCGCGCGTGAGGAACATGATCGATGCACCGGCCGCACCGATCATCGATTCGCTCGGCGTCGGGATGCGCGCGGCATCGGTCGTGACGAGGACGATCTTTCCGTACTTCTGTTCGCGCATGAATTTCGTCGCTGCATGCACGGCGTTCAAACGCGGCATCAGGCGGCTCGTCAAGCAGGCGATCCCCTCGTCTGGCGCCATGTCGACGAAGAGCTTCGGCTTGGGATCGCGCGGGCCGCCGCTCGCGACCACGATGTCCACCTTGCCGAACTGCACGACCGCTTGTTCCACCGCGCGCTCGATGCCTTCGTAAGTCAGCAGGTCGCTGTTGACGAACACGCGCTTGCCGGGAAAAGCGCTGCATTCGTCGATCAGCGAGTACGCTGCCGCTTCGTCGCGTCCCTGGATGACGACGCTCGCGCCGCTCTGCGCAAGCTTCTTGACCGAAGCCCGGCCAATGCCTTTCGTTCCGCCGAGCACCACCGCCGACGAACCGGTAAGTTCAGTAAGCATGCTGTCCCCTCTGTTTGTTTCTGGATCGGTTAGGCAGGTTCACTTGCCTTCCTTGGCCTCGCCGTCGTAGCGGTTCTCGCGCGAATGCGCAGCGCCCGTCACGCCCTTGCTGCGGCGCTCCTTCATGAAGTTGTTTTCGTCCGGCTCATAGCGGATGTTCGTGCCGAGCGCATGCATCACATAACCGTGGACGAACTGCGACGTCATGCCGAGCGAATCGAGCGCGAGATGCGTCGCGGCCTTGCCGATCGCGATCGCATCGCGCGGCAGCCTGACGATGCGTTCCGCCCAGTCTTCGCCGGCCGCTTCCAGCTCGCTCGCAGGCACCGCCTTGTTGACGAGCCCAATGCGTGCGGCTTCGATCCCGCTCATGGTTTCGCCGAGCAGCAGCACTTCGCGCGCCTTCTTCGGACCCATCGCGAGGATGTTGATGCTCGTCATGTACGAGGCGCCCGCGAGTCCCATCTTTTGCTCAGGGTGGCCGATCTTCGCGTCTTCGGCGGCGATTGCGAGGTCGCTCGCTTCGACGATGTAGAGACCTGCGCCCACGCAATATCCCTGAATCAACGAGAGCGTCGGCTTGGTGCAATAGAGGATCTGGCGAAACTGCTCGACGTGGTGTTTATCGAAGCTGAGACGAATGCGCTGGCTCGGCCGCCGCGCGCCCGGCTCTTTCGAAAACCCGTATTCCGCGCCGCCGACCTGGCCGAGATCGTGCCCCGTCGAGAAATCGCGACCTTCGCCGCGGAAGATGACGACGCGCACATCGTCGTCACGCTCGGCACGCTCGATATGCTCCATCAGACGGTCGAACATTTCGTAGGTCAGCGCGTTGCGCTTCTCGTCGCGGCAAAACGTGATGTATGCCCGGCCATCCCGCGCCTCGTACGTCACGAGGTCTCTCAAGTCTTCACTCATCGCTCGTCCTCTGAAGGTTGTGCTGCCCGCATTGCATTCAACGGCGCGGGCGCTTTGGTGCGTCCATTCGTATCCGCTTAGTTCATCCTTCTGTTGGTGCATTGGATGAACCATTGGTATCATATTCCAGAAAGTTGCGAAGCGTGTCAAGTAGCGAAACCGCTTAGGCGCGAAGTCTTTATTTGGGCGGCGGGATTGCTGACTTGATGAATCGCGCGGCGGGAGTTAGGATCAACAGGACAACATGAATGGATTAGCCATTGAAAACAGCCAACACCAGCCCCCGCGCACCGAAGCGCCCGATTGAAGCCGCTGCTGAAGACACCGCGGTCGCGCGTGTGCGTCCGAAGCCCGCCTACGCGCCCGTGCAGACGCGACGCGCGTTCGAGGCCGTCGCCGACCAGATCCGTGGACAGCTCACGAGCGGTGCGCTGCAACCGGGCGACCGCTTGCCGCCGGAGCGGGAGCTTGCCGAGCAGTTCAGCCTCAGCCGCAACACGGTGCGAGAGGCGCTGCGTTCGCTCGAAATGGCTGGTGTGCTTGAGTTCCGCAAGGGCGCGACGGGCGGCGCTTTCGTTCGCGAAGGCCAGGGCGACGCGGTGATCGCCGGATTCTCGGACCTGTTCCGGCTCGGCGCGATCCGGCCGGCCGATTTGACCGAAGCACGGCTGATCGTGAGCGTGGCGGCAACGCGTCTTGCCTGCCAGCGCGGCACGGAGGCAGACTTTGAAGCCTTGCGCGAGAATTTCCGCCAGAGCGAGCTCGCCGTCGCGAAGGGCGACGTTCCGGAACGGGTGCGGATCAATCTCGACTTTCATCGGCTGCTCGCACGCACCGCGCGCAACCCGGTGCTCGTGATCCTGACCGATGCGCTCGTCGAGATTCACGAGCAGTTGCTGCAAGTGGTCTCGCCGTTGCCCGACAGTGCGGTCATGCCTTCGCGCCGTCGCTTGCTGAAGCACCTTGCGGCACGCGATGAGGAAAAAGCGGCAAACGAGATGGAGACGCATCTGAAGGCCTTGCAGCGGCACTATCTCCTGCAGCAAACGGAGACCAAGCGCGGCGAGTGAACAAGCAGCGGCAGCGCGAACTTACACGGATACCCTTATCTCCCGAGCCGCGCTTTCGGCGGACCGCAGACCGAACACCGCCGCTTTCGCAAGGCCGCCGACATACCCCGCGTTCGCGCCACCCTCGATCCCGCCCGTCGTCGCGCCCGCCGCATAGAGGCCGGGTATCGGGCGATGCTGTTCGTCGAGTGCGCGTGCATCCGCATCGATGACGACGCCGCCCATCGTGTAGGTAATGCCCGCGCAAAGCGGGATCGCGAGAAAGCCGGGGCCAGCGATCGGCGATGGCGCGGTCGCGAGGGTCGCCAGCCTGACGGTGCGCCGTGGAGTCAGCGCCTCGGGATGGCAGTTCGATAACGCCGCGTTGTAGTCCCGCACGGTCTGCGCAAGCGTCTCTCCCTGCATGCCGAGTTTCGAGGCTAGCGCCTCGATATCGTCCGCTCGATGGATCGTCGCGCCGAGGCGCTCTAGTGCAGGATTCGGCGGCAGAAGGAATGCGCCGCCCGGTCCCGCCCAGATCGCTTCATCGAGAATCACGAACGACGACAGCGGTTCATCGAGCGCCGCGACCGCGTTCGCAACCGCCACGCCGCCGAGACCTTCGTCGGTGAATCGCCGCCCGCTGCGATCCACGACGATCGCCGCCGACGCCACGATATCCAGCACTGGATACGGCCAGAGCGATTCGTCGTCGAGCGCGTCTTTGTGTTGCACGTGGCCGTAGAACTTGTCCATGCCCGCGAGCGCCGCGCCGGCCGAACGCGCCATGCGGATCCCGTCGCCGTTTCCAGTGCCCGCCCCGCGCTTGCACAAATGCTCCGGTCGCGGCGAGATGAATTCGCGCACCATGTCCGCGTTGCCTTGAAATCCGCCATCGGCGAGCAACACGGCGCGCGCTTCGATCACACCTTCCGTGCCGTCGGGCAATGCAGCGACTACGCCCTGGCATCGTCCATCGATCATGCGAAGCGCTTCTGCGCGCGCGCCGCGAATGAAGCGCCCGCCTGCCGCCACAAATGATGCCTCAAGGCGTTGCAGCAGCAAATCCCCGCCCTTGCCGCGCCAGTGATTGTGGAATCCCGTCTCCCGCAAGCTGAACGGCACGAGCATGTTGCTCATGAACGGATACTCGCCGCCCCGCCCGAACTCCGCGCCATGCCGAGCCAGCCAATCGATGACGCGTGCGCCGTCGGTTGCGAGCGCAGCCGCCAGTGCGGGATCGCGCAGGCCGGGACACGCTTCGGCAATCGCTCGTTCGAGACTCTCCGGGTCGGACTTGATGTCCTGAAACGCCAGATGAAACACGCCGCCTGCGTAGCGCGAATTGGCGGCGTACTTTTCTTTGCTACCCGCTTCGAGCAGCACGGCGGAACAGCCCAGTTCCGCCGCCCGGTTAGCGGCGACGAGCCCGGCCAGCCCTCCTCCGACGATCGCCAGATCCACACATGACATACCTACTCTCCAAGTCGATCAACCCAGATAAGCCTGCTGAATCGCTTCGTGATCGCGCAGCGATTCGCCCGTGCCCTCCGCCGCGATGTTGCCGACGGAAAGCACATAGCCGTAATCGGAGAGTGCCAGCGCTTCGTCCGCGTGCTGCTCGACGAGAAGGATGGTCAGCCCGGACCGGCGCAGCACTTGCAGCACTTCGAACATGCGCTCGACCACGAGCGGCGCGAGTCCTAGCGACGGTTCGTCGAGCAGCAGCAGTTTCGGGTCGGCCATGAGCGCGCGGCCGAGCGCGACCATCGACTGTTCGCCACCGCTCAGGGTGATGGCGCGCTGCCCCGCGCGCTCCTTGAGCTTCGGAAAGAGCTCGTACACGTAGTCGAGGCGATCGCGAAAGAGCGCCTTGTCGCCGCGATGCCGCAGACGGTGAAAGCCGAGGCGCAGGTTCTCCGCCACGGTCAGCGCGGCGAAGACCTGCCGCCCCTCCGGCACCTGCACGATGCCGAGCTCAACCACCTCCGGCGCCGACAGCTTGACGATGTCGCGCCCGTTTAACGTCATCGATCCGGCGTTGATATCGACGAGGCGCGAGATGGCGTTGATGAGCGTGGATTTGCCCGCGCCGTTCGCACCGACCGCTGAGACGATCGTGCCTTCGCGTATTTCGAGCGAGATGCCGTGCAGCGCCTCGGTGCCCTTGTACCCGGCACGCAGTCCGTCAATTTTTAGCATGTACGCCTCCCGTTCCGAGATAGGCCTCGATGACCTTCTGATTGCTCTGCACCGAGGCCGCGTCCCCTTCGGCGATTTTCGCGCCGTGATCGAGCACGACGATCCGATGGCACAGGCTCATGATGAATCCGATATCGTGCTCGACGATGAGGATCGTGAGACCGTCGTCGTTGAGTTGCCGCAGCATCCGGCCGAGCCCGGCCGTCTCTTCGTCGTTGAGGCCCGCGGCCGGCTCGTCGAGCAGCAGGATGCCGGGCTCGCTCGCCAGCGCCCGCGCGATCTCGACAAGACGCTGCTGTCCATGCGGCAGAGTCGAGATCAAATCGTCCGCCCGTTGCGCGAGACCGACGAACTGCAGCAGCTCCATCGCGCGCTCGGCCGAGCGGCGCTCATCGGCCGCCACCTTGCGAAAGCGCAGCAGCGACGCGATGAAGCCATCGACGAGTTGCGGATGAAAGCCGAGCATCACGTTTTCGAGCACGGTCAGCCCGCTGAATAGACGCACGATCTGGAACGTGCGCGCCATGCCCATCGCGCTGCGCCGGTGAAGCGGAGCATGCGTGATGTTTTCCTGCCGGAAGAAGATTTCGCCGGCGGACAGTCCGTCGACGCCCGTGATGAGGTTGAACGTCGTCGATTTGCCCGCGCCGTTCGGCCCGATCAGCCCGACCGCCTCGCCCTGGCGGACCTCGAACGTGACGTTGTCGACGGCGACGAGGCCGCCGAAGCGCTTCACGCCAGACTGGATCGACATCAGTTGCGGCGCTTCGATCGGCGTGCGCGGTGTGGCTTGCGTTCTCATCGTCCGACTCCTTTCTTGACGGTGTGCCGCGCAGGCAGGCGCGGCGGCGAGCGCCGCGCGAATCGGGCGCTCTGCTTCGCCGTGAGCGACCGGAACATTCCTGAAAGTCCGTGCGGCATGAAGATCAGGAACAACAAAAGACAGAGGCCGTAGACGAGCGTTTCCAGCTCGCCGAAACGCGTGAGGAACTGCGGCGCCATGACGACCACGATCGAGCCGAGGATCGGTCCATAGCGCGTGCCGAGTTCGCCGACCACGGCGATCGTCAGCATCGATACGAGGATCGGAAATTCGCCCATGCTCGGACTGACTTGCCGGCTGACCACCGCGAAGCCGACACCCGCGAGCCCTGCGAGAACCGCGCTCAGCACGAATACGCGCAGCTTTTGCACGGCGACGTTCACGCCAAGCGCGGCAGCCGCCTTGTCGTCGTCGCGGATCGCCTGCAGCGAGCGGCCCAGATGACCCGACACGATGAAGTTCTGCAGCGCGAGCACGAGCGCCGTCGCGGCGACGATCACGTAGTAGAGCGTCAGGCGGTCCATCGGCTTCTCGCCGATCGTAATCGACGGAATCAGGAGGCCGCCGGTGCCGCCCGTCACGTCGATCCAGCGATTCGCCACGCCCGAGATCACGAGGCCGAAGCAGAGCGTCGCCATCGCGAGGTAGTGCGTGCGCAGCCTGAGCAGCGGCACGCCGATCACAAGCGCAACAAGCGCGCAGATCACGAGGCTCGCAGGCAACGCGACGAGCGGCGGAAATCCCGCTTTCAGTTGCAACAGCGCGTACGCGTAGGCCGCGATCGCGAAGAAGCCCTGATGGCCCATCGCGATCTGCCCTGCGTAACCGTAGAGCAGGTTGAAGCCCATGCTGAGCACCGCGTAGATGCAGATCAGCGAAAGCAGCCGCAACTGAAAGCCGGTGGTGAAGAACATCGGCGTGGCGACCGCGACGACCAGAAAAAGCACGAACGGCGCTCGCGCGTGCCATGCGGAAGGTTGGGTGGATGCCTGTCTCATCGCCGGACTGCCTCGAAATCGCCCAGCAACCCGAACGGACGGATCAACAGGACGAGAAGGATTAGAAGAAAGATGATCGGTTCCGCGTAGAGGCTGCTGCCATAGCCTGCGACGAACGTTTCCAGCACGCCGATCACGAGACCGCCTGCCGCCGCCGCAAACGGGCTGCCAAGTCCGCCGAGGATCGCCGCCATGAAGCCCTTGACGGTCAGCGCGACGCCCATCGACACCTGTCCGCCGAGAAGCGGCCCGATCAGCACGCCCGAGATGCCGCTCACGAATGCACTGAACATGAAGCCGAAGCGCACGATGCGCGACGAGCGGATGCCCATCAATTGCGCGACGCGCGGCTGCGCACCGGTCGCGCGGATGCACAGCCCGAAGCTCGTGCGATACAGCAGGAACCACGTGACTAGCAGGAACACGACGAATGCCACCACGATCGCCATCTGCTGCAGATTGGTCGTGAGCGGTCCGAGGGTGATCGGTTCAAGCGACAGGATGTTCGGCACGTAGAGCTGGTTCGCGCCCCAGATCAGCAACGCGATGCCGCTCGCAATGATCGCCGCAGCGAGCGTGCCGATCATGATCGTGAGCGGCGGCGCACCGCGTTTGACGAGCGGGCGATACACCCCAAACTCGAGCGCGAGCGAGCAAACAAGAACGACGGCCAGCACCGCGAGAAGCGCGATGGGCGTGGGCAGCGCGTAGGTGACCATGAAGAGGATCGCGGACATCGCGCCGATCATCACGAAGTCGCCCTGTGCGAAATTGATGACGCGATTTGTACCGTAGATCAGCGACAGCGACAGGCCGATCAGCCCGTAGACGCTGCCGTTGGTCAGGCCCGCGAGCAGTAAGACGCTGATTTTATCCATGTGCGTGTGCCAGGTTGGAGGGCAAGGCTGAACGCGACGGCAGCTCGGGCCGCCGTCGCACGATCGGTTAAAGCGGCTTGAACTTGTTCAGGTCGGGCTTGACCAGGCGCGCTCCGCCGTCCGCGACGAGAATGAAGACGTACCAGTTCGCGTCCGGCGACCCATGGTGCTGCTGCGGTCCGAAGTGATAGCTCGCGTTTTGTTCGCCCTGCAAGCCCTTGAACTGCGTGAGCCTGTCGGTGCCGTCGCGGAATGCCTTGCGCGCTTCCTCGATGTTGCCGGCATCGATCGCCTTCAGCACGGCGGGCGTCGCGATCACTTGAAGCGCAGCTTTCGCCGCGTCGTAGCCGATCACCGGATAGAGCGTCGGCTGATGCGGACCGAAGCGCGCGTTAAAGACCGCGAAGAACTTCTGCACATCGGCGCGCGACGGATCGACCGTGTTCGGGATCAGCACGCCGTCGCTCGCGGGACCGGCGAGCTTGCGCAGCGTATCGAGCAACGCGCTGCGCGACACGATGATCGGCGCGGTGACGTTGAGCTGGCGTGCGGTGCGCAGGACGCGCGCGCCATCGGCGGGATAGGGGAATACGAGCAGCACGTCGGGCTTGGCATCGCGCAGGTTGGAGAGCTGCGGCGAGAGATCCGTCGCGTTGATGTCGTAGGTCTGCTGCGCCACCACCGTGATGTTCTTCTTCTTGAGCGCGGCGGTTGTCGCACGCGCACCGTCGGTTCCGAACGGCAGCGAGTTGTTGATGATTGCCGGGCGTTTAAAGCCCTGCTGCGCGAGCAGGTCGGCGATCGCCGCCGCGTCCTGGCGATTCGCAGGCCCGAAGCGGAAGTGATACGGCGCGGGCGGATCGGTCAGCGTGTCGGTGCCGGCCGAGAGCATGTAGTACGGAATCTTGTTTTCCGTCGCGATCGGGATCATCGCCGCCGCCGGCGCCGACGGATTGCCGCCAATGATCACGAGCCCCTTGTCATCTTCGGCGCACCGCGATGCGAACGTCGCCGTGAGCTGCGGGTCGGTCTTGCCGTCGTAGGCGATCAGCTTCAGCTTGTGCCCCGCGATGCCGCCCGCCGCGTTCGCTTCGTCGATCGCCAGTTGCACGCCCTGATAGCCCTGCGTGCCGGTGTCGGCGGCGGCGCCGCTGCGGTCGTCGATCGAGCAGATCAGGATCGGCTCGGCCGCACGCGCCGTGAGCGTGAACGCGGCGGAAAGCGCCGCTGCAAGACTCAGTCCCGCGAGCTTCGTCCAGCCGGACCTCGGGTTCGAGCGCGTCGCGCGTCGTGGCGTTTTCATGGATTGTCTTCTCCGAATAGTGGCTCAGGCAATCGCCTGAAAGTAAGCTTGTGTCATTGGATGAACCTTTGGCTTTATCATAGGGGTGTGCGAATTCGGCTGTCAAGAAACCTCGGCTCGGGGTTTAACCTTGGTGCCCTGGCAGCGGGTTCATCGGTAGAGTCGGCTTGTTCAAAAGGAGAGAAAGTGTCAGCGCATCCTTGTGGTCACATGCACGGAGTGCAACTTCGCGCACCGGGCGACGTCGCGCTCGCCAATTTGCCCATCCCGTCCGCCGGAGCCGGCGAAGTCGTGTTGCGCGTCCTCGCGGCAGGCCTCTGTCAAACCGATCTGCATATTCGCAGCGCCACCGACTCGCGCACGCCCGACGGCACCACGCTCGGCCACGAGATAGCGGGCGTCGTGGAGGAGACCGGTGCGGGCGTGACGCAATGGCGCCCGGGCGACCGGGTCGTCGTGCATCCGTGCTGGTCCTGCGGGGCGTGCAGCGCGTGTCTCGCGGGGCGGCAGAACGCATGCCGGCGCACCGGCGGACGGCTCAATCCTCCGCAGACTCCGGGCGTGACGAAAAACGGCGGCATGGCCGAATACGTGTGCGCGCCCGCAAGCGCGCTGGTTGCGATCGGCGATCTCGATCCCGCGATCGCCGCCACGCTCACCGACGCCGCGCTCACGCCCTACTACGCGATCCGCACGTGTTCCGAACTCCTGCATCCCGGCTCGACGACCGTGATCATCGGGCTCGGCGGACTCGGCAATCTCGCGGCGCAGATCCTGCGTGCGACGACGGCCACGCGCATCGTCGCCACCGACCTCTCCGATGCGGCGATCGAGGCCGCGCGACCGTGGGCGGATGTCGCGCTCTCATCGAACGATCCAGCGCTCGCCGACCAGATCGTCGCGATGACCGACGGTTTCGGCGCAGACGTCGTGCTGGATTTCGTCGGCAACGACGCGACGCTGCGGCTCGCAGCGGCGATCGTCGGACGCTCGGGCGCGATACGCGTGGTGGGGCTCTCGGGCGGCACGTATCCGTTCGTCGCACGCTCGGCGGGCAATCCGCTGCCGCGCGGCGTCTCTGTCATATGCCCGTATGGCGGCACCTACGGCGATCTCGCGGCGGTGATCGCACTCGCGCGGCGCGGCGACATCAAGCCGCTCGTCACGCGCTTCCCGCTCGACGATGCGATGCGCGCCTTCGATGCCCTCGAAGCCGGCACGATCCGCGGCCGCGCCGTACTGATCCCCGGCGACGCCGCGAATCCGCCGACGCGCTAGGCCACCTGAACGGCTGCGGCAACCCGCTGGCCGACCATCATGTCGGCCACTTTTTCGGCGGCCATCATCGTCGGAAAGTTGAGGTTGCCGCTCGGGATGTGCGGGAAGATCGATGCGTCGACCACGCGCAATCCCTGCACGCCGCGCACGCGCGCCTGATGGTCGGTCACCGCGAGCGGATCGCCGTCGGGACCCATGCGGCACGTACATGACGGATGCCACACGCCCACGCATGCGCTGCGCACGAAGTCGCGCAGCGCGGCATCGTCGGCGAGGAGATCGGCGAGCGTCGCGCCGCCCGCGATCACGCGCGTCATCAGGAAACGCCGCAATGGCGCGGGGCCGTCGAGCAAGGTGGCGAGCACATCGGTGATTACCTTGTTGCGGCGGCTGAGCAGCGCCACCTGCCGGACCTTTTCGCTATAGCTCGCCGGGAACGGGTCGGCGGTGACGGCTCGAACGGCCGCGAGCGCCTGCACCGACGCCATGCGGCGAAAGCCGTCGGCGAGGCGGTCGAGGTCGCGCTCGTCGGAGAGGAAGTTGAAATCGACCGAAGGCGGCGCACGCCAGTCACGCGACGCGAGCTTCACTTCGCCCGCATTCGAAAACGGTTTGTTCACGTACATCAGCATCGTGCCGATGCGTTCGCCGACCGCGTGCCACGACGTCTTCGTGACGACCGAGACGAACATGTCGCCCGCCGGCGCGCCGCCGATGCCCGACGAATAGCGCCAGCCGAGCAGGATGTGCCGGCGGGTCGCGTCGTTCACGCGTGCGGGCTTGCGAAGGAACGAAGCCAGCGCGACGGACGGATGTTCCATCAGATGCTGCCCGACGCCATTTGACTCCGCGACGATCGCGATGCCCTGCTCGCGCAGATGCGCCGCCGGCCCGATGCCCGCGCGCAGGAGGATCGCGGGCGACTGCAGCGCGCCCGCCGAAAGGATCACTTCGCGCGCGCGCACTTCAGCGGGACGTCCCGCCGTTTCGAGCCGGATGCCGCAGCACTTCGTCCCTTCGAACAGGAGGTCGGCGACTTCGGTTCCGGTCCAGATCGTGAGGTTCGGCCGCTTGCGGGTTGCAGCGTCGAGATAGCCCATCGACGCCGACACGCGCCGTTCGTCGAGATTGGAAATCGCGATCGGGAAATAGCCGTCGCGGAATTCGCCGTTCTGGTCGGGCAGATAGTCGTAGCCCGATTCCTTGAGCGCGGCGGCCACGGCCGTCGCATGTTTCGGCCACGCGTCCGGGAAGATCCGGCGCACCGGAATGGGCCCGGACCTGCCGTGCAGGGGGCCGTCGAAATCGATGTCGCGCTCGATCTTTTTGAAGTACGGCAGCACGCTTTCCCAATCCCATCCTTCGACGCCGCGCGCCGCCCAGTCGTCGTAGTCGCTCGGCGCGCCGCGGTTGAAAAACTGCCCGTTGATCGACGAGCCGCCGCCGAGAATGCGCGCCTGCTCGTACTTGCGCAGCTTGCGTGGCTGCGTGCCATCCCGGAAGGCGACCGTCGTCACCTGCAGGCCGGGCCACAGGTAGTTCGGGTTCAGATAGGCGGTGCCGGGGTAGCTGTCGAGAATCGCGGCGGGCAGATTGTCGTTCGGCAGGTCCGCGCCCGCCTCGCACAGCAGGACGTTCGTGGACGGATTCGCCGACAGGCGGTTGGCAAGCACCGAACCGGCCGAACCGCTGCCGACGATGATGTAGTCGTAGGATGTCATCGTGTTGATCTTTTAGGATGGGCGCGTGCGGACTCGGCGGTCCGTCAGTCGAGGTTGATCGCGATGCTCTTTACGGACGTGTAGAGGTCAAGGACTTCACGTCCGCGCTCGCGTCCCCAGCCCGATTGCTTGTAGCCGCCGAACGGCAGCGCGGGCTCGTTGACCATATGCGCGTTCACCGATATCGAGCCTGCCTTGATGCGCCGCGCGAGCTTGTGCGCAACACCCAGGTTCTGCGTCCAGATTCCGGCGAAGAGACCGAACTCGCTGTTGTTCGCCTCCGCCGCGATGGCTTCGAGATCCTCGTCGTCGAACGGCATCGCGCACACGACCGGCCCGAAAATCTCCTCGCGATAGATCGACATGCTGGTCGATGTATCGATGAAGACCGTCGGCCGCACGAAATAGCCGCCGTTGTCCGGCGCGCTCTTGCGGTTCATGCGCCGTGCGCCCTCTTCCTCGCCCTGGCGGATATAGGCGCTGACGCGCTGCATCTGCTGGCTCGAAATCAGCGGACCGATCTGGCTGTCCGGCGCGAGTCCGTGACCGACTTTCAGCTTGTCGCCATGCTCGACGACGCCTTCGATCACGCGATCGAACACTTTCCGGTGCACGAAAAGCCGCGAGCCCGCCGAGCACACCTGGCCGCTGTTGAAGAAGATGGCGTTGGCCGCGCCCGTCGTCGCGAGATCGAGGTCGGCGTCGGGAAAGACGAAGACGGGCGATTTGCCGCCCAGTTCCAGCGATACCTTCTTCAGATTCCCCAACGCGGCCTGGACGATGCGCTTGCCGGTTTCGGTCGACCCCGTGAACGCGATCTTGTCCACGTCGGGGTGTGCCGCGAGCGCGGCGCCCGCCGTCGCGCCGAAGCCGGTCACAACGTTCACCACGCCGTCCGGGATGCCCGCTTCCTGGATGATCTGCCCGAGCCGCAGCGCGTTGAGCGGCGTCTGTTCGGCGGGTTTCAGCACGACGGTGCAGCCGGTCGCGAGCGCCGGCGCGATTTTCCAGATCGCCATCGACAGCGGAAAATTCCACGGAATGATCTGCCCGACGACGCCGACCGGCTCGCGCGTCGTGTACGCATGCCATTCGCCCGGCACCGATACGCTGACCGATTCGCCGTTCAGCTTGGTCGCCCATCCGGCCATATAGCGCAGCATTTCCGCCGTGCCCGCGATGCCGCGTTTCGCCACCGCGAGCGGCTTGCCGTTATCGACGGCTTCGATCTCGGCGAGTTCGTCGCCGTGCTGCTCGATGAGATCCGCGAGCCGGAACATCACGCGCGTGCGGTCCGCCGGCTTCATCTTCGCCCAGTCGCCCGTTTCGAACGCACGGCGCGCGGCACGCACGGCGAGATCGATGTCGGCGGCATCGCCTTCAGCCACGCGCGCGACGACTTCGCCCGTGCCCGGATCGAAGACGTCGAAGGTCTTGCCCGATTGCGCATCGACCGAGCGTCCGCCGATCAGCAGACGGTGCGTCCCGCGGATGAAGCTCGCGCTCTGCGCGCCCAGGCTTTCGTAAATCGTCGACATCTGCAAACACTCCTTTTTCTAGGTGACGGGCTGGAGCACGGTCTTCAGGTCGAATTGCGGATCGGCGGCCTGCGCGGGCGTGACGGGCGCGTCGGCGGCGAGCAGTTTGCGCGCGGCGATGTGGTCCGCAGGACGGTTGACCGATTCGACCGCCACGAGATGCCCTTTCGCGAATCCGTAGGCTGAGAACTTGAGGCCGGCGCGGTCGCCGCGCAGGACGATTTCGTCGGGGCGGCTCATCGCGACGCCCGCAATCTGGAGCTTCACGCCGCCCTGATCGCTCCAGAACCACGGCACAGCTTCGAAGCCGTGCGTGTGTCCGGTCAGGCGCTGCGCGAGAAAGCGCGCCTGATCGACGGCGTTCTGCACCGATTCGATCCGGCAGTTGCCGAACGCGAAGCGCGACGGAAAAGCCGCGCAATCGCCGAGCGCGGAGATCGACGGATCGCTCGTCGCGAGATTCAGATCGACGACGATGCCGTTCGCAATCTCAAGCCCCGCATCCTTCGCGAGTTCCACGTTCGGAACCACGCCGATGCTCACCACCACGAGATCGGCTTCGTGCAGCATGCCGCCCGTCGTTTCGGCGCCGATCACGCGGCCCGCTTCCGTGCAGATGCGCTTGACGCCGCTATCGAAGCTGAAGGTGACGCCGAGCGACTCGTGATGCTCGCGAAACGCCTCGGCAACGGGTGCGCTGACCGCGCGGCTCATCAGGTTCGAACTCGCTTCGATCACGCTCACCGCGACGCCGCGCTTCGCGGCCACGGCGGCAAACTCGAGCCCGAGAAAACCCGCACCGACGATCACCGCGCGTTTCGAGCGGTTGAGCGCCTCACGCAAAGCATGCGCATCGTGCAGCGTGCGCAGCTTCAGTAGGCCCGACGTCGCACTGTCCCAGCCCGGCAGCAGCCGATTGCGCGCGCCGGTCGCGAGCACGAGATGCTCGTACTCGATGCGCCGACCGTCACCGGTCGAGATGTGATGGCGCTCGCGATCGATATGCAGCACGCGCACGCCGAGCATCAGTTCGATCCTGCGGCCCTCGTAGAAGGGTTCCTTCTGGAACGTGACCTGCTCCGCTTCGCAGTCGCCGCTCTGGAACGCCTTCGAAAGCGGCGGGCGCTGATACGGAAGATCCGGCTCGTCGCCAATCAGCACCACGCGCTTGTCGTAGCCGGCGTCGCGCAGCGACACTGCCAACTGATAGCCGGCCTGCCCCGCACCGATGATCAAGATTCCCGCGTCATTCATGTCATGACCCTTGTGAACGTGTTGCGGCTCTCGTCGGACGCTGCTTATTCGTCGAACGTGATCACGAGCGCGGGACACAGGCGCGCCGCTTCACGGCAGGCTTCGTGAAGATGCGGCGGCGGGCTCTCCTGCAGGACGATGACGAGGCCGTCATCCTCGTTCTGGCTGAAGACTTCCGGTGCGGCCACCACGCACAAGCCCGCACCGATGCACTTCGTCGCGTCAACGTTGATTTTCATGTCTGTCTCCTGATGGTTGCTGCATGCCCGCGCGGGATGCGCGGACACGTTAGCCGGTTCGCTGATTCGCTTACCACTCGACCGGCAATGCATCGACGCCGTACACGAACGCGTCGTAGCGGAACTTGATGTCGTCCAGCGGCACGGCGAGCCGCAGTTTCGGCAGGCGCTGGAAGAGCGTCGTGAAGACGATCTGCAACTCGGCGCGTGCGAGCGGTTGCCCGAGGCACTGGTGCACGCCGTAGCTGAACGCAACGTGATGCAGCGCGGGGCGACGGATGTCGAACTGGTCGGGGTGATCGAATGCTTTCGGGTCGCGATTGGCGGCCGTGATCAGCGCAAGCACGCCCTCGCCCTTTCGGATGAGCGTGCCTGCCACCTCGACATCCTCCATCGCGACGCGTGGGCCGTTGTAATGCACGATCGTGTGAAAGCGCAGCATTTCTTCGACCGTATTGCGCACGAGCGACGGATCGGCGACGAGCGCGTCCTTCTGCTCGGGATGCGTGAGCAGCGACAGCGTGCCGAGCGCGATCATGTTCGCCGTCGTTTCGTGGCCGCCCATCAGCAGCAGTTCGATGGTCGCGAGCGCTTCTTCGCGCGTCATGTGGCCGGGCACGACCTGGCTCGTCACGAGGCGGCTGATCAGATCGCTGCGGTTGCCCGGATGCGCCATCTTCTCGGTGATCAGGCGGTCGAGATATTCGCGCATCTCGGCACCCGCGCGCACCGGCACTTCAGGATCGGCCGTGAGGTCGAGCTTGGCCTTGCTGCGCTCCTGGAAGAAATCGCGGTCTTCGTAAGGCACCCCCAGCATCCGCGAGATGACGGTGGTCGGCACGGTGAGCGCGAAGTCCTCGAATAGATCGGCGGGCGAACCCTTCGCGATGAACTCGTCGAGCAACGTGTCGACGGTCTGCTGCAACTCGGGGCGCATCGCATCGATGTGATGCACCATGAATTCCTTCGACAGCATCCGACGATACTTCGTATGCTGCGGCGCATCCATGCGGATGATCGTCGGTGGATACTCCGCTTTCAGCAACGCCGCTCGGGCCGGCGCAATGAACGGATAGCCGGGCGTCGAGGGCGCCGTCGAGAAGCGCGGGTCGCCGAGGATAGCGCGCACGTCGTCGTAGCGGGTTGCGATCCATGCTTCGGTGCCATCGGGCATCGTCACTTTCGAGAGCCCTTCGTTCTTGCGGATCTCCGCGTATTCCGGCGGCGGGGCGAACGGGCAGCGGCGCATCGGAAAGGCGGGCGCGGATGCTTTGTAGTCGTCCATCAAAGGTCTCCTTGTATCAACGTACGATGTTTTGTTCACGCAAGCGGGCGATGGCGGCGGCGTCGAGATGCAGCCTCTCGCCGAGGATGAGGTCGGTGTGCTCGCCGAAGAGCGGCGGCGCTTTTGGCGGTGCCAGCGAGCTTTCCTGCATCTTCAGCGGCGAGTTCACGAGGCTGATGCGGCCGGCGGTCGGATGATCGATCTCGCAGACCATGTTGCGTGCCTTCGATTCATCCGAGTTCAGCGCTTCGAGCACGTTCTGCA
Source organism: Caballeronia terrestris (assembly GCF_001544515.1). Lineage (GTDB taxonomy): Bacteria > Pseudomonadota > Gammaproteobacteria > Burkholderiales > Burkholderiaceae > Caballeronia > Caballeronia terrestris. Next base: position 30,192 of record NZ_FCOL02000046.1, read on the forward strand.
CGAGGCCCGCCGGTACGCCCGCGCCTCGAAAGAGCGGCACCCATTCGTGGCGCGAACGCGTTCTGAGGCGCGCCGACATCAGTTCATCGAGCGCGTCGCGATTGGCGCGGCGTGCGTCGTTGTCGATGAAACGCGGATCGGTGGCGAGACCCGGCATGTCGAGCACGTCCGAGCAGAAACGCGCGAACTGCACGTCGCTGCCGACGTGGAACATGATCGGGCCGTCGGCGGCGTGATACAGACCTTGCGGGATGATGTCGGCGTGGCTGTTGCCGTAGCGGCCCGGCGCCTTGTTCAACAGCAGCGCGTTGGCCGCCACCGAGACGTGATTCGCGAGCGTGCAGTCGAAGAGCGCGATGTCGATCGCTTCGCCTCGCCCGTTGCGCAGGCGTCGCACGAAGGCCGCGAGGATCGCCTGCGTCGCATACATGCCGGCCGTGATGTCGCAGATCGGCACGCCTGCCTTCGACGCTTCCCCTTCCGGCTCACCGGTAATCGACATCAGGCCGCTTTCAGCCTGGATTACCGAGTCGTAGCCGGGACGTTGCGCACTCGGACCCGTTCTCCCATAGCCGCTGACAGAGCAATAGATCAGCTTCGGGTTTTCTTTGCGCAAGGCTTCGTAGCCGAGCCCGTAGCGCTCGAGCGTGCCGAGCAGATAGTTCTCGACGAGGATATCGCTCTCGCGGGCCAGCGCCTTGACGAGCTCCGCGCCGTCCGGCTTCGAGAAGTCGATTGCAATCGACTGCTTCGTGCGGTTGATCGCAAGGTAGTAAGTGCGCTCGCCGCCCTGGATTGCCGTGCCCCAGTGACGCGTCTGGTCACCGCCCTTCGGGTGCTCGACCTTGGTCACTTCCGCGCCGAGATCCGCGAGCATCATCGCGCAGAAAGGCGCCGCAAGAACACGCGACAAGTCGAGCACGCGCACGCCCTTCAGCGGCGGTTCATCGCGCGCGAGTTCGGGCAAGCCGATGTCGTGGCACGGGTTCATGGCTGACATCACTCGGTTCCCAAGGTTGCTGCGGCCGCCTGTTCCGCGTCTTTCGCGGCCAGCCCGAACTCGCGCAGGATCTCGTCCGTGTGCTGGCCGATGGTCGGCGGCGGACGGCGAATCGAAGTCGGCGTCTCCGACAGGCGGATCGGGTTCGTGACGACCTTGAACTTGCCGGCCGTCGGATGATCGAGTTCCTCGACCAGATCCCTTTGCACGCGTGGGTCTTCGAAGACTTCCTGGAAATTCAGCACCGGCGAGAACATCGCTTGCGCTTCGAGCAGCTTCTCGTTCCAGTGCGCGAGCGGCTGTTTCGCAAAGGCTTCGGCCAGACCAGCATCGACGATATCGCGGTGCGCGAGGCGCCCGTCCTTCGTCTTCAGGCGCTCGTCGGCGAGCAGAGCTTCGGCGCCGACAGCCGCCGCGAGCACGCGCCAGAACTTGTCCGTATGCGCGATCACCATCACGTGGCGATCGTCGGACGTGCGATACGTGTTGTACGGAACGATCTGCCAGTGCGCGTTGCCGATGCGTCCCGGCGTCTCGCCGGTCGCGAAGTAATACGCGTCGCGCGGGATCATGCTGAAGATGGTCGCGTCGAGCATCGAGAGGTCGACGCGCTGGCCGCGGCCCGTGACGTTGCGCGACTGGATCGCCGCGAGCACGCCGATGGTCGAAAGCAGCGGCGTGATCAAATCCGCGTACGGCATGCCGGTTTTCAGCGGGCCGGTCTGCTCGTCGCCCGTCAGTTGCATGATCCCGGACATCGCCTGCACGACGGGGTCCATGCCGGGGCGGATGCTGTCGGCGCCCGTTCGGCCGAATGCCGAAGTCGAGCAATAGATCAGGCGCGGATTCGCCGACGACAGCTTTTCATAGCTGATGCCGAGTTTCTCAGCGATGCCCGGCCGGAAATTCTCCACGACGATATCCACCTGCTTCGCCATTTCCTGCGCGGTGTGCTGTCCTTCCGGTGCCGTGAGGTCGAGCACGACGCTGCGCTTGTTGCGGTTCAGCGTGAGGAAATAGACGGCATCGTCGCCGAGGAAGGTCTCGCCCGTGAGGCGCATCGTGTCCCCTGCGGGCGGTTCCACCTTGATCACGTCCGCGCCGAAATCAGCGAGGAGCATCGTGCCGAAAGGGCCGTTCATCATCTGGGTAAAGTCGAGGACCTTCGTTCCCTCAAGTGCGCTGCTCATCGTCGCCTCTCCTATTTTGCGTGTCGCCTTGACGCTGTTGATCGAGTTCGAATCAGGCTTCTAGTGAAACTATCTTTTTTTCATTGGATCAACCTTTGATTCGATACTGCTACGTTCGCATGGCGATGTCAAGGACGGGTAAATCCGGGGACGGCTTTCCAAAACAGCGCGGCCGGTCGCCCGGATGCCATCAGGCCGCGAAGCGCAATGCGTTCATCGACGGACGACGGTTCGTCGGCGGAAACACGCACCACGTTCCGTCGTCGTGGCGAAAGAACAGGACCGAGAGCGAACCCGACGGCCGCTCGACTTCGACGCGTATGCAGCGCGTCGGGTGAGAACCGCTGCGCGTCATCCGGACGACTCGCGCCGGCGTGGCTTGCGTCGGGCCGAGCCATTTGTCCACCAGGCGATGCAATGAACTTGCGTGGCTGTTCATTTCAATGCTCCTTTCTGCCGGCAGATGTGCCGCAGGCGATTGCGTGCTGGCCCTGATATTTGAGCAACTGCTTTTATGGGTCTAATGACCAAATATTAGTGGTCTGGTGACCAATTATCAAGACATTCGAAGTTGGGGTATACGCGCTACTTCTACGTATTTACGCAAGGGACAATCGTATGGGCCTGGCACCAAAACCAGATTTGACCTATATAATTGGGTTGATTGACCAAATTTTGGTTTGATAGAGTTGCAGGCAGCGCGGCTTGCCTGACCCCAGTCGGTTCGCAGGAGATCGGCCATATGGAACTCATGAGCATCACGTCCGAGGACATCAGTGGAAGGGACGCGAAGGGTGCGTCGAAGTCGCGCGGCAACCGGACGACGCGCGTTCCCGAGATTCTCGAAGTCGCGATTCGCGTCTTTGCGCGTGAAGGCAACGCCGGCTTTACTCAACGGCGCGTCGCGGCGGACGCGGGCGTGCGCCTGAGCACGTTGCAGCACTACTTCGGCAGCAGGGAATCGCTACTGCAATCGACCATCGAAGAAATGGGAAAGCGTTATCTCGAACGATTTCGCCTTCTCGCCGACGATGCGCTGCGGTCGCCCGAAGCGCGTCTGGAAACGCTTCTCGACGAAACGTTCGACGTTCTGACGGGGCCGGACAATGTCGTCAGTCCGTTCGCGCTCGAAGTCTGGTGTCTCGCCGAGCACCAGGCATCGGTACGAGACCTGATGGTCAGGGTCAGCGGCGACTTTCAGGAGGTATTCAGCAAACTCGTCGCGGAAATCAACCCCGCGCTCGCACGTGACGAGTGCCGTCTGCGCGGCGCGCTCATTTATTCGCACTGGCAGGGGCTGATCGTGTTCTTGCGACGATCGGGGCGAAATGCGCCGGACCTCGTCGCGTTTCGTACCGCGACCAAGGTCGTTTGGAAGGCATTGAGCAACGCTTCGCAGTAGGTTTTCGTCGGATTTTCGCCGTGCAGCGATGTGCGACGCGCGGTCCAGAGCGAACCGCTTTCGCCGGCCGGTCTGCCACAGCCTCGATTCGGCCGGTGGAGGCGCAATCCCGCTGCTCGTGGGTAAGGTCTCCCTTACTGGTCAACAATGAACCCGTCATAGTGCGGACGCATCGAAATCGGTTTGGACAGTGGCGGACGAATTCTCTGCGCGTCCGGCAGAAGTGCGATCCCGAGACCGGGGCCTGTCGGAATATCAACGAAACCGTTCTTCGGCAAAAGAAACACCTAACTCTCGACGCGATGTTTCCGACGGTGTTTCAAGTCATGAGAACCGCACGAGAAACTCGCGCAGGCAGTTTTCAACTATTCTGGAGACGTCGTTGCGCTCACCACCCTCAAACAAGCTGCCGATAAAACAGATCTGACGGTGGCTGGTGAGCGCCCGAGTATCAGGGCCATGGCCCTGATACTCACATCCTGCAGTCGTAGGCTTGCGATGGCGAGGCGTTCTTCAGGTTGAAGCTGCTGGTACGAAGTTTGTCGGGCATTGCAACACCTTATACGAGATAGGTGTTGCACTTCGCTTTTGAGGCCGACCTCATATTCATGAAGCCTTCCTTTCGCTAGCCTGCGCCTTAATGTGTTGGTCACAGCTCGCACTGTTCTTTGCTTAATTACGCAACAGCTTCTTAGCGAAATTCAAGGTGAGTTGCCGAGCCGCTTACCCTTGACGGCATTCAAGTGTCCCCGGTCGGTGCCACCGGGCGGGGACACGTCCCCGGAGCGGGAGTTCGTCACCCGCTTGGCGCAGTGGCGGCGGTTGACGACGACGCAGGTCGCCGGTGCGATTGCATGAGGGAGACGTCTTCGGACAGAAGCGATCGAGTGCGCCTTTAGGCTACGCGCCTATTTCACTGCCTTGGACGCACTGCAGTTCAGGTCGACGGATGAGACCCCAGTATTCTTCAGCGTAACCGAGATCCTGCTTCCTCTGATCGCCGTGATCATTTGCCCGTAACTGACCGTTGGGATGAACTGAACGTCCGGAGCCACCGCCACCGGAGGATTCTTTGTTCCGTCGACGGTCAGTTCAAGTTCCACAGTCAACGAGTCGATAGCCACGCCCCAGTCCTGCTTTTGTGCGGCCTGGTTCTTCTTGAAGTTGCACAGGCCCTCCATCACTTGCTCCAAAGCGGTAGGGATATCGACTGGCTTTCCCTGGGGAATCGGCGGCGTGTTGCAGCCGGCAACCAGAAAAGACAGAAGACATGGGAGAACAGAGAGGTGGGCTCGCATCAGGATTCCGTGATCGGCCTCGTAGGGCGACCAGTATCCATCTGCCTCGTTCTCTCTTCTGTGCGCTGCCATACAGACGACAGCCTGCGGGGATTCATGCGCGCCGGACACCCAGCCATGGAAGCTCTTTTGCATGAACCAAGAAGTGCCTCTGTGAGCAATATTCAATGACTGTTGTTCCCTCGACCGGGCTAGCCTGCTGGCGCGACGGTTGATTCGCTACCGGTTGCACGCTTTCGTGCCATCATCGACTGCGAGCGACGGATGCTCTTGTCGAGGTTCTCCACGAAATTCGAAGGCGGCTCTACTCAACACATGACCGCCATTTCAACCAAGACGCAGGAACGTGAAAATGGTCGAATCAAAAAACGAGCTCTGGGCGCGAACGGCCGCAACACTCACCGCCGCTGGACTCCTGGCGCTATCGGGGGCTTCGCTGGCCACCAACCAGTCGCAACAGCGGCAACAAGGCAGGAACGCAAACCAGGCCGCGAAACACGAAGCGCGCACAACCAAGGTCGACTGCCGTGCCGCAGACCAGAAGAGTAACTCCCAGTGCCGGCAGGACAAGCGCAACTCGAAGCAGGAAGGTCGTCAGCAAAAACGGGACATCAAGTATTGATGACAGTGCCGATCGAATGGCGTGCCCGCCAACAACGGAGCACTCGTCGGCCGCCCCACGACCCGTGTCGCAAACGTGCCCGTTTCGCCCGGTGCAACGTCGCAACTCATTGTCTCGCTTTCAGGCAGATCGGGTTGCGAAGTCAAGCAACGGTCGCTGAATCGCGATCAGAACTTGAAGGTCACATTCACGCTTGGGCCGCTAAAGCGAAGCGTTTGGACGAGTTGATCGCCCGAGCCATAAAATGCGAGGTATCGATAGAGCAGGCCGAAGTCGACCCGCTTTGTCGCGTAGGCTACCCCCGTCAGGGCCTGCCATGTGAACTTTGAGGTGCCCGTCCCCACGTCGAGATAGAAAGGGACGTACCATGCGCCGTTCCGAGTGAACGTCGCGCGTCCGCGTACGCCCGCGAAACCATTGAAGATGTTCTGCATCTGTCCGACATGAAAGTTCGCACTGGCCCCCGGTCCTGAGCCAACTGTCGCGCCGATCATTGCGTCGAGTGTTCCCTTCACACCAAGATAGCGCATGCCCGCGATCGCATCGACGTGTCCCCATTCCTGCCATATGACAGTACGACTCCCGCCCAGCTGGACCAGCGTTCCCGCGAAACTCGTCTGAACGTCCTGCTGCGTTCCGCGCGTGCCGAGGACGCCGCTCGTCGCATTGACAGCACTCTCATGCCGACCGAAGTTGAGGTAGATGGTGTCGGCGAAAACACTCCACTCCCCCTTGCGCGCCTCGCCCTGCAGCATCAAGGCGAATCTGAGGTTCTGCAGATAGTTGTACGGCCCGCTGGACGCGTCGGCACCGCCTCCGGGAAGCGTGAACCGGAACGTTCCGCTCACAGTGGGCAACCACAGGTAAGGCCCGACTGCAATCTGCCATTGTGCGCCGGCATCGCCCGGAGGGGCGTCGGTTGCAACCGCCGGGCCACATAGTGCAGCCATTGTCAGCGCGGTGATGCATTTTGACCGTCGCGTCATGATGCTCCCTGGCTTTTCACGCGCTTTTGGATTCGCGCGGCGTCGCTATGGCCGGAGTTCGACCTAGATGAAATCCAGCACAGCCAAGCCCGTCGCCAGCTTGCTGGTGTAGCGCCCGTTGGAGGGAACGACGCATCATGGCGTCTGCGCAACAGGGGCTGCGCGCCATCGTGTTTCCGGCACCAGCGCATTTCTTGCGAAAACGCCCACACTACGGCACGGAGCAATTGCAGCCCATACAGCGGTTCCGGGCAGCAACCACTGTGAAGGCATATTGAATCAGAAGCAAGACGCACAGCGCGCCCTATCGCCGCTAACTGCCGTCCGCAGGACTGAAATCATTGACACGCCAAGATCCGCTCTCTGAGCAGAGTTTCGGACATTCACAGTCAGCAGCGAATTTTGAATTGATTTCGGCCCGCTGCGCCTCATAGATCAAGCGATCAAGCACTCGGGTTTCAGAAGCGCCGGTGCATTGTAGTGACACCGAGCAGTCCCGGCGGTTCAAGTCTGCTGCTGTTCGTTTGAGCGCTCCGACTGCGGCTGGTCCCTCACCCATCGCCAGAACAGTTGATAGCCGACCGCGAGCATCACGGGACCGATGAACAGGCCGATGACGCCGCCTGAGACCATGCCGCCGAGCGCGCCGATCAGCACGACCGGCATGGGTACGGCGACGCCACGGCCCAGCAGCAATGGCTTGAGCACGTTGTCGGCCAGGCCTGCGACGAAGACATAGACCGAGAAGACGATCGTCGCTGTACTGAGGCCCTCGGTGACGATGACGAAAATGATCACCGGGGCCGTGATCAGGGTGGCGGGTAACTGCATGATGCCGATCAGCAGCACGACGAGCGCAAGCAGGCCGGCACCAGGGATACCCATGAGCACGAAGGCGACACCAATGAGCAGCATCTGGATGAACGCAATTCCGACCACGCCCTGAGCGACTGCGCGGATCGTGGCGGTGCAAAGATCGGTGATCTTCGGACCGTTCTCCGGGCCGGATATGCGCGAGGCGATCTGCACCGCGCTGCGGCGGCCATTCTCGCCGTGAGCCATGAGAATGCCAGCAATGACTAGCGCGACGAAGAATATCAGCAACCCCGCGCCGAGGCCGGTGAGCGTTCCGAGCAATGCGCGGCCAGCATCCTTGAGCTGAGGTGCGAACTTGTGCGCGAGACCGGTAAGGTCGGTGGAGGCTTGCTGCCAGAAGTCGAACACTCGCTGACCCACGAGTGGCCAGGTGGTCACCGATTCCGCAGGCGGTGGAATGCGGAAGCTGCCGCTCCTCACGACGGCCATCGCATGCTCGATCGAGTCGGCTACTGCGACGCCCAACATATATGTCGGCGCGAGGATAACGCCGAACGCAATGAGGATGATCAGGGTGGCGATAAGGCCCTCCCTGATGGCGAATCTTCCCCGCAGTCTCGCTTGCAGCGGATACAGCGTGATCGCGAGGATCATCGCCCAGACCATCAGATTAAGGAACGGAACGAAGATTCGAAAACAAAATACAGCGAGAACAGAAATGAGCCCGGCACGGATCAGTACATCGAGCAATTCTCTGGATAGTACCCTACGGGCCGTAGGCGTGGGCTGCATCGGTGGCCTCCTCGCATGTTGCCGCGAGAGACCAACTCGACGGCACGTTAAGCTTGCCAGGCAACCGGCATGGTTGGAGCTGGACCACGCTAAGGCTCCCATCGCTCTCCGGCAGGAAGGTCGCCAGAAACCTAACTATTCCGAGTAACTGTCCGTCGACCAAGCGCGGTTTCGCATAAAAAGGTGATCGTCCGAATACCACAGCATCAATCTCGCTACCTGACGAAGAGCGCCGCGTCCGAGCCACGAGCCCCCTTGACACTGACCTCGCCGACGTAATAGCCGGGACAGCCGCGAAAAAAGCATGAACGACGCTGGACTTCAAGGAACATCTTGATTGCATCCATGGCGTTACCTTTCGATGAGCGGGAACACGGACGCAGCGGCAGGTACACGCGCAGCCCCGGAGCAGAAATCCCCCCCCGGTTCGACGGTAAGCGCGGCTATACAAGCTGCAAGCGAAGCTTCTCGATTTCCTGGAGATGCATCTACAATTTAGGTTCAAAGACATCAAAAGACAATGCGCCCACGGGTTAACGTCCTGAGCGCCCCTGCGGCGGTAAGGCGCTGCAATTCGTATCGTTCGGTCCGATCGATGACGACGGTCAGCATCAGCGCTTTCCTGGACGACGTCAAAGGATTGATCGTGACTTCGGCGGGGAATTCGGTGCCTTCCTTACGGCGGGCGAATACGTCGCGAGAGCCGCTTTGGGCGCGAAGGGCGCGACCCGAAGCTGCGTCATACTGCACCGCGTCATGGGTTCCCTCGCGCAAGCCGGGCACGAGCGCATCGGCGGATGCGCCGATCAATTCGGCGCGGCTGGAGCCAAAGAGTTTCTCCGATGCCGCATTGACCAGCACGATTTCGCCATGCTGGTTCGTCACGAGAATCGCGAATGGCAACAGTTCGAGCGTGTTGCGAAACGAGTCGTCGTCCTTTGGCGATGGCTTCGTGCTGCCAGAGTCGAAGACACGCGGGCCGGGCATCGCGACGGGCCGGCAGCACGTCAAGGCGCAACATGTATGTTGCAACGCGTGCGGTGCATAGCATTAGACAGGCGCGTAATACGCTTGCATTCGCCGCATTGACGTGTTTTCTGAAAAGGCAAATTAATCTCTCACACCTTGTCGAGCCTTGCACGCGATCGTTCTGCTCCAGTCCTACAACGGGCATGCCAGCCCGCGGCCCGACCTTGATCGACCTTAGTCTGGCCTCCCGGTAACAATGCCTCTCGCCATCACGGACGAAGGGAGTGTCCTCGTTACAACCGGATGAATCGGTCGGTGTCGTGGAGCTGTCCACAGTCGATTTCGGCTTGTCCATATAGAACACCCGAACAGACCTGCGGTGCTCCACGTGTCTTGCGCAAAGCGGCCCCGCCGCCTGTCACACAAGGATCGCCGTTGGACGTGGTCCTATCGCTCCTGTACCTCCCACGCGCCCTTGCCAGTCCTGCAAGCAGTGGGTCCCCATGTCTCCGTCTGACCTTTGGCAACCGCGATGATCGTCAACTTCCGACAGGTGCGCTCGCCGTCCTTCACAGAATCGCGCGGCGTGATCGTTCCCCTTATGGCGACGGGATTACCCGTTCCTTCATTGCTCCAGTTGAGCGATTCGCCATCTTGTTTGGTATCGAGAGCCGTACGAGCAGACTTGTTGAGCACCTCTCGGTCGGGTTGCTTCATGTACGTGATCGGCGTGTCCTTAAGAAAGCTGAGATTGCCAGCGCACGCCGGCGATTGCCAGACGAGCAACACGATGCTCGAAAGCAGTCCGACAATGGCCCGAGTGCCTACGAGAGATATCGCCATGAGACGCCCCTGCTCAACGTTGGATGCCTGAGCTTGCCGCGTACTCTTCATCCTCAGCGGCGTGCAGGTTTCTTGAGTGAGTATAGGCACGGTGAATCTCCTCGTAACAACGCGTCATTTAGCTGGTCGGGCTTTATGTCTGTTCTCGCACGGCACCGGTCTCCTTCGGCCCAGCTTTTCCGATAAGGACACTAAATCAGCCGCGCCGCTTCGTCGAGACGGCTTCTCGCCGGCAGCAGGCCGCCCCGCGCGATGCGCACGAGCGAGAACGCCCGCGTCTCCGGCGGCGTGCCCGGAATGTGCGCGAGCCGGAACTCGATGTCATCGCCCGGCTGCGTGCACGTGTCGTCCATCACGACGTTCATCCGGTCGAGCCGCAGCCGCTTCACCTCGACGAACGCGCGCTCCTGCGGCTCGGCCAGCACGCTGCGTACATGCTCGAACTTGCGTTCGAGCGCGTCCATCGGCAGGCCGAGGCTCGCGAGCCTCTGGCTGTTCTCTTCGATGCGCGCCTGCAAGCGCGCTATCTCGCCCGCATCGAGCGCAGCCTCGCTGCCGAACACCGAGCGCGTGCCCACGCCTTGCCGTTCAAGCAACTGCAAGCGCGCCTTGAGCAGCGCGCGCTCCTCTTCCAGCACTTCCCTCTTCGATGCATCGCCCGCGACGCCTTGCAGCCCGTCGAGCGCC
>NZ_FCOL02000047.1 GCF_001544515.1 Caballeronia terrestris
ATGCGCGCCCGCATCACATCTCGCTGCGCCGCCGTCTTCCGCTCGATCAGCGCTAGCAGTTCCTGTCTTTCTTTGTTCGCCAGCTTCACTGGCGTTGCATGGCGGCCTCGGCTCATCCCGTCATGATAATCGAGGCGGTTACTTATTCAACCTATTTACGGGATGTTGTACTAGGAACCCACATCATGCAAAGCATCAAGAATCACGCGAAAGCGCAACTGCAAGCGGGCGGACTCGCCCTCGGCATGGGGCTGCGTCAAGCCCGCACCGTCGATATCGCGCAGATCGCGAAGACGAGCGGCTTCGACTGGCTCTTCATCGACATGGAACACAACTCGATGGACATCGACACTGCCGCGCAAATCTGCGCGGGCGCGCTAGTCGGTGGCATCACGCCGATCATCCGCGTGCCCGGCCACGAGGCGTTCCACGCGACACGCCTGCTCGACACCGGCGCGATGGGCATCGTCGTGCCGCACGTGAGCACGGCCGAGCAGGCGACGCACGTGGCGAACATGTGCCGCTTTCCGCCCGCTGGCGGTCGCTCGATTCCCGGCATGTTGCCGCAGGTCGGCTTCGAGGCGCTGCCGATCGCGGATGTCGTCCGTGCGATCAACGACGAGATTCTGGTCGTCGCGATGATCGAAACGGGCGAGGGTCTGCAAAACGTGGAAGCGATCGCGGCGGTGCCGGGCATCGACGTGCTGCTCGTCGGCACGACCGATCTCGCGGCCGATCTCGGTATTACCGGGCAATTGGGCCACGAGCGCATAGGCGATGCGATCGATGCGGTGTGCGCCGCGTGCGCGCGCAATGGCAAGGTGCCGGGCGTCGGCGGCGTGTATGACGAAGCGCTGATGCGCGCTTACGTCCAAAAGGGCGCGCGCTTCATTCTGAGCGGCTCGGATCTCGCGTTCCTGATGGCAGGGGCGAAATCCCGCTCGAAGATGCTCCGTTCGATCCCGCTCGACACAGAGCAAGACCAGGCCCTGGAACGGGCCGCATCCTGATTCGCTCGGAGGAGACAAAGTTGAATCCCGAATACGCAGCAAACCTCGTCAATCGACGCGACCTGAAACCTTACCTGAGCGCGGACCAGTTCGAATTCCGCGATTCGGTGAATCGCGTGCTGACGCGCCATGCGTCGCCCGAATACATCCGACAATGCGACGAAGAGAAGCGCTTCCCGCAAGAACTCGTCGATGTCGCCGCACAGCAGGGCTGGTTCGGCATCACGCTGCCGGAAGAGCACGGCGGGATCGGCGGCTACCTCGACATGGCCGCATACCTCGAAATCGTGGCCTATCACACCATCGCGCTCGCGCGCTTCTGGAACGCGAATGTGAACATGTGCGGCGGCGCGCTCGCGCGCTTTGCGCCGGATCACATCAAGTCCGAGGTGCTGCCGAAGCTCGCCGAGGGTCGTGCATGGCTTGCTTTCGCGCTGAGCGAGAACGGCTCGGGGTCGGACGCGGCATCGCTCACGACCCGTGGTGTCGAAGACGGCGACCACTACGTGATCGATGGCACCAAGATGTGGATCTCGGGCGCCGTGCAGGCCGACTACATCCTGACCGCCGTGCGCACCGACCCCAACGCGAAAAAGCACGACGGCATCAGCCTCTTTCTCGTGCCGACCGAAACGAAGGGCCTGGCGATCAACCCAATCGACCTGCTCGGCGGCCACGCGATTCGCACCTGTGAAGTCGTATATGACGGCGTGCGCGTGTCGAAGGAGAACATCGTGGGCGGCCTGCACGTGGGCTGGAAGAAGCTCACGACAGTGCTTTCGAAGGAACGCATTGCGTTGTCGGCGATATGCGTCGGCGGCGCGCAGGCGGCGATCGATCTCGCGCGCTGGTACGCGAACGACCGCAAGCAGTTCGGTCAATCGATCATCGATTTCCAGGCGGTGTCGCACCTACTCGCCGACATGCAGACGCGCGTCGACGCTGCCCGCATGATGGCGTTCCGCGCGGCGAAGCTGCTTGACGAAGGCGAGGCCTGCGACGTGGAATCGTCGCAGGCGAAGTATTTCGCCTCTGACACCTACGTGCAGGTCGCGACCGACGGCATCCAGATCATGGGCGCGAACGGCTATTCCGCCGAATACGCGATGCAGCGCCACTTCCGCGAAGCCAAGATGTTTCAGATCTTCGGCGGCACTAATCAAATCCAGCGCAACATCGTCGCGCGCGCGCTGAAGTCATAACGGAGATCGACGGTGAATCTGGTTCAATCGTTGGAAAGACTCGGCTTCGAAGTCGATCAGGCAAAGGCCGATGTCGTCGTGGTGGGCGGCGGCGGGGCGGCATCGCAGGCGGCGGTTTCAGCGGCGCAGGCGGGCTCGAAGGTGCTCGTGCTGGCTAAGGCGCCGGTCGGGCAGGGCGGCAGCACCGTGCACGGCGCGAGCGAGATCATGAGCATGGGCGCGTCGGGCTACGGCAGCCAGGAGGACAGCCCGACCGTCCACTACGAAGACACGATGCGCCCGGCAGGCGGCTTCATCGATCGTGATCTGGTGCGTGCTGGCCGAAGACGCGCCTGCGCGCATGGCCGATCTGATCAGGCTCGGCGTGCCGTTCGATCGCATCGGTGAGGGCTACAAGCTGATTCAGAGCGACTTCGGCAGTTACGCGCGAGCGCTCGGCGTGAGAGGCAAGACCGGCAAGGCGTTCGTGACCGCGCTCGCCGACGAGGCGAAGAAGCTCGGCGTCGAGGTGCGTCATTCGGTGGCACTCGTCGACTTGTTGCGCGATGGGCGGGGACGCGTCGCCGGCGTCGTCGGCATGGATCTGGAGACGCGGCGGCTTCTGGTCGTGACGGCCGGAGCGGTCGTGCTCGGCACGGGCGGCGTGCATGGCCTCTTCTCGCAGCAGGTATCGACAGCCGAGTTGACCGGCGACGGGCAAGCCATTTGCTTTCGCCACGGCGCGGAACTCGTGAACATGGAGTTCCATCAGTTCGGCCCGGCGATGGTGCATCCGTACGTGCAACTCTTCAGCAAGTCGTGCTTCATCCTGCATCCGAAGATGCTCAATCGCGAGGGCCGCGAATTTCTGACGGACTATTTGCCTGCGGGCGTCACCCAGGAAGCGGTGATGAACGAGAAGGTGTTCCCGTTCACGATCTCCAACGAGTCGCGCTACATCGACATTGCGATCGCCTCGGAAATTGCGGCGGGACGCGGCACCGGTCGCGGCGCCGTGCACTTTTCGTTCGCGCATATCGAGCCGGCCAGGCTCGCTTCGACCATCCCGAACACGGTGCGCTGGATGCACGCCAAGGGGCTCGATCCGCAGCGCGATCTGCTCGATGTCGGCATTGCGTTCCAATGCCTGAACGGCGGCGTGCGCATGACCGACACCCACGCAATGTCCACGATCGACGGACTCTTCGTGATCGGCGAACTGGCGGGCGGCGTGCGCGGACCGGATCGGCCGGGCGGCAATTCGCTTGCCGAGGGCCAGGTGTTCGGTCATCGCGCGGGCGTGGGCGCCGCGGCTTTTGCGCGTGAGGAATCGTCTTCGGGAGTGGCCGATGCCGAGCGCGCCGCCGAACGTCTTTCTCTGGCGCTGAAGCCCAACCCAGGTTTCGATGCACAACGCATTGCCGCCGATGTACGCAACGCGATGCAGACGCATTGCCTCGTCGAGAAGACGGAATCCGGACTCAAGCAAGCGCTGCAAGTCGTGCGCGAGGCCCGCGGGCGCTTCGAAGCCGGCGGCGCGGCCCCGCCGCAGAGCGTCATCGACGCGCTCACCATCGACAACATGTCGAGCACGGCTGAGGTGATCCTGCAGGCATGTATCGCGCGGCGCGAATCGCGCAGCAGCCACTATCGCACCGACTACGCCGCGCGTGACGACGCGAACTTCGGCCACGCGCTGACCATCACGCGAGGCGCCGACGATCCGTTCCGCCTGAACTTCGACGCGCTGCACTACGCGCACGCCGACTTTCCTGAACAACCGCTTTCGCAGGCAGCCAATCATGGATAAGACGCAATCCGGCCCACTCTCGGGCTATCGCATCCTCGACCTGACGGTGATGACCGCTGGCCCAGTCGGTACGGTGCTGCTTGCCGATCTCGGCGCCGATGTGATCAAGGTGGAAGAACCCCGCGCGGGAGACTTGTCACGCAACCTCGGCAACCAGTTCGTCGAAGGCGAAAGCGTGCAGTTCCTCTCGCAAAACCGCAACAAGCGCAGCATGCGGCTCGACCTGAAATCGCAGCAAGGGCGGGATGCGTTCCTGCGCATGGCTGAGCAGGCGGATGTGGTCGTCGAGAACTTCAGGCCTGGAACGGTCGACCGGCTCGGCATCGGCTATGAGGCGGTGAGGGCGCGCAATCCGAAGATCGTCTTTGCGAGCGTGTCGGCGTTCGGCCAGAGCGGGCCGTACGCCGCGTGGCCCGCGAACGATCCGATCGTGCAGGCGGTGGCCGGCCTCATGGACATGACAGGGGAGGCGGGCGGCAACCCCGTGCGGCTTGGCGCGCCGCTGCCCGACTTCGGCGCGGCCGCGTTGCTCGCGTTCGGGATTTCGGCGGCGCTGCTGCATCGCGAGCGGCATGGCGTCGGGCAGCAGATCGATACGTCGCTCTTGTCGGCCGCGCTCTTCAGCACGATCCCGCGCGACGGAGAAACACTCAGAAGCGGCAAGGCGCCTGAGCGCCTGGGAAGCGGCCATCCTACGATGGTGCCGTATCGCAACTATCAGGGCTCCGACGGCCGCTACTTCTTTGCGGCGTGCTTCACCGAGAAGTTCTGGCAAAACCTGTGCCGGGCGCTCGAGCGCGAAGACCTGCTGAGCGACGAGCGCTTCATCGGCAACACCGCGCGCACGGCGAACCGCAAGGCGCTCGATACGATCCTGGAGCAGCAGTTCCTCATGCACACCGCCGACTACTGGGTTGCGCATTTGAGCGCCGCCGACGTGCCGTGCGCGAAAGTGCAGGACTATCACACGGCGCTTACGCAGGACCCCCAGATCAAACACAATGCGGCGGTCGTCGAGATCGACCATCCGAAAGCGGGGAAGGTCACGAACATCGCGAGCCCGGTGAATTTCCATGGAAGCCCGGTCGCGTACCGGCGTCCGCCGCCCGTGCTCGGCGAGCACACGGCCGAAGTACTGGCGGAATTTGGCTTTAGCGTGAGCGAAATCGCCGCGCTCGAAGGCAAAGCTTCCGTGCAACTCGCCGAAGCCGAGGCGAGATCATGAAGACGTACGCAGCTGACTATGTGATTGTCGGCGCCGGGACGGCGGGCTGCGTGCTGGCGAACCGGCTTTCGGAAGACCCGGGCGTCAAGGTCATCCTGATCGAGGCGGGCGAGCGTGACCGTCATCCTTATATTCACGTGCCGGCAGGCTTTGTACGCCTGCTCGACCATCCGACCGTGACCTGGCGCTATCGAACCGAGGCGAACGCGCAGACGAGCAACCGCGAGATCCTGTTCCCGCGCGGTCGCGGGCTCGGCGGGTCCAGCGCAATCAACGGCCTGCTGTACGTGCGGCCGTTCGCGGAAGACATCGACAGTTGGGAAGCGGCGGGCGCGCGCGGCTGGAACTTCGCGGACTGCCTGCCGTACTACAGCCGCTCGGAGACGTGGACCGAAGGCAGCGGCCCACAGCGCGGCACCAACGGTCCAATCCAGGTGAGCCGGGTGAAGAACCCGCCGGAGATCTGCGGCGCGGTGGTCGCGGCGGCACAGCAGGCAGGACTCGAATTCCTCGACGACCCCAACTCGACGACGCACGGCCCGTCGATCTGGTACTACCAGCAGACGCGCGACGGACGGCGGCGGTCGAGCGCCGCGCGCGGCTATCTGCGGCCCGCGATGGCGCGGTCGAACCTGATCGTGCTGACCGGTTTGCAAGTCACGAAGCTGGAGATGAACGATACGCATGTGACCGGCGTCTGCGCGACGACAGCGGGCGGCGAGCTTGCGACCATCCGCGCGCAACGGGAAGTGATTTCGTGCGCCGGCGTGATCGGCACGCCCAAGCTGCTGGAGATCAGCGGCATCGGTGACAGGGACGTGCTCGATAACGCGGGCATTAAGACGTGCGTCGCGCTCCCGGGTGTCGGCGCGAATCTGCAGGATCATTATGTCGTGCGCCTGGGCTTTCGCGTGCGCGGTGCAGGGACCGCTAACGAACGCTCGCATGGTCTCGCGCTTGCACGCGAAATGATGCGCTACGTCGTCTCGGGCACGGGCGTCCTGACCTATAGCGCGGCGATCGTCGGCGGCTTTGCGCGGACGCTCCATGCCAACCGCCCCGATGTGCAGTTCGTGATCGCGCCAGGCAGCTTCGCGGCGGGACGCATCGGCGTGCTGGAGAACGAGCCAGGTATTTCGTGCGGCGTGTGGCAGATGCGGCCCGAGAGCCGCGGACACGTGCATATTCGCAGCAAGGACGTGGCGGCATCGCCCACCATCGCGCCTTCGTATCTCACCAGTGAGCTCGATCGCAACACAATGGTGGAAGGGCTCAGGATCGGCCGGAAGATTTTCTCGCAGCCTGAAATCGCTCGTTTCATCGTCGACGAGACGGTGCCGGGTCGCGCGGTCGAGAGCGACGAAGCGCTGCTGCAATACGTGCGCGAGAACGGTTCAACGGTGTATCACGCGGTCGGCACTTGCCGCATGGGCGAAGATCCAATGAGCGTCGTCGATTCCGAGCTGCGCGTGCGCAGGATGACGGGGCTGCGGATCGTGGATGCATCGGTGATGCCTACGATCACATCGACCAATACGAATGCGACGGTACTGATGCTTGCGGAACGTGCGGCGCAGATCATTCGCTCGCCGCAAGCGGCGGGTTTCGCTAATCAACGATCGACGGAGACGGTATGAAGGTGCTGGTGGCTGTTAAGCGGGTGGTCGACTACAACGTCAAGGTTCGCGTGAAGTCGGACGGAAGCGGCGTCGATATCGCGAACGTGAAGATGTCGATGAATCCGTTCGATGAGATCGCGGTGGAAGAAGCTGTGCGTCTGCGCGAAGCGGGCATTGCGACTGAAGTCGTAGCCGTGTCGTGCGGCGTGACGCAATGTCAGGAGACGCTGCGCACGGCGATGGCGATCGGCGCGGATCGCGCAGTTCTCGTCGAATCGGCTGATGAATTGCAGCCGCTGGCGGTCGCGAAGATTCTCAAGGCGCTGGTCGACAAGGAACAGCCTCAGTTGGTGATTCTCGGCAAGCAAGCCATCGACGACGACTCGAATCAGACCGGGCAGATGCTGGCTGCGTTGACGGGATTGCCGCAGGCGACGTTTGCATCGAAGGTCGTTGTAGCCGATGGCAAAGCGACCGTGTCGCGTGAAGTCGATGGCGGTTCGGAAACGCTTTCGCTCACGTTGCCCGCCGTCATCACCACCGACTTGCGCCTGAACGAGCCGCGCTATGTCACGCTGCCCAACATCATGAAGGCGAAGAAGAAGCCTTTGGAAACGCTGAAGCCGGCGGATCTGGGCGTCGATGTCGCGCCGCGTCTGAAGACGCTGAAAGTCGCCGAGCCTCCCAAGCGCTCCGCCGGCGTGATGGTGCCGGACGTGAAGACGCTGGTCGAGAAGCTCAAGACCGAAGCCAAAGTGCTCTAAAGGAAAGAACATGACGATTCTGGTAATCGCAGAACACGACAACGCATCGATCAAGGCAGCGACGCTGAACACGGTTGCGGCGGCTTCGAAGATCGGTGGCGACATTCACGTGCTCGTGGCAGGTTCGAACGCGCAAGCCGCGGCCGATGCCGCCGCGAAGATCGCAGGTGTATCGAAAGTGCTGCTGGCCGACGCGCCGCAACTCGCCGACGGGCTGGCTGAGAACATCGACGGTACGGTGCTGAACATCGCGAAGGATTATTCGCACATCCTCGCGCCCGCTACCGCATACGGCAAGAACATCGCGCCGCGTATCGCGGCGCATCTGGACGTCGCGCAAATCAGCGACATCACCGCGGTCGACAGCGCCGACACCTTCGAGCGTCCGATCTACGCGGGCAACGCCATCGCGACGGTGCAATCGAGCGATCCAATCAAGGTCATCACGGTGCGTTCGACGGGCTTCGATCCGATCGCAGCCGAAGGCGGCAGCGCAGCGGTCGAGAAGATCGAAGCGGCAGCCGACGCAGGCATTTCGCAGTTCGTGAGCCGTGAACTGACGAAGCTGGACCGCCCGGAACTGACGTCCGCGTCGATCATCGTGTCGGGCGGCCGTGGTCTCGGCAACGGCGAGAACTACTCGAAAGTGCTCGAACCGCTGGCTGACAAGCTCGGCGCGGCACTCGGCGCATCTCGTGCCGCAGTCGACGCAGGCTTTGTCCCGAACGATTATCAAGTCGGTCAAACCGGCAAGATCGTCGCGCCGCAGTTGTATGTGGCAATCGGCATCTCGGGTGCCATTCAACATTTGGCCGGGATGAAGGACTCGAAAGTCATCGTCGCGATCAACAAGGACGCTGAAGCGCCGATCTTCGGTATCGCCGATTACGGCCTCGTGGGCGATCTGTTCAGCGCGGTGCCGGAACTCATGAGCGAGCTTGACTGACCCTCACGAGCGCATGCATCTTTGGTGACCGCTGGCCGGCCAAGCGATCTTGCCTGCGGAGCTATCGATGGAAAAGATTATGTCTTCGAGAGCTCTGGCTGTCGCCAATCCCGAGCCTGACGTGTCTCGCCGGAGTTCTCGTCCCCGCGCCGACATGTTCCGTCATACGGGAATGGATTGAGCGCCGCGCGATCGGGCTCGCCGACTTGCCCTATCCAGAGCGCTTGTCGTCGTGGTGCCCCGTCGCGGAAGGTGACTGCGCCCCGCGAACGTGGGCTATCCCAATGCCGATCGTCTGTCGTCTTCTTCTGAGTCCCGGCAGTGAGCCATGAACAGGCCGACGGCCTGTCGGAAAACAGGCGGAGTCGCCCCCGCCAACGTACTCAACGTAGCGGTGTTACACCATCGGCAACGCCAGCCGGCATGCAGATGTGCTTGATTTCCGTGAAGTCGGCGAGCGCGTCGTAGCCGTGCAGGCGGCCGAGACCGCTTTGCCGGTATCCGCCCGTTTCCGCTTCGGCAAAGAGCTTGTTGTGATCGTTGATCCACACCGTGCCGTTGCGCAACGCGCGCGCGATCCGATAGGCGCGCGCGCCATCGTGCGTCCACACGCTCGCGGACAGCCCGAATACGGTGTCGTTGGCTTTCTCGATTGCTTGCGCTTCAGTGTCGAATGTCTCCAGCGTGACGAACGGTCCGAAGATTTCCTCCTGGCAGAAGAATCCTTTCGGGTCGCTGTGTTCGACGAGCGTCGGCGACAGGAACGCATGCCCCGAGCGCTTGCCGCGCAGCAGTACGCGATCGGCTTCGTTGCAGGCACGGGCAATGGTTTGATCGACCGCGTCGCGCGTGGCCGCGTCGATTAGCGGACCGATGTCCATTGCCTCGTTGATGCCTTCGCCCACTTTCAGCGCTGCGAGCGCACGCGTCAGATGCTCGCGCATCTCGGCTGCTCGCCGGGCATGCACGAGCACGCGGCGCGCAGCAGTGCATTGCTGACCCGAGATGATCGTCGCGGCGCGTGCGATACGCGGCGCGATCGCGGCGACGTCCGCATCCTCGAAGACGACACAGCACGACTTGCCGCCGAGTTCCAGCGAGAGCTTCTTCATGCTTTCGGCGGCAGCGGCCATGATTTTCTTGCCCGTCGCGGTCGATCCGGTGAAACTCACCACGTCTACGTCATGCGACTCGACCAGCCGTTCGCCCGCCGCATAACCGACCTCGTTGACGAGGTTCACCGCGCCCTTCGGCAGCGTGGTCTGCTCGAAGCAGCGCAGCATGGCCGCGATGACCAGGGGGGTCTGCGCGGCCGCTTTGACGATTGCGGTGCAGCCAGCGGCGAGCGCCGGCGCGAGCGAGCGCACGAGCAACACCGCGGGCGCATTCCAGGGCACGAAGATGGCGGCGACGCCAGCGGCTTCGCGCAGCATCGTCGAGATCGTTCCCGGTTCGGGTTCCAGCACGTGCCCCGCGACGTGCCGAGCGAGTCCCGCGTAATAGCGCACTTCGGAAATCGCGCCTGCGATCTCGCCACGCGATTGCGCGATCGTCTTGCCGTTTTCGCGCGTGAGGAGCGTCGCAAGCGGCTCGCGTTGCGCATCGAGTGCGCCGGCCCATGCGAGTAGCACGTCTTGACGCAGGCGCGCGTCCTGCGCCCACGTCGTGCGGTCGAACACCTGCCGTGCTGCGGCGATGGCCGCATCGGCCTCCGGTGCGCCGCCGTCGGCGAACTGGCCGATGCTTTCGCCGGTAGCGGGGTCGATGCTGTCGACGGACGGCATGCCGACCCATGCGCCGGCTATCCAGTGTGATGCGTTCATACGGTTTCCTTTGGGACAAGAGCGGCATTCATGCCGGATGCGTTCGACACGCGGTGCAGTTCGTCAGCGATGATTTCGATCAGCGCCTCGGCCGCAGCGGACAGTGGCCTGCGCGGATGACTCACGCGCACGATATGCCGCACGATGCGCGGCGCGAGAATCGGATGGGCTCGCAGTGTCCCACGCTGAACGGCCCGACCGACGGCGATGCGCGGCAAAATCGTGGCAAAGCGGGTGCTCTCGACGAGCTTCACGATCGTGCTGAGCACGTCGATTTCAAAGCGCGGCGCCAGCAGCACGTCTTCGTGCTGCGCAGCGGTATCGAGCACGCCGCGCAAGCCGTGGCGCTTGGTCGGCAAGACGAGTTCGAGTTCGGGCAACTGCGCGAGCTCGATCGTGTGCGGTAGGTCAGGGCCGTGCTCGACGCTCGTCGCCAGCACCATTTCTTCATCGAGCAGCGTCTGCGAATCGAGAGACAGGCGCGAGCGCGGCTTGTTGATGAGGGCCGCATCGAGTTGCCCGCCTGCGACCCAGTCAATGAAGGTCGCGCTGAAACCGTCCGCCACCGTCACTTCGACATGCGGATAGCGCGCATGAAAGCGCGAAAGCGAATCGGCAAGCACACTCTCCGTCACTGATGCGATGAGCCCGATGCTCACGTGCCCCGTTACGACTTCGTCGCGCTGCTGAAGCTGCTGCCGCGCGTGCGCGAGGTCGCGCATGATCGGAAGGAAGAGGCGATACATCAGGCGTCCGGCGGCGGTCGGCGCCATACCGTGCGCGCCGCGCTCAAACAATTGCTGATGCAGCTCTTCCTCCAGCTTCGCGATCTGCATGCTGAGCGCAGGCTGCACGATGTTCAGTCGTTTGGCCGCACGCGTGACGGATCCGTCCTCGAAGAGCGCGATGAAGTACTGGATTTGCTTGAGGTCCATTTTCGTTTCAATAGGCTATCAGCGAGTCTTATGGCGGCTGGCTACATTATCAGATTACGGCCGCAGGGCATCTTACAGGCCACTTCCCTCCAAGCACTCGCGTGCGTTACAGCGTCAGGGCTCTATTGATATAGTTCTGAAAGACCGGTGTCATCGGGGCTAACACTGATATCAACATTAATGATTCGAAACATCAAAAAACAGTATTAGAACTTATAACGCGATCTCGCTACGCTTCATTTCAGCCCTTGCAGCGGTGCTTTAGCCGGAAAACGCAAGGGACTTGATGGAGACGCAGATGAACACTCGCGATGCCGCGACGCACGGCACCTTTCCGACCCGGCCTCTTCCGTGGGCTTCGAATCGTTCAGAGACGGCAACGCTCACGCTGCGCGACTGGCTCGCGCATCTCGCGAAGACCAGCCGCTTGGCGACCATCGACCGGCCGGTTGCGCTCGAGCACGAACTCGCCGCGATCGCCAAACGGCTCGACGGCACGCAGGCCGCTTTCTTCACGCAACCCGGCGGCAAGGACGTTCCGGTCGTCTCCGGCTTTATGTCGAAGCGCGGCTGGATTGCGGAAGCGATGGGCGTCGAGGAATCGGGCCTGCTCGCGCGCTTTTCGGCGGCGGCCGCGCAGCCGCTCGCATCCAGGGTAGTCGATCGGGCGGACGCACCCTGTCAGCAGATCGTTCATACGAATGGCGTCGACCTGCACGCACTGCTGCCCATTCCCACGCACAGCGAACATGACAACGGCCCGTACATCACAGCGGGTCTTGTCATCGCGCGCAATCCGCGCACCGGCGTGCAGAACGTGTCGATCAACCGCATCCAGGTGCACGGCCCCGACCGCATGGCGATCCTGCTGCTGCCGCGCCACCTGTACGCGTTCCAGAAAGCCGCCGAGGAAGCGGGCGATGCGCTCGACGTTGCGGTCGCCATCGGCGTCGATCCGCTGACGATGCTCGCCTCCCAGGCGATCACGCCGATCGATCACGACGAGCTGGAAATCGCGGGCGCGCTGCATGGCGCGCCACTGCCGGTCGTGAAGTGCGTAACGAGCAATGTGCATGTGCCGGCGTTCGCGGAGATCGTCGTCGAAGGGCGCATCCTGCCGAACGTGCGCGAGCCGGAAGGTCCGTTCGGCGAATTCCCGAAGTACTACAGCGCAAAGGAAGCGCGCGAGGTGATCGAAGTGACGGCGCTCACGCATCGCCGCGATCCGGTCTTTCATACGATCGTCCCCGCCGAGATGGAGCACTTGCTACTCGGCGCGATTCCGCGTGAAGCGACGCTGCTCGCGCATCTGCAACGCAGCCATCCGGGCGTCACGGACGTGCATCTGTCGGTGGGCGGTGTGTGCCGCTATCACCTCTGGGTGCAGTTCGACAAGAAGCGCGAAGGCGAAGCGAAGAATGTGATCCTGTGCGCGTTCGGCGCGCATTACGACATCAAGCAGGTCGTCGTCGTCGATACCGATGTGGACGTGCACGATCCCGCCGAAATCGAGTGGGCAATCGCAACGCGCTTCCAGGCGGATCGCGATCTCGTCGTGATCGAGGGGGCGCAGGGTTCGCCGCTCGATCCGTCCACGACTGTCGACCAACCGGCGGCCGCGCCGCCGCATCTGCAAGGTGTGAGCGCCAAGATGGGTCTTGACGCGACGCGGCCCGTGGTCTACCCGGAGCATGTTTTTACGCGCGTTCGCATTCCGGGCCAGGACACGGTCGATCTCGCCGCACTCGTCGCCGCGGACAACGCCGCATTCGACGCCTACCTGAGCCGCGATCATGGCTGAGCGCAACAAGTCGCGCATCGTCGTCGGCATCTCGGGCGCGAGCGGCGCGGCGATCGGCGTGCGCCTGCTCGCTGCATTGCGCCGGCTCGGCACGCACGAGACGCACCTGATCGTGTCGGCTTCGGGCGCCGTGACAGCCGCGCAGGAGCTCGGACTCGGACGCGGCGACCTCGTTGCGCTCGCAGACGTCGTGCATAACGTGCGCGACATCGGCGCGGCGGTGGCGAGCGGCTCGTTCCTGACGGACGGCATGGTGATTGCTCCATGCTCGATGAAAACGCTTGCGGGCGTCGCGAACGGCTTCGCCGACAACCTGCTCACGCGCACCGCCGATGTGATGCTCAAGGAGCGCCGCCGCCTCGTGCTAGTGGCGCGAGAAACGCCGCTCAACCTCGCGCATCTGCGCAACATGATGCTCGCGACCGAGATGGGCGCGATCGTGATGCCGCCGGTGCCCGCGTTCTACGCGCATCCGAAGACGATCGACGACGTGGTCGATCACACCGTCGGCCGCATTCTGGATCTGTTCGGCATCGAACATGGCGAGATCGCGCGGCGCTGGAGCGGCCTCGCGGACGAGTTCGCGAGCCGAGACGAAGGAGCCGCGTCATGAACCAGCGTGAGCCCGCTTTCGCAAACATCGACGCAGGCGCGGAGCAGGAGCCGCTTGCGAAGCGCCACGTCGGCCGCTCGATGCAGCGCCTCGAAGATCCCGCGATCCTGACCGGCCGCGGACGCTACGGCGACGACATCGCGGTGAAGCCCGGCACGCTGCACGCCGCCGTCCTGCGCTCGCCCCACGCGCACGCGGAGCTGGTCTCGATCGATGCGCAAGCCGCGTCGAAGCTGCCCGGCGTGCGCGCCGTCCTCACGCGTGACGACTTGCGCCCGTGGTCGCGGCCGTTTGTCGTTGGCGTGAAGTCGCCGATGGAACAATGGTCGCTCGCGATGGATCGCGTGCGTTATGTCGGCGAGCCTGTGGCGGTGGTGATGGCGGAATCGCGCGCGCTCGCCGAAGATGCGCTCGATCTCATCAAGGTCGACTACGCGATGCTTGATCCGGTCACGTCGATCGAGCAATCGATGAACGACGATGCGCCTGTCTTGCATGAACGCGTCGGCACGAACGTGATCAGCGACCGGCATTTCCGCTATGGCGATCCCGAAGCCGCGTTCGAAGCGGCGCCGCATCGCGTGAAGTTCGTCGCCCACTATCCGCGCAATACGTGTGCGCCGATCGAATGCGGCGTGGTGATCGCGGAGTATCTGTCGGGCGACGAGGGCTACGACGTCACCTCGAATTTCATGGGACCGTTCTCGCTGCACGCCGTGATGGCGATGGCGCTCAACGTGCCGGCGAATCGTCTGCGTCACAAGGCGCCGCGCGATTCGGGCGGCAGCTTCGGCGTGAAGCAGGCGGTGTTTCCGTATGTCGTGCTGATGTGCCTCGCGTCGCGCAAGGCGGGCGCGCCGGTGAAGTGGGTCGAGGACCGGCTGGAGCACCTGAGCGCTGCAACGTCGGCCACCGCGCGCTTCTCGACGATCGAAGCCGCCGTCGAAAACGACGGACGCATCACCGCGCTTTCCTACGATCAGCTCGAAGATGTCGGCGGCTACGTGCGCGCGCCGGAACCCGCGACCTTCTACCGAATGCACGGCTGCCTGACGGGCGCGTATGCCATCGACCACCTCGTCGTGCGCAACCGCGTCGTGCTGACCAACAAGACGCCGACCGGGCTCGTGCGCGGCTTCGGCGGCCCGCAAGTCTACTTCGCGCTCGAACGGCTGATGCAGCGCATCGCGATCGAATTGAAGCTCGACGTGCTGGACGTGTATCGCCGCAACTTCGTTCCCGCCGATGCGTTTCCGTATCGCGCGGCAGCGGGCGCGTTGCTCGACTCGGGCAACTATCAGGAAGCGTTGCGCCGCTCGCTCGCGGACGGCGGCTATGACGAACTCGTCGCGCGGCGCGAGGCGGCGCGCAACGAAGGGCGGTTGTACGGCATCGGCTTCGCGGCGATCGTCGAGCCTTCCGTGTCGAACATGGGCTACATCACGACCGTGATGCCCGCCGACGCGCGCAGGAAAGCCGGGCCCAAGAACGGCGCGATCGCAAGCGCGACGGTGAGCGTCGATCTGCTCGGCGGCGTGGTCGTGACGGTGGCGTCGACGCCGGCGGGGCAGGGACACATGACGGTCTGCGCGCAAGTCGTGGCGGATGTGCTCGGGCTCGATCCGAAAGACATCGTCGTGAACGTCGAGTTCGACACGCACAAGGACGCGTGGTCCGTCGCGTCGGGCAATTATTCGAGCCGCTTTGCGGGCGCCGTGGCGGGCACCGTGCATCTCGCCGCAATGCGGGTGCGCGACAAACTCTCGCGCATCGTCGCGAAGCAGTTCGGCTGCGCACCGCAAGATGTCTGCTTCGATGCCGCGCGCATTTATCCGAAGGGCGCCGAGGATCGCGCACTGCTGTTTCCGCGTGTTGCGAGCAACGCACCGCATTGGGCGCCCGCGCTCCTGCCCGAAGGCGAGGAACCGGGCTTGCGCGAGACCGTATTCTGGACGCCGCCGAACATGGAAGCGCCCGACGAGAACGATCGCATCAACACGTCGGCGGCCTATGGATTCGCTTTCGATATGTGCGGCGTCGAAGTGGATCGCGCGACGGGTCGCGTGCGCATCGACCGCTACGTGACCGCGCACGATGCCGGCACGCTGCTGAACCCCGCACTCGCCGACGGCCAGATTCGCGGTGCGTTCGCGCAAGGACTCGGCGCGGCGTTGATGGAAGAGTTCCGCTATGGCGCGGACGGCAGCTTCCAGTCCGGCACGCTCGCCGACTACCTGATGCCGACGACCTGCGAAGTGCCCGATCCGCTCATCGTGCATCTGGAGACGCCGTCGCCGTTCACGCCGCTCGGCGCGAAGGGTCTCGGCGAGGGTAACAACATGAGCACGCCGCCGTGCATCGCAAATGCTGTCGCGGATGCGCTTGGCGTCGACGATATTCGCCTGCCGCTGACGCCCGCGAAAGTGATGGCGCTGATCGGCATCGACGATCCGGAGCCGTCGCGGCCCGAACTGCGCGACGCACCCTCGAAGAAGCCCGCGACGCCGGGCGGCAAGGCGCTGACGGCGCAAGGAACAGTCGATTTGCCCGCGACGCCCGAAGCGGTTTTCGCCGTCTTGCTGAACCCGCAAGCGCTCGCGAAGGTCATCCCCGGCTGCCATGCGCTCGAAGAGACTGCGCCGAACCAGTATCGCGCGGATGTGACGGTCGGCGTCGGCATGATCAAGGCGCGCTTCGAGGCTCGGATCGGCTTGTCGGAGATCGACGCGCCGCATCGGCTGCGCCTTGCGGGCGCGGGTATCTCGCCGCTCGGCAGTGCGCGCGGCAACGGGCTCGTCGAACTCACGCCGACAGACCACGGCACGCGGCTTTCATACGACTACGAAGCGCAGGTGTCGGGCAAGGTCGCGGCGGTCGGCGGACGCATGCTCGAAGGCGCGGCAAAGGTCGTGCTGAAGCAACTCTTCGAATCGCTCGGGCGACAGGCCGCCGGCAAGTCCGTGCAGGCGGGAGGATCGTGGATCACACGCCTCTTCGCACGCTTCAGGAGACATTCATGAAACCGGCGCCGTTCGATTATTTGCGCGCCATGACGACGCACGATGCGCTCGGCGCACTCGCCGAATTCGGCGAGGACGCGCGCGTGCTCGCGGGCGGCCAGTCGCTGATGGCGGTGCTCAACATGCGGCTCGCGCAACCGCGCGTGCTCGTCGACATCTCGCGAACCGAAGAGTTGAACGCGGTCCACGTCGACGACAAAGCGGGCCAACTGGTCGTGAGCGCGGCGGCGACGCAAGGCAGCGTCGAATGGCGCAAGACCCTGCGCGACGAAGTGCCGATGCTCGCGCTGGCGTTCCCGCACATCTCGCATTTCCAGATCCGCAATCGCGGGACGGTGTGCGGTTCGATCGCGCATGCGGACCCGAGCGCGGAACTGCCGCTCGTGCTCGCGGCGCTCGGCGGCGATGTCACATTGCGCTCGAAGAAGAAAAAGCGCGTGCTCGCTGCGCAGGACTTTTTCCAGGGCATGTTGATGACCGCGCGCGAGCCGGATGAACTCGTCGAGTCCGTGAGCTTCCCGCTAAGGAAGCCGGGCGAGCGCTACGCGTTCACCGAATTCTCCGCGCGTCACGGCGACTTCGCGATGGTCGCGTGCGCGGCGATCGTGACGGACGACGCGATCCGCATCGCGGTGGGCGGCGTCGCGGACCGGCCGATGGTCGAACGCTGGCCGCGCCTCTCAGGCGACGACCTGCGCGGTGCACTGAACGATTTGAGCTGGCAGTTGGGCGCGCAGGACGACGCCCACATCAGCGCGAAATACCGCCGGCATCTGGTCCGGCAACTCGGATGGCGCGTGATCGAGGAGGCGAAGTGAGCAAGACATCGATGAACATCATGCGGCAAGGCGAAGCGCAGCACATTACGCTAACGCTCAACGGCCGCGAACGAAGCGGTCATTGCGAACCGCGCGAACTGCTATCGGACTTCATCCGGCACGAACTCGGGGCGACCGGCACGCACGTCGGCTGCGAGCATGGCGTGTGTGGCGCGTGCACGGTCCACATCGACGGCGTCGCGGCGCGCTCGTGTCTGATGCTCGCGGTGCAGGTGCACGGAAGGCGTGTCGATACAGTCGAGGGTCTCGCTCCCGACCAGACGCTCGGCGACTTGCAGCAGGCGTTTCAGCGGCATCACGCGCTGCAGTGCGGTTTCTGCACGGCGGGCATTCTGATGTCGTGCGCAGACTATCTGCAACGCGTGCCCGACCCGAGCGAGGAACAGGTGCGCGAGATGCTCTCGGGGCACATCTGCCGATGTACGGGCTATACGCCGATCGTCAAAGCGGTGCTCGACGTGGCGGCGCGCCGCAATGGTCGCATTGGCAGCGAACAAGGCGAGGAGGTCGAGCATGCTTGATCTCGGCCGCACCTTCCTGCAAAGCGTCGAGCGCAGCCCGCATGCGCTCGCACTCGTCGACGGCGACTTGCAGTTCACCTACGCACAGTGGCATCGCGTCATTCTCGATCTCGCCGATGGCTTACGCGAACTGGGTCTCGCGCGTGGCGATCGGCTGCTCGTCGTGCTGCAGAACCGCTGGGAAATGGCGACGCTGCACTGGGCCTGCCAGATGGCGGGCATCGTGATCGTGCCGCTCAACTGGCGCGCCAAGCCCGACGAACTCGACTATTGCGTGACCGACGCGGGCGTGAAGGCGATCGTCTACGAGCCGGTGTGCGCGGATGCCGTCGTGCAAAGCAGCGCGGCGCAGAACGTGCCGCGCATCGGACTCGACGATGCCCAGGGCCGCACGACGTCCTTCGACGCGCTGCTTGTCGAACGCACGCATGCAGGCGAAACGACCCACGCGAACGCCGACGATCTCTCGCTGATCCTCTACACCTCGGGCACGACCGGCAAGGCGAAGGGCGTGCCGCGCCGTCACCGCCACGAACGCGCGGGCGCGCTCGCGCACGTCGCGCAGAACCTGTACCGGCACGGCGAACGCACGCTCGGCGTGATGCCGCTCTATCACACGATGGGCGTGCGCTCGCTGCTCTCGATGGCGCTCGTCGATGGTCTCTTCGTCTGTGTGCGGCGCTGGAACGCGCGGCTCGCGCTCGACTCCATCGCGAAACACGGGCTCACGTGCCTCTATCTCGTGCCGACGCTCTACCACGACCTGCTCAGCGATTCCGCCTTCGCGAACATCGATACCTCATCGGTGACGAAGCTCGGCTTCGCGGGCGCGCCGATGAACGATGGCCTGCTCAAACGCCTCTCGTCCGCGTTCGAGCCGCAACAGTTCGTCAATCACTACGGCTCGTCCGAGGTCTACACCTTCAGTATCGACCAGGACGCGACGAAAAAGCCGGGTAGCGCGGGACGCGCGGGCATCAACACGCGACTGCGCGTCGTAAAGCTCGACGCGAGGTCGCCCGACGATCTCGCGGCCATGAACGAGGAAGGGCAGATCATCGCGGACCTGCTCGGCGACGAAGCGTTCGAAGGCTACTGGAACCGACCCGATGCCGACGCGAAGTCGCTGCGCGAAGGCTGGTACTTCACCGGCGACACCGGCTACTTCGACGAAGACGGCGACCTGTATGTGTCCGGCCGCGTGGACGACATGATCATCAGCGGCGGCGAGAACATCTCGCCGGTCGATATCGAATCGGTGCTCTCGCTGCATCCGTCGGTCGATGAAGTGGCCGTCGCCG
The DNA here is from genome assembly GCF_001544515.1 of Caballeronia terrestris. Lineage (GTDB taxonomy): Bacteria > Pseudomonadota > Gammaproteobacteria > Burkholderiales > Burkholderiaceae > Caballeronia > Caballeronia terrestris. The sequence continues at coordinate 19,409 of NZ_FCOL02000047.1, forward strand.
GCGTGAAGGACGAGCGCTGGGGCCAGCGCGTCGTCGCGTTCATCAAGCGCCGCGATTATGTCGATTCAGCCGCGCTCGACGCATGGTGCCGCGAGTCGGACCTCGTCAATTTCAAGCGGCCGCGCGACTACGTGTTCGTCGACGACATCCCGAAGTCGCCGGTCGGCAAGATCCTGCGCCGCAAGCTTTCCGCTGGCGACTATCAACGCGATGACGGTCCGTCCGCATCCGCTGCACACCACACCGAAACCACGAAGGAGTAAATCAACATGACCGACTTGACCCATCGCGGCCAGGCGCTGCTTCAGGACCTCGACGGATTCACGATCGAGATCGACGCCGCGCGCGAGCGCGCCGACATCATCCTGCATCGCCCGCCGTTCAACGTGATTTCAATGCACGCGCGCGATCAATTGCGCGCGGCGTTCGAGGCGCTCGACGAAGACGACCGCGTGCGCGTGATCGTCGTGCGGGCGAAAGGCGAGCATTTCTCGAGCGGCGGTGACATTCGGGGCTTTCTCGAAGCATCGCCGGAACACGTGTCGAAGCTCGCTTGGAACATCGCGGCACCCGCGCGCTGCTCGAAGCCGGTGATCGCGGCCAATCGCGGCTTCTGCTTCGGCGTGGGGTTCGAGTTGTCACTTGCGTGCGATTTCCGCATCGCGACTGAGACCACATTCTATGCGCTGCCCGAACAGAAGCTCGGGCAGATTCCGGGCTCAGGTGGATCGGCGCGACTGCAGCAGATGGTCGGGATCGGCAGGACCAAGGACATCGTGATGCGCTCGCGCCGCATCGCGGGCAAGCAGGCGTACGAGTGGGGCATCGCGGTCGAGTGCGTGCCGGACGCCGAACTGGAAGCCGCCACCGATGCACTCGTCGACGAGTTGCGCACATTCTCGCCGCTCGCGCAACGCACGGCGAAGAAGCTGCTCAACGATTCCGAAGATACGCCGCTCTCGATCGCGATCGAACTCGAAGGGCATTGCTACAGCCGGCTGCGCACGTCGGAGGATTTCCGCGAAGGAGTCGAAGCGTTCCATGGCAAGCGCAAGCCGGCGTTTCGCGGTTCCTGAGAAGTCAGCAAAAGACGAGGAGACAGGCATATGGAACGTTTCGATTACGTGATCGTCGGTGGCGGATCGGCGGGATGCGTGCTCGCGCATCGGCTGTCGGCGGTGCCGTCGCTGCGCATCGCGTTGGTCGAGGCGGGCGCCGATACGCCACCAGGTGCGGTGCCCGCGCATATCCTCGACAGCTATCCGATGCCCGTCTTTTGCGGCGACACCTACACCTGGCCGGATCTGAAAGCGAAGGCGACGAAAACATCGGCACCGCGGGTCTATGAGCAGGGCTGTGTCATGGGCGGCGGGTCGAGCATCAACGTGCAGTCGGCGAATCGCGGCCTGCCGCGCGATTACGACGAGTGGGCCGCGAACGGCGCGCCGGGCTGGGCGTGGGACGACGTGCTGCCGTATTTCCGAAAGCTCGAGCGTGATGTGAATTTCCCCGCTGGCGAGTTGCATGGCAGTGATGGTCCGGTGCCGATACGCCGCATCATGCCGGAGGACTGGCCCCCATTCTGCCACGCGTTCGCCGATGGGCTGCGCGCGAATGGCTTCGCGACCTTGCAAGACCAAAATGCCGAGTTCGGCGATGGCTTGTTTCCCGGTGCGTTCTCAAATATCGACGACAAGCGCGTGTCGACCGCTGTCGCGTACCTCGACGAAGCGACACGTAAGCGGCCCAATCTCACTGTGTATTCGAACCTGCGTGTTGAGCGAATCGTGATGGAAGGGATCGCCGCTCAGGGCGTTGTCGCAGCCGCGCCGAACGGCGAGCGGGTGCATCTGAACGGCGACGAGGTCGTCATCTGTGCGGGTGCGCTCCAGTCGCCCGCATTGCTGATGCGCGCGGGCATTGGCTCGAAGCATGAGCTCGACGAGCTCGGCATTGGATGCCTCGTCGATCTGCCAGGCGTCGGGCGCAATCTGCAGGATCATCCGTCGCTCACGTTCTGCCATTTTCTCGAACCGCGCTTTCGTATGCCGCTCTCTCGGCGTCGCGCGAGCATGACGGCGGCTCGATTCACGTCGGGCGTCGATGGCGGTGAATCCTCGGACTTGTATCTGTCGAGCGCGACGCGTGCCGCATGGCATTCGCTCGGCAACCGGCTTGGTCTTTTCTTTCTTTGGTGCAACCGGCCGTATTCGCGCGGACGCGTACAACTGGTTTCATCCGATGCAGCGGTCGCACCGCGCGTCGAGCTCAATCTGCTCGACGACCAGCGCGACCTCGACCGGCTCGCGGTGGGCGTACGGCTGCTCGCAAAGGTCGTCGCTGCATCGGGCCTCGGTCACGATCAGCGCGATTTCTTTCCTGCGGCTTTTTCGCCGCGCGTGAAGGCGGTGAGCCGTGTTAGCAAGCGCAACGCGCTGCTGACCTCGATGCTCGGCACGCTGCTCGATACACCTGCGCCGATCCGCCGCCTGCTGATCGAACGCTTCTTCACGCGCGGGCAAAGGATCTCGGCGCTGCTCGCCGATGAACGCGCGCTCGCGGATTTCATCCGCACGAACGTCTTCGGCGTATGGCATGCGAGCGGCACGTGCCGCATGGGCGACGCCCGCGAGCGCAGCGCCGTGACCGATACCGAAGGCCGAGTGCACGGAGCGCGGGGCCTGCGAGTGGTTGATGCATCGCTGATGCCTCGACTGCCGTCGGCGAATACCAATATCCCGACCATCATGATTGCCGAGAAGATCGCCGATGCAATGGTCACTAGACGACGCATAGGCAGCGCGTCGACAACGACGCCGCTCGCCGCCGCGCACTGAAAAGTTTCTTTAACGGCAATAAGAGCACGTCACACAACGTGCCTTCAACACGGGGTCAATCGAGAGATGGCTCGGTGACATTCAAGGAGATGGAAATGTCCGTAGCAGCGCAAAATGGCGCCGCCGCACCCGCTGTCGATCAGCGACAGGTGATGGGCGCAGTGGTAGCTTCGTGCCTCGGCTGGGCACTGGATTTGTTCGACCTATTCGTACTGTTGTATGTTGCGCCAGTGGTGGGGCGTCTTTTCTTCCCCTCCGAGCACGCGATGCTTTCTCTCGCCGCCGTCTATGCATCGTTCGCCGTGACACTGCTGATGCGCCCGCTCGGCTCCGCGCTCTTCGGTTCCTACGCCGATCGCCGTGGCCGTAAAGGCGCGATGATCGTCGCGGTGGTCGGCGTCGGCCTGTCGACGGCCGCGTTCGGCTTGCTGCCGACCGTCGCTCAAGTCGGTGTGCTCGCGCCGATTCTCTTCCTCTTGCTGCGCCTGATCCAAGGCGTGTTTGTCGGCGGTGTGGTTGCTTCGACGCACACCATCGGCACGGAATCCGTCGCGCCGAAGTATCGCGGCGCGGTGTCGGGACTGATCGGCGGCGGCGGGGCTGGGCTCGGCGCGCTGCTCGCGTCAGTCACGTTCCTCGCGATGTCGGCGCTTTTCCCGGGCGATGCTTTCGACGTATGGGGCTGGCGGTGCATGTTCTTCACCGGCATCATCAGCTCGGTGCTCGGTCTCTTCGTGTTCAACAGCCTTGAAGAGTCGCCGCTGTGGAAGAAGCTCGCCGCCGAAAAGGCCGCGAAGATGGCCGCGCAGGTCAAGGGCGCGCCCGTCGAAGTCGTGCGCTCGCCGCTGAAAACGCTGTTCTCGCGCGACTATCGCAAGATCCTCTTCGTCAACCTGCTCCTGACGATTGGCGGCGGCAGCGGATACTACCTGACATCGGGCTACTTGCCGACGTTCCTCAAGGTAGTTAGCCACGCACCCAACGGTGCGGCCGCGGCGATCCTGATGATCTGCAGCATCGCGGTGGTGATCGCATCGATCGCGGCAGGGCACCTGAGCACGTTCATCGGCCGAAAGGGCACATTCGTGTGGATCGGGCTGATCCGGCTCGTCGCGTTGCCCGCGCTGTTTCTGCTGCTGCCTACCGCGGACAGCATCATGATGGTCGGCGTCTATGCAGTGCTTCTCAGCGCGCTCGGCAGTGCCGGCTATGCGCCGATCCTGATATTCCTGAACGAACGCTTCCCGACCTCGATCCGCGCGACGGGTACAGGTCTCTCCTGGAACATCGGTTTCGCAATCGGCGGGATGATGCCGACGGCCGTGTCGCTAGTGGCGAAGGACGCGAGTCAGTTGCCGACGACGCTAGCGATCTTCGTCGGCGCGATCAGCGTGATCTTTCTGGTGGGCGCGTTCGTCGTCCCCGAGACACTCGGCAAGCTCGAAGGCGGTTCCGCGCGCACTCCTTCCTGATTCACTGAGCATGATGGCGGGCGCCAACGGGCGCTCGCCCTACACAACAGTCGGAGACATCGATGAAATACGAAGAAGACGTTCGTGCGCGTTCCTACAAGTTTCGCGACGAGTATGTCGACGCCACGCCATGGTGGTATCGCGGCGAAATGCACCTCGGCTTCACGTTGCTCTTCACCATCGGCGTAATCGTGTATTGCCTGATGCAGCTTCATGCGCCGACGCTCGCCGAATGGCTCGCGGTCATTCCGCTCTTTCTGTTCGGTAATTGGGCGGAATGGGCGGCGCACCGCTACGTGCTGCATCGTCCGACGAAGTATTTCAGCATGATCTACAAGCGCCATTGCGCGGTCCATCACCGCTTCTTCACGCATGTGACGCTTGAATACAAGGGCCACCTTCACTGGCGCGCGCTGCTGTTTCCGCCGTTCGCGCCGGTCGCGTTCGTGCTGGCGGCCGTGCCGTTCGCGCTCGTGATCGGGTTCGTATTGTCGCGCAACGCGGGCTACATCGCGTTGTTCACGATGGCGGCATACTTCCTGATGTACGAGGGCCTGCATACGCTCTCGCACTTCACCGACAGCTCATTCCTCGATCGCGTCCCGCTCGTCAACACCGTGCGTCGCCTGCACGCTACGCACCACGATCCCGAAGTGATGGCGACACAGAACTTCAACCTCACGTTCCCGATCTGCGACACGCTGTTCGGAACGCGCAGCGATGTTCCGAATAGTGCGCGCGAACCGTTGGAACGCGGCCGCTAAGGCGCATGGTCGCCCGATACACCCGTCGTCACCCGCTTTATCTCGTCGGTGATGATTGCGATGAGCGCTTGCGCGGCGGGACCGATCGGCCGCTTTGGATGCGTGACCTGGACGATGTGCCGCACGATCGGCGGCGATGCGATCGTGTGGGCGCGCAGTACGCCTTCGTCCACTTTGCGTTGCACGACCACGCGCGGCAGGATCGTCGCGATATTTCCCTGCTCGACGAATTGCACAATCGAGCTGAGCAGATCGATTTCGAACTTGGGCTTGATGACGATATCGGCGGCCATCAGCGCGGCGTCGAGTGCGCCGCGCAGGCCGTTGCGGCGCGTCGGCAGCACGAATTCTACCCCGAACGTGTTCGCGAGATCGATCTCCTGCGGCAGCTCGACGCCATGCGCGGCGCTCGTTACGAGCACCATTTCCTCGACCAGCAACGGCTCAACATCGAGCGTCAGGCGCCCGCGCGGCTTGTTGATGATCGCGGCATCGAGCCGGCCTGCCTCGACCGCATCGATGAGTTGCGCGCTGAAGCCGTCGGCCACGGATACCTCGACTTGCGGAAAGAGCGCGTCAAACCTCGCGAGTGACTCCGGCAACACGCTTTCCGCCTCCGACGCTACCATCCCGAGCAAAACGCGACCCGTGATGATCACGTCGCGCCGGCTCAATTGCTCGCGTGCGTGGTCGATGTCGCGCATGATCGGCGTGTACAGACGATACATGAGGCGCGCCGCTTCGGTCGGCGTCATGCCGTGCGGGCCGCGTTCGAAGAGCGTCTGTCGCAGTTCGGCCTCAAGCTTCGAAATCTGCATGCTGAGCGCGGGCTGCACGATATTGAGGCGCTTGGCTGCGCGTGTGACGGAGCCATCCTCGAAGAGGGCGATGAAATACTGGATTTGCTTGAGGTCCATGAGGCCCGAGCGAGAAGGGAGAGCCTGAGACTGCGAGTGTAACCACAAGTCGAAGCGTGCGTGGGTTCGATGCGGTGCTGGGCGCGCCGGCCGCGGCCGCCTGCCGATAGGCCGTTTCGAAGCCCGTCCCGCCAATATCCGGGTTTTCGGCCCAGATCTCGCGAACCAGCAGGTCTACGGACCGGCGTTTCAGCAACCGCGCAGCGGTGCGGTTGATGTTGCGAAAGTTCCGCTCCTGGTCGAGTGACATCACGCCATCCGTGATGTGATCGAGCACTTGAAAGTCCTCCACCCCTTGTGCTCCGCGATTGGCCGGTGCCACAGTTCACGGCCGTATGTCAGAAATGCCAAGGTTGCTTATCGCAGAAGGTTTGCCGGTATTCGTGAACCGAGTAGCTTGCCGTGCAGACGCCGCCCGGTGCTTGCACGATGCGCTCAGCGCAACGCTCCGCCGCTCTGAGTGCAGATGGCGTGCAGGGGTGCGGTGCGCCAGGAGACGTATATCGAGCCGTGTTCGGAGTCAACAAGGACCGCGCCGTGTCCACCGCTGGAGCGGGAAATCCGAGCGGGCGCCGGAGTTCTGCAGGAGCGTGCGGCGAGCATCGTCCGATGGGTTCGCGACACTGCGGCCGCTCGCCTTGCACGGCCCGGCGATCGACGACGAGCGGCGCGCGCTCACGCGGTGCGAGTCCAATCAGGTGGAAGAGCCCCGCCACGTACTGAATTCGCGCCGCGACTACGCTCGCTCGACGAACTTTGCCCCGCGGCAACCGTGCGATGGGCGGTGATCGATGGCCCACAAGCCGGTAATTCCGCGCGTGGCTCATTCACAGCTGCGCGCCAAATTGTGGAGCGGTATAACAAGGCGCGCGTTTTCTATGGGTACGGCCAAGTTAAGGCGCGCACGAGGTCGCGCGTTGTGCGGTGAAGGATTGTGACGATCGCGCCGCTTCCAAGCTGGACCGATGGCCCACGTCGAAAACCGCCACGGACGCCTTTGTGTCGCGAAATGCCGTTGACCTGTTGTCTTCAGAACGCATCGCATCGAAGCCCACGTTGTACCTCCTTCATCGATCGACAAATAGCGCACACAACTTGCCGCTATTTGTCGATGTGACCGCACCTACCGAACGGAAAAATAAATCAGGCGTCTTTCAGGGGGTCTGCGCGCTCTGTAATCAGACGCCCCAATGCACGCGTCGATGGCACGCGGCGCATTGGATTGTTGGATCCGGACTCGTCCTCCGCGAGGTTCTCGATGATCGCGAGCAGCACCTTGCGCGCGGTGTTGATGTCGCGCTCGCTCAGGCCCGTCACGCTGATTTCGTTGACTTCCTCGGCGAGCGGCACGAGCCTTTTCTTGAGCGCGCGGCCTTCGGTGGTTAAGAACACATGCACGTTCTTCTTGTTATCGGGCAGCTGCTGCCGCTCGACGAGCCCGAGCTTTTCCATCGCCGTCACTGCTGAGAACGTGGTTGGCTGCATCACGCCCGCCTGTTCGCTAAGCTCGCGCTGCGTGAGGCCATCTGTTTCCCAAAGTATGCGCAGAAAAGTCCAGTGTCCAAATGATACCGAGTGTTCAGCAAGCCGCATCTGCAGCGCACGCACCATCGAGCGCGTCGCGTCCTTCACGAGGTGCGCGAGCCGATCGTTCGGCACCATGTCGTGCCAGTGACGCAGCATTTCCGCGGTTTCGCGTGGCGCACCAGCCACAATTTTCTTTCGTGTCATGACAGTGTCTTCCAAAAGCCCGAGAGATCGTCTGCTCGACATGATAGCCGTTAAGAATGCCGCATCGCGTTGCTCGCGCGGACGAAGATAGGTCTTCTCGGGGCAAACCCGAGCTTGTCTGTGCCGATTCGACTCTCTACTATTATAGTTAGATATCGAATAAAAACACCTTGAAACGCGGAGTGCGCGAGGACGAGTTCCGAGCGACTGCGCGTCGTCCTCATGAGCGAGCGGAACGGAGACAGTCGGTGGACAAATCCACACTTACGCAATTCCTGCCGGAGTCGGACGCAACGGTGGCACGCGTCGAAGCGACATATCACAAGGTCACGTGGCGGTTGATGTCGTTCATCTTCGTCTGCTGGGTTCTGAACTATCTCGACCGGGTGAACGTTAGTTTTGCGCAATTGCATCTCAAACAGGATCTGGGCTTGAGTGATGCCGCCTACGGACTCGGCGTGAGCCTTTTCTTCATCGGCTATATCTCGCTCGAAGTACCGAGTACGCTGTGGCTAAAGAAGATCGGCGCGCGGCTAACGATCTCGCGCATCATGATCCTGTGGGGCGGCATCTCCACTGCGATGGCGTTCATGACCACGCCGATGCAGTTCTACGTTGCGCGCATTCTGCTCGGCGCGGCCGAAGCTGGCTTCTGGCCGGGCATCATTTTGTATCTCACGTACTGGTATCCGGGCGCACGGCGTGCGCGGATAACGTCTCGCTTCCTGCTTGCGATTGCGGCCGCCGGTATCATCGGTGGGCCGCTATCGGGCTGGATCCTGCATAACTTCACCGATGTCTATGGCTACAAGAACTGGCAATGGCTCTTCTTCCTTGAAGGTCTGCCGGCGCTCCTGATGGGCATCGTGGCGTTCTTCTATCTTGTCGACAAGCCCGAGGACGCACGCTGGCTCGACGACGATCAGAAGAAGATCATCCTCGACGCCCTTGCTGCAGATCGAGCCGAAAAGAAGCCGTCGAAGCATGGCAAGCATCAATTGCTTGCGGCGTTGAAGGACCCACGGGTCTACATCCTCGCGGCGGGCTGGGGCACGGTGCCGCTGTGCGGCACGATCCTCAATTACTGGACGCCCACCATCATCCGTCAGGCGGGCGTCGCGGACGTGTTGAATGTCGGGCTGCTGTCCGCGCTGCCTTACATCATCGGTGCGCTCGGCATGTTCATCGTTGCGCGCAGTTCAGACGTGACGCTGGAACGGCGCTGGCACTTCTTCGGCTGCACGGCGATCGGCGGGCTTGGCGGCTTCCTGCTGCCGCTGGTGTCGGGCAGCACGGTGGCGTCGATCGTGTGTCTTGGCATGATCTCGATCTCCTACTTCGGTGCGGCCGCGATCATTTGGTCCATCCCACCAGCCTATCTCACCGATGAAGCGGCGGCGGCCGGCATCGGCGCGATTAGCAGTCTCGGACAGGTGGGCGCGTTTTGCGGACCGATCGCGCTGGGCTGGATCAAGACAATGACGGGCAGTCTTGCGATCGGTTTGTCGGCGATCGCGGCGCTCGTGGTACTAGGCGGGCTCGCGGTGCTGATAGGCGTGCCGGCCAACACGCTTCGCGAGCACGCGGAAAAGCTCTCCTGAACACGATTCTCGCAGCACGCACGGCGCCTTAGGGCGCCTTTTTTTTTGCGCATGTCAGGCGCTTCAGGGAAAACCCGCTTGCGCCGTTTTACTTAGATCTCTAATATAAACACGTGTATTGGCATTGCAGCAAAGGGTGCCCCACCTGACGAAGATCGAGTAGGAAGGCAGACGCACATGAGTGAGATGAGAAACACGGAACAGGCATTCAGGACGCTCTTGGTGACGAAGAAGACGCGAGTCGCAGAGGGCATCGTGAGCTTCGAGCTGCGCGACCCGGAAGGGCGTGAACTGTCGCCCTTCACCGCGGGTTCGCACGTCACGGTGCGCGTGCCTAGCGGCGCGAACCGCAACTATTCGCTGTGCAACGATCCGGATGAATTCGAGCGCTATGTGATCGCGGTCAAGCGCGATGCGGTTGGTCGCGGCGGTTCGGTCAGCATGACGGACGACCTGTCGGAAGGCGATCGGATTGACGTCTCAGAACCTCGCAACGAGTTCGGTCTGAGCCAGCGCGCACGCAGTTTCGTGTTCGTTGCCGGCGGTATCGGCATCACGCCGATTCTCTCGATGATGCGTCATCTGAAGGCTACCGGCGGCCCCCGCTTAAAGCTCTATTACCTCACACGCAGCCCTGAAATGACGGCGTTCCTCGACGAACTTTCCGGCCCCGAATGGAAGTCGCACGTCGTCGTGCATCACGATTTCGGCGACCTCGCGAATGCCTTCGATTTCTGGCCCGTCTTCGAGAAGCCCGGCAGCGGCACCCATGTGTATTGCTGCGGCCCGCGCGCGCTGATGGACGGCGTGCGCGACATGACGGGCCACTGGCCGCAGGGCAGCGTGCATTTCGAGAGCTTCGGTGTCGATCAGTCGCTCGTTGTCGAGAACAAACCGTTTCGCGTGAAGCTGGAGCGCTCGGGGCAGACCTTCGATATCCCTACGGACCGCTCGATCCTCGAAATCCTGCGCGATAACGGTATCCGTGCGCCGAGTTCATGCGAGAGCGGAACCTGCGGCTCGTGCCGCACGACGCTCTGCGCGGGCGACGCCGAGCATCGCGACATGGTGCTCTCCGATGATGAAAAGTCCGCGCAAATCATGATCTGCGTTTCGCGGGCAAAGAGCGAAGAACTGGTGCTCGACCTGTAACCGGCGATAGTTAATAGACATGTGATCAGGAGAAGATTGAATGCTCACGATTGAAGAAAACCAATTGCTGTGCCGCGTCGAAGGCGAGGCCCCGATGGGCCAGATGATGCGCCGTCACTGGACGCCCGTTTGTCTGATCGAGGAGGTTAGCGAGCCGGACGGAGCGCCGGTGAAGGCACGGGTGTTTGGCGAGGACCTGGTCGTATTCCGCGATACCGATGGCAACGTGGGCGTGATGGACGAGTACTGCCCGCACCGGCGTGTGTCGCTCGTTTATGGGCGCAATGAGGATTGCGGCCTGCGGTGTCTCTATCACGGCTGGAAGATGGATGTGAAGGGCAACGTGATCGAGATGGTCTCCGAACCGTCGTGCAGCGACATGACGACTAAGGTCAAGCACAAGGCCTACGAGACGAAGGAGTGGGGCGGCTTTGTGTGGGCGTACATGGGCCCGCAGGACGCGATCCCCGAGTTCGTGCCGCCGGCATGGGCGCCGACTCAAGAGACGCGCGTGAGCATCGCGAAGGCGATCCTGCCGTGTAATTGGGCGCAGATTCTCGAAGGCGCGATCGATTCCGCGCACAGTTCGAGCCTGCATTCGTCAGATTTCGTTCCGGCGAGGGTGGGAGGCGCCGAGGCGACGTCGAAGAACTGGCTGCGGCCGTCGACGGACAAGGCGCCGCGCATGCAGGTGCATCGCACGAGTTACGGCTTTCGGTATGCTGCGCTGCGCCGGCCGATCCAGAAGGCCGCGACGCACGACTACATCCGCTCCACGGTGTTCGTCGCCCCTGCCACCGCACTGATACCGCCGAACAATCTCTACAACGTCGCGAACATCAACGTGCCGGTGGACGATACGAACACCGCATTCTACTTCATGGCATGGGGTCATCCTGACAGGACGCCCGAGACCGAAACGTGGCGCAAGTTCCTCGGCCAGCGCGTGGGTATCGATCTCGACGATCAGTACCGGCCGTTGCGCAACATGGAGAACCGCTTCTGGCAGGATCGAGAGGCGATGAAGGCGGGCAACTTCACGGGCATCACGGGCTTCCCAAATCAGGACATTGCGATGTGGGTGACGATGGGTCCGATCGCAAATCGTTCCGACGAGCGACTCGGCGCAAGCGATGTCGCGGTGGTCGAATTCCGCCGCCGGATGCTCGATGCGCTCAAGGAGTTCCAGGCGGGCGAGACTGCGATCGGCACAGGCGACAAGGCGATTCCGCGCAACATGTGCTCGTTCCAGTCGATGGTGCCGAAAGAGACCGACTGGAAACAGTTTGCCGCGCGTCCGGTGTGGGACGACCGTGAAGAGCAGGCTGCAGTCGAGCCGAACTATCAGGTGCAGGCGTGATGGAACGACTCAGGCTTGGCGTCGCGGGACTGGGGCGCGCCTTCTCGCTGATGCTGCCGACGTTCCTCGCAGACACGCGCGTGCAACTTGCGGGCGCATGCGATCCGCGAGTGGAGGCGCGTGCGCAGTTCGAAGCGGACTTCGACGCACCGGCCTTCGACGACATCGAACAGCTCGCGCGCATGCCGGATATCGACGCGATCTATATTGCAAGTCCACATCAGTTTCACGCGGCGCACACGCGTATCGCAGCGAAGCGCGGCAAACACGTGCTCGTTGAAAAACCGATGGCGCTATCGCTTGCCGAATGCGACGACATGATCGCGGCATGCCGCGATGCGAGCGTGCATCTGATAGTCGGGCACTGCCACAGTTTCGACACGCCGTATTTGCGAACGCGCGAGCTGATCGCATCGGGCGTATTCGGCGACGTGAAGATGATTCAGGCGCTCAATTACACCGACTATCTTTTCCGGCCACGCAGGCCTGAAGAGCTGTCGACGGCCGAGGGCGGCGGGGCGGTGTTCAGCCAGGCAGCGCATCAGGTGGACATCGTGCGACTGCTGGCTGGATGCCGTGCGACGCGCATTCGTGCCGCCGTCGGCAAGTGGGACCCGGCGCGCCCCACTGAAGGTGCCTACACGGCGACGCTATGGTTCGAGAACGGCGCGTTCGCGACGCTTTCATATAACGGCCACGCGCATTTCGATTCCGACGAGTGGACAGACTGGACCGGCGAAATGGGCCAGCCGAAGAATCCCGACGACTACGGCAACGCGCGCCGCAAGTTGTCCGCCGTCGCATCCACAGAAGAGGAAGCGCGGCTCAAGGCTGCGGGCACATATGGCGGCAAGTCATATACGCCTGTGTCACGCGATCGCACGGATGTCCGCAAGCATCAGCATTTCGGGCCGCTGATCGTGTCGTGCGAACGCGGGGATCTCAGGCCGCTTCCCGACAGTATCGCCGTGTATGGCGATGAGCGGTGCGAGCGCATCGCGCTTGATGCGCCGAGGGTGCCACGCGTCGAAGTAGTCGATGAACTGTTCGCCGCCGTGCGCGGCGATATCGCGCCGCTTCATGATGGTAGATGGGCGCGCTGCACGCTCGAAATCTGCCTCGCGATGCTGCGATCGAGCGAGGAACAGCGCGACGTGCTCATCGGCACTGATGCATGACGGCGCGAAATACTTTAAACCTTTGTAGGGAAACGAGAATGAGCAAGCTGAACCTGTCGGTGGCGGTGGGCAACTACGATCGCATGCGGCCGCTGGTGGATGGCGAAGTGCAGATCGACGGCGTCGATCCGGTCTTCATGCTGCAGGACCCGGAAGAGATCTTCTTCCGCGCATTCCGCCACGCCGACTACGACATCTGCGAACTGTCATTGAGCAGCTATAGCGTTAAGACGGCGGCGGGCACGAGCCCGTATATCGGCGTGCCTGTCTTTCCGTCGCGCGCGTTTCGCCACACGTCGATCTATGTGCGCAACGACTGCGGCATCGAAACGCCTAGCGATCTCAAGGGCAAGCGAATCGGCGTACCTGAGTATCAGTTGACGGCAAACGTGTGGGTACGGCTCTTCCTTGAAGAAGACCACGGTCTGAAGGCATCGGACGTGACATGGGTGCGCGGCGGCTACGAGGAAACCGGCCGTCAGGAGAAGATCAAGCTCAACTTGCCGTCCGATGTGCGCCTCGAAGACGCGCCCGACCGGGAAACGATATCGAGCCTGCTCGCAACGGGCGAAATCGATGCGGTGATCGGACCGCGCGCGCCGTCGTGCTTCACGAACGGACATCCGAATGTGAGGTACCTGTACAACGACCCGCAAAAGGCCGCTGTCGACTGGTACTCGCGCACAAAGCTTTTTCCGATCATGCATCTATTAGGTGTCAGGCGCTCGTTGGCGGAGCAGCATCCGTGGCTGCCGGGCGCGGTCGCGAAGGCGTTCGAGAAATCAAAGGCGTTGGCCCTCGCGAAACTGAGCGATACGTCGGCGACGAAGGTCACGTTGCCATTCGTCGAGGAGCAACTGCGCGCCGCGCGCCTTTTACTTGGCCAGGATTTCTGGTCGTACGGCTTCGAAGCGAACCGGCATGTTCTGTCGCGGTTTCTTACGCGGCATCATGCAGAGGGGTTGTCTGATCGCAGGCTCGAGCCCGAAGAACTGTTCCATCCGGCCACGCTCGAGACCTTCAAAATTTAGAATTATTTCCGCGTAGGCGCTGGTGGCATTCTGCGATGCTCGCGCTTCATCGGGCGATCGCGGCCCTCGACGCGCGGCGTCGGCTAAGCCGTTGAATGCTGCATCTAAGCTAACCCGAGTTCGACTAGATGATGAGATGGCACCTCCGCATAGCGATTTAACATAAATCTATTTGTCGCTGGTAAATAGGATTACTGATTACAAGACGAGGTCCTGTCGATCAGAGTCGCACAGTCACGGCGCTCCAGCGCCCTGATGCAGTTCGGCGCCTTTCATCAAGCGCTGTGCGATGTCGGCAGTTTGCAGGGTCCCGCGCTCAGTCGGTGAATGGGCCGCAAGATAACGGGCGACCGCAACGAGAACATGCCGCCCCTCGTCAGTATTGCCCCACGCGCCAAACTGCCGGACGCCGGCCTCGAGCATTTGATAGGCATGGAAGCCCGCATCTTCACGCAGCGCCGCATGCGCAAGCGTGGCGATCAGCACTTCTGGCGGATGGCCGAGCGTAAGATGCCGCGCCACCAGTCTTGCTGCGAGATCAACCTGTCGCTGCCGGTCGAATGCGTCGAGCAAGGCAGCGCGAATGGCCTCCGCATCTACGGGAAGGTCGTCGAGCTGATCGTTGTCCTCGCCCGGGATGCGGGCCGGTGGGACGTTCAGATAACGCGCAAGGTAGAGCGCCATCGCTCCGTGCATGATGGCCCGCACGGCCGTATGGTAACCGTCGATGCCCGCGGTCCCGATCCGCCTGAGCATTTGGTGGAGCGCGTTAGCATGGGTGAAGACATGATGCGCCGTCTCCCAGTCCGCGTGTTCGTTGGCATTGCCGAAGCGGGCCACACGCAGTGCCGCTGCATATGCGAGGGACTGTCCCAGGTCGGCAGGAGCGGCGCCCACGCGGATCGCCGCCTTCAGCGCATCGACGATATTCGCCGGCTCGTCTCCAAGCAACTCCCGCGCGAGGGTCGAGTGATTTGACCAGGCTCGCACGCCCTGGCGGCCCGCGAAAAGCTTGGACATTTCGCCGGCTGATGCGTCACACAGCGCGACAAGATCGACGGGCTGGCGCCAGGCTGTCGATTCCTCGGCGCCACGGGCGGCCACCATCTGCGCGACGATAGTAGGCAGCACAGTTGCCGCGTGCTCCCAGCCGATAAGATCGAGACACTCAAACGCTTTGTTGATGAAGTCGAGCGAATGGCCGGTGTCGGCGAAAGTCCGCTCGGTTCCGGCCGCCAGCAGGGTATCGGCGAGCACAGACGGTGAGAGACCAGCGGCAATCGCCGTCAACAGGGTCCGCTCGGCCGCCTCGCGATGGCGCACGTCGGTCCACAGGCGCAGCCAACGTCTGAGCGCGGCTGGCTCCGGCCGGCTTGCAAGCGGCGCGCGTCGCCGCCGCGGCGCCTCGCCCTCGCAGTCCGCTGCCACATGACGCGCGCCGTGGAACAGCGCGAGATAGACGTCGTCCTCTCGTAGCACGGGCAAGAGATTGGCGAGCGCCGTCAGTATCGTGAGACCGACGCCCCAGCCGTCACGGTTGTGCGCTCCGAACAGCGCCACCTGTTGAACGATATCGGTCGCCGAAACGTCGGCTGCAAGCTGTCCCTGCACCGCCTTGGCGATGACGAGTCCAAGGCCATGTGCGAGGCCGTCCGCGAGCCGCTGATGCCAGTACGCCGCCGGATCGGAATGAGCCAACGTGGTCGCGACCCAGATGTCGCCATTGCGCACCTCGACTGCGCAACTCGGTACATCATCGGCCCAGAGGTCGAAGGTACAGCCGCTTTCCAGATCGAAGCGCGCATGGTGCCAATGGCAGGTCAGGATGCCGTCCTCGACGGTCCCTCGCTCTAGCGGAAAGCCCATGTGTGGACATCGATTATCGAGGGCGAAGACTCGCCCGCGGTCGTAGATGACAAGGATGGGGCGATGGCCACCTTGCACGACAAGCCGCCCCTTCGCTTTCAGCGCTTCAAGGCTTCCCACGAGCACGAATTCGCTATTCGCTGCATCCATGCGCATACTCCGGCATGCGTCCCTCTCCGGACGTCGTAGCGACATCCAGTTCCCTCTTGGTATGAGCATACTCTCATGCCAAAAGGGATAGGCGTCTGAGGCTCCCTGTGGCTGCCGTCTTGCGTGTCTGCCTGTCGCCGCCTGGGTGAAACCCGGCGGGCGATGATGTGTGGCGGAAAACCAGGAAGTTCTTGGCCGGTAAATTCATGCCGCTGCGACCGCTACCGGAGCCTACCTCCACAGCTGCGCAGTCGGCGAGACCGGTCGCGGGGCGCAACCCAGCGAGCCCGACGTCATATAATCGATCGGCAAAGCGACTAGGGTGGGCGCTAGCCGATTATTGGTTACCGGCTTCGCCCCCAAGCGGAGTAGTAGCCCCCATCTTTAACACCAAGACACGGTGCCATTGTGAACCTGACCACCGATCAGCCGCTTACCGACGACGAGTTCGCTCGTCTTTCTGGCTTTCTCGACGCCATTGATCTTAATGCGATGAACATCGAAATGCTCGATGGCTACTTTTCAGCGTTGATCTGTGGGCCCGACTTGGTCCCGCCGAGCGAGTATCTGCCCCAAATTTGGGGAGAAGACTTCGCGTTCGAGAGCGATGAGCAGGCCGCGGAGATCACGGGGCTGCTCATGCGCCACTGGAACACAATCGCGACTGAGTTGCGCCGGACCTTGAACACGCCGAACGTATACCTACCCGTGCTTCTCGAAGGAGAAGATGGCGTCGCGTCCGGTAACGACTGGGCGCACGGTTTCATGCGCGGCGTGGGGACGCGCCCGGCAAGCTGGAGCGAGCTCCTTCACGATGAGGATCACGGCGGGCCCATGATACCGATCATGATGCTGCATTATGAGCACGATTCCGACCCGCGGATGCGACCTCCGCCCATTCCTCCGGAAAAGCGTGAGGAAATACTGCAGACGATGATCGCGGGGCTGACCCACATCTACCGCTATTTTGAGCCTCACCGGCGGGCGCTTGCGGCCATGCCGGAGCGCTTTCCCCAGCGCCGGGACAGCCCCAAGGTCGGGCGCAACGAACCGTGTCCGTGTGGCAGCGGCCGCAAATACAAGCATTGCTGTCTCGCAAACGGGCCGACTCTGCATTGACTAACCACGCAACTACGGAGAGGGGACATGTCAGAGGGAGCGGACGATTTTCCATTGAATGCCAACGGCGCGGCATACACCTCGTGGCAGGACCGTCATGGCGTGCCGTTGTCGTACGTCGGCGAGAAACTCGGTCGCGCGATCGAAGACTTGCATCGCCACGCGCGACGCTGCCAGGGCGGACGGGATGATTTGCGCGGCGCCTTGTTCCACCTTCTGGTCGCGTACCTCGGGCTTCATAATATGCTGGGCAAGGCGAACGACCATACCCTGACTAACCGGCTACTCGACGGCAGCAGCGAGAACCTGGGGACATGGCTGCGTCTGGTTGATCGGGAAGGCGACGTCTACGGCCTTGCGAGCCTGGATGACAGCGGTGAGGCGAACTTCGGCGATAGGGGTTGAGCCGGTGGACAATCAGTCACCGACGGACGACAAATTGCCCGCGTATGGGCAATACCAGCTCTACGCCGGTACACCGACCCGGCAGCTCGAACGCTACAACCGATGGGGGGTAGAGGCATGATCGCGGTCAAGTACGCCGATCTTTCTATGGCCTTCGACTTCGTTAGCGACGCGTCGCCGATGGAGCATAACGCGTATGTCTCACTCGACACGGGCAAGGTTTATTGGACTTCCGATTTCGACGACGCGTTCGACGAAGATCATCCTGACGACCTGGAGACTTCGGATCGCTACCTCGCCATACCGCATAAGAACGAGCTCGATCTGGGGAAAAGTCTCGCGTTGCGCTTTGTCGCGCAACAGTTGCCTGCGCGTTATGAACAGGTCGAAAGATTTTTCCAACGGCACGGAGCGTATGGGCGCTTCAAGGATCTTCTGGCGCGTGAAGGCGCTCTCGAGCGCTGGTACTCCTTTGAAGCTGGCTCTATCGAAAGCGCGCTGAGGCAATGGTGTGCCGAAAACAGTCTCGAGATCGTTGAGACGTGACCGAGCCCTATTGTCAGGCTAAATGCGAGGACTGCGTCGATTGCGATAACAGCCTCGGAAGGGACACGGGCGCGTTTCCGACGGCGTGTTGAGACATATCGTCGATCTGTATGCAAATCGCTGCGGATACAAAACGACATCATGGTCACGACAAACTTAAGGCGAAACGTGAACCGTCGCATCGAGCTCCACGACGAGTGATTCCGCAAGGAAGTCCAGCTCGCTCGACGAGGAAGGCCCGGATATTTCGCACGATCCGGTCGTTGCGGATATGCGCGCGCACGTCGAGACCAAACGCAGGGCGCGCAATGCTCGCTGACTGGCGCATCGCGCGCTCGGCGCAGACCTCAGAGCATCTCGACTACATCGAAGAACAGAGCCCGGCCGCCGCAGACTTCGTTTTCGAAGCCATTATTAAGGCGGCCGCTGCAATTCCCGACCACCCCTATGTCTACCGCGAGGGCCGCGTGCCGAACACGCGGGAAATGGTCGTGCTGCCGAACTAAATCGTCGTCTACCGCATCAAACGCGATCGCATCCAGATCGTGAACGTGCTCCACGCGCGCAAGTGCCATCCCTAGTCCAACGCCGAATTTACGCCTAGCTATTTCGTGCTGAAGAGCGCTAACCGGATCCGCCCATTGCGCAGGCCCGCTCGCAATCAGCGCTATGACGCTGCCAACCGTTGCGGCGCAGCGGTCTGGGCAGCAAAAAGAAACGCCCGCCCTAAAACGCGGGCGTTTCCGCGGTCCCGCGACCGCGACTATGAAAGGCCCTCAAGCAGTGATTTCCGCCGTTCGGAAGGCCATAAAGTTACGGCAAACGTCGAGTCCGTTCGCCGAACACTTGCTGGCGACCATGCGGAGCATTCTCGCAGTTCGAACAGGGGTCGGCGAGACTGGCTGTTACATCGACGTGGTAGTGGGCACTCTCGTCCTTACGCCCAGGCGTCTGCCGACCGCGGAGAGAGCCCTAAACGCAGCGGCCGCTTACATTACATACGTCCCTTTTTCGACCAATTCTGTCCGACCGGGGGAGCGTGGAACCCCAATCCCGCATAGTAGCCGGTGAGCTCGGGGACCGGATCAACTGTCATCAAACAACGCGTTCGCTCCGCGGCCGCGACTGCATTCAGGGACGCCACATCCTCCAGTTCAAGGCCACCGTATAAGTGGACTTGCTATAGGCAAGCAGACGAGCGAACCGGTATCGAATGTTATCGATCGAACAAGTAAAGAACGTTGTCCCGCACTCACAATAGAGCCTGGTATGCGACGTTTTGCATGCGCTACAAATGTAAGAGCTGTGCGCTTGGTGGACGCGGAATACTACTTTGCGTTTTATTGTTCCGTTTTCGCTTACAGTTCCTACACGCCATGTCCGCCAGTGAGCAGCGCCGCTTGCAGCGCGGGCACTTAGCCAATGCGGGTGGTTTCGACTTAGTTATGGCGCCGATAATCTACACGAGCAACACCACTACAATCGCCAATCCTCCTAATAACTCCGTCTGCGATCCCATGGAAGGAAGGGGCTGACATTATGCGCTGCTGCCCTGCGAGGCGGCATGACTGCGAATTGTTCTCCCGCCTTGGAGAGCCGCGCAAGCATCCATCTCGTGATACGCGCGCGTGCTCCACGGCTGCCAGTTGGGCGTCATTCGATGCGAGTTATGCCGTCCGGAGCGAACTTCCTTAGCTCAGTTCTCCTTCGCTGCGGCGGATGGATGCTCGTATCGCACTTGGCGATCAGCGCGCCGGACGCATCGAGCACGTCGTAAAACTCGATGTCAGTGTCGTGGCCCTTCCGGTTTTCATTTTTCGACCTGGTGTAGACGATGCTCATCGTGTTGTCGATTCCGAGCGGCTTTTTGTGTTCTTCGTTCATGGCCTTCCCCATGACGGCACGCCTCCGCTTCGTCCGCATTGCGTACCCTATGCAATCGCATCGGCTTCGCATGATGCTCGATCGGCTCGCGCGCTGTGACTCATGCTAACGTCCCGGACGCGTCACGCGTGACGCAGGCATTGATTAATCGGCGTCACCGCTTTCGCGGCCAACGTCCGGAATGGCGACGCTTTTGGGTGATGTTTTCATGGCCATCCCTGCATGCTCATTGCTGCAGTTAACACGCATCTTGCTATCTCCTCGAAGTTGGCCCCGCTCCGGCGGGGATTTTTTATGCCAGCAAGCCTCTCTGTCTCCAAGTAGATAGGTGCATCAATCTTACTTATTCAGTTCACGTTTGATAGTGAGACGCTCAGACGGCGCCCTATCCACGATACGCCTTGCATTGCGGGGCGGCCCTGCTAAAACAAAGATTGGTCATCTCGCGTATCAGCGCGATGGCTTGCCCGCCTTCTGTTGGCGGGCTTTCTTTTTGCTACTTCGCAGGGGCGTGTCCTCTGGGCTTGGGGGCACGCGTTGTAGATCGTTCCATCTTGGCCCGCCGCTTGTGCGGGCCTTCTTTGTTCGACTCGATGCGCCGGTGCATCAATCCGCGCCATCTAAGATCGCCACAAGCCGGGAAAGAACACATTGCAGCGTTCGCCGTGCGACGCCGCGTTTCGGTTCGGGCAGTTCGCGTTCTTATAGGGAGAAATCGTCAAGAGTGGTGTACGCGGGGCGGTCGGCATAGTCAGGCGGCCAGCGCTTGAGGAGCCGGTGTGCTTT
>NZ_FCOL02000048.1 GCF_001544515.1 Caballeronia terrestris
ATCGCTAGGGTCTTTTGTCTCATTCAATATAAACGGCCTGCCACCCTGATGCGTTGACCTTTTTCAGCATTGCCTTAAGCCCCTCCGATCGAAGGCTGATTGACACATCGTATGTGAAACCCTTCCCGCCTCTCCGCGTGTATTGGAAGTCCATCGTGCCCTCAGAGATCAAGTCACGCTAGCACGACAATTTTTTCGCGTGCTAAAGGCGAAAGTCGAGGAAGGGGGCTCGGTCAACGTCGAGAAAATGCAGCCTTCGACACCCCGCAGTGGGCCGCTCAGCAGGTCCACCGTGCTTCAGCGCGACTCCGAAGTTTTGGCTAGCGCGCAAATGCGGTGGCGGATACGTACTGCTTCACGTCCAGTTGGACGGTAGTCGGCCACCTTCGGTTGTTCGTCGACTCCTAGGCAGTCAGTTGAAAGTCGGCTCCTGCCCGGACTGGTGAGTGTCACGATCCGCCCAGGCCTGCCCATCATGGGTCATAAAACTGCCAGTCGCGCGCTGCAGCCAAGCGGAGCTCGACCGCACTTACGCGGGCCGAGCGTGCTCTCAACTTCCTCGAAAGGTTCAGGTCGGATAAAGACGCGCGCCATTCGAGGAAGCAGAACCTAACCGTGCGGATCACGACTTTGTGAGGCCAGCTTGTCTTCCAAACTGTGCGCAGAGGCGACCGGCTCCTTCGACCCACGCCGCAGCATGAGGCCAGTCGCAGACCATGTAATTTGAAATATCACCCCTTCGACGTCGGCCGCAAGCTTTGACTGCCGGGCGCGCACATGGCGCCTGTTCTGGTGAAACAATCGTAGAATGACCGAACGAGTAAGATGAAGAGGATCGCTGCACGAAGTTGCAGATGACACGGTTACGACCGACTAACGCGCGCTTGGCACGTTCGACATATTCGTCGCACGATCACATAGACGGTTTGCAGCGTCCTTACCCGCATCTGTCCGGCAACCGCTTCGGCTATCGTCCTATGAATGGGTATTGGTTCGTTCAGGTTTCCGGGAACGTTGCGTAGATACCGCGTTGAGCAGAGCCAGTACCGCGTGAGCGACGTCCGGGCCGGCCTGGCCGTCTACTCCAAGACTGGAAAACGCCGGGGGTAATGATCATGATGCACGATTTTTTAGCCAACAACCGTGACACGTTAATCGAACGATGTCGAGCGAAGGTGGCGCAGCGGCCTGCACGAGCGGCGACCGCACAACAACTCCAAAATGGCGTGCCTCTCTTCCTCGACCAACTCGTCCGGACACTTCGAGTCGAGCAGAGTTCGGAGCCCATGAATAGCCGCAAGATTTCCGGTCCATCGGGCGGCGGCGCCTCGTTATCGGAGATTGGCGAGTCAGCGGCGCAACACGGACGGCAGCTCTTGGAACTCGGATTCTCAGTGGATCAGGTCGTGCATGACTATGGCGACCTGTGCCAGGCAATTACAGACCTGGCCTTCGAGCGCGACGCGCCGTTCCAGATCGATGAGTTCCGAACGCTCAACCGCTGCCTGGATAATGCTATCGCTGACGCGGTCACGGAATTCAGCTATCAGCGCGATTCTGTCATTGCGAACAACCAAGCCCTTGAGACGAACAAACGACTAGGATTTTTAGCGCACGAACTTCGCAACTTTCTCGGCACTGCAACGCTCGCCTTTACCGCTGCAAAGACCGGCAATCTGAACCTGTCGGGAGCGACGGGCGCGGTATTGGAACGCAGCCTGTTCGCCTTGCGCGACCTGATTAATGACTCGTTGGCTGAAGTTCGGATGACAGCCGGAATCGCAGGGCCACCACAAACGTTTTCGGTTGCCGAGTTCGTCGCTGAGGTCAAGACGGCCGCGGAGCTTGCGGCTCAGGCCCGTGGATGCGGGTTCTCGGTTTCCGCTGTCGACACGCGACTTGCCGTGAGCGGCGATCGTGATCTGCTTTATTCGGCGGTCGCAAACTTGCTGCAAAACGCTTTTAAGTTCACTCACCTACATACCGAAGTGACCTTGGACGCATACGCGGTTTCGGATCGAATCCTAATCGATGTGAAGGATCACTGTGGCGGCCTTCCACCGGGAAACGCTGAGCGGATGTTCTTACCTTTTACGCAGAACGGCGAGGACCAAAGCGTGCTCGGCCTGGGACTCTCAATCGCGCGGCGGAGCGTGGAGTCAAGTGGTGGGATTCTCAGTGTTCGCGATGTACCCGGCACAGGGTGCGTTTTTACGATCAGCCTGGCTCGATATGCTGTGACCGTCATATAAGCGTGCTTCTGACAGGCCGCTTGAGCGTGCACAACGTCGCCCGCAAAAAGTCACGCAATGCGTACCGACGTTCTATTGCAACCAATTTCCCGCCTGGCGTCAGTTTCACGCGTGCCATGCGAAGAAGCAAGGCGGTTTCGATCACGAATAATTCTTTTGTCCTGGTTTTGTCGGGCCTCCAAATTGCTGCTCATGAAGGGTAACCTGGAGGAACTGATGTCCATTGTGAAAGCTGAGAGCCTCCTTATCGCGGACGACGACCCGAATTTGTTGGCAGCATATGTGTTCTTCTTCGGTGCTTACGGCTACGCAATTCGAACTGCCGGGAATGGTGTGGACGCGCTTGCCGAATACTGTACGTCGCGTCCCGTAGTGGTTGTCCTCGATATTGAAATGCCCCGTCTCGACGGCCGAGCGGTAGCGCGAGAAATTCGGCGGCTCAACGTCAGCCCTGCACCCTTCTTGGTGGCTGTGACCGCGCTGTCATCGCCGTACGAACGCGCGGAATCAATCAGGTCAGGATTCGACTACCATTTTGTAAAGCCCGCCCAACTTCCGGTCATCCTGGCAATGATATCGGCCCGCCCACACTAGCGATGCACAACACCTTCAGATGGCAAATCCAACCGTGCTAATCGGCTGGGATCCGCTGTGGCCCATCTGGATTTCTTGAGACCAAGACGACTGTGAGGCCATTCGTTCAAAAGGGAATTGCCATGGTGGCGCACAAATCTTTCGATAGCAGCCGCTCGGGAAGCGCGGTCATCGAGGCCTCACGAATGAGGCCTCTGTCCGAGAATCTGCCGACCCGCGTGACCTTGCGCACGGCCGCTGTACTTTGGGAGCGATCGTTCCGGCGAAGCGGCTTCGAGGGGCACGAATCTGCAAGCCGTTCGATGTAGTACACGCGTGCTACGTTTTTCATACCAACCCTCAAAACGGCAACTTCCTGTCAACCGCTTTTCAGCGGTGTAAAGTAATACCGGCACCGCACTGGACAGCGCCCCGCCCACACGCAAAAGACGCAAGCCAACCCCGCCAACCGCAGTGCCCCATCCAAAGCCTCAGGAATTACAACGGTGACGATCCCAGGGCCTCTCTCCGCGCTGCGGTCCCGACGCGAACACCTGCTCGAACGGCAGGCCGCGCTCGCCGCGCTCACCCGCATCGACGTCTACCAAAACGAAAATCTCGAGCAAACGCTCCACTACATCATGGAGACGGCTGCGCAACTGATGTGTGTCGAGCGCGTGAGTCTTTGGCGTTACACGCAGACGCGATGCGCGATCTACTGCCTCGATCTCTACGAATCGAGCCTCGATCGACACAGCTCCGGCGCGCAACTACAGGCCGAGCTCTACCCCGACTACTTCCGTGCGCTCGCCACCAGCGACGCCATCGTCGCCGACGATGCCCACGCCGATCCGCGCACGCACGAATTCTCGAGCACCTACCTCACGCCGCTCGGCGTCACGGCCATGCTCGATACCCCGGTCTACCTTCACGGCCAGATCGACGGTGTGCTATGTCACGAGCAAGTCGGACCGCCCATCCCGTGGACGCCCGAAGATCGCCTCTTCGGCATTGCGCTCGCGAACCTGATCGCGCTCGCCGTCGAACGCGACGAACGCCGTCGCGCCGAGGACGCCCTGCGCGAGAGCGAACAACGGCTCGCCACGCTGGTCGCCTACGCGCCCGATGCGATCCTCGTATTCGATGCCGACGCCGACCGCTACGTCGAAGCGAACGACCAGGCTGCGCGTCTCTTCGGCCGCGACCGCGACGCGCTCCTGCAGATCGATCCGCTGGAACTGAGCCCGGTTCGCCAGCCGGACGGCCGCATTTCGAGCGAGGCGCGGCAAGAGATGATCGATCGCGCGCTCGAAGGCGAGACGCCCGTCTTCGAATGGCTGCACCGGAACGCATCGGGCGCGCTCGTTCCGTGCGAGATCCGTCTCGTGCGCCTGCCTCACGCAAGTCGCCGGCTGATACGCGGCAGCGTCATCGATATCGGCGAACGCATGCGCACCGAGCAGGCGTTGCGCGCGAGCGAACAGCGCCTCTCGACGATGCTCGCCTTTTCGCCCGACGCCATCACGCTGCTCGACGTCGATACGCTGCGCTTCGTCGAAGTGAACGAACAGGCCGCGCGCCTCTATGGCCGTGATCGCGAAGCGCTCCTGCGTATCGGTCCGGTCGAGTTGAGCCCGGCGCGTCAGCCCGACGGTCGACTGTCGAACGAAGCGGCGCGCGAAAAGGTCGAGGAAGCGCTCGATGGCGGCGTGCCGGTGTTCGAGTGGTGGCATGCGGACCCTTCAGGCACGCTCTTTCCCTGCGAGGTCAGGCTCGTGCGGCTGCCCGATGCGACGCGCAGGCTCGTGCGCGGCAGCGTCATCGATATCAGCGAGAGAAAGCTCGCCGAAGCGGGCCGCCGTGAGAGCGAGGCGCGGCTGCGGGGCATCCTCGATGCGTCGATGGACTGCATCATCAGCATCGATCGCGATGGTTGCATCATCGAATTCAATCCGGCTTCCGAGCGGACCTTCGGGTATCAGCGGGAGGATGTCATCGGCCGGGAACTCGCCGGGCTCGTCATCCCGCCGGGATTGCGCGACGCTCATCGCCAAGGCCTCAAGCGCTATCTCGCAACCGGCGAAGGGCCGCTGCTCGGCAAGCGCATCGAGGTGCCGGCGCTGCGCTCGGATGGCACGGAGTTCCCGGTGGAGATCTCCGTCACGCCAGTTTCCGGTGGCGCGAGCTTCGTGACGGCCACGGTGCGCGACATCACCGAGCGCAAGCGCGCGCAGGCGGAACTGCGCGCGGCGAAGGACGCTGCGGAAGCCGCCAACCGTGCCAAATCCGAGTTCCTCGCCAACATGAGCCACGAGCTGCGCACGCCGCTCAACAGCGTGCTCGGCTACGCGCAACTGCTACGTCGCGAAGCCGAACTCAACGAACGGCAGTGCAAGGCGCTGACCGTCGTCGAGCAATCGGGCGAGCATCTGCTGGGACTCATCGATGAAATCCTCGACATGGCGAAGATCGAGGCCGGCACGCTCGATGTCGTCGCAGACAATTTCGATCTGCAGCGCCTCCTCGCAAGCATCGCCTCGATGATGAAATGCCGCGCGCAGGCCAAGGGACTCTCGTTCACGCAGGCGCAGTGGTCGGACATTCCGCGCGTGATTCGCGGCGACGAGCGCCGGCTGCGGCAGGTGCTCATGAATCTCCTCGACAACGCGATCAAGTACACGCAGCAAGGCGGAGTCGTCCTGAAAACGGGGCTGAACGACGGGCGCCTGTGCTTTCTCGTCGAGGACACGGGCATCGGTATCCGGCCCGAGCATTTGTCGGAGATATTCGAGGTGTTTCATCAGGTACGCGACCCATCGACGGTCATCGACGGCACGGGGCTCGGTCTCGCGATCAGCAAGCGGCTCGTGCACCTGATGGGCGGCGCGCTTCAGGTATCGAGCACGCCGCGCGAAGGCAGCCGCTTCTGGTTCGAACTGGACGTGCCGCCGGTCGAGACGCAGCCGCCGATCGCCGTGAGCCGCATCGCGACGGGCATAGCGGGCGAGCGGCGGCGCGTGCTGGTCGTCGATGACGAAGCCGATGGCCGGAGCCTGCTGCGCGATCTGCTCGTTCCGCTCGGCTTCGAAGTGTACGAGGCCGCCGACGGCGAAGCCGCCATCGACGAGGCCCTGCGTCTCCTGCCAGATGCGATCCTGATGGACATGCGCATGCCACGGCTCGACGGACTCTCGGCGACCCGGCGCATGCGCGCGTTGCCGGAGTTGTCGGGCACGGTGATTGTCGCGATTTCGGCAAGCGCGTTCGAGCACAATCGCGCGCGCTGCATCGAATCGGGTGCGGACGAGTTCGTCCCCAAGCCGTTTCGACAGGAAAGGCTGATCGAGTTGCTGTGCGCGCGTCTCGGGCTGACGGTGCTGTATTCCGCAAGCGGCAGCGGTACGGACGACGATCCGGATGGCGAAGTCATGATCGACGCACCACCGTCGGAGGAGCTGCAACGTCTGCTCGATCTCGCCTCGCGCGGCGACGTCAGGCAGTTGTTGCACGAGGCGCACGAGCTGGCCCGTCGCGATCGTACGCACGCGCCGTTCGCCGGGCGTATTCGCGAACTCGGCGAGGCGTATCGCATGAAGGAGCTGCGGCGGTGGCTCAGGAGCTTCGCGAACGGGCAAGGTAGCGACCCATGAACGGCCCGCTGATCCTCGTTGTCGAGGACATTCCAGCCAACCTGTCGATCCTGCTCGATCTGCTGAGCGCCAACGGTTTCTCGGTATCGGTCGCGGAGGACGGCGAGAGCGCGCTCGAGGAGATCGAATACGCGACGCCCGACCTGATCCTGCTCGACGTGATGATGCCCGGCCTCGACGGCTTCGCGACCTGCGCGCGTCTCAAGTCGAATCCCGCGACGCGCGACATTCCCGTGATCTTCATGAGCGCGCTCACCGATACTGTCGACAAGGTGAAGGGCCTCGAACTCGGCGCCGTCGACTACATCACCAAGCCGTTCCAGCACGAGGAAGTGCTCGCGCGCGTGGGGACGCACCTCGAAATCAAGCGGCTCGCGGCGCGGCTCGGAGAGAGCGAGCAGCGGCTCACGAGCATCATCGATTCGGCGATGGACGCGATCATCGCGCTCGACGAAGCAGGTCACGTCACGGTCTTCAATCGCGCCGCCGAGCGCTTGTTCCGATGCGCGGCGAGCGAAGCCATCGGCAAGACGTGCAACCGGTTCCTCTCGGAGCCGCTCTGCCGGATGCTCGGCGACTTCATGCGGGGAGAGTGCCCGCAAGCGCCTCTGTGGGTGCCCGAAGGCTTCAGCGCCGTGCGCGCCGACGGTGAATCGTTCGCGATCGAAGCGACGTTGTCATGGGCCGAAGCGAGAGGACAGGGCATCTATACGCTCATCCTGCGCGATATCGAGGAACGCAGGAAAGCGGAGGCCGAAGTGGGCCAGTTGCGCGGCCTGAACCGATGTTTGCAGGAAGAGCTGCGCGAAGCGAAGGCGGGCGAAGACCTGATCGGTCCCGAAGGATTGCGGTCCGTGCTGGAGCAGGTGCGTTTGGTCGCCTGCACCGATGCCTCAGTGCTCGTGACCGGCGAGACGGGCACGGGCAAGGAACTGATCGCTCAGGCGATCCATCGCATGAGTCCGCGCGCGGGGCGGCAGTTCGTCAAGCTCAATTGCGCGGCCTTGCCGGCCAATCTCATCGAGAGCGAATTGTTCGGGCACGAGAAGGGAGCGTTTACGGGCGCGCTGGCTCGCAAGGCGGGGCGTTTCGAACTGGCCGATGGCGGCACGCTGTTCCTCGACGAAATCGGCGAACTGGCCATCGATCTTCAGGCGAAACTGCTTCGCGTGCTGCAGGACGGCGAATTCGAACGGCTTGGCGGCACGCGCACGCAGAAGGCCGATGTGCGCATCGTCGCGGCGACCAACCGGAGCCTCGGCGACGAAGCCGCCGC
The DNA here is from genome assembly GCF_001544515.1 of Caballeronia terrestris. Classification (GTDB taxonomy): domain Bacteria; phylum Pseudomonadota; class Gammaproteobacteria; order Burkholderiales; family Burkholderiaceae; genus Caballeronia; species Caballeronia terrestris. The sequence goes on from NZ_FCOL02000048.1 coordinate 7,752, forward strand.
GGGCCGCTTTCGCGCCGATCTCTACTACCGACTGAACGTCTTCCCCGTCGCGCTGCCGCCGCTGCGCGAGCGGCGTGCGGATATCGCGCCGCTCGCCGCGCACTTCGTGCGGCGTTTCGCCACGAAGTACGCCAAGCACATCGACGCCATATCGGAGCGGCAACTGGCCGTGCTCGAAGGCTACCGGTGGCCGGGCAACGTGCGCGAGCTTCAGCATGTGATCGAGCGTGCGGTCATCCTGACGCAGGGATCGCGACTCGCGCTTGGCGACTGGTTCAGGGACGACACTCCGCCGGTTAGTCCGGCGCCATCAGGACGCGCTGACGAGCCTGCCGCGACGCTCGAAGAGGCGGAGCGGCTCCATATCCTCAAGGTACTCGACGAAACGGGCTGGCGCGTGAGCGGCAAGGCGGGCGCCGCCGAGCGTCTCGGACTCAAGCCGACGACGCTCGAATCGCGCATGAAGCGCCTCGCGATCACGCGCAAAACTCACTGACGGTCCCGAGATCTCGGGAATCTCCCGAAATCCGCTGCGAAAGCATGGGCGGAAGAGGCATCGAAAGACGTCGCTTCGCAAAGTCGCGGAGCCTTATCCCAAAAGCCTCACAGCATTAAACGCCGCTGCCTGGCACGTCTCTCGCATTAGGAGGCGCTCGCAATACGCGCCGTTAGTTGTGGTGCCCATTGCGTCCATCGTGAATCCGAAACGAGAGAGTGCGTGATGAGCAAATCAATGTGCGTCGGCGCGGCGGTCGCGGGCTTGAGCCTGATCGGCGCTGTCCCCGACTCCGACATCCTGTCGGCAATCAACGGCATGACCGTCTACATCTACGACAAAGACGCCGCCACGAGCCATACCGGCCCGTGCCACGGCACCTGCACGGCGGTCTGGCCGCGTGTCCCGGCGAGCGCGATGCCGCAGGGCGAGGGGATCGGCGCAATCGTCCACGAGGACGGCGTGATGCAGGCGGCCTACGAGGGGCGTCCCGTCCACTACTACGCGGGCGATCGCAAGCCCGGCGACGCGAACGGCGACGAGATCGGCAGCATCTGGCACGCGATCCGGCCCGCCGCGCGCGCGAATCCGGCGATGTATGCGCCGGTGACGACAGCCTCATCCGGCTTCGACGATTTCTGACAGAATTCCCAATGTCAACGATGAAGTGGATGACGATCGATGAGATGAACGTCGGCGTGCCGCTTCCTGGCGGTTATCGGCTTCAGTTGCTCGGGCGCGCGGAGATCGGCGGTGTGATCGATTCGATCGCGGCGTGGTATCCCGACATCAGCGTCGGCGGCGCGAGCTGTCACCTGCGCGACGATTATCTGGCGACGCGCGTGACGCTCGCGGCCGAGGAGGAGACGGACGTGCTCGTCGTGCTGATCAAACGGGGCGACGCGCTCGCGGGCCTCTTCTCGTGCGAGCGCGACCGCGACACGCTTGCGCTGTATGCGCGCCTTGCCGTGATCGCGCCGCATCATCGCGGCGCGCGTCTGGGACAGGCGTGCATCGTGCTCGCGGAGTGTCTCGCGCGGCATATGGGCATGGGGATGATCTACGGCATGGCGACGCTCAAGATTCCCCATGTGCAGATCGCGTTCGAGGCGCTCGGATGGCGGCTCATCGGCATCGCGCCGGGATACGATCGCGAGATGGTGGCGCCGGGCGTGGTGAAGCGGGTCTACGAGGCGGTTTATGCGAAGGTGCTGGTCGCGCAAGCGGATCTGCTGCAGCCGCATACGCGCAACCTGACGCCGTGCACGAGGCGGTTTTTTTGCGCGCTGTTTCCGGATCAGGCGTTGTCGTGCTGAGCGTGCTTCGCTACCACGGCAGCCTGCCGAACCGCTCACGCAACGCGTTGCGCTCGGCATCGGAGATGCGTTGAAGCTCGGGATCGCAAGCGATCCGGGACATCCCCGATCGCGCGTGAACGAAGCGCCGCACGGGGGGAATCGGCGATCCGTGCCTGACGATCTCCGACGACGGCCCGCCACACGCGAGCACGTTAAAGAACGTAAAGAGCCACGGCCGCACCTGCCTCATGAGAGCCTTAAGTGCCGCGAGCCCGTTGGGCAATCTGCGTCCGGCGTCGAGTGTCGTGGCGATCCGGTTGTCGTTGCCCACGAGCAACACGCCGCACGCGTCAGCGGCTGCCTTGACGAAGCCTGAGCAGTCGTTCGAGTGCTAGCCGAGCTGTCGCTGACAGGTCGCGATGATGTCTCTGGCGCTCATCCATGGGCTCCCGACACGCCGTCAATTGGTGGAACCCCGTTCGCTCGACTCGGCGGCGAGCAAGTTCAGGACGAGCAGGATCGCGTTGCTGTCGTCGGCCGAGATCGGGATGCCGACTTCCTCGCTGAGCCATCGACCGATCTTGGTGACGGCGAAATCAGCCGGGCGCGCGGATTTCTTCAGCGTGACGCCGAGCTTCGCCGCGCGATAGTGATACGACGGCACGCGATGTTGCGCGGCGATACCCGATAATCCGCCCTTTTGCCCCGAGCACCAGCCGAGACTGCCCGCGAGGACGATGCGTTCGTGTTCGTCGAGCCCGTCGATGAAGCTTCGTGCAAGGCGCCGTACGCGCGCTTCGCTGAGGCCGTACTGGATCAGCACGGACTCGACCGGATCGTCGAGCGCGTGCGCGTGTTCATCCACTTCCTGTCCGATGCCGTCCGCCTCGATCGACACGTTGCGCTGATGGCTCGCGCTGCGCAGGCAGTCGATCAGGTAGCGCCGGAAATAGGCACAGATCGCATAGTTGCTCGACGGTGCGCTTTCGGCGCAGGCATTCGAGTCGGTATGACCGGGCTCGAGCCGCAACACCTTGGCATAAATGAACTGCGCGACGAGCTCTTCCTTGTCTTCCCGGAGCGATTGCAGTTCGAGTGGGTGATAAGGTCGCAACGCGCCGCGCACGAGGTTATACATGGCGGCCATTTCATCACGCGAGAGGCGCGTTCTGCGCCGCCACAAATCGGAGAGGATCGCGCAGCCCTGACTCTGCGGATTAGCCGTTATTTGCATCGTTTCCATGTCACGCCCCTTAGCGGGAACTATCGGAGAGACATGGATGAGTATCGGTTTCGCCCTATGATACTTCCATATGGATTAAGTAATAGCCGTCGGGTAAACTGGATATAGACTCTCCCGCAACATACGCACGACGAACCGGTTTGAATCGTCGCCGCCTTACGTTTCTTATGAAATGGAATGCGGATCGATTACTGATAAAAATCCGGTTCAAGCTCGCGGCCCGGTTGCGGCGCGCCTCGCGGTGTCCTGCCGCTCAACGTCCGAAGCAATGCAAGGTCAGCGGCTGGCTGGCCGTGCCATCGTCTTCACGTCACCCAAAATGCCGAGTCAAAAGAGGGACTGACAGGATGTGGAAAGCTCCGATGCAGCGGGCGATCGACGACGATCTCTCGCGCGTGCTCTATGCACAGGACCCTTTTGGGTTTCTGACGCACCTGTTTTTCGCGATTGCCGTGAGTGCCGTGTATTTCGCATTTCTTGGCCGGCCAAATGTGACTGCGGCGTGGCTCGGCTTATATATTTTTGTCATTGCCGGCGCGGTTATTCTCTGGATCGCGAACCATGCGCGGCCGCGCATTTTGAATTCACGCGACTGGATCAACCTTCACGCCCTGTCGAATGCTTTTTTGTATTGCGCGCCGGGCCTCTCGATCTGGTTTGCATTTCAAAGCGCGGATACCGATCTTGCCACGATGCATACGCTTCTCATCGTTTTGATGGCGGCAGGGTTGTTCATGTCGAGCGGCTTCGACCTCTTCAATTTCACGGGCGCGATCATGGCCCTTGTGATGCCGGCCGTCGTGTTGCACTTCGCCTACCCGACACGCGAGCATGCCATCACGGGCGCCATACTCGGGTTGTTTCTGATTGCAATGAACATCCACGCCGCGCGGTATCGAAAGCTGTTTCGCAGCGTCATAGAGGAACGCATGGACGAGCAGTTGCGTGCGGAAGCTTTCGCCATCGAAAAGCGCGTGACCGAAGAAGCGAGTCTTGCGAAGACGCGCTTTTTCGCCGCCGCGAGCCACGACCTGCGGCAGCCGTTGCACGCGATAGGCCTGCTCGCGGAGTCGCTGAAAAGTGCTTCGTCGGCGGCGCAGCGCGGTGCAACGGTCGAAAGCATTATTTCGAATGTCGAAGCCTTGAACGGGCTCTTCAATCAGGTACTGGACTTGGCGCGCATCGAAAGCGGCGTGACGCAGGTGATTCCCTTGCACTTTCGCCTCTCCGAACTGCTCGCGCGCATCGACAGCCAGTTCCGGCCGACCGCCGCGGCCAAGGGTCTCGCGCTGCGCGTCGCGCCGACGGACTTCGTCGCCTTCACCGATCCCGTGCTGCTCGAACGCGTGCTCGGCAATCTCGTCTCCAACGCCGTGCGCTACACGGAGCAGGGCGCGATCTGGGTCGGCTTGCGGCGCGCGGGAAATGCGCATGGCGGCTATATCGAAGTGCGCGATTCCGGCATCGGCATCGCGCCGGAGGAACATCGGCTCGTGTTCGAGGAGTTCTATCAGGTGCTGCTGCCGCAACGCGTCGCGAGGCAAGGGCATGGCCTCGGCCTGTCCACCGTCAGGCGTCTCGTGGGCCTGCTCGGCGGCGAGTTGCAGATGCGCTCGGCGCTCGGAAGCGGCACCACCGTGCGCGTGCCTGTGCGTGAAGGCGACGAGAGCCTGATCACGGCGCGTTTGTCTGATCCCGCCTCCGTGGGCGCATCGGCGGCGGGGCGGCGCATCCTGTGTATCGACGACGAACCGGAGATCCTGCGCGCGCTCGAAAGCCTGCTGGAACGCTGGGGCTGCATCGTACGTGGTGTCGCGGACGAGTGCGCGGCCGTGCAGGCGATCGAAGACGGCTTCATCCCCGATGCGCTGCTGTGCGATTTTCAGCTGGGCGCGCGCCGCACCGGCGCGCAGGCGATCGACGCCGTGCAGCAGGCGCTCGCGAGGCGCGGCTATCGCCACGCCGCGACGATGCTGATCACGGGCGACATGGCGTCGCCGGAACTGACGGCGCTCGCAGCGCTTGGGTATCCGGTGCTGCACAAACCCGTGACGCCGACGCGCCTTCGCCGCACGCTCGACACCCTGTGGCAGCACGCCGACCGTGACAGCGAGCTCGAACGCATGCCGCCCGCCGCGTGAGCGCTAGCCGATCTGCCCGCGCAGCTTGAGCGCGCGAAGGTATTGCCCGGCCACTTCCGACGCGCCATAGTGCACGACGGTCTGATCGACCAGCGCCCAGACGGCGCACCCTCCGAGCCGCACGCGGCGGCAAAACGACAGGTCCTCCGAAAGGTACGCGCCCTGTTCCTGCATCGTGTCGAAGAAGCCGTAGAAGGCGCCGCCCGGCACGACCGACGCGTACTGGTCGGGCGGAGCGAAGCACGCGGCGTACGGCTTGGCGGCTTCGAAGGCCTCGCGCTGCAGAAGCAGGATGCCCGTGCCGATATGCTCGGCCTCCACGAAACCTTCGATCACCTGCGCGCGTCCGTCGGAAGCACTGCGGATGCGCACCGTGTACTCCGCGTGCTTCTCCAGCCAGTCGCGCATCGAGAGACCGCTGTCCGTCGCGTCGATGCGGCGTTCGAGATCCACGCGCCGGAACGGATACGCGACGCCCGCGACGCTCCGGTTCGCCGCCAGCAGTTTCAGCACGGCATCGGCTTCGAAGTGCATGTCGGTATCGAGGAAGAGCAGATGCGTGAACTCGTGGTGTTCGAGGAAATAGTTCGCGAAGAGATTGCGCGCCCGGATGATGTGCGACGAGCCGACGTGCATCAACTGGTACGCGGCGCCCGCTTCGGTCAGCGCGCGCGTCGCGTTGACGAGCGAAAACGCGAAGTTGACATGCACGTCGTCGCGGTGGGTCGGCAGGCAGATCAGGATGTTGTGCCGAGGCGTCTGCGGCGGGGCGGAGGAGGTCATCGCGCGCCTAGAGCGTGCGGCCCGTTTCGAGCCAGCCGTTGATCAGCGCGATCGCCGCCGACCGGTTGTGCACGGACAGCGCGCGGAAGATCACGGACAGATGCACTTTCACGGTCCCCTCGGCGACGCCCAGCTCGCGCGCGATCATCTTGTTGGTCCAGCCACGATGCACGAGCCGCATGATCTCCTGCTGACGCGGCGACAGGTTCTCCATCAGATGCCGGTGATGCGGCTGCAGCATCGAGGGCGGCGTTTCGGCAACGCCCGTGCGCGCCTGCGGACTCGCGGGCGTAATGAGGCTCAGGGCTTCGATGGGGACATAGGCGCCGCCCGACAACACGAGCTCGATCGCCTTCAGCATCACGTTGGCGGGCTCGCGCTTCGGCACGAAACCGAGCGCGCCGGCTGCGAGCACGGCGCGCATCTCCTCGACGGACTCCTCCGCCGACAGCACTAGAAGCGGCAACGCCGGATTCGCCTTCAGCAGCGCGACGAGCGAAGCGGCGCTCGCCATGCCGGACATGTGCAGATCGACGATGGCGAGATCATGGTTCGCATCGGGCCGCGCGGCGGCGGCGAGCGTGTCCCAACTGTCGGCTTCGTCGAACTGGGCGTCGGGGTCGAGCCGCCGCAACAGCGACTTCACACCCTGGCGGATCAGTTCGTGATCGTCGGCTACGAGAAACTTCAAAGTATCTCCTCGATGGCGGGGGGAGTCATGGCGCGTCGTCGACGCACAGGTCGGGATCGCTCACCACGCAATCAGCCGTCGGCGCAAGCGGCGCACCGCGTACGCGCACGCGTGATTCCTGCGCGGCGATCCGCAGTCCCTTGGGCAATAGCACCCACAACTGCGCGGGTTGCCGCATTTTGCTCGCCTGGGCCTGCGCCTGCGGACCGGAGCCGAAAAAAAAGTCCGCCCTCACGGCGCCGCGGATCGCACCGCCCGCGTCCTGCGCCATCAGGAGGCGCGTGACCGGCGAGGCGCCCGATGGCGTGTCGCTCGTGCTGACGAAGACGGGTGCGCCGAGCGGCGTCGTGCGCGGATCGATGGCGGCCGAGCGTCCCGCCGAGAGCGGCACTCCCAGCGCGCCGATGGGCCCGTTCGGCGAATCGGGGATGGTCCGGAAGAAGACGTAGCTCGGGTCCGACGAAGCGAACATATAGCTGATCGGCGGAGCGCCGGACAAGCTGGGCGCGGCGTTCGCGTCCTTGGCTTGCGCGCTCTGCGACGTGGAAGGTTTCGATGCGGAGCCCGCGTTGCTCACCCGCTCGGGGTGGACGGCGGGCGTTGCGCCCTTGACCAGGTTGAAGCCGCGCAAGAGCGGCGAGGTGGGGTCGTCGCTTGCGGGCGCGTTCGGCTGATCGGCGTTGGAAGCGCCGGCATCGCGCAGCAACGACGATTGCGGCGCGTCATCGGCGGCGATGCTGTTCACGGGCGTATCGGCACCGATGACGCCTTCTTCCAGATCGATCTCCACGCCGCGCACGAGGACCTTGCGGCCTTTCGTTTTTGCGCTCGCGATCGGCGGATTGAACGCGAAGCCGTTCTGCTCGGCGTAGGCCAACCGAAGGATCGATCCGTCGGGCAGGCGGATTCGGCCCGCGCCCTGCAACTGCATCGAATAGAGCATGGCGGGATCGTCGACGTAGGCGAGTACCGGCGCGTTCAGCCGTCCCCGCTCGATCTCTGCGCGCGAGTAGTAAGGCACGATCCGGTTGCCCGCCAGCCGCAGACGCAGCTTCTTGTCGCGGATATCGGGAACGCTGTCGCGCAACTCGAGCGCGTAGACGCCCGCCAGGTTCCCGCTCGATACCGACGCCAGCGGAATCACGTTGCGATTCTCGATGCGCGCGGCAACCGACGTGCTGCGCGCGTTCGGCGGCAGGCGCCGCTGATCGAGGAAGAGCATGTCGCGCGGCACGCCGTAGACCGGATAGACGTAGGGCGCGCTGTACCTGCGACTGCCGTTGAGCGTCGGCTCGTAATAGCCGGTAAGCACGCCGCGCGTCGACTTGTCGACGTTGCGGATCTGGTACACCGTGAAGTTCTGTTCGAAGAAGCGTCGCACCGCCGCGCTGTCGCGGGCAGCGACGTTGCGCGAGGCCGTGCACGGCGCCGACCAGCCCGGCTTCGCCGCGAGCACGCCGCAACTGCGCCTGAAGGCTTCCCATGATTCGGCGACGTCGTCGGTGGACCAGCCCGGGAGATCGGCGAAGCGCACGGGTTCGTAGAGCGCGTTGCGGGTCGCGAAGGCGGTCGCACCGCCGGCGACGGAGGCAGACCCGGCCGCCGCGAGCGGATACGCGACGCCCGCGTTCGCACCAACTGCCGGCGTCAGTTCCTGCGCTGCCTGGCCCGGCGCGCTGCCGGCCTGCGACGCGAATGCGTTCGGCGCGGGTTCGCCCGATGCCTGCGGCGGCTGCGCGCTGCCGCAGCCGAGCAATTGAGCGGCCAGGACGCTTGCGAGCGCGGCAATGCAGGTTCTCGTTATGGCCATGATCGTCATCGTCCTGCGAGCGTTCGCGTTCCTTCGCCGTATCGCTACTTAGACGATTTCACGACATCGATTTTGAAGGTGGCCGCGCCGTACTGGTGCGCGCAATCGGGCGCCTTGCCGTCGCAGGACGCCGTGCCCGCGAACGGCGACGTGGACGCCGTGCGCTGTTCCGCCGCGGCTTGCAACGCGGCGGGCGGCACGCTCGCGAACACGGACTCGTGCGTCATGCCGAGGCCGGGGAAGTCGCGCGGCGTGGCTGAAACGATCGCGAGGAAGTGATTCGCGCCGACCGGCTCGCCCGCCTGCATCGGCCAGCTCGGACGCGGCAGCACGAGGCGCTTGGCAGGCGCGATCTGGTTGTCGTGGTCGAGTTCGTTGGGAAAGAGCAGCAGGCACTGGCCAGCGGGGTCCACGACGAATACGTACACGTAACCCGCGCGGTTGCTCGTCAGCGAGAAGCGCAGCTTGTCCCGGTCGATGACCGCGCGTGGCACGGACACGTCGGCTTTCAGATGGATCGTCGGATCGGCGAGCGTGGCGACGCGCGCAAATTCGTCCTCGACAGTGAAGGGCGGAAGGGGCGGCGGCGGTGGCGGTGGCGGTGCAGCCGAAGCGGCTTCGACCGGCGAAGCGGGCAGCGCTTGCGGAGCGCTCGCGCTGCTCGCTGGTGTGGCCGCCGTGATCTGCGGCGCGTTGATGGCGGTGCGCGAATGCCACAGCCACGCCGCCGCGCCGGCGCCACCGAGCAGCGCGACCGCTCCGACGATCATCACCCGCCGACGCGCCGTTGCATTACCCGCGCCGCGCTGCGCGTCCTCCGCTTTAGCTTCGAGCTCGATGCCGAGTTCGCGCGCGAACTGCTCCACGGTTTGCGGCCGGTCGGCGGGCATCACGGCGAGCGCATGGTCGATCGCGCGCAGGAAGCGTTCCGAGTACCGTCCGGCCGCGAGCTTGCCGAGCGGCTGATAGCTGTCCTTGACCATGCGTCCGACCGAGGGCGGCGGCGTCTTGCCGAGAATCGCGAAGTAGACGAGCGCGGCGAGCGCGTAATGGTCGCTCCAGGCGCCCTGTTTCAGCGACGGCACTTCCGCGTACTGTTCGAGCGGCGCGTAGCCCGGCTTGAGGATCACGGTGAGCGCCTGCGTCATGTCGCCGATCACCCGCCGCGCCGCGCCGAAATCGAGCAGCACCGGCCGATGGCTGTCCGCGAGCAGGATGATGTTGTCCGGCGCGATGTCGCGGTGATAACAGTTCGACGTGTGCAGCACGGTGAGCGCATTGAGCAGCGGCGCGAGCAGCGCGCGCAGCCATTTTTCGTCGGGCGGGCTGCGCATCGACTTGAGCGCTTCCTTGAGCGTCGCGCCGCGATAGAGCGGCATCACCATATAGGCGGTGCCGTTCGCCTCCCAGAACCGGTACACCTTCACGAGCGAAGGGTGGTCGAACTGCGCGAGAATCCGCGCCTCGTTGATGAAGCTCTTCAGCCCCGCGCGGAACGTGCCCTCGTGCCGCTCCGATTTCACCTGCACCTGCGTGGCGGTGACGCGCGCCGCGAGCGCGGACGGCATGTATTCCTTCAACGCCACGTCGCGCCCGAGCGATGTGTCGTGCGCCCGGTAGACGATGCCGAAGCCGCCTTCGCCGATCAGACCGAGAATCTCGAATTCGCCGAGGCGCGTGCCGGTCGGCAGCACGTTTTGTCCGGCGGCGTGCTCCCAGGCGTCGACGTCGGCGGGGAGGCGCGGACGGCTGACGATCACCGTCTTGTCCTCCTCGGGCGGCGGGCCGCCGGGCACGTCGGAAGGCTGGCCGGGTTCGCTCATGGTCCGTGATTCAGCAGCATGGTCGTGAAGAGATCGTCGTCGGGCAGGCCGTAGACCGGCCAGAGCGTGAACGGCTGGGACGTCTCGGTGTCGGCATCGGTCCCCGTGCCGGACGTGCTGCCGTCGCTGCATTGCGCGGCCGTCCAGAGGCTCATCCCGAGGACTTCGGTCTGCCAGATCGGCGCGAACGCTCGCGCGAGACGCTCCGGCAACTGAGCCGCCGACGGCACCGCGAGCGGCTCGTTCAGCACCGCCCCGCGCGGCGCGGCGCGCGTCATCGCGGGAACGGGCAGGAGCGCGAGCTGCGCGTCGAGCCGCTCGATCGTGTGATCGAAGTCGAGCGCGGCGAGCGCCACGGTTTCGATCGCGCACAGCCACTTCCAGACGCCGTCGATTTCGCTCGCGGTGGCGGGCGCACACGGCAAGGCGGCAGCGATCGTCAGCGGAAAATGCCGCCCGACGCGGTCCACCGACGCCATCAGCACGCCCGTCCAGCACTGGTGCAGGCCGGGCGCGATGGCGCCGGGCATCGCGAAGAAGCGCCACACCGGGCACGTGAGATAGAGCGACAGCCAGCGTGTGCCGAGCCCGATCTGCGTCTTGGCGATGCGCTCCGAGAGCCACGCGTCCCACGGCGCGACGAAGCCGTCCGAGAGCCTGCGCGCCGCGAAATCGCCGAGCGAGGGCAGCTTGCCGTACCAGCCGGCGATCGCGGTGTCGGTGCCGCCGGACGACGAAGGCGAAGGCGTCGGCGACGGTTCCGGCGGGAGGACGTCGTTCATAGTCGGGCGGGGCAGGAGAAGGCGCGCAGGTCGGCGAGCCGGAACGGGTTTTCCACGCTGTTGGCGGTCACTTCGAAGCGCGCCTTGCGCCCCTCCACGTTAAACGTGACGAAAAAGCGCTCCGGCTGGTCGGTTGGCTCGATATCCAGCCGGTCGAACATCCGGAAAAGCGCCCACGGGCCTTCGAAAACGAGATTGCTCGCGCTGCTCGTCGGCGGCGGCGTGAGTTGCAGGCTCACCCGCGCGCTGCCGCGCGTGCCGGGCCACTGGATCGTCGTCGCGACTTGCGGGCCGTGCGCATAGGTGATCACCTGTCCGTCGACGTCGAGCGTCAACTGCAGGATCGACGGGTCCATCTCGACCGGCTTGAACTGGAGCGTCAGCGCAGGCGCCTTGCCACCCGCGTGGAAAAACACGTTGCGGATCGTCGCGGCGCGCTCGAACTGTGCGAGCCCCGCCGGACTGATCGGCGCCTGGCCTTGATCGACTTTCTTGAACGCCCACGGCTTCGCGGACATATCGACGTCAGCGGCGAGGTTCTTCTGGAAGAACTCGTCGAACTTGCCGCCCGGCGCGAAGAGGGCGCCGAAGTCCTCGGGCAGCACGTCGGTAACGGACGACTGGCTGAACGGATAGCGTCCCGCCAGCGCGCGCTTGCAGAACGACGCAATCGACTCGGTCAGGTCCGCAGAAAGATTCGCGCGCCGCGCGTCCTGCGTCTTGCTCGCGCCCTGGCTGCCGAGATCGACGAGCGCCGTGCGTACCGGCTCCGGCAGGCGCCCGGCCTGCGCGCGCAGCCTGGCGGGCACATCCGAAACGGGCGGGGCGGTTTTCTGCTGCAGCGCTTCGTCGGTGGCGCTCAGGTACAGGTACATGTCGTTGATGAGCCCGATCGTCTGCGCGATCGGCGGCGGCTGGCCGCCCGCCGGCGTGACGAGCGCGCGCAGTCCGGCGAAACGGTCGTCGACGATGCTCTCCAGCCGGGTTCCCGAGGCGACCGGCGCGATCTTCGTCGGATCGGGCTCGCCGATGATCTTCAGCAGCTTTTCGCGCGCGGCCGTGACCTTGTCGTTGGCCTTGTCGACGACGCTGGCTTCGTCGGCGGGCCTGGCGCCGAGCGTCGTCTCGCGCGATGCCGCGCGCGCGAGCGTGGCGAGCGGCGAATCCGGCGCCGAGAGGATGCGCGCGATCTGCGTCGCCTGCGTGAGCGAGTCGGCACGCACGATGCGGATGTCGTCGAGAAACGCGCTCCAGATGCGCGCGTAATCCTGCAGGTAAAGCAGGCGCACGTCTTCGGTCAGGCGCTGCAGCGTGGCCGGATCGCCGCGCGGCAGGCCGCTCTGGTCGCGGATGCCGAGCACCCACGGCTCTTCGGAGGCGAGTTGCGCCGCGACCTGGCCGATCGCCTTGAGAAACGCCTGGTGGTAGCCGTCGAAAGAGTAGAGGCCCGGCACGCCCTTCGTGAGCGGCGCGCCGCTCGCGCGCACGAATACGATCGACGCATTCGGCCCGCCCGCGCGCGCCACGGTGAATTCCGGATAGTCGGCGCCGACGCCTTGCTGCTTGAGCCGTCCGTAGACGCGTTGCGCGAGCGGATTGGCGGCGAGCATCGCGCGCAGGTGCGTGACGAGCGATTGATCGAATGGCAGGTTCGAATGCACCGCGCCGCGCGCGAGCAGTTGATCGAGGTGGGCGGCGAGCGCGGCACGTTCCTCGTTGCCGACCTCGCGCGGCAGCGTGCGGTCCCAGTCGGTGACGATCCAGGCCTTGAGCGCGTCCGGGTCCTGATGCTCGGGCTCGTTGACCATCAGATACGCCTTGAGCGCCTCGTAGGCGTAGCCGGGATTCGCCGCGTTGGCGCTGCGCGCCTGTTCCTCGATGCGCGCCGCGAGCTTCGGCAGGAACAAATCGTTGAGCAGGCGCTGGTAGGCGGAGTCGGAGGCCGCATCGAGCTTGCTGCCTTGCCACAGGCCCCACTGCATCGCGAGCGGCGGATGCGCGGCATCGACTTGCGGCGTCGAGGCGAGACCGCGCACCGCGGAGAGCAGCGGCAAGAGCGCGGGCAGGCTCGCATTCGCCGACGTCGTGCCCGCGACCACCATGCGCGCGGCGAGCGCCGTCTGATCGACATTCGCCACGTAGGCGCGATTGCGCAGGTAGCTCGTGCCCCACAGCGTGAGCGCGCCGAGCGAGACGGCCGCGATCGCCGCATAAGCCGCCAGCCGCCGCAGATGGCGCCGCCGCGCCCACCTGAGATTCGAGCCGGCGAGGCCCTGCTCGGTGAACACGACCTCGTTCAGCAGCCTTTCGATGAAATAGCTGCGTCCGCTCGACGGGCGGGCTGGGATCACGTTGCGTTCGATCCCGAGCGCGCGCGCAACCGACCCCATCACCCGGTCGATCGGCGTGCCTTCCTGTGTGCCGCTCGTGAAGTAGACGCCGCGCACGAGCGGGATTTCGTCGTGGCGCGACTGCATAAAGGTTGCGCGCAGGAAGTCGATGACGAGCGGCTTGAGCGCAGCGAACTGCTGCGGGAAGCCCAGGATCGCCGCGCGCTCGAGCACGCCGGTTTCGGCGTGAAGCCGTCCCTGCACGCGTCCGACGAGCCGTGCTTCGAGCGCGTCCAGTTCGGCCGCGACGCGCGTGTCGAAGTCGCTCGCCTTGTCTTTCGTGTTTTGCGCGCCGTCCGGCTCGAACGGCAGCGTGAAACCGAAGACTTGCGCGCGTTCTTCCTTGGTCAGATCGGCGAAGAACTCCGTGAAGCCCGCGAGCAGATCGGCTTTGGTCACGAGCACGTAGACCGGAAAGCGCGTGCCGAACTGCTCGGTCAGCTCCCGCACCCGGGCGCGCAGGGCCGCGCCCATGTCGGCGAGGCTCGCGGGCGTCGAGGCGAGCAGGTCCGGCACGCTCACCGTCAGCAGGACGCCGTTGATCGGCTGGCGCGGTCGGGTCGATTTCAGCAGGCCGAGGAAGCCGTTCCAGGCGGCGCGGTCGGCGTCGCGGTCGCTTTCGTGCGTGGTATAGCGGCCGGCGGTATCGATCAGGACGGCTTCGTCGGTGAACCACCAGTCGCAGTCGCGCGTGCCGCCGACGCCCCGGATGCGGTCGGTGCCGAAGCGGTCCGCGAGCGGAAAGCGCAGGCCGGAATGGACGAGCGCCGTGGTCTTGCCGGAGCCCGGCGCGCCGATGAACATGTACCACGGCAACTGATACAGATACTGCCGCGCGGAAAGCGACGTCCAGTCGCGCCAGCCCGCCTTCCGGCCCGCCGACGCGATGCGCGCCTCCCGCAGGATCGCGAGCGCCTCGTCGAAACGCTCGCGCAGCGTCGCGATCTCGGCGTCGGCGGGGCCGGGCGGCGTGTTCCTGACCTTTTCGGCGCGCGGCGCGAGGGCATCGGCGAAGGAGGCGTTCTTGCGGCGCGCGCGCCACGCCTTGAGGAGCGCACGCAGGATCACGAGCGCCACGACCACGCCGATCGCCACGTAGCGCGCGTTCTCCGATTCGAGCGGATAGTGCCGCGCGAACGACACGAGCGGCCCGGCGAGCCAGATCACCGCCGCTGCGAGCAGCAGTCCGAGGATCAGCAGCAGGACTGGATGGAACACGATCGACAGAATTTTCTTCATGGGCGCGGTTCGTGATTTTTGTCGTCGCGCCGCTCACGCGCCGGGCTTCGCGAACAGCGTCACTTCGACGCGGCGGTTCTGCGCGCGTCCGGCGGGCGTGTCGTTCGGGGCGAGCGGGTCCGCGTCGCCCTTGCCCTCGGCCTTCAGGCGCTCGGGCGGCACGGTGGCTGCGAGCAGATCGCGCACGTTGGCCGCGCGTTCCTTCGACAGCTCCCAGTTCGATGGATAGCGCGCCGAGCGGATCGGCTGGTCGTCGGTGTGGCCGGTGACGAGCACGTTGCCCGGCACGGCCTTCAACGCCTCGGCGATGCGCCGCATCAGCGGCTGCACGCGTTCCGCGACGGCCGCGCTGCCCGGCTTGAAGATGCCGTCGCCGCGAATCGTGATGACCGAGCGATCCACCTGGTCGCTGACGGTGACCAGGCCGTCGCGGATTTCGGGCGCGAGGAATTCCGCGAGACGCGGCCGCGGCGCCGCCGTGATGACGATGGGGCGCGTCGCGCCCGCTCGGATCGCTGCAATGGTGTCGAAGGCGGGATCGGAGACGCGCCCCAGATGGAAACTCAGCGCCAGATAGGCCGCCGCGAGCACGAAGAGCGCGAACGCGAGCACGACCCAGACGGGCAGGACGTCAGTGGCGCGGCGGCGCGCGGCGGGCACGCCTTCCCAGTGAGGCGAAAGCGCACGCTCCGGCTCGCTGCGCTCCTTGCGAATCAGCTGATAGAGGCGCTCGCGGACCGCGTCGAGCGTCTGCCGTCCCTGGCCGGCCACGCGATAGCGTCCCTCGAAGCCGAGCGCCAGCACGACGCTCATCAGTTCCAGCAACTGCAGATGTTGCGATTGCTTCTGCGCGAGCCGTCCGAGCAACTGGAACACTTTTTCGCCGCCCCACGTCTCGTTGTGAAACGTGACGAGCAGGCTCTGCCGCGCCCAGGTGCCCGCGCCCCAGGGGGTGCCGGACGCGGCTTCGTCGAGCATCGTGCAGACGATGTAGCGCGCCGCCGTGACGTGCTCGGCGACGACGCCGTTCGCGCGCGCCTCGGCTTCGAAACGGCGGATGCCGCGCGCGAGCGATTCGCGCAGGGCGGCGGGATCGGCGCAGGCGGTCATCGCGCGGATCTGCGGCGCGAGACGCAGAAGCGGCGAGCACGCCGCGATCAGCGGATTGATCGAGCCGCCCTGCGTGAACGCGGTATCGAGCGTCGCATCGCCGAAAGCTCCGGGTGCGCCGGGCGCGCCGCCATCGAACGACGCCCCCGCCGCGCCCGGACGACGGCGCGCGCCGGGATTCGGCTTGATGATGGTCTGGTCGGACTCGAAGCCCGCGAACGGATCGTCGCTCGTCATGTCGGTCACTGGCGGATCGCCCAGAATTCCAGTTCGAGCCCCGGGAAGTCGCCCGCGATGTACATCGCGAGATTGCCAGTCTGTTCGAGTTCCTTCCACAGCTCGCCGCCGCGGTCGAGCTCGAAATAGCTGAACCCCGCGTGGAACGGCAACTGGCGCGGCGCGACCGGCATCGCGCGCAAATTGATGCCCGGCAGCGCGAGATGCACGAGATCGCGGATGCGGTCGGCCGGCGCGATCTTGACCTGCGCCGGAAAGCGCACCCGCAGCGCCTCGCCCGGCATCTGGGCGTTGACCGCGAGCACGAAGCCGGCTTTCCTGACGAGTTCGAGATCGCCGATCGCCGCCACGCGCACGCCGGACTTGCGGTTCTGCAATTCGATCGCGACGGCATCCGGCTCGCGCACCTGCGAGAGCAACTGGCGCACTTCGATCAGCACCGGCTCGAACGACGCCTGCAAATCGTCGTGGCGATACGGCGGGAAAGCGAGCACGCGGCGGCGCTCGTCGAAGGTGGCGAGATCGCCCGCGAGCGCGATCGCGAGCCGGTACACGCGCTCGGGATGCAGGAGCGGCACCTGCAGCAGATGCACGAACTGCGGCTCGCAGCGGTTGAGCGTCTGCAACAGCAGAAAATCGGCGATTTCCGCGACGCCGCCCCGTCCCGGCCGGGCGATGCGCGCGGCGAGCCGGTCGGCGTGCTGGTGCAACAGGCCCGCGAGTTCCTGCACGTAGCCGAGCAGATGCGGCTCGGCGAGCGCGTGCAGCGTCGGCGGGATATAGCGCGGGTCGAGCAGCACGCGGTTGTCCGCGCGCCGCTCCAGCACCCGGGCGAGGCCGATGGTCGCGTAGGCGTCGGTCGCGTCGCGCGCGAGGAGGAGCCGCAGGTTCGGCATGCCGACCCGCATCTCGGCGACGCGGTCGGTGCTCGTCGTGACGTCGGCGACAGCGGTATCGGTGGCGAGATAGCGCAGGCCATCGGCGGGGCCGCCTTCGACGTCGACTTCCTTCGCGCCGTTGCGCGCGAGCGGCAGCGCGAGCAGCACCGTTTCGTCGCGCGTGCCTGCGGGGATGTCGAGCGGCGGGGGCACGGGCGCCTCGTCGGGAAAGGAGAACGCGGTGCCGTCCGGAAGCACGCCGAATGCCGACGCGATCGCCACCTTGCCGAGCCCGAGCGCGACCTCGTCCAGCATGCACGCGACCCAGCCCCACGCCCACGCCTCGGTCGCCCGGCCGTGCGCGTGGACCAGGTGCTCGATGAAGCGGTCGTGCTGCTGGAAATGCTGGGGCTCGAGGAACAATCCCTCGGACCAGATCGTTCGTTGGTGCCAGGTCATGGTGGCTCGTGTCGGCAGGCAGCGCTTCCCAGGGTCCGCGAGGCTCGCATGCGTTCGTGCGCCGCGACGCCCGCCTTCAAGAACGATTCGGGGCGCGGGAATTTGCAAGCGCTGGCGTCGACGCTACGGACCCACGATCCCCACATCGGCGGCATCGACCTTGACGGCAACCGGCGAGGTCTTGTTCGGCGGTACCGGAAACGTCGCCCGCCAGCGCGAGCGCTCGATATCGCGAAAGGCCGCCACGACCGCGATGAACTTCGTTCCGGGCTGCACCGGCGCCGGATCGAGCGTCTTGCTCTCGCCCGGGCGCAGCAAGAATTCGTTTTTCGCATTCAGGTCCGCGCCGAGGGCGGCCTGGTCCTTGGCATAGAGCGTGAAGAAATCGGCGCTGTCGAAGGCGGCGGTCGATTTCAGCTCGTACACGCGCACGACGATCGGCGACGGCCGTCCGCTGCGATCGGGATTGGCCGTCGCGAGCACGGACACGGTGAGCTTGACGACCGTCGGCGGAGGCGGGGGCGGCGGTGACTTGCAACCGGCGACGATCACGCAAAGCAGCGCGACGAGACAGGCACGTCGCACATGACGGACGAACCCGCCGCTCCTCGCGTTCGATTCGATGCGTCGCATGGCTCTCAGGCTCCTTGCGCCGGTTCTGTCGTGAGCCCTGGCGGGGCGCACCGCAGGCGGGAGCCGCGCGATGTCCCCCAGCAGGTGGACGACCGGGCAAACGACAGACGAACGAGCCGGCGCGTTTTTAAATTCGGCGCCGTGGTTCGTCTAGTCGGAGCAGCGGCGGGCGCGATGGGCTTGCCGCCTCGCAAGCGGCCTTGTGTGTACGCGATAAAGCGCGGGCCGGCCTCCGTTCCACTCTTTCCGGCGGAATCGTTCGTGAATCCGATCAAGCAGGCGCGGATGGCCGGCGCGGCCATCGATGTCAAAAGCGGGCCGTCGATGTGGCTCGTGCTGCTCGCCGCGGTCGCCGCCGTTGTCGCACTTGCCGCACCGGGCAGCCTGCGCGCCCAGGACGCGCCGCTCACGCCGGCCGCACGCCAGGCCGAAGCCCGCGCGCGCGACGCCGAGACGATCCAGTCGCTCTCCAGCGAAGGGCGCCTGCTGCTCGCCCGCGATCAGGTCAAGCTCGATGGCTACGCGTACTGCAGCATGGCGGTCGCGGCCGCCGAGCGCGGCGATTTTCGCGAGAGCATCGAAGCGGCTTCGCGTGCGCTCCTCGTCGCGCAGCAGACCGACAACGCCGACCTGCTCGCGCTCTCCAAACGCGACCTGGCAATCGCCTATAGCTACGCGGGCGACCTGGACGACGCCGAGCGCTACGCGAAGGAAGCGGTTGCGGGCGGCGCGAAAAATCCCGTGCAGGTGCTGGCGCCGGCGCACAAGGTGCTCGGCGACATCGCGGCCCGGCGCGGTAACACCGCCGCCGCGCTGACCGAGTACGGCGCCGCGCTCGAAACGGCCTCTCCGCGCTATCGCCCGATGGTGCTGCTCTCGCTGACCAACGCGCAGATCGCAGCCGGCGATCCGGCCGCCGCCCGCAAGACCTTCGAGGAAGCCAGCGCCGCCAAGGTCGCGGACCTCGCGCCGCTCTACAAGCGCATCGAAGGCAATCTGCTGCTCGCGGAAGGCAAGCCGCAAGAGGCGCTCGATGCGTTCGCCGCCGGCGTCACGAAGAGCGAGCGGGGCGATGCGAGCTACGAGAACCTGTGGGCGCATGAAGGCATGGGCCGCGCGTATCTCGCGCTCGGCGACCGCCCGAAGGCGCGCGCCGCGTGGCTCCTCGCGCTCGACGATTCGGAGACGATCCGCGCGCGCTTTCGCAGCGACGAATTCAAGACCGGCCTCTTCGCCGATACCCAGATGGTCTTCGAGGAAACCATCGCGCTCGTCGTCGAGGACGGCGACTATGCGTTCGCGTGGTCGCTGTCGGAGAGAAGCCGCGCGCGGGCGCTGCTCGATGTGGTGCGCAACCGCCTCGCCGATGGCGTCGATACGCAGCAACTCAACGGCCGCGCGCTCTCGCTCGACGACGTGCGCCGCGCACTGCGGCCGAACGAGGCGATCGTCGAATTTCATGGTCTGCCGAACCAGCTGATCGCGTGGGTCGTCCGCGCGGACGGCCTCAAAGGCATGACGCTGCCGATCCCGCGCAAGGACATGACGCTCGCCGTCAGCGATTTTCGGAACGCGATCACGCGCGGCCGTCCGCAGGCGCTCACCTACGGCACGAAACTCGATGCGCTGCTTATCGCGCCGCTCGGGCTCAAGCCTGGCGAGCGGCTCATCATCGTGCCCAACGGCGCGCTGCACTACATGCCGTTCCAGGCGCTGCGCAACGCGGATGGCTTCCTGATCCAGCGTCATCCGATCGCGCTCGCGCCATCGGCGAGCGTCGCGATCCAGCTCGTGCAGCGGCAGCAGCGCGTGGCGAGCGATCTCGTCGCGTTCGGCAATCCGCGCATCGCGCCCGCGTTCGACCTGCCGGGCGCTGAGGCGGAAGTGCGCGACATCGCGCCGCTTTTCACGAAGCGCGAAACCTTCCTGCAATCGGCGGTGACGCGCGCGGCGTTCAGCGACAACGCGCCGTCGGGCCGCATCGTGCATGTCGCGACGCACGCCGAAGCCGACACCATCGATCCGCTGCATTCGCGCATCCTGCTCGCGCCCGCGACGCAGCCCGCCGACGGCCCCGATTCGCTGCTCGCGCAGGACATCTACAACCTCAAGTTCGATTCCGTCGCGCTCGTCACGCTGTCGGCGTGCGAGACGGCGCTCGGGCGCATCGAGCGCGGCGACGAGATCATGGGCTTCACGCGCGCGTTCTTCTACGCGGGCGCGTCCGCCCTGATCGTCTCGATGTGGCCGGTCTCCGACGATTCGACCGCGCTCACGATGCGCACCTTCTACACGTCGCTCACGCGCGGCGACGAAGCGATCGACGCGATGCAGAAGGCGCAACTCGCCGTCCTCGCCGACAAACGGTTCTCGCACCCGTTCTACTGGGCCCCGTTCGACCTGATGGGCGGCTGGCGCCTCGCGGTGGCGCCTTGAGGGGAAGGTCGTGAGTCATCTCAGCGGGGAATCCATGCCGCAGCCCAAGTCCATCCGAAGCGTGTCCGGTGTGGTCTCCGTCGCGCTCGCGTGCTGCGCGAGCGCGGGCGCTTTGGCGCAGCAGCCGCCGGGCGCTGGAACCCAGCAGATACCGGACGCCGGCACGCTGCTCAACCAGCAAACCCGGCCAGTGCCCGTCGCGCCCGTGCCGGGCGCCGCGGGCGTGCTGCCGAAGGAGCCGGCGCCGGCCGCGCCCGTGCCCGACGGCAAGACCTTCGTCCTGCGCAGCATCCATCTCGCGGGCAACGAGACGCTGCCGTCGGACGTGCTGTTGCCGCTCATCGACGGGAAGATCGGCCAGCCGGTCACGCTCGCCGACCTGAACACGATCGCCGCGCGTATCGCCGAGGCGTATCGCGAACGTGGCTATGCGCTCGCGCAGGTCGTGATCCCGCCGCAGGACGTGACGAGCGGCGACGTGACCTTCACCGTCCTCGAAGGAAAGATCGGGCGCGTGCGGCTCAACATTTCGCCGGATGCGCCGATCAAGGAGAGCCTCGTGCGCGCCCGGCTCACCGCGATCCAGCCGGGCCGGCCGTTGCAGCAGCGCGACCTCGAACGCACGATGCTGCTGCTCTCGGACGTACCGGGTATTCAGGTCACGTCCGCGCTGGAAGCGGGCAGCGTGCCGGGCACGGTCGACCTGACGGTCAACGTCGAGCCGAAACGTCGCTGGGACTTCGGCGTCGCCGTGGACAACTTCGGCGCGGCGCCCGCGGGGCGCTGGCGGCTCGGCGCGGTCGGACGGATCGCGTCGCCGTTCGGGATCGGCGACAACATCGACATGAACCTGCTCGCCGCCGAGCGCGCGGACACCGTGTACGGCCGCATCGGCTACGACGCGCCGATCGATAGCGACGGCACGCGCGCGGGCATCGCGTATTCGCATCTGTACTACTACCTCGGCGAGCAGTTCTCGGCACTCGATGCGCACGGCGACGCGGACGTCGTCACCGCCTCCATCTCGCATCCGCTGATCCGCTCGCGCAGCCAGAACCTGCTGTTGCGCGGCGCACTCGAATACCGCTCGCTCACCGACCGGACCGGCGTCATCGACTTCGACAACCCGCAGAAGCTCGCGCTCGCGAGCGTCGGCCTGTCGTACGAGAGCCGCGACAGCTTTCTTGGCGGCGGCTTCAACAGCGCGGAAGTGCAACTGTCGGTCGCGCATCTGAAAATCGATTCGTCGCTCGCGAGCGCGCTCGACCAGGGGCCAGGCGGGCGCAACACCGAAGGCAACAGCGTGCGCATGACGATACTCGCGAACCGCCTGAACGCGATCACGGCGAAGTCGAGCGTGTTCATCGGCGTGTCGGGGCAATGGGCGAACCAGAATCTCGACAGTTCGTCGCGCATCACGCTCGGCGGGCCGCGCGCGGTGCGCGCGTATTCGCCGTCGGAGGCGGTCGTCGACGAAGGGCTGATCGCGACCATCTCGTATCGCTATGCCGTGCTGCCGCCGCTCACGCTGTCCGCGTTCTTCGATATCGGCGTCGGGCGCTACAACGCGCGCTCCATTCCCGGACAGGGCGCGAATACCGTGACCCGCAGCGGCGCGGGCATCGGCCTCTACTGGACGGGCCCGTACGGCATCACCGTCGATGGCAGCGTGGCCTGGCGCACCACCCGCGCCGATTCGACCGGCGACGACAAAGTCCCGCGCGTCTACGTGCAGGTCTCGAAGGCGTTCTGAAGGAGCATGCGATGAGCGATACGTCCAGCGGATCCGGCAGTGCCAGCGGGATGGGACGGCAGCAGCGGCGCGCGCTCGAGCGCGAGCGCAGAAAGCTCGCGCAACGCACGCGGCGGCATGGCGGGACCGCGCCGCTGATGCCGCTCTTCGCGTTCCTCATCGCGCCCGGCGCGCTCGCGCTGCCGGTCGACGGGAAGGTCGTGAGCGGCGACGTGGCGATCGGGCAGGCGGCCAACAACACGCTGCCGATCACCCAGACGTCGCCGAAGGGCATCGTCAACTGGAAGGCGTTCTCGATCGGCGGGAACGAGACCGTGAACATCCGGCAGCCGAATGCGAGCGCGGTCCTGCTCAATCGCGTGACCGGAACCGATGCAAGCGTGATCGCGGGCCACCTGAACGCCAATGGGCGCGTGTTCCTCGTGAATCCGGCGGGCGTGCTTTTCGCGCCGGGGGCGTCGGTGAACGTGGGGTCGCTGGTTGCATCGACGCTCGGTATCTCCGACAAGGATTTTCTTGCCGGAAAGTACCGCTTTACGAGCGTGGGCGGACCGGCGGGCGCGGGCGTCGTGAACCAGGGGACGATCACGGCGGCCAACGGCGGGACGGTCGCGATGCTCGGCGCGCAGGTCGACAATCAGGGCACGGTGAGCGCGAAGCTCGGCACGGTGGCGCTCGGCGCGGGCAGCGACATCACGCTCGACTTCGCCGGCGACGGTCTCACGATGCTCAGGATCAACGGCGCGGCAGCCGATGCGCTGGTAGCGAACTCCGGCGCGATTCTCGCGGATGGCGGATTGGTGGTGATGTCGGTGCAAAGCGCGGATGCGCTCGCTGGGACCGTGCTCAACCAGCAAGGCGTGGTGCGTGCGCAGAGCGTGGCGGAGCGCGACGGGCGCATATTGCTCGATGGCGGTGGCACTGGCGAGACGCAGGTGGCGGGTTTGCTGGACGCGACGGCCGGCGCGGGCCTGACAGGCGGCCATATCGACGTGACCGGGTATCACGTCGCGTTGCAGGAGGGCGCGCGCGTCGATGCGAGCGGCGCGGCGGGAGGCGGGCGGGTACGTTTCGGCGGCGGCGCGGCGGGCGCGGACGCGGATCTGCGCAACGCGCAGGCGGTGTGGATGGCGCCCGATGCGCAGATTCATGCCAATGCGCTCGCGAACGGTGCGGGCGGGCAGGTGGTGGCGTTTGGACACGATACGGCGCGGCTCTACGGGACGCTGACGGCCAAGGGCGGACCGCTGGGCGGCAATGGCGGGAAGATCGAGACGTCGGGGGATTACCTCGACATCGCACAGGCGCGGATCGATGCGTCGGCGCCGATGGGGGTCGGAGGGCTCTGGCTGATCGATCCCGTGAACCTGACAATCACCGACCCGACCACCCTCGGCGCGACGCCCGCTGGAAGCTCGACGATATCGAACGCGGCCATCGATGCCCAGCTCAACAACAACACGTCGGTCACGATCACCACCGTGCCGACCGCCGGCACCGGCAGCGACCTCGGCAACATCTTCGTGCAGGGGGCGATTTCCAGGACGAGCGGCACCACGGCGGCAACGCTTACACTCAACGCCCTCAATTCGATCATCATGACGCCGGTTCCCCGTGGGGACGGTCCGACGCTGATTCCCTCCATTACGGCAGCGCCGGGGACCGGTCCCCTCGGCATCGTGCTACAGGCCAACGCCAGTGGCAACGCGGCAAACAATGGCGCGGCCATTCAGATGGCAGGCGAGGGCGGGACGGCGCCGTTCCCCAACCCGGCCTTGCGGGCCTTGACGCTGCAATCCAACGGTGGCGACGTCGTGATCGGCAACGTTGCGGCAACGGCCGCGCAGACGGGCGCCAGCGTCCCGATGAACGAAGTCACCATCGATACGCGGGTGCAGACGGGTAACGGCGCGGACCTCACGCAGCCCGGCGGCAACCTCACCATCCGCGGATCGTCGGCGGGCGGGAACGCTGTCTCCCTTACCGGCGTCACGATCAATACCAACGCCGGTGCCATCGACGTTCGAGGTGCCGTCAACGGGACGACCCTGGGCGACGGCGTGTTCATATCCGGCTCGTCGGACGTGAGAACCGTCCTGAGCTCCGGCGCGGGACCGATCCGCGTCTACGGCAGCGGCAGCGCGGCGCCCGGCGTGGCGATCACCCAGTCCAATTCGGACACGCCCGCCCGGGTCGTATCGACCGGCGGATCGATCGACATTCGTGGCCTCACCGACGGACGCCCGCAGTCCGCATCGAACGTCGATTCGTTTTTCCCTGCCGTGTCGTTGACCGGCGCCAGCATCGAAGCGAACGGGGCGCTACAGACCGTGTCGGTCACGGGCTCGGTGGCGTCCTTGCAGCCTCCTTCGACGGCGAGCGCGATCAGCATGCAGACCAGCACCCTTCAGACCGGCGCGGGCGGGACGGTCATCCTGCGCGGGGCGAGTCCCAGCACGAACGCGACGCTCGCCATCGACGGCTCCGATACGATTTCCACCACCGGGACGCTCGTGCTCGTGCCGGGCAGCGTCGCGCCGGCCACCTTCGCGATCGTTCCCGGCGACGCCACGCAGATCGACATCGCGGGCACGGGAGCCGGATTCAACATCCCGGCGTCGTTGCTGAACGCCGCTTCGTCGAGCATCGATACGATCGTCGTCGGCTCGAACACGCATACCGGCAGCATCACGCTGAACGCGTTCGAAAACGAAACCCCTTTCTTCAACACGAGCCTCACGCTTGAGAACACCGGCACGAACAGCGGGGGAATCTCGTTGCCGGCTGGTCTCGATGCGGGCTTCAACACCCTGACGCTCGCATCGACGGGGCCAGTCACGCAGGGCGATGCCATTATCGCGAACTCGCTGATCCTCGCCGGGGCTGGGAACTTCCTGCTCACGAACGCGAACAATCAGATGTCGAATCTCGCGATGGCCGGCACCGGCCGCGTCGACTATCAGAATGCCGGCGACCTGCGCATCGCCGGCAATGTGTCGAGTGGCTTCGGCAGCGCCACGAATCAGGTCGTGCAACTTGGCAACGCCGCGCTGGCGCCGATCGGTAACACGACCGTGACCGCGCAGGCGGCCGGCGAGAGCGCTGGCGACATCGATGTCGGCGGCACGCTCCTCAAGAGCGCCGGCGGCGACGCGACGCTCTCTCTGAACGCGGCGCGCGACATCGACTTCACGCCGTCGAGCGTGAGTTCGACTTCCGGCGCGTTGAACATCGTCCTCGATGCGACGCGGCAAATCACGATCGGCAATACGAACAGCAGTTCCGCCGACCGCGTGCAAATCTCCACCAACGGCGGCAATTTCACCGCTGGCACGGCAACCGGCGGCACGACCGGCTATGACAGTGCGGCGGTCTTCCTCGAGCGCGCCGATATCGATACGCGCGCAGGTGCGACGAGCGGATCGATCACGCTCCACGGCGTCAACAATTTCGATGCCGAGCAGGCAATCGGCGTGGACATCAACTCGTCGACGCTCACCACGTCGAGCGGCAGCGTCGAACTGCAGGGCACGAGCGTCGGGCCGAATGCCGGGCCGGGCAGCGGTGTCGTCGTGCGCAACAACGTGTTCGTTTCCTTCGGCACGACGCCGCCCTCGGCCATCACGTCCGGCAGCGGCGCCGTGCGACTCTATGGCGCGGGTAGCGGTGCCTTGGAAGCAGGCGTCGGCATCTACGACGGCTCAACGATCACGACGACCAACGGCGGCACGGTCGATATCCGCGGCAGCGCGCAGGGCAACGAACCGGCGGGCTCCCGCATCGCCGAAGGTGCCAACGGCGTCGTGCTTCAGGACGGCGCGATCTCGGCGAACGGCGCTGGCAGCAAGATCTCGATCGCGGGTTCGACCACCTCCTTCGATCCGGGGATACTGATCGCGGTGCCTGGATCGTCGGACGGCGAACCTCCGCCTGCCAGTTTCACGATCACTACCGGCCAGCAAGGCGTGCTCTCGTTGCTTCCGGGCAGTGTCGCCGGCGTGGACAGTCTCGACATCGAAGGCGCCGCCAATTCGATCTCGATACCGCAGGGCGTCGCGGCGATTGCGGCGGCTTCCGTCGATCCGGGCACCTTTGCCGTGCCGCCGCAGAACGCCGTACCGATCACGTTGTTTGGCAGCGGCACAGGCCTCTCCATCAGTCCGGCCGAATATCAGGCGTTTTCCCCCACGCTCCAGACGCTCGTCCTCGGCTCGGCCACCCAGACGGGCGCCATTACCGTCAACGGCGCCTGTGCGGGCGGCGCCACGACATGCGTCGCACCGCAACGCCCGAGTGTCGCGACAAGTCTCACGCTGCTGAACCCGGCTACGGGCAGCGGCGGTATCGCGCTGCCGTACGGCGTGTCGATGCCGGGCAAGACGCTCGCGCTGAATTCGGCCGGACCGGTCACCGATCCGAACGGCATCCGGGCGGCCGGCCTCCTGCTCGCGGGCAACACGAATTTCACCCTGATCGACGCGGGCAACGACGTCGGCACGCTCGCGATCTCGAACGCGAACAACGTGACGTTCTCCAACCTGGGCAGCTTCGCGATCGGGCCATTGAGTGCCCAGAGCTTCGACTGGACTACGCAAAGCGCCACTGCGATCGGCGTCACCGATTCCACACTGAGCGGCATTCTCCAGGCCACATCGACGAACGGCAGCATCGCGCTCGGCGCCACCACCGTGCGCGCTGGCGGCAAGATCGACCTCGTGATGGAGAACGGTGTGTTCGCCAATCCGGGCAACGGCCGGCTTGTTTCGGGAGACGCGTGGCATGTCTGGGCATCGACATGGCAGGGCGAGACGCGCGGTGGCCTCGATCCCGGCGGCGCGCAGCCGAACTTCTACGGCTGCTCGTTCCCCGGAACCTGTAGCTGGCCCGGCAACGTGCCGCTCAATGCCAATCACTTCGTCTACGTCGCCCGGCCGTCGGTCAGGGTCGACATCGGTGATCAGACACGCGTCGAAGGGGCGCCCAACGGGCCGTTCGGTTTCACCACGAGCGGCCTCGTCACGAGCGACACGCAGGGCAACGCCCTCACGGCAGGCCCGCTCACGAGCACCGCCACCCCCGCCTCGCCGCCTGGACGCTATCCGATCGACGGCACGTTCTCGTCGCCGGTCGGCTATCTGGTCACGGTCGTGCCGGGCACGCTGACCATCACACCTCCGCCCGAACGTCCAATCGACCCGGCCATCTTCAACCGCTCAGGCCTGCAGCCGCTCTTCACGGCGCAGGAGCAGAGCTTCGTCTACGAAAGCAACCTCGGCGGCATCAACATCTGCGTGGGATCGACCGAGCCGATCCTCGCGCTGCAACAGCCGGAAAGCGTTGCAGACTCGCTCGCGGTCGAGTGGAAACGGGTGCGCTCGCGGCCGAACCTGAACAGTTGCCTCGTCGTGAACGGCGAGCACGGCTGCGGCGAATTCTGAGCGAGGAGGCCGTGATGCCCGATATCGAACCCCTGCTCGCGCCGACCGGATCGATGCCGCCTTGCGGGATCGATCTCGAATACGATCCCGCGTTCCTCGAACTCGCCGCGCTCGCGGGCGGCAAGCCCGAGCGCCAGTTCGAGACGGCCGCCGAAGAGCCGCCGTGGCGCGAGGTGATGGACCGGTCGGCGGCGCAGCTCGGCCGCTCGAAGGACCTGCGACTTGCGCTGATTTATGCACGCGCGGCGACACACGTCGCGGGGCTCGCAGGCTTTCATGCGGGACTGCGGCTGCTCCTGGGGCTGCTAGAGCGCTATTGGGACGGCCTGTATCCGCCGCTCGACGCGGAGGACGGCAACGACCCCGCGCTGCGCGTGAATGCGCTCGCCGCGCTCGCCGATCCCTACACGCCGTTCGACGACCACTCGACGCTGCTCCACGACCTGCGCTCGGCCGAAGTCTGCCTTACGCGCGGCGAGCGCCTGACGGTGCGCGACATTTTGATCGCGCAGGGCAGGCTGGCGGCGCCGGAGGGCGCGAGCGGGATGACGCTGCAGTTCGTGCTGGGCGTCCTCGGCGCGGTGCTCGCCGAGGACGCGAACGCCCTCGCCGACGCGCTCGCGCTGCCGCAGGCGGTCGAGGCGCTGGCGAACCGGATGACGGAGCGCTTCGGCTCCGAGAACGCCCCGAGCCTGACGATGATGATGGGCATCGCGCAGTCGGTCGCGTCGGCGGGACGCGCGGCGCTTGCGCAGGCTGCGGCAGAGGCGGAGGCGAAGGCGGAGGCGGAGGCGAAGGCGGCGGAGGCGCAGGCCACCGCGGAAGCGGAGGCGAAGGCCGCCGCGGAGGCAGAAGCGAAGGCGGAGGCGCAGGTCGCCGCGGAAGCAGAGGCGAAGGCGGCGGAGGCGCAGCCCGCCGCGAAAGCAGAGTTGGCGCAGCGCGAAGCTTCCGTCGAAACCGAGCGACGAGTCGAATCCGCGCCCCACGCCGATTCTCAGCCGCCGCCGCCCGAACTCGCGCCCATCTGTTGCGGCGGCGCGCTCGCGACGCGCGAAGACGCGATCCGGCTGCTCGAATCCGTGTGCGCCTTCATCGAACGCACGGAGCCGACCAATCCCGCGCCGCTCCTGATCCGCCGGGCGCGCTCGCTGATGGACAAGGATTTCGTCGCGATCATGCAGGACCTCGCGCCCGACGGCCTCGCGCAGCTCCGCCTGATCGCCGGCACGCGCGACGAATGACGAAGGACGGACGAGCTGTCGCAGCACACGAAAAGCCCGGCGTTTCAATCGCCGAGCCACCCAATCGTCTTTATGAACGTGAAGCCCGAACACGCACGGAGGCGTCATGGCAACCAGCAGTCAGAAGTTCATCGGCCGAAATCGCGCGCCGCGCGTCCAGATCGAGTACGACGTCGAAACCTACGGCAGCGAGCGCAAGATCCAGCTGCCGTTCGTGATGGGCGTGCTCGCCGACCTCACCGGCAAGCCCGCCGATCCGCTGCCGCCCGTCGGCGAGCGCAAGTTCCAGGAAATTGACATCGACAACTTCGACAGCCGCATGAAGGCGATGAACCCGCGCGTCGCGTTCCAGGTGCCGAACACACTGACGGGCGAAGGCAACCTGAGCGTCGACATCACGTTCGAGACGATGGACGACTTTTCGCCGGCCGCCGTCGCGCGCAAGGTCGATGCGCTCAACCGGCTGCTCGAAGCGCGCACCCAGCTTGCGAACCTTGTCACCTATATGGACGGCAAGACGGGCGCCGAGGAACTGATCGCACGCGTGCTCGAAGACCCGGCGCTGCTCCAGACGCTTGCCGCCGCGCCGCAGAAACCGTCCGCAGCAGGCGAATGAACGCGGCTTTTCAGCCTTCCGCGGTGTCCTTGCAGCAAGGAAAACGACCATGTCCGACATTCCGAAGTCCGCCGAAAGCCAGCCCGGGACGCAGGGTGCCACGCTAGAAGGCAGCGATCTCTCCGCGCTCCTGAACAAGGAATTCCGCCCGAAGAGCGACGAAGCGATGAACGCCGTACAGACGGCGGTGCAGACGCTCGCGCAGCAGGCGCTTTCGAAGACGCAGCTCATCTCCGGCGACGCGATCCGCACGATCCAGAGCATGATCTCCGAGATCGACCTGAAGCTGACCGAACAGGTGAACCAGATCCTGCACCATCCCGATTACCAGAAGCTCGAAGGCTCGTGGCGCGGACTGCACTATCTGATCAACAACACCGAAACCGACGAGATGCTCAAGATACGGGTGATGAACATCTCGAAGAAGGACCTCGGTAAGTCGCTCAAGCGCTTCAAGGGCATCGCGTGGGACCAGAGCCCGCTCTTCAAGCGCATCTATGAAGAGGAATACGGCCAGTTCGGCGGCCAGCCGTTCGGCGCGCTCGTCGGCGATTACTACTTCAACCAGACCCCGCCTGATGTCGAACTGCTCGGCGAAATGTCGAAGGTGGCCGCATCGGCGCACGCCCCGTTCATCGCGGCCGCCGACCCGAGCCTGCTGCAGATGGATTCGTGGCAGGAACTTGCCAATCCGCGCGACCTGACGAAGATTTTCGGGACACCGGAGTATGCGAGCTGGAAGTCGCTGCGCGAATCGGAGGATGCGCGCTATATCGGCCTCGCGATGCCGCGCTTTCTCGCGCGAGTGCCGTACGGCGCGAAAACCGAGCCCGTCGACGAGTTCGATTTCGAGGAAGACACCGGTTCCGCCGATCACAGCAAGTACGCTTGGGCCAACGCGGCCTATGCGATGGCGGTCAACATCAACCGGTCGTTCAAGCTGTACGGCTGGTGTTCGCGGATTCGCGGCGTGGAGTCGGGCGGGGCGGTCGAAGGGCTGCCGGTGCACAGTTTCCCCACCGACGACGGCGGCATCGACATGAAATGCCCGACCGAAATCGCGATCTCCGACCGGCGCGAGGCGGAACTGGCGAAGAACGGTTTCATGCCGCTGATCCATCGGAAGAACTCGGATTTCGCGGCGTTCATCGGCGCGCAGTCGCTGCAAAAGCCGTTCGAGTATGAAGACCCCGACGCTACGGCGAACGCCGCGCTCGCCGCTCGTCTGCCGTACCTGTTCGCGTGCAATCGCTTCGCGCATTACCTGAAGTGCATCGTGCGGGACAAGATTGGTACCTTCAAGGAGCGCTCCGACATGGAGAACTGGCTGAACCGCTGGATCACGCAATACGTCGATGGCGATCCGGCCAATTCGTCCGAACACACCAAATCGCAGAAGCCGCTCGCGGCAGCCGAGGTGAAGGTGCAGGAAGTGGAAGGCGCGCCGGGGTATTACACATCGACGTTCTATCTGCGGCCGCATTATCAGCTCGAAGGGCTGACCGTGTCGTTGCGGCTCGTCTCGCGTCTGCCGTCGGCGAAGGCGGCGGCCTGATCCCAAGTCAACGCGTGCGCAGGATGGTCTTCTGCGCGTCGCCGATCCATACGGCCGTCGCGGTGAAATTGTCGTGACCGGGCTTGGCTGCTGCGCGCACGTGCGCGGCGAGCAGCTCGAGCCACGCAGAAGGCGACGCGGCGCGCCCTATCGCGCCGATCATCGCGCTTTCGTCGACATATTCCCAGAAACCGTCGGTGCAGAGCAGGAACGCGTCGCCGTCGGCGAGTGCGAACGGTTCCTGCGATACCGCGATCTGCAAGTCGTCCGCCGTCCCGAGCGCGGAAAACAGCACGTTGCGGCGCGGATGATGGCGCACGTCCTGGCTCGGTAAAAGGTTCGCATCGAGCATGCTCTGCACGAGGCTGTGGTCCTGTGTCTGCACGCACGTCGCGCCGTCGCGGAAGCAATAAAGCCGGGTATCGCCGCAATGCGCCCAGGCGGCGAGCTGCGCCGTTTCGTCGATGCCGAAAAGAACCGCCGTCGAACGCATGTGCTCAAGGCCGTTGCCGTGCTCCTGGGCATCGACGATGGCGTCGTTCGCGCGCAGCAAGACGCGCAGCAGCGTCGCTCCGTTGAGCACGGCGTCGCGCGCCGCGACGCGCTCCAGTTCGGCGAGCACGGTGTCGACCGCGATGCGCGACGCGGTGGCGCCTCCCGCATGTCCGCCCGCGCCGTCCGCGACGACGCACGCCAGCAGTGGCTCGCGGCGCCATTGTCCATAAGCATCCTCGTTGCGGCTGCGGCCGCCTGCGTCGGTCACGCTTGCCGTTTGCAGTTGCACGATGAGCCTCGTTTTTTGCGGGGTTGGGTTGTTGAGACCGTTTGATGCGCTCGTGCTCCGATTGAACTTGCTTTCTTATCGGTCTATTGGCTCTGCCCCTGTCCGGGGCGGGACTCACTTTCTTTGCTGCTGCAAAGAAAGTAAGCAAAGAAAGCAGCTTCCAACCGCCAGTGCTAACCAACCCTCACTCGCATAAAAACGGATTGGCGCTGGAGAGTAAGTGTCGCCCTCACGGCGGAGCCGGGCTTGGCTCGCGGACCCACTGTGGCAACGCGCACTTCCTCTGAGTGGTATGCGCTCCGTTTGGCTCCGTCCTCGCTTCGCTCCGACG
>NZ_FCOL02000049.1 GCF_001544515.1 Caballeronia terrestris
GCGCGAGATCAGGAATACGTCGCCGCCGCTTGAACTGATCCTGCCGAGATTGATGATGCTGGCCTCGCTCGTACTGCAAAGCATTCCAGGAGTTTCGTGTTAAGGATTCCGAATGGTTTCATGGCATCACATACCTTTTTCTAAAGATCGTGCCACTTCCCAGACTTTTTGTCGGGTTTTACGTCAACAGTGACGGATGCAGACAGTAGCTATCGTACAGAATCCAATTGCGGCTTCCCCCGTTGAAGACGACGTCCGGGTAACAGATGGAGGCCTGCTTGACGAGCAATTGAGGCATGTGTTTAAATCCGAGGGACATTCGGAATTGGGTCGACGCCCATGCCAACCTGCTTCCCGGGCAAGGTGGAACGCGAAAGCGAATGTGGCTCTTGACAGAGAAACCAAGCGGGTCAAGCGTCGACCCTCCATTCTCGGAGGGTTTTTTGTTTTCCGACTCGAACATTTCCGGCGAGACGATCAAGGCGTATCTGGAGACGGACTACATCGTTCTCGACGCTGCATCGACGACGCTGAAAATCGGACAGACCAATCCCCATCTGGCTGCGCTGCACGGCACCTATGACACGCCATGCAGCGCCTTCCTCACGGCGTGCAACCCTTTCAGCGAGAACTGCGGTGCCGAGGCCAACGCAGCGCGTACGGCGGCGCTGGCCGCGGACCTGAAGCGGCGTGGACTGGTCACAATTGAAGCTATCGGCAAACATCCGTCGAACGGCTGACCCGGCGAAGCGAGTTTTCTCGTCCTTGGCCTTTCGCTCGAAGCAGCGAAGGCGATCGGCACGAAGTACGGTCAGAACGCGATTGTCTGGTCGGCAGTGGACGCCGTGCCCCGACTGATCCTCTTGCGGTAACCTTCCTTTGTTGCACGTCGCGGATTTAAAGCACAACTTGCAGCGCGACTCATAAATACTGCTAAAGCGTCGCCATGCCTCTGCCCCGAAGGCCGGTGAACGTCGATTCAACGGGGATGGGAGAAACGCATGACGCAACCATTACTGGGCATTCTGTCTTCGCTGGCCCGGCGTTTGATGACGAGCCGATCCGCCTTACCGTCACCGGGGATCTCGACGAACAGGACGAGCCATTGGCGCATGCTATCGTCAGTGTCCGCTTTAGCTGACTGCGCAGTGCTATCGAAGCTTGAATATGTCTCGAAACAATGTACCCGATAAAAGGCCGCCCGATTTCATGCCGAATGATGCGCAACACAAAGCGGCAATCCGGCGCGGCCTCCCTTTTTCGGCACGGTGCTGTGGCGCGCTCGGCAAGCGAAGTCGCTCCCGCCGCCCGCGCTGGTTTATCGCGCCGGCGTGCCGGCGAGCCGTACCGTCGATGGTGATGGCGTGGTGGACAGCGATGTGTTGCTGACCGTCGAGCACAATGGCCGAAGTACCGGGATCGTGAGCGACACCAACACAGGGTTCGGTATTGCGGCGAAGGTCGGCGACTACTGCATAGGCGAGAACGACGCCTTGACGCACGTGCCGCATTTCCGCAGAGGGACGGGGCCGGAACCAAAGTGGATGGCATTCCGGCGCTTCATCAAGAAAAGCTCACGCCTGTCGATATCCATGTGGAGCGCTTGTATCGCGCTCCGCCCCGACTTTTTTCGATCATCGGCTGAATCCATGCAAGCGTACTTTTCAACAGCGTTTCCGCAAGACCTCTGGCGTATCGGGCTGACGCGTCCGAACAGAATTGTCGCGCAGGAAATCATGAAGGACGAGGCGGCTGTATTCTTCGGCGGTCCGGAGTAGGCGAACGTCGCGCAGGATCTGGCGGTAATCGCGCCGCGTCACCGTCTGGATTTCGTGCTGAGCGTGTTCATGATCACGCTGACCGATCAGTGCATCTTCACGCATCGACAAGATCTTTATCCGGAGTGGCGGGGGGGGACCGGGTATCCGAAGTTTGGCTGGTGTGGATTCGGCGCACATCAAGAGAACCCGTTCCACCTTCTCGGTGCGCCGGAGCGCGAAGGCCTGATCGACACGAATGAAGCGATCGAGCGGATGCCGGCGTTCGTCGACTTTATGATCTGCGAGACGAAGCGATACTTCAAAGCCTGCAGCTTCTGCCTGAGCGTCCGTGACTACGTGGAGTTCATCCGCCGCGATGGCGCTTTTTCGTTCGATGAAGGCGTCCTGGTTCAGCCTTCAGGCAGGCGTTCGAGCGAGCCGTGGAGGCAATGGACCGCTGAACGAGGCACAGAAACCGTTCAGTCCTGCAAGCCGATGTCGATTCCGGTCGTCCAGAACGTCCGCGCATCGTCGCCGGACGGATGATGGCGGCACAGGCTCCGGCGCGCCGCAGGCACCACGCGCAGCGCCGCTTCGATGGAAGATGCAAGTAACGCCTCCAAGCGGCGGTACTCACTGACAGTGACCGGTGCCATCATCCAGTTCTGCGTGTCGTCGCCGTGCGCCCAGTCGATGTTCTCGGTGAACACCGAAACGAATCTGCGCGTGCAGTGCTGGCACTCCAGACCGCGGACGTTGAAGTGGGATTCGTAGATCCACATGGCGCGTTCGCGCAGATCGCTTCGCGCCTTCCATGCGGCCTCGGCGGATTCGGGCCAGCATCGCTCGCAACCGGTCAGCAATGACGTTTCTTGTGTTCTTTCTGCGTTCATTCGCATGCACCCGGTCGGGGTTTGAGTGTCGAAGCCTTCGACGCTCACGTGAGGCGTGGGCATCGACCTCAGTTTATTGTTTATGCGGACCGGCGGCCAGTGCATTCGCGAGGCTGCGGATGTCCTCCCGCATCACCAGCACGTCGAGCCAGCGCCGGGGAATGCCGCCGACACCGTAATGCGCGCCCGCAATCTGACCGCAGATTGCAGCGGTCGTGTCGGCATCCTGTCCGAGATTGGCCGCCCGAAGAATGGCCTCTTCGAATGTTGATGTGGATGCGAAACACCACAGCGCAGCTTCGAGACTGTCGATCACATAACCGGAGCTGCGGATATCGTCTTCGTCCTTGCGAAAGTACGAGCCGTCCGCGATGGTCCTGACGCTCGCACATACGTCAACGGGAAGATGCGGCCCGCTCAGGACCTCTTCCTTTGACGCTCCGCCGAACGCACTGACCAGCATGGCGGCGAACAGGCGGGTTGCATCGACGCATTCTTGCGCGCCGTGCGGGAGCCGCGAACTGAGGGCGGATTTTTGAACGGCCGTGGCTGCATCCGCATGAAAAAACATCGGGACCGGCGCCAGACGCATGATGCAGCCATTGCCGGCGGAATAGCGGTCTTCTGCGCCCGAATAGACGTCGCCCGTGTCCTTGTAGCGGTGAAGCGCGTCGCTGACTGTGCCGCCGATGTCGAAGCAGGAGCCGTTGCTGCTCAGATAGCCCTTGTCCATCCAGCGGCAGAAGCGGTTCATGATGTCACGCGCATCAAAGCAGCGATGTTCGACGAGACTCGTGGCGATGCAAAGCGCCATCGATGTGTCGTCGGTCCATTCACCGCGCCTCAATCCGAATGGGCCGCCGCCCACCATGTCGGTGACGGGCTTGAAACTGCCGCGCGGCTTGAATTCGACCGTCGTTCCGACGGCGTCGCCGCAGGCGAGTCCCAGAAGACAGCCTTCGAATCTTTCCAGTTGGTTCATTGTCAACCCCGTAGTCGTCTGAGATGCATTGTTCTTGTTCTTGTGATGCCCGCCCGTCGCGGACGCGGTTCTTTTTCGTTTCGACGCTTCAATTCAGCAGGCCTGCGCTCTCGGTAATTTGCACGGACCTGTCGTCCGGATCGATCTCCTCTTCGTCGCGGGTCTGAGCCGCGTTCGGGCCGAGAAGAATCAGCCCCTCGTCGTTTTTTTCGCGGACTACGAAGTCGAGCATGGAAGCAAAGCGATGCAGCACTGCCATGAAATTTCCCGCGATCAGCCCATAGCCAAAAGGAAGCGGATAGTCGACAACGAGATCGTTGTCGTCGTCGATCCAGAACGACGCCATGAAAACCTGCGAATTGAGGCTGTGCTCCAGCTCGTGCTTCTGCTCACCGGACGCGTGTAGCGCGACGGGAAAATACGTGGTGAAGCGGATGAATTTCTTGTTCTCGTCAGCCGTCACCTGATAGGCGAGACCGGACTCCGTGTGCAAGATGATCCTGGCTGCGTTTGCGTCGTGAACGACTCCCGAATCCGCGATATGCGCGGCCAGCGCATCCAGCGAAATGTCGTCTTCGTTCC
Organism: Caballeronia terrestris; assembly: GCF_001544515.1. Taxonomy (GTDB): domain Bacteria; phylum Pseudomonadota; class Gammaproteobacteria; order Burkholderiales; family Burkholderiaceae; genus Caballeronia; species Caballeronia terrestris. The sequence continues at coordinate 4,218 of NZ_FCOL02000049.1, forward strand.
AGATTTTCTTCAAGAAATCCCCCGATTCGAGTCGTTTCATAGAAGCGCAGACAGTCTTCGCATGCGCTTCCTACTTAGTTGCATTACACTACTTAGCATCCTATTACCGCATAGTGACAGATTGCAACTAAGCAGATGAAGAAACTTTTTCCGTTGGTCACCACCGACATCGCCCTGTTTACGATCCAGGACCGCAGTCTGCGCGTGCTGATGGTCCGGCGCGCCAATGAGCCGGAATTTGGAAAGTGGGCTTTGCCGGGCGGCATATTGAATCCCGGAGACGACGCCCATCTCGACGCGACGGCGCAGCGTGTTCTGTCGGGCAAAACGGGCGTCGATGTGCCGTTTTTGAAGCAGGTCGCCACCTTCAGCGGCGCGGCACGCGACCCGCGCGGATGGTCACTTAGCGTGCTCTATTACGCATTGCTGCCGAGCGATCAGGTCCATGCCGTCGCTGGCCGCGCGACCGATGCGATCGAGTGGCGCGACGCTTATGCGCCGGGTTCAGGTCTTGCATTCGATCATGCCGACTTGGTCGACGCCGCGCTGGCCATGTTGCGCGACAAGGTGTCTCGCGCCGCTTTGCCATTGCATCTGATGCCGGCCCGTTTCACGCTGACCGAGTTGCAGCAGACGTGCGAATCCATTCTCGGCCGTCCGCTAGACAAAAGCGTGTTTCGTCGCCGGTTGAAGGACGAGTTATGCATTGAGCAACTACCCGGGGAGTTTGTGTACGGCGCGCAACGGCCCGCGCAGTTGTATCGTGCGGTGAACGGATTTCGCTTTTGATCGATTGACTCAAGGTTCTCGGTGGGACGCGCCGCTTGAATGAGTTCGGCGGTCCGCTTTTTTTCAGCCTGCGCAAGTGTTCGCAACAAGTTTCGCGTCATCATTCCCGGACAGGGAGCAGTAGACGTCTAACTCTGTGACCACTTGCGGGGCAGACCGGGCAACGAGGTCCATTTGGCTCCGCCACTCGGGCACATCGGTGCCGTCGGAACTGATGCCCAGGCCTTTTTCCCAGTAGGACAGGTACGCCTCGCCTCGGTTGGCGGCGTAGTAGTTGCCGTTCCCAGCGGCGCAATCGAGTGCGTACTCCCAGTTGTTCTCACGCATGCAGACACCGTGCTCAGGATGCGGCACCTGTCCCAGTCCGATTAAGTATTCCGCGCTCTTTGCGTCCAATGGGCGAAACACTGCCACTCGTAAGCGCCTGTCGCCTCGGGCGGTGATCGCAGCGATCAGCGAGGTGCCTCGCTGGATGGTGATGAGCTCGGCGCTGAGATTGACTCGGCCGACCTCGAGCCACCAATGGCTGCCACTGGCTGAAATCACCTCGCAAGGGTCATCGGGCGCCAGCAGCTCGCGATTCAATGCATCGCGGGCTCGAGTTGCTGCCACTGCGCTTCTCCATCCCGACTCTGCTGTTGCAGCCCGCGCAACATCTCGGCTAGCGGCAGGTCCCCGCCGTCAAGCAGGGCCTCCTTTAAGCAGGGTGCAGGGACGCGGTACGGGATGTCCGGTAACCGGTATCGCTCCAGCGTCCCCGGCTTGAGTTTAAGCTTTACGAAAACAGTGCTCGTTGAAGTCATCTTTTGCATGGCAAGGGTTCTCGCGCAGTTGCCAGTTTTTCAGCTTAAAGCTGCCGTAGGCGCTGCCGCGCGGCCGTCAGCGGCTCGGCCCGATGCTATGTTGACAGTTCAGGCGATTTTCGTGAAGGCTTCGTGGATGAAGCGAGTCGCTCGAAGCGGATGCAGCTTGCGTCACGACGATCCGTCAGGGCTGGACGCGCAAATGCTTTCGGCCGCAGTTTCTGTGTTTTCTCCATGTCGGTCCCGGATCTACGAGGGACGGGACCTGTCCTCTAAGGGCGATATCGTTCGAGACCTTCAGATACGTCGCACGACTCTCACCGAGGCCAACATGGATTACGCCAAAAATCTGAATCGAGATCACGGGATCGCGCGCGCCGCGCAACTCATCCGCGCGGCGGACGCCATCGTCATCGCCGCAGGCGCGGGAATGAGCGTCGATTCCGGGTTGCCGGCGTTTCGCGGCTCGGGCGGTCTATGGACCACGCTCATGCCCGCTGGTATGAGCGAACGTCAGCTTGGCTCGTTGACTCAGGGAGACTGCTTCACCAAGCAGCCCTCGCAGGCCTGGACGTTTTATGGCCGCGCACTCGACGTCTGCCGGCATAGCGTGCCGCACGACGGCTACCAGCTAATTCGCGAATGGGCGTCGACCAAGCGCCACGGCGTTTTCGTCTACACGAGCAACGTGGACGGCCACTTCCAGGCGGCGGGCTTTTCCGAAGACCGGATCGTCGAATGCCATGGGACGATTCATACGCTCCAGTGCGCAACGCCCTGTTCGGACCGGCTTTGGCCAGCGGGCGCATCGAACAGCGGCGCCTCGGAGCCGCCCAGCTGTCCGAACTGCGGCGGACTTGCGCGTCCAAACTTCCTCTTGTTTGCGGACGACGCCTGGATTCCAGCGCGCACCGCAAGACAGCAGGCGCATCTGCACGACTGGGCCGCCGCGATCGAACGCGCGGTTGTCGTTGAGATCGGCGCAGGGCAGGCGGTCCCGAGTATCCGCCTCTTTGCAGAGACGTTTGGCGCGCCGCTGATTCGCATCAATCTCGACGATGAACACGTTGGCCATGACACGGCGATCGGCCTCCGCGGCAGCGCACTCGCGGTGTTGAAGGAGATCAATGCGGCCTTGCTGAAGGATGCACCGCTCGTTGATACGTCACGCTGAAAGATTGCGTCCGCCGAATCACCATACTTTTCTACTCAAGCCCGGTCGCTTCTGTGCCTGTGACTGGTCGCGTATTAGTCGGTATATTTCCCATTCCCACTGCCGTCCAACCCAACAAGAACATGATGAAAACAGAATTCCTTAGGCCAGGCGGAGCCGCCGACCGATTCTGCGACTGGTTGGCGACGCGCTTGCCCGAACTCGACATACATCTGAAATTTGCAACCAGTAAAGCCGTGCCCGGCGGCCTCGACGTGAAGGTCCGTGGCATCGAGGAAGTGCTGCAGCGCTATTACTGGAACGCGAAGTTCACGAATCGGCACGGCAAAACGATCGTTTCCCACGACTGGGAAAGCACGCGCCAATCTCTGCATGAACTGGGGAACTGGCTGCGTGCCAGTGTCGACGCCGGAGACGAAACGGCCGCGGCCACGGCGGCGTTCGCCATCCTGGAATGGGGCGGCGTCAGCTCAGCCAGGCCGTTCATCGAGCGTAAGCGGGACGAGGGCAGGTTATGCGCTTACCTGTCGGGGCTTGCGCCGCTGTTCTCCCTCGATGGCGAGGTCGATACGGATCAACTGACGGCCGAGAACGTCGAACGCTTCGACTCCGGAATGACCAAGATCCACGCGATCTTCGATACGACAGGATCGCCCATTTACGACAGCCGTGTTGGGGCGGCGCTGGCGATGCTTTTTGCCATCTTCCGGCACGAGACGGAGTCGCCGCAACAGCACGTCGAAAATGGCCTGTTATTCCCCTCGGGCGAGGCGCGCGGCGATCAGGTGCGCAACCCAGGGGAACTGGGCCTGGGCCTCCTAGCGGCGCCGCAGTTCTATACCGGGGCTACTCCAAAGCACGTTTGGGCGCGCTGGCAGGTTCAAACTGGCTGGATCATTCAATCGGTGCTGCAACGTAATCCGCAGTTGTTCGCGTCATTGGAATCGCTCGACGACCGCGATCCACTGGCCGCGCGCTGTCACGCGTTCGAAGCGTCCCTGTTTATGATTGGCTACGACTTGCGCTGTCTCGCGCGCGAGATCGATCCCGACGCGGGTGCAGCGGTGCATGCAACGGCGGCGCCCGCCGGGCCGATTGAACCGGTGGCGGGTGGCGCCGCGGTCCGAACGGGAAGAATGAGAAACAGCGTGCCGATCGTTCATCCCTTCAAGACGGTCATCGTCCAATACCTCGGGTATCGGGAGAGCGAACAAGGGGACGCCAGTGACGATGCATTCCGCCAGTGGCTGACGAATCACCCGAATAAAGAGAACGCGGCGACAGCCGAGAACTTCACGAGCTATCGCTACCCGCTGGAGGAGCGCGAATTTGATTGCCACGACCGCAGTCTCGAACACGTTCGCCTCATCGCCGCAGGCGGCGAAGAGGGGCTGCGTGTGGCGAATGGTGGTGATCTTGAGTTCGTCCCGAGCGACGAACGCGAGAAGGTCTGTCTGCTGTGTGCGGGGCTTACGGGTTGCGTCTACCGTAGATTTGAAGACGGTGCGTCCCGCGCGCAGCAATTAATCGCTTCCGGGGCTGCGGGATCTCGCGCTGCCGCCAACAATCTGCTGTCTGTAGGCAGGGCAATAGGAACACATTTCGGTTTGCTCGACGGGAAGTTCAAGCCGACCCAACTGTTCAACCGTTTTTTCGGCGACGATTTCTGCGCAGGCTGCTTCGATTGAAGGCCGACGCACAGTCGGGAGCAGGAACGGCCGTCGGCCGGATCTGGCAGTAGGCCGAAAACTGGATCCTGAACTTCACGAGCAAGCAGCAACGATGGACACAACCGAGAACGTCGACCAAGCGGTTTCCTGGATCAAGGACGCGGACGGCCTGCTCATCACGGCCGGTGCTGGCATGGGCGTCGATTCCGGCCTGCCCGATTTCCGGGGGCAAGAAGGCTTCTGGCGCGCCTACCCGGCGCTCCGCCACGAGGGTTTCAATTTCGAGCAAATGGCGACGGCCGAGCGCTTCGAAAAAGACCCAGCACTCGCCTGGGGCTTCTACGGTCATCGCCTGCGGCTCTATCGGGAAACCGAGCCGCACGAGGGCTTTTCGATCCTGCGGAAGTGGGCCGCGCAGATGTCGCGCGGTGCCTTCGTCTTCACAAGCAACGTGGACGGTCAGTTTCAGAAAGCGGGCTTCGCGCCGGGCCGCATCCATGAGTGCCACGGCACCATCCACCAACTGCAGTGCGTGGCGGCCTGCAGTCAAAGAACGTGGCCGGCGGATGAGTTCAAACCCACCGTCGATATTGATACCGCGCGCATCGTCGGCGGGATGCCGCATTGCCCGAATTGCGGCAGACTCGCGCGCCCTAACATCCTGATGTTCTGGGACGCCTGCTGGGTCGAGAACGATGCGAATGCGCAGGAGGCTCGCCTGCGGGCCTGGTATGCGTCCGTGCAGCGCCCCGTCGTCGTCGAAATCGGTGCGGGCAAGGCGCTGCCAACTGTGCGTAACTTCAGCCAGCGACACGCGCGCCATCGGTTGATCCGCATCAACGTGCGTGAGTCGGCCACAAATCCCAAGGATGGCGTCGGCTTCGCTGGCGGTGCGCTGGACATCCTCCGGCAGCTCGATGCGGGCCTGATTGAGGCCGGCTGGAGCAACTGAATATAAGGCGCGCGATTGGCGCAAGCTGCCATCGGCAAGAGACGCGACGTGTCTCTTGCTGAATGCATCATCAGCATTTCTGCGATCGTCTAGGAGTTCTCGGTTGACACCTCACACCCTGCGCAACTGGTTCAGCCAGCTCGACGATTGCGCGACGTTTGCCGAAATCGACGCGCTTTGGCAGCCGACACTCGAAGAAGCTGAACTGCGGCCGCTCAATTTCGACGGGCGGCTTCGTGACGCGATGTTTTCGTTCCTCGTGCGCAGCAAACTGTCGCGCGAAATTAAGCTCGCAACGGTGCTCGGCTACATCAGCCCGTTCGACCTCGAACCGGAACTGGCGTTCGGTGCGCTCGACATCCGTTTCGAAAGCGAACAGGAGAATGACCCGCGTATGTTGGCCGGCCCGGAGCCCACGGCCGACACCCTCGGTCTGAGCGGATGCCCTCCGTTCCTCGGTGGGTATATCCACGGCCGATATGCCGAAGTGCAGCGAAGGCTAATCCACTCTGACCGCACACTTGCAAAGACACGCGAGCGTTTTTGGAACGCCTACCTGGATTTGTGCTGCCGCACGTGCGACGTCGACGGCGTCGATACGGCGCTCAAAAACGGGGCAAAGGTACATGGGCGTCGGCGCGCGGCACAGCTGCGCGATGTGCTCCACGTAGCGGTCAGTTCATCCGATCTGACCGAGCGAAACGCAGACGCCGTATCGCGTATCTGCCGACGTCTCGATATGGCGAGGGGCGAATGAAGGTCGAACTGGTTCGGCAGGCGCTCAAAGTCGTTTCGGGAGGGCAGACGGGCGCCGATCAAGCAGGATCGGAGTGGGCGATTGACAACGAAGTCGAGCACGGTGGATGGTGTCCGAAGGGTCGAAGAACCGAGGCAGGCGTCCTCGACCTGAGGTTCCAACTAATCGAAACGCCTTCAGCGTCGTATCTTCAGCGCACAGAATGGAACGTCCGCGACAGTGACGCAACGATCATCTTCACGATGGCGGAGCCGTTGACAGGCGGTTCAAGGCGAACCGCCGAATTTGCGCGCAAGTACGAGAAGCCATGCATCGCTTTCACTCCGGGGCAGTCACTGGAAAAACTGGCTGAATTCCTGTCACGCTATCCGGTACGGATACTCAACATTGCTGGCAGTCGACATTCAACTGCCCCCGATGTTGGCATCTTCGTCCGACAGTCGTTGGACGCAGTTATCCGACTGCTCGACAGCACCGCAGAGCTTGTTCCGATCCGAGATCTGGTCCATGGCTGTGGGAATGGATACGACCGGCTCTTGATGTCTGCGCTCGTGGAATTGCTAAAGCATGTCTTTCTGCTTTCAATCACGCTGATGACGAAACCGATAAGTCCCGAGGCGCTCGATACCGAAGCGCTGCAGCCAGCCCACGCAAGGGTCTTGAGACGCTGGCTGGCGGAAGCCCCCGGCATCCAACAGGTATCGCTCGATAGCCTGCGCGAGTTTCTGTCTAACCTGAACTCGTGGGCGATCTTTGTAACCGACCAAGCGGCAGCGACATGGCCCGGTTCGGAGACCATGCAACATAGAACGATGATGAACCTTTGCCACGACATCAAAGAGCGAGCCCTTGCCGCGGCGCTCCAAGGAGTGCCCCTATTACAGATCACAAGATTGGCGAGTCGGTGGCTCACCGAAAAAAAACAGAAGACGGTTCCTGATGTCCTACAAAGTCTTGGCTTGACCGCGGACACGCTTGTCGAATTGCCGGAAAGCGAGTTGCAGCGCTTGAACTTGATCGCGCGCCTGGAGGAAGAGGACCGGGCTCATCTCGCCAAATTCGGTCGGTTGCTGGAGGAGGATGGTGTCGGGAGGCAGCTTGTCAGCGGTATTAAGGCAGTGCTCGTCGATGTTTGACGAGCAAAACTTTTTTCGATGACAGCGCATTTGCGAGTGCAAGTCTGCGAGCCATGTGACGCTGGGTGAGTCCGGCTAGCCAGATTAACAGGAGTAGGACGTGGCCCCGAAGAACTGGTCGGACGTTTTATTGAAACAAACGCGGGATGTCCTACAACACGTTGGCTGCTCAACTGCCGTGATGATCCCTTTGAAGCACGTTGACGGCCGCTTCGGGATTGCTTCCGGCGACGCTGAATCCGGCAGCTATCTCGTTGCGGATCGCGCTAGTTGTGACGTCCATGTCTTCACGTCCGTGACCGCGCTCATCGAAAACGGCTGGGCCATCGATTGATACCCCCCTTGTAGTCCGCCACACTCACGATGTGGTTCAAGATTGTCGACTTCATGCCGATATCTCGGAGGAGGCGGATGGGCGCGTCGCGTCCGGTGCCACAGCAGCTTGATTCATCACTTACGATCTTGAGAACAAGAACAACGTCATGCCCGATTTCGCCGATATCAAAAGTCTCCTCGATGTGCTGCACGATCCGCTCGCCGTTGCCTTGCAGGCCCGCTGGAAATCGTTCAATCCGTTTCGTGTCCTCAAGGCCGAAAAGCGCGAGCTAAAACACACCACGACGCTCGCGTGGCTGCTCGATCCCCGCGAGAATCACGGTCTCGGCGATCATTTCCTGCGCGGCTTCCTGAAGAACGTGTGCGAGGCCGCTGGCGATCACACCACACTGTTGCGCTACGAGACCGACAACGACGCGATTGTCCGCGTGCATTCCGAATTGCAGATGCGAAAGATCAAGGGGAATCGCATCATGCCCAACTTCGATAGCGACGCGGAGTTCGATGGTTCGGCGAACGCCACTGAGCGCGACAAGCGCCGCATCGATGTGCTCATGGAAGGACAGGGCTGGGCCGTCGCGGTCGAAGCCAAGATCGGCGCAGGCGAAGGCGACGAGCAGCTCAACGACTATCGCCGGACGGTCCACGGGTGGGCTGAAGTAACCGGGCGAAAGCTGCTGCTCGTGTATCTCACAATCGACGAACAGGAGCTCGAACGCGTGGGCTGGATCAACGCCCAATGGAGCACGGCGGTCGCGCAGCCGCTGCGCACTGTGCTCGACGCGTCCGGCGCATCGGCTCAGCTGGGCGACCAACAGCACGCGTTTCTCGCAAGCTATCTCGACATTCTCAGCGAGATTGCCGATGACGAAAACGGCATCGTCAAACGGCATCTTTCGGAGCTCGCGACGCGCCACGCCGGGGCATTGCGCCGCCTGAAGGAAGTCATCAGGACGTCTTCCGGCCAGAATGCCGAGCAACATGCGAACTGGATCGTGCTTTATGAGCGCAACAAGCCGCTGCTGGACCGCTTGCTCCAAGACGTCGATCTCGGGTACGAGTTGCGGGCCAGGATGATTCACGAAGCGATCACGTCGCAGGGATTCCTGTCCGTGAAGGACGACAATTCTTATCTGCGTTTCATAGTCGCTGACTGGCCCGAGCGCTTCCCGAAGATCGTCGAGCCTTCGGATCCGCGCTTGCCGCGCGTGCTCTACGAGATCCGCAACGACTCGAAAACGCCGCAGCGCGTCTTCGTCGCGCTTCAGGTCTGGCACCTCCACGAGGATAAGTACAAGCATGAGATCTATCGCGAACATCGGGTCGCAATGGTGCGGGAGATGCAGAATCCACAGCGCGCGGTCGACTTCCCGCGTCTCTTCTCGAAGAACGTGGCCAAGCCTCAGTTGAACGAGAAAGTGCAGTCGCTCGTGAGCCTGCCCATCGCATGCAACATCGAGGCGCTCGATATGCGGCATTTCGCCAACGAGCTCAATCGGTTCGTCGCGAAAACGTCGAAGGAGATCGAGCCGTTCCTTGATCGCTTCCGCGGTTAAGGCATCGAAGGCACGCGACACGCCGGCCTCGCACACAGGCCGGCGCTTTTTCATTAAGACATTGAGAGGAGCCTTGATGGCTCGCACTACACTGATAGTGCCGGACGGCCTTGCCGCGCGCACGGCCCGTCTTGCGGCAGCACGTGAGCAACGGCACGGCATGCAGGTCATGACGATCGAGCAGGCAGCGGCGCGCCTCGCGGGCGGCTTCGCTCGCCAGATCGATCCCGCGTCCCTGCGCGGTGCGCTCAAGGCGGCGTTGCTCGTCACCGAAATCGGCGAACTGGAAAGCGTCAAGTCGCTGCCCGGCATGATCGATGCCGCCACGCAGACTTTACAGAAAGCGTGGCTCGCCGGCATCGATCTAGCGGCGCGCGCACACGTTCATCCGCGCATCGACGCGGTGGCGAAACTCGAATTCGCCGTGCTCGCGCAGCTCGCGCCTGGCATGATGCGTCCGGCCGATCTCATTGCGGCGGCCATGCAGCGCATCGAGCACGCGAGCGCTGTGCTCGGCAACGTGGAAATTGCCGGACAAACGGATGTGGCGCCCTGTTGGCGTCCACTGCTGCTGGCCATTGCGAAGCATGTGCCGATTCGATGGTCCGCCGGCCCGCGTGCGACGCCAAAGTGGCTCGAGGGCAGCAATATCGCTATCTCGCGTGCGCCGCGCGCGACGCCCGCCGTTACTACTGTGAGCGCGGCCACGCCGCTGCACGAAGCGATCGAAGCGATGCGCTGGGTGCGCGGGCTGCTCGCGTCCGGGCAAGCCATGGCCTCGGAGATCGCAATCGCGAGCACGTCGACGGCGGAGTACGACGACTTTTTCCTGAGCTTGAGCGCCGACGCCAATCCCAATCTGCACTTCGTCCACGGCGTGCCAAGCGTTGCGACACGCGACGGGCAGGCGGCCGCGGCATTGGCTGAGATCGTCGCGCGCGGACTTTCGCAGTCGCGGCTGCGCCGTCTCGCCGTGTTATGCAAGGACGCGGCATTGTTCGACGCGTTGCCGAAAGGCTGGATGCGAATCTTGCCGCCTGATGCACCTCTTTCGTCGCTGGACGCGTGGGAGCGTTTGCTCGAGCGTGTGAAGGCCGAGCACTGGCCAGATGGTCAGGATCGCGGCGCGGCCTTGCTGGCGCTCGTCGAACGGCTCGCCGGCGGTGTCAACGCAGCAGGCGAAATCGGCGAAGCCATGCTCAAGGGTCGCGCGCTCGCGATCTGGCGTGAAGCGCTGCTCGCCGGGCCCGCCGCGTCGATCGATGTGACGCTGGAACGTGCGAGGTGCAGCGACGAGCGCGAGGCGTCCGTCAGCGTCGCGTGGATGCCGGCCGGCGCGCTCGCGGCTTCGCCGCGCCGCTATGTGCGGCTGCTTGGCCTCAACGCCTCGCAATGGCCGCGCGCCAATGCCGAAGACCCGTTGATTCCGGAACACATCATCCCGTCCGCCGAGTTTAATCCGCTTCCCGTAAGCGCCGCGGATCGCCTCGACTTCGAAACCATTTTGTCGACCACAGCCGAACAGATTGTACTGTCGCGCGCGCGTCGCAATGGCGAGGGGCGCCAGTTGGGACGCAGCCCGCTCCTGAACGGGTTTGACACTGAGACGCTCCTCGCCCGCTATAGCCCGCCGGTCCACGCATTCAGCGAGACTGACCGGCTCATGGGCAGGCCTGCCGAATTCCGAGGATCGCTGCAGGCGACCAGCGCGCGGGCGTGTTGGACCGATTGGCACCGCGCCGACATCACCGCCCACGATGGTCTTGTTCGCGCTGATCATCCGCTCGTGGTCGACGTTCTCGGGCGCACGCAGTCGGCCAGTTCGCTGCGGCACCTCTTGCGCAATCCGCTAGGGTATCTGTGGATCTATGCGCTGAGCTGGCGCGAGCAGAAGAGCGGCGCTGAACCACTGATACTCGACGCACTCGACACAGGAAATCTCGTCCACGCAGTGCTCGATGTCGCGTTACGCGATCTCGAGAGCAAAAATGGCGTGACGCATTCGGACGACGTTGCCGTCGCGGCAGCCGTGGAGCGCGCGGCAATGGCCGTTGCCAAGGAATGGGAAAACGAGCGGGCCCTGCCGCCGGCCGTCATCTGGCGGCGAGCGCTCGATCAGGCGCGTGAGCTGGCTTGCGTCGCGCTGAACTGGCGCGACGACCTGCTTCCGGGCGCCAGCGCCTACGGAGAAGTGCCCTTCGGAGGCGCTGCGCCGAAATCCGACGCCGGTCTTCCGCCTTACTGGAACGCGCAGGCACCCGTAGCGATTCCCGGCACAGGATTCAGAGTCCAGGGTTACATCGATCGGCTTGACATTGCAAGGGATCGCAGCGGCGCATCGGTTCGCGACTATAAGACCGGCCGCACGCCCAAGGAAGGCATCAGATTTAACGGAGGCAGCGAACTGCAGCGCTGTCTTTACGCCTTCGCCGTGAAAGTGCTCCTGGGCGGGGATACGTGGGTCAGCGCGTCGTTGTTCTATCCGCGCGACGCCAGCAATCTTGTTCTCGACGACGTTGATGCCGCGCTCGGCGAGCTCGCCAGCTGGCTTAAGGCTGCACGAGCGAGCTTCGCTGCCGGTGCGGCTCTGCCCGGCCCCGATGCCGGCTCGAAATACGACGACCTCGCGCTCGCTCTTCCTGCGAACGCCAGTGCGACCTATTGCAAACGCAAGGCGCAAGCCGCCGCCATCGGGCTCGCCAACTTCTCCGCCGTCTGGGAGGCACAATGACACACGGCAAGACGCAATCGCTCCGCGACGATCATGCCCGCCGCATCGCGATGTGCGTTCACGATTTGTCGCTCCTCGTCGAAGCAGGTGCGGGTTCGGGCAAAACGGCTGTGATGGCGGGGCGCATCGCGCTCATGCTCGCCAACGGCGCCGCGCCGGGCACCATTGCCGCGGTCACGTTCACCGAGCTTGCCGCCAGCGAGCTGCTCTCGCGCGTACGCGAGTTCGTCACTGAACTGTCGGCAGGGCGGATCGGGCCCGAACTGCGGATCGCGCTGCCTGACGGCTTGTCGTCAGTGCAACTCGCCCATCTCGCCGCGTCGTCCGCAGCCATCGACGAAATCACCTGCTCGACCATCCACGGCTTCTGCCAACGCCTCATCAAGCCGTATCCCATCGAAGCGGATCTCGATCCCGGCGCGAGCGTCATGGTGCGCAATCAGGGCGATCTTGTTTTCGGCGAAATCGTCGACGGCTGGCTGCGCGAACGCCTCGCCGGCGCGCAGACGAGTGTGCTCACCGAAATGGTGATGGAAAAGCCCGCCGAGACGGTGACGCTGTTGACAAAAATTGCGGAGAGCCTGCGACGGCGGCGCACGCTGCGCGCCGCTACGCCACCCGCGCTCGCGGTCCGCCTTGACATATTTTTACGTGCAACGGCCGCCTTCGCCGCTTTTGTGCAAGCCGCTCCCGGGCCGGAGAGTGATACGGCGCAGATCGCGAACCACTTGAAGGAACTGGCCACGACGCTTGCGTCGAATTCAAACACTGCGGCTCCCGCTGCACTGGTGCGCATCCTTGTCACGCGTCCCGACGCGACCGTTTGCACGAAAGACGGCAGGTTCCGCGCCTATCGCAAGAAACAAAACTGGGTTCGCGCGGCAAGAGCGCAGGGCTTGAGTCAGGCGGACGGTGAACGGCTGAATGCGGAAGCCAGCGAGCTTTATCAGGCTTGCAACGAGGCATGGACCGCGCTCGGCGAGGCGGCTGCGAGCTGTGCGCTGGCCGCACTCATCGACGACGCGAAGCAGATCCTCGCCCGCTATCGCGAATACAAGCGCACCGCGGCGCTGCTCGACTTCGACGATCTGATATTCGCCGCGCGCGATCTGCTTCGCGATCACGACGCCGTGCGCCGCGCGCTCGGCGAGCGCTACCGCCATGTGCTGGTCGACGAATTCCAGGACACCGATCCGCTTCAGACGGAGATTTTCTGGCGTCTGTGCTGCGATCCGGCGGTCGGCACGGATCCGGCGGTCGGCACGGATAGTAAGGACTGGACGCAGTTCCGCATCCGGCCCGGCGCGCTCTTTCTTGTCGGCGACCCGAAGCAGGCGATCTATCGCTTTCGCGGCGCCGACGTCGGCGCGTACGTGCAGGCGCGCGACGCATTTCGCGCACAGAACCCGCAGAGCGTGCTGTCGATTTCTACCAACTTCCGCTCGTGTACGCCCATTCTCGACTATGTGAACGCGCGCTTTGAGGCCGTGCTTTCCGGCACTGGGCAACCCGGGTTCATTGCGCTTGATCCTTTCCACGGCGATCGCGGCGAGCAGCCATGCGTCGCCGCGATCGACATCGCCGTGCCAGATGCGCACGGCGCGTCTGATACGTCGCGGCAACGCGACGCAGAAGCGGAAGCCGTCGGCGATTTGTGCGTGCGGCTCGTGAGCGGCGGGACTGTTCTCGACCGTCGCACGGGTGAGGCGCGCGCGTGCCGGCCAGGCGACATCGCTTTGCTCGCGCCGACGGGCAGCGATCTCTGGCGCTACGAGGAGGCGCTCGAGCGCCGTGGCATTCCGGTGGCGACGCAAGCCGGCAAAGGCTTCTTTCGCCGTCAGGAGATTCAGGACCTGATCGCGATTACGCGCGTCCTCGCTGAACGCAAGGACGCGCTGGCGCTTGGCGCGCTGTTGCGCGGGCCTCTCGTCGGTCTCACGGACGAGGAACTGCTCGATATTGTATGGGCGCTGCCGCGCACCGGCGACGGGGAGCGGGTCGCGCGTCTGGATCTTACCGTGGACCGGGAAGCCATCGCGCATCCGCTCGCAAAGGATGTCATCGGCAAATTGCAAGCGCTCACGAGACACAGCCACGCCACCACGCCGCACCATCTGCTTTCGCAGGCGATCGATGCAATGCGGGTGCGCCACATCCTGCGCGAACGTCATGGACGCGAAGCCGAGCGCGCTCTTGCCAATGTGGATCTCTACCTCGGTCTGTCGGCCGCCTACGCGGTCCGCGGCCTCGGCGCATTTGCCGAAGCGATGACTGTTGCCTGGTCGGACGAGGAAAAGGCGGTCGAAGGACACGCGGACGCGCAGGAAGAGGCCATCGCGCTCCTCACCATGCACGCGTCAAAGGGGCTTGAATGGCCCGTCGTCATTCCGGTCAACACGATGACGGGCGTGAAAGCCGCTGATGGCGCCGTCGCGCAGCGCGCGACCGACACGTTCCTGTGCCCGGTTCTGGGCATCGATCCCTCCGGCTATGCGGAGGCGCGGGAAGACGAGAAAGCGGAACTTGCCCGCGAGCGCATTCGTCTATGGTATGTAGCCGCGACGCGTGCGCGCGAGTTGCTCGTACTGCCGCGGCTCAATGTGAAAGCGCCCGAAAATGCGTGGATCGGACTGCTCGATCTCGCCATCGACGCGCTGCCCGCGCTCGACGTCGGGGGATTGGCGTCAGCCGTGCGGACGGCGGCGGCCGTGCCGGAAAACCCCCAGACGCGTACTATGTTCGCGGCTGAAGCGCAGGCGATCGCCGAAAGGGAGCGCAAGCTCCTGTGGCTTGCACCGAGCCGCGAAGAGAGCACGTCGGGGCCGGTGCTGCAGACGACGGAGCCGGACACATCTCAGTCTATGGTAACGATGCTTGATGCAGGTCCGGGCGCCGCGATCCACGGCAGCCGTGAGCGAGGGCTCATCCTGCACAAGCTTTTCGAGGAAGTGCTGACCGGCGAAACGGCCGACGATTCAACGGCGCTCGCCGTTCGCGCGACTGAGCTCATTGCCATGTTCCCGCGGCTAGCGACGGCTGACGCCCCACGCCCGATCTCCGCCCAGGAACTCGCCGACTGCGTCACCCGTACGTTGAAGTTGCCCGAGATCGCGCCATTGCGGGCGACGCTCGTCCCGGAATATCCGGTCTTCCGCGCAATCGAGGAAGGTAGCTGTGAGACTGCTACGTCCGGTGTCGCCGATGCCCTGACGCTCGGAGCCGACGGGCGCCCGGTCGTCGTCATCGACTGGAAGAGCGACGTTCGGCCCGACGCAAGGACCGTGGAGCACTATTGTTCTCAGGTGCGCGCGTACCTCGATATTACGGGCGCGCAACGCGGACTGATCGTATTCGTGACGACAGGCGCTATAGTCGCCGTCGAGCCGACGATGGCCGCCGCAATCACGTAATTCAGCCCTGGGGCGGCGGCTCATGTCGCCGCGCCACCTTTTTCGCTTCTGTGGCGAAGATGGTGCGGACGGTGTCTGTCCCCTAGGTCTGAGAGACTGCGTCCTATCCGACTTTCGAAGGAGAAACGTTTGAGGATTC
Organism: Caballeronia terrestris; assembly: GCF_001544515.1. Lineage (GTDB taxonomy): Bacteria > Pseudomonadota > Gammaproteobacteria > Burkholderiales > Burkholderiaceae > Caballeronia > Caballeronia terrestris. The sequence goes on from NZ_FCOL02000049.1 coordinate 19,671, forward strand.
GCAGTCCGTTCAACGACTATTACGACACGGCGATGACACATGGCAGCGACCCGTCGCGCGTGTTTATCCGCAATCCGCAGACAAGCGAACTGAAGCTCGATCGTGACGGTGATGGCGTGTGGGACCGGTATGGTCAGCTCGCCGGCATCGCTGACGCTTTCGAACTCAGGAACCAAAGCGTCTATCTCAGTGCGTGTCTCGTCGTCTTCTGTGGACGCGTCTATAAGGCGCTGCGTGTTCACCGATTGCATGGCGACGCGGCGAGGGCCGTAGCTGATGTGAAACCGAACGAAATCGAACAGCGGGTCTTCTATGACGGAGTTGAAGCGCGCCAGTATCTCGAAGCTCTGCTAGGACGAGAAAGGCTAAGGAAGAAACGCGAGTCGCTTTTCGAGTATGACAATCCGCTTGCCAACGGAACGCTGACCGATCGGCTGGAGCGCTATTTCAGTCAACAGGGAAGTGCGGAGCTCATGCAGTGGAGCATCGAGAACAGGATTGCCATCGTCGTCCTGCGTATCGGGGGCCGCTTCGAAAAGTCCATCTTGCAGGTCAATCCGCCGTTGAAGGATATCCAGTTCTATCGGCTTTTCGGTGCGGCCGAGGCTTTTCAGGAACTCGACATGTTCTGGGGCGGCGTGCTTACTCCGGAGTCGAACCCGACTATCGGCATCAGTGAAAAGGACCGGATCGCACAGCATGCATTCGATGCCCGGAGTTTTCGCAAGGGTCCTTCCAGGAAGCGCTGAAACCTGAGGACGCAAGACGTCCCGACCAGGGTGCACACTGCAATTCGTTCATTTCCGGAGACCCGCCCGCTTGTACGATCGTTACTGCATCCTCGCCACTGCCATGCATCTTCCGTCCTTGGAAGAAACGTCCATCCGGCAATTCCTCGATCACATGAAAAGCCGTATGGAAACCAAGGCGGTTCGCCTGCACGCGCTTTTGCCTGGAATCAGCATCGAAAGCAGCCGCGATGCGATTGCCCGTGCGAGCGTGATGCTCGACTGGAAACGTCTCGAAGAACAGTTCGAACTCGTGGAGACGCCCGAAGACTTCAAGGAACAGGCGTGGCAGTTCATCGACACTGCTGCCGCATGGTTTCAGCCAGCCGCCGACGATATGCCGCTCGCGGTGCTGCCGCGCGTCGTCGTGCGAACGTTTGCCGACCGACTCGCCAGCGCGCTGGCCATCGATGCGCCTCATGCATATCAGTTGACGGCCGAATTGATGGGTGCGAGCAACTGGCTCGAATTGGCCGGGCTCAAGCCATTTGTACCGATTGAAGAGCCCCTGTACTCGTACAGCGTCAAGGTTATAGAAGGTGAAGAGTATGCGCACCTCGAACCGTGTCTTGCCGCGCAGTGCCAGGATGAAGAGTTCGAAGCGTTGACCGTGTCGCGCCAGTTGGTGTTACAGGGCGACGCGGCGCAGAACGAAACCGTCTATCGGCCTTCTCTTCTTTCCGCAGCAGCTACGGTCGTCAAATGCCGCCTGCTCGATGAGCAGCACGAACTCGTCGACTGGAAGGGCCGGGCGGCAATTGCTGAACTCGACAAGATCTATCCGGTCGACTGCCGCCGTCCGCTTGCGCCTGGAAGCAAGACGCATTTGTTCTACATTCAATTGCGCACGGCGCTTTATGCGGCGTACCTTCATACCGGCAACCTTGATCTTGCGTACGCGGAGCGCGAAATTCTCGTAGCACGAGGACATGAGTACCGCGGGGACTATGAACGCCTGCTCAAGGAGTGGGCGCCCCGCGGTTCGAAGGCTCATGAACGCACTGCGCTGTGCATCGTCTGAAGCGTGGCGGTCATCGGGGCGGCCGGGCCAAACGGCCCGCGCTTGCCCCGCGTCTGGCCCAAGTCAATCCGAAACGTCCCACGTTGTGCCCGTTTTTTCGAGTAGGCGATGCACCGAGAGATTCTTCCAGTCGATGAGGCTCGCGCCGTCGTCTGACAGCCACGCTTCGATCTCGTCACCGGGCTGGCTGCCGCGCAGCTCCGCGATGAGGTAACGCGGAAACGGCGCGATCGCCATGATCGCGCGCTCCGCGCGATTGTCGAGCCGGTAGCACACGCGATAGCGCGGCGCACGATGGCTGGACGGCTGCCGCCGCTGCCGGTAGCGCCGCTCCCGCGCGTATTCGATTTCGATGGACTGCAGGACGCCACGCTCGATCAACACCGTGCTCCGGACGTAACTTCGGTTTCGAAGGGTATGTTGGACGCCAGCTCAGAAATTGTCGGCCCAGCGCTCCCAGAATCCGGGCTCGTCGTGATGTGCGTTTTTCATCGCCTGTTCGAGCGACACGACCCAGAACCTGACGTCTTCAAAGCGCATCGAGCCATCCGCGAATTCGAGAAACGCCTGAACGCGCTGATAGGTCGGGTCCTCTGAGTCGTAGGGCACGTCGATGTAGATCTGGCCCGCATAAGAACGCATCGTGTTCTCGCGGGCGAAGTGACCGCACATCGTCCAGTCGATCGCGTTCGCCTCCAGCCACGCGATGATCTGCTTGCGGCTATCCAAACTCTCGTATGACCTTCGAGGCTCCGCTAGCGGCTCTGCGGGCGGAAACGTCAGATAGAGCACGTCACGTTGTTTGGCGCGAGCAATGGCATCGATGTGCTGCAGAAGCATCGGCATGGGGCCTCCTTGTTCTCACAGAACCATTCTCCTCATGCAAGGGACATGGGCCGTCCTCGCGGCGCTTGTTCACGCGAGGACGGATGTTGTCCCTGTCGGCGGGTTCAATGGCGTCGTGGCAAAGGAGACCACTCATGAAGACCTTCGTCATGCGTGTCGTTCTCGCTCTCGCCGTCGTCCATGCGGGCGCGGAGGCGGCGTGCGTTCAAAACAAGAATCCCTCACGGAGCACTCAGATGAGCAAGGAATATATCCGCGACAATAACTTCCGCGTCATCGGCAGCATCGATACGCTTGCCGATGGCAGGCAACGCGCCTACGATGCCAACTTTCGCAGCGTCGGTACTTACGATTGCCGTGCGGACCGTACCTACGACGCGAACTTCCGCACGGTCGGCAACGGGAACCAGCTTGTCGGTCTCATCTGGGAGGCGGCCGGAAAGTGACGCGTTTCAAGATCCGTAGGGCGTCGGCCATGTGGCGCGAAACTTATTCATAACGACTGGCGCTCTTGCGGTAATCAGCGGCGAACTCCTCGCGGAGATGCTGCGGCTCCAGAATCTCCACATTCGACCCGAACGAGCGCAGCCACCAGCGCAACTTCAGGCTAGGCCGGACCGTGGCCGCGATGAGCAGACGGCCGTCTTCGAGCCGTACCGGCGGCGCCTGATCGTCCGAGATGCGCCAGTCCAGCAAATGGTTGCCGGTGTTGCCCTCGAATGCGAGCCGCAGAAGCACGGGCTCTTCGACCTTGAAGTCGAACTGCTGCTCGTGTTCGATGAACTCGCGCAGGCTGAAGTCTTCCGGGTAAGTGAACGTCTTGCCGTTTTCGCAGGCTTCGAGCATGCGATCGAGCCGGAACAGGCCGCGCAGCGGATTTGGCTTACGCGGGCTCGGGGCATGCGCCGGATCTTGCGCGACGAGATACATGACGCCCGCGGACTCGACGAGCGCGAGGGGCCACAAAGCCTTTCTCTTCGGCTCGACGTTACCGGTCATCGACAGAGGGCGGTATTTCACCTCCAGCACGCGCTCGAAAAAAAGCGCCGTCTTGATGGCATTGAAGACGTCTTCCCCGGGCGCCGGGCGGATCAGAGCGAAGGAACCGTCGACCGAATCGACTTTACCCGGCCAGGCACGATGTAGACGCCCGTCGACGTGCTCCTGAGAGAGGCGCACTTCCGCGGCGCGAAAGAGGTTGTTGATGTCGCCGAGAATGACGGTGGGCAACGTGTGTCTGGCGATGCGCTGGAGCATGCGGAACGCAACGGCCTCCGATGCCACCATCAACGACGCGCTGCTGCTCGCGCCGCTCAGGAACGGCACGCGCTGCCAGAGGATTTCGCGCCGGCCTTCTTCCTGCGTCGAAATGACCAGTTTCTTCTTCTCGAGCGCCTCAAGATGCCGCCTAACTTTCCTGATATAGGTTCTGTGGCCCTTCCTTTCCAAGACCGACATTACTTCAGGCGTCGACATCCACTTGATCTCGTGCCGTGAAGTAGGCAAGAACTCGAGAATCGATTCGTCTAAACTTGTTAGGTCCACCGCCATGTTTTACTCGTTTTCTCTCGCGCCTAGTGCAGTAGTCGAACGTTGAATCGCGGAATTCACCTGTTCCCTTTCGGGGCGCGCTCGCTCGAGAGCGATCGACGCAGCTGACTTGGGCCATGTTCGCGGCACAACTTCGATCGCCGGCTCTGACATACTATAAAGCGCACATCGGCCAGCCACCGCGGATACGATCACGTGCGAACTGACCCGTGCGTGAACTAGAAAGGCTTAAGGCACATCGAAGCTATCGAACACGAGGCGATCCACGAGAGCCAGACTGGACAAATCGGGGCGCACGGGTTGAATCTCGATCACGGCCAGACGGATCAGGTGCTCGGCGAGCAGATATTTCGCATGGGAAGTAATGTCGATGTCGATGCCGCACTCGATTTTCAACCAGTTCTGCCAGCGCGAATCGAGCGGCAAGACGTTGACTGCCAGTCCAGTATTGAGGAGGATGTTGCGCAGTTGCTTGTCGCCGACACCGTAAAGCTTCTCCGTGTGCGGGCGGAGTGCTTTGCTGAAAGCGTAGGACGACGGGAGATCATGATCGTCCTCCACGCCGGCGGCCAGATCGCGGAAAAGGCGCAGCGCGTGCTCCCCCGCAACGGGCAGGTTTTTCAGCAGCATGGAAGCGACCGGCGCACCGTTGCGCTCGGCAGTCGCAAGATCGAGCAAGCCGGCGACGCATTCGACGATCTTCACATTGGCCGACACGCGCCAGAAATGGTGGGCGCGCACCTCCGCTTCGATCCAGCCCGACACCTTGTACTGAGACAGCACGCAATTCGGGTCGAGGAGGACGCTGGCGCTGTGCTCGAAGCGGTAAAGATTGGAATTGGGACCGGATCTTTCTTGCGTGGAGAAGGCACAGCAGACATACATGTGCCAAAACGCTCCCACTGTCAGCGTGTGCAACTTCGACGGAAGGGCTGCGCGCTGCTCTCCGGCATCGCTTTCGCAAATCCTGGGCAGCTTCGTTAGTTTCTCGGCGACGCGCGCGATCTCGGCATCCGCCCATTCGAGCACCTGCGCACGGCGAGGCGTGGGCGTCTGCGTTGCGTCGGGCAGGCTGTCGATGAGTTCGACGAGTGCCGAGCCGTTCCGGGCAAGGGCGTTCGCACGAAGCGTCGCGAGGGATTTCTTGGAGAGCTGCTGCAGCTTCTCGGTCGTCCAGTTCAAGTGATATTCTCCCCGTTTAGTCTTATTGGCCATTTATGCGGCGCGATATGCGGATATCTCCGGCCTTCCGCATCTCATCACACCAGTATCAGGAAAGCATCGGTTGCTAATCGACCCGATGAATTCTACGAGCGGTAAGAAACTTCCGGTATAGGCTTATGTACTTCAGCCAAAGTTTTCCGACCAAATTCGACGCTCTTGAACCACCGGTTGAGGTTGTTGACCATCTGTGTTTCGAACATCACTATGTTGCTTGCCTTGGCGAAAGCGAGGACCTCGGAAGCCAAGCTGGTCGCTGCATGATTGCGGCTCCGGAATTCATGCGCTCTGCCGGCGACAAGGGCGAGAGCGTGCTCCTTGACTCTGGCTTTCGGCAAGTTCCGCTTACTTCCGCCCTTGCTGCTTCTTCGCGCCATCGCGCGCTTCGCGCCGACTGTCGCCATCCCTCTGCTCTGCGTCTTGCCGAGGTAGTAGTACGCGTCGCACAGCATCGTCCAGGCTCTCGAAGCTTGCCCTTTGCCGAATACGATCCGCGCCGTGATTTCGAAGCCGCACGCCAATCGGAGGTAATTATGCCAATCGGGCTGTTCGTCCTTGGGAAAAGCCGCCCTGAGAGTATAGGGACCGATACTGGAGTCTTTTACCAGCGGTTCATAGACACATTCACGGAACTCTTTCTCGGTTTTTCGGGTGCAGACGGTGTAGGTGCCGGCGGCCCTACCAAGAAAGGTTTCGCATGCGCTCTCAAATGCCCTACGAAAACCCTCGTTGATTGGGTTGTTCTTTTCCATGCTCCGAAACCTTTGTCGAGTCACCTTAATATCGACCCCGGGCTGACAAATCTGAAGTCGGACACGAGTGTATTCACGCCAATATCTGCCTGAAGGCAAGAATCAAAAGGACTGGTCTTATGTGGAGGCGTCCGACTCTTGCCTTTTATAGGCTAGCTGCTCCTGCGCGGGTATGCTTCGGCCGGTGCGTTGAAAGTGGTCGACGGAGCGGCTGCCTACACAATCGGAAAGTATGGCGGTAGATGTCCGCAATCACGCGGGTCAGCGCCTAATTGCCGCGCCCGTTACGCGCGTCGCGCTGCACAACATGGTCACCGGTGCGCCGAGCGATCGGTTGACATAACGCCGTCTTATCAATGAATGTAGGATTCCTATGTAACGGATTGCGCACGGAGTCCGTTGGAGAACCGTCACTCTTCAAGCAAGCCAAAATCGGCAACCGGTGCGAGACGCCATGACCAACGCCCTCCAGCAAATTCCTTCGAGGCGAGCGACCGTACTCGACCCATCCCGGTCGACCGAGTAGAGGCAACCTCGCGGAACGTTTTTCGAGCGAATCAGTCACTCAACCTAGCGACGTGACGAGGTGACAAAACGGCCGCTGGCTGAGTTCGGTCTTTCGTTCCATCTCCGCGACGTCATGAGGTAGAACATTCCAGCGTTGAGTCCGTCCGGTGCCCGGCAAAGCGCTTCTGATCGTTAGTCTGTCGCCGCGTCAAAGGGAGGTCGAGCGATTGCGCTCACCTCGACCGGATCTGCTAATCGGTTAATTCATTGCGGCAAGAGAGGCAGCAAGACTAGCTTGCAGATCCGGCCCGACACGCCGGAAGCCCATCAGCCTGGCTGCGCTCCTGATTAAGTCAGCGTCAGTTCCACCTGCGCTATCGTCTTTGGCGATTGCCAATGCTGCCCGGATCTCGAGCGGCGAAATGCTCGCCGCTTTCAAGGTGGCCCCGCTTTCGCCGGACCGATCCCTTACTAAGGGCGCTTCGGATTGAGCATTGGTGTACCAAAAAGTGCCATCTGACCCGACGTCAAGATTACTTGTCTGCGCATGAGCCAGGGCTTGCCGCGTCGCCGTCACGATCCGAGCTCCTGCTTTTTCCTTGCCAAAACACGCAGCAACTCGACGTGCTGCTTCTTCGAAATGAATGGGACCTTCAGCTTCGACGATCCGTTTTGTCAAGTCAGCCAATACCGAGACTGCGATCTCATGAGGCTCTTGCCGAGTGCTGATTGGGAAATGCGCGCGCTGGTATGCGGGCATCTGCCGCTCAACAACCTCTGGGACCGCAAACATACTATTGGTCGTCTCAAAACCACCGGCCGGTTTTGAAAGCGCCCTGTTGGCCCCCTCTATAACGACACCGGCTTCTGCTATTCCGCGGGCGGCGTTGAGGGCGACGCGCAAGCGGTCGATTTCGACACGCCGATTGTAGAACCAGTCGGTACTCCAGATTCTATGGAACCGCCAACCGAGATGCTCAAGTACATCCTGTCGCAGGCGATCGCGTTCCCGGGCCCACAGAGCGCTGTGGTAGGTGGCACCGTCGCACTCGACTGCAAGTATGTAGGTGCCCGGTCGATCCGGATGGCGTACGCCCATGTCTATACGGAATCCCGCTGAGCCTACTTGTGGGTCCGCAAGGTAGCCGAAGCTACGAATCACATCCGTGACATCCTCCTCAAACGGCGAGTCGGCAATCTCGCCGCTCGGCTTTGCATCGTGCATTGTGCCGCTCTTCGCATACTCCAAAAAGCGCTTCAAGATGCGTACACCTTCACGACTAACTCGGCTGGGATCGATGTCGCCCGGGTCGAACGACGCGAAAATCTCGCAGCGGACCCGCGCACGAGTAAAGAGGACATTGAGGCGCCGCTCTCCACCTTCCAAGTTAACCGGTCCGAAAGTCATACTGCCGAGTTTTCCACCGGGCGTGGTCGGTCCATAACAGACGCTCACAAGGATCACATCACGTTCATCACCTTGCACGTTTTCGATATTTTTGACAAAAAGGTCTTCCGCTCGTCCTTCCCGTAGAAAAGCATCAAGCGTGGAGTCGACGCGTCGAGCCAACTCCAACAATTCGGTTATTAGATTTTTTTGCGTAGCTGAAAACGTGACAATCCCAAGAGAAAGCTCCGGATGAGCGCGAGCATGTTCGGCAACACGACCGACGATCGCTTCGCCTTCGATACGGTTGTCCCGTTTTCCGCCCTTGTCGTAGACTCCAGCAACACGAGTAAAGCACAGACCGTAGGCTGGATCATTTTGAAGGGGCGAAGGAGGAAGGATCAGACCGTCGTCGTAGAACTCCTTGTTCGACATCCGGATAAGCGACGGGTCTCGCGATCGGTAATGCCATTGAAGCATTCTCGATCCAAGCCCGCGTGCCTCGCATAGACTGAGGATGCTTTCCATAGAGCCGAGCTTCGCTGCACCACCTAATAAATCCTCGCCCTCGATCTCCTCGGCATCCTCATCCATGTCGTCGTCGAGGAGCCGATCAAAGAAAGACGATGGCGGCAACTGTTTTTGGTCACCGACAACGACGACTTGTTTCGCTCGAGCGATAGAGCCCAGTGCGTCCTCGGGGCGTACCTGAGAGGCTTCATCGATCACAAGCAAGTCAAAGCTCAACGCTCCAGGCGGAAGATACTGGGCAACCGAAATTGGGCTCATGAGGAGAACAGGCTTGATCCGCTGTACGGCGGTGCCCGCTACGGAAAACAACTTCCGTACCGCAATATGACCACGTTTTTTGCCGATTTCGCCGCGGACGACCTTCATTTCTCCTGTAGCACCCTGCGGAACTTGCGACAAGTGTCCGGCCAAGATGCTCGTTACGTTTTCCGTCAAGCGGCGCCGTTCGAGTGAAGCGAATGTCTGAACGAGCTCATGACGATTTTCCACGCCGATCTCACGGAGCTCGGGTGTCGTTTCAAGAGCCACTTGCCAGAGTCGTTCGGCGCGCGCAAAGCGCAGTTCCACAGCGGCGCTCGCCGCGTCGAAGTCTCCGGACCGAATTTTTGTTGCCAAGTCTGAAAGACCGGCAGACTCTAACCGTTTGTTCAAGCGGGTCAGATTCGCCCAATTCCCGTACCGGTCCGTGGTCCGTGTCATGCGGTTAAAGTGTGATGCAATCCCACCCAGTTCGGCGACCTCGAGGCTAGGGCCGAGTACTCCCAAATCAAGATTCAGTATACGAGCGATTTCATCAATGCCGTGCCGGGCCTTTGTCGCCTTCTCACGAAGCACTTTCCTCATAGTTGCGAGGGTATCGTGATGCTCGACCATTCCGAAGATCGCATCGGGTGCGCAATTAAGGGGCGCGCCAGCTACCTGTTCGCACCACGCTAAAATTGGGAGCACGGACGCAAAGTCGGTTTTTTCTCCGCGCCACGCTACCCCTAGTGATTGACTGCAATACTCTTGGTCATCTTGCCACTGGGCTTTAAGAGTCGCTACTTCAACGAGGCGATCCACAAGCCCAATTCGCTCACGCGCAGATTTCGGCAGGGTTCCGCGAAGGAGGCTAGCTAGTTCGCGAGATGCGCCGCGATAGGCGGACCCGAGTCGGATGAAAAAAGAACTTGCTCCACTTATCAGAGGTCCACGAAGCCCAGATGGCGCCGTCAAAAAAGCAGCGTCAATGAAAGTCACCGAAGCAGCGTCATGTGCAGACCGCCATGCAGTCCCGCATTCCACTGCTTTGCGCAGGCGAGGCAAGTCGGGGATTGCTAGAAGAGCTCGTGCAACGTTGGCGGCACCCGGAGGTAGCCCATCCAAACGGTTCAAAGTGTCTGAAACGGCAGAGGCAGAAGCGAATGTAGCCGGTGCGGCAAAATGCAATGCACTCAAGCAAGCACTCGCCTCCTCCTCTAACAGTGTTAAGGCTGAGCGAGTCGTCTCGAGAACGGCGCTCAGACGCGCCAAGTCGACCGGTTGTAAGTCGAGGTTTCTCGTTCCTGCGAACGGGTGCTGCTCCGGGTTTCCCTCGACAGCCAATAACTGCGCGTATCGAGCCACGATTTCCAGCAGCTGACGCTCCTGTTCTTGCGTCATCTCAGCGAGGTGAATGCTGGAAATGGTCGGCGTTGGCGCCCCTTTGCCGATGTAGCGCGCCTGGGCGCTCAGTACGGAAAAGGGAGTCTCTCCAGTCGCGCTGATCGGACGATGCAGTGCTTCGGCAATGTGATTCAATCGGTCGCGCGCGGCGGTCAGAGCAATCGGAGCATCTGGTGACGCAGGAACTGACGCTGCAGCGCCCATTGTACGAGCGAGTTCTTCAAGGACCGCTTTCTTGTTCGCGCTGCGCGAATGCAGTTCCAGACACAAGTCGCGCAGACCAACTTTGACGAGCCGGTCGTGGACAACCGAAAGAGCGGCCATTTTTTCCGCTACGAAAAGAACTCTCTTACCTTCCTGGGCCGCGGCCGCGATGATATTCGTTATGGTTTGCGACTTTCCGGTACCGGGCGGACCTTGGACCACCAAATTGCGACCCGACCGAACTTCCTCAATGACGCGAGCCTGCGACGCGTCAGCGTCGACGACGTGCAATAGTCTTTCGGGAGGAAGGAACTCGTCGAGTCGGTCATTTGGACCAAAAAGCGGCTTTTCCAACTCGAACCCTTCGAAGAGCAGTCCTCGGGTTAATTCATGGTCTGCGATCGCACCTTCGGGCCATGAGTCGATGGCCAGGTCGCGATACATGAGCAACTTAGAAAATGAAAAGAACCCTAATTGGATACCATCTTCATCAACGCTCCAATTGCTTTTTGCTGCAATGACATCTCGAACTTTCGCAAAGTAGGCAGCTGTGGCCCATTCCTCCGAGACTTCAACCTCGGGGAAATCGATACCAAAATCGTCTTTCAGACGCTGCTGCAGCGGGAGGTTGGTGAGGATTTCTTCGTCGCGGATGCGCACATCATATGTCGACGTGCGCTGATTGCGAATGAGTTCGACCGGCAAAAGGAGAAGTGGCGCCTCTCGGGCCACCGCCGACGACTTTTCTTCAAACCACTTAAGAAATCCAAGTGCGAGATAGAGGATGTTGACCCCCGACTCCTCCTCAGCGGTCTGCGCCTCGCGCGCAATTTTCAACAGCCTCTTTTGCAAGGCATCCGGACCCATGCGCGTCTCAAGCTTCGCATCTGTATAGCGCGCCGTCTCGAACCCGGCACTATGGGCATCGGCAAGCTGAATGCCGTCGCTCGAGTCGTCGCTGTCGCGTCCGTTGGTTAGGAACCGCATTGTTTTTCGGCTGGCGAGGGTCGAATAGACGTCCTGCGATCGTTCGTTGACAATGTTGATGACGTTCGCGCGTGTGTTTGACCGGTTAACATGTACAAGGCGGTTGCGGGTCCCAGTTTCGACCAAGCGCTTTCGCGTTTCATTGAATAACCGGATTAAGGCAGGCCGATCAGATGCGTTAACCGCTTTTTTTTCGATTGGAATACTGGCCACTTATTTGCACCCCGTTGCACACCGTCGCTTTTTACGCGCATTTGACGGTTGTTTTTTTATCGGCGTCTCGACCAAGCGCCCTATCGAATTAAGGGAGGTTGCGACGGTACGCACAGTATGTGTGACGAATTTACCAGACTCTTCACCTTCTTTCGAATCGATGTCGTTAATTGCGTGCACCGGCACTCATTTCCGGCCTAAGAGGGAACGCGGCTGGCATCGCCCTCGGCTTTCGTTAGCACCGTCCATAGCGGCGGGTCATGGCGTGCCCCATAAGGGCACGCCGGGCGTCTTCCGGTACGCCAGCAGCAGTCGCACGGTCTTCGAAGGAGATGAGCACAATCGCCGAGTGCTCCCCGCTTGCTTGCTAATACAGGCCATCGATAGTGCCCAGTACGAAGGCCTCGACGTGACACGGCTTCAGTTCGGCACGCTGCCACTCCCTGTTGCTGAGCCGGAAGCAACCAACTTTCCTAACGAGGCCTACGCGAAGCTCGCCTAGCAGCAATTTGCCTTCGCCACGAATTTCTGTCCCCCTATTGCTTCCGTTGAGGTTGGTGTGTCAAATTTGTACACAGCGTCGCAAAACGGCACCTCTCATGGATTTTGGAACTTACATTCGGGGTCGAAGGGAAGTACTTTCATCGGAGAGTTCACAGGCTGGCGCGGCTGAATTGTCGCTACGAGTGAGCCGCTTGATCTGGGTGTCGTGAACCGGGTGCCCGCCCGCGACCCCGGGATAGGGAAATCGCGTCCCCGCGACAAAGTCCACGACAATGGTCAGTTCACGAATGACTGCGGCATCGGACAGTCTGCCGCAGAGCAGTTCTACTCGTTAGCCGCGTAAGTAGTCCACAGCATGCCAGTCCCTGTTAAGCTCACTTTCTTTAGCGCGACAGAACCAAAAATCGAGGCCTGTCGCGGCTTGCCGACAAATTCGCCTGCCTGGAGAAACCCGCAACCAGTAGACTGATTGAAGAAAAATCCCGCCTGCTTTTCGCCGGTGGGATTTCTCTTTTTTGTAGCGGTGACGCCTTATGCGGCTGCCTTCATCTCCTCGAGCGCTCGCTGCTCGACGCCGAGGTCATTCCAGTTTTCCGGGTGACAAGTGAAGAGGAAAATCTGGTGGCGGGTCGCGGCGTCAAGCAGCGCCTGCTTGATTGCATCTCGCCGGAAGGCGTCAGTATGGACGGCCGCGTCGTCGAAGAACAGGACGGTTGGCCGGCCTGCCTCCTTGAGCAGGTCTGCGTATGCAAGCCGCGTCAAGATTCCCAGCTGCTCCTGCGTGCCATAGCTAAGAGCGCTTAACTCGTCAAATCGCTCGGCGCGACTGAGTGTGAAGGGTGCCAGGTTCTCACTGAGCGTCATGACCGACTGAGGAAAAAGCCACTTGAGGTAATGTTCGAGGCGCTTGGTCAGCGGGGACTGCAACCGAGTAATCGCGTTGTCACGCTCCTCGACGAGTAAGTCGTTGAGCAGTTCCAGTGCATCTGCACGCAGCGTCAGCTGTTGGGCGCGTGTTTGAAGTAGCTCCAGCTCGTCTTTCGAGCGCGAAAGGTTTTCTTCTACGCCACTTCCTCCAGAGACCTGAATGCGTGCCCGAACGTCGATGATTTTCTTCTCACGCTGGTCTTGCTGGTCCCGGGCGATACGAGCGGACGCCTCGAACCGTGCGACCTCCACCTGCGGGTCAATCAGTGTGAGCTTCGCGTATTCCGCCTCTGCAGCGACCACCTTTTCCTTGAGAATTTTATTGGTGTTGGTTTCCGCGAACATCGCCGAGCCCGCGTTAAGCTTTGCTTGGACAAACGCCGGAGTCGCCACCTCCGTTTCCGCTGCTGCCACCGTTTCAATCAGCCCCTGAACCATCGTCCTGGCGATGGAACGCTTCTCGGCGCTGTTCTTCTCTGCGAGGTGGGCGGCGTCCAGCCAAAGTTTCGCCTTTTTCGTGTTCGATGTTGCCGTGGTCACCGGCAGTGCGTCGCTGGTATCCGGCAATGCCGCCAGTCGAATGCGCGCCGCCTCTTCACGGCCCGTGGTTTCGGTCAGAGTGGTTTTGAGAGAATCGATTCCTTCCGGGGCGTGAATCTCCAGGACTTCCTTGAGCTTCGACACCTCAGCAACGAGTGCTTTCCAGTGCTCCAGTCGGTTCTCGGCCTCGGTCAATGACGCCACGCCCATGGCGCCCAGTAGCTTGGCCGCTTCGCCTTCGAGCTTGGCGATTTCTTCAACGAGCGACCCTCTGTCGGAACCGCCGGGAACAATGGTCAGCTCGCTTTCGTCCGCAAGCTTGAGCGTTTTCGCCGTGTCGAGCACCAACGTGCCCCGGCCACGGATTTCCGAGTCGTTAATCCGAACTGCGCCGTTGAGCCGGTACTCGATACGCGTGGCGGTTGCTTCCTGTTGGGCGCGCAACGGCATCAGCTCGTCGAGGACGCTCTTCAGCTTTTTCAACTTCTTGGGGTCCAGTTCGACCTTTGCGCGCTCGGCAGTCGCTTTTTCCAGCTCGGCGAGCACAGTGTTGGCTTTCTCAAGCGCCTCGGTCTGTCCAGTCAACTCACGTTTGAGCGCTGCCAGCGCTTCGCGCAACTCCGCAGCAGTTGCGGCCGCGCTCGCGAGCTTTTCGGCGGCCGTTGCGGCGTCGTACTCAGCTTGTGCTGCGGAGGCGGCCTCAAGCGCTGTTGTGTATGCGACTTCTGCTTCTACTTCGTCGGCTTGCGCGCCTTCGAGCTTGACCTTATTCAGAGTCAGATTTTTCTCTACTGCGTCGGCTGTCGCTGCCTTCTGCACATGCCCGGCGAGGGTGACCGTGCTGAGCTTCAAGTCCTGGCCGAGCGAGTCGAGCAGCTGCTTGGCGTTTGCCACTTCTGCAAGTTTCGCGCGCGCTTCGCCTGCTCGGCGTTCGAGGTCAACCCACGGCTTATCGCGCTCATCCTTGTCAAAGGCGCCTTGCAGGGCCGTGAGGTTGCCGAGGTCAAACTCGAGCATATCGAGTTGCTGTTGCCAAATTGCGCGCTGCGCGAGGAGGGCATTGACATCCTTCTCAACCTTGTCGAGCTCGCCTTTTGCTTTCGCCTCGCGTTTCGAGGGTGTGCGCAATTGCAGAAGCTGCTTTTCGACGGCCTTGATAAGGGTGTCCTCGCCGCCCACAACTTCTCCGCCGGAAAGCTGTCCGAGCGCCCCGCGCAAGTACTCGGCAGCGGGTGCCGCGCGCGCCGCGACGCGATGGGATTCACCTTGTTGCACCCAAAGCAGTCCCGGGATGCCTGATTGGTCAGCACTGATGGCACCCTTCTTCGAACGTGCGAACCCGAACATTTCTGCCAGGTGTTCTTCTGCCTCGTCGCCGTCGAGCCTTGTCGTACCGTTCAGCAGATTGCAACGCTTCCCGGTGACAAACTGCTTGCTCAGCAGGTAGGTATTCCCGTTGTGGCTGAACGTAGCCTCAATGGAAGGGCTCGCGTTCGGCTTCGACCATGGAAGAATGTCTTCTTTGGTTGACGTCGTAGAGTAACGCTCCAGGAAGAGCGTGCGCACGGCTTCCGCGATGGTGCTCTTGCCTGCCTCGTTGTTGCCCGTGAAAACGTTCAATCCGGGGGTAAGGTTCTCGATGTCGAGCTTCTTAGCAAACTGCTTGAAGTCCGTAATCGACAGACGTTCAATAATCATGCAGGCTCCTTCGTATCTCGTTGGGCTTGGGCGAGAAGCTTGAGTGCCTCAGAGGCGGCCGGGCCCTGCGTGGTGTCTTCCTGCATTTCTTTGAGGCGTGCAACTACCGTTGCAATATAACCACCCTGCGCGCCGAGATTTGCGAGCTCCTCATCCGAGGGCAGTAGGCCGAGTGCTGACGTGTCGTAGCGCAGTGCGCGAACCTTCGCTCGGCACTGTGCGATGACGTCCTCAATGACGTGCGTCGCCGTCATGTCGGCAGAGCCTGTAACGGTCAGGCGCAGTACGTCGGCCTCGCCCAACGCAGCAAGGTCGCTCGCCAGTTCGCCGGCATCCGAGGAGACGCTCACGGTCCGCTCCCAGCGATGCCAACTGTACTGTCCCACCCGCTCGCGAGAGACTGCGGGCTCGGCGCCCGACTCCGTCAGTTCGACGGCCAGCGCAAAACCGGGCTCGTTGGTCTTGAAACGGTCCTGTTCGTGTGTGCCAGCGTACCAAGTCCGTGTGTTGATGCTCAGTGCGCCGTGCCAGTCGCCGAGTGCGAGATAGTCTAGGCGGGCGGTCTCGGCGCGCTGCGCGGAAATAGGATTTGTCGAGTCAATGTCGTCAGGAAGGTAGCCCTTGACGCTTCCGTGAGCAAGTCCAACTCGCAAGTAGCCGTCAGGTGTGACCTCCGTGTCAAAGAACTCGGTTGTGTCAACGTACGTTTTGCGCTGTGTGAGGGGTGCGCACAGCAGCGCAATCTTGAGGTCGTCCAGCAAAATTGTGCCCGGCTTGAGCACGACCGTGACGTTTTCCGGCAGGCAGTTGAGCCGCATGGCGCGTGTCCATACGCTCTCGACCAACGCAGCGTCGTGATTTCCGGGGAGCAGCACCCATTTGCCCGAGAATCCATCCATCGCGTTGAAAAGCTTGCGGATGAGGGCGTCGGGAATTGTTTGTTGGTCGAAAACGTCGCCAGTTACGACTACAAGGTCGGCCTTTTTGCTGGTGGCGACCCGCGCGAGCGTTTTAACAGATTCGATGCGCGCCGCCGCGAGAAAAAGCGCGTCTTCTGGGTCAAACTGACCAAAAGCGGCACCAATCTGCCAGTCAGCAGAGTGTATGAGCAAAGGCAACTTAATCTCCCCGAGTGGTGGTCGTCTTTGCGCGGCGAGCTCGACGGCATAACGACCGTTATTGAATGCAGGTCATTCTAAGCACGCTTTTGAAAAAGGGAAAGGGCCTGCTGAGGCAAATCGCGATTATCGATTTAAGCGGAAAAGGGGTCTCGACATCCCGCTTTTTTTAGACAGCCCAGGACATCGCTCGGCGAACCACTGGACAGTTAAATAGGATAACGAATTAAATACATTGATCAATCGTTTCACGTGAAGTCCGGTGGATCTGTTGCGCTGAACACGGTGTATCGGACGCTGAACGAACCACGTTCCCAGCGCATTTTTAGAGAGAAACCCTACGAGGCTGTAAGTTTTCTGGCTCGTTGGTGGCACTGGCCCCCGGTGTCTCCGCCGTCGACGATGACTCAGGCTTGCAGACGATCAATTGCAACGTCTAGACGTTCTGGTCGATGAACAGAAGGTCAATTCGTTCCACAGACAGTATCTAGCGCGGCTTGACGACCGTCGTCGATATCGATCGGGCGATATCGAGCTACACAGGCGCCGCCGAGGTACATCCTTTTTGTGCGCGCGTCGCTTGCAGTTCCCCCATGCGCTTTATCGCGCTGTCTTCCGCAGCGGATCTAGCCATTGCGTTGCCGATCCCAAAGTCGCCCAGGAAGGCGAGCACGCTGCGCCCGTCGAACTTGTCCTGCTCGCTAATCGTTTTCTGCACGCCCTGGGTCTTCGCCATTTCGATGTCGATCTCGCGACAGGTAAGCGTCGTCCGTTCGAAGGGTGTCACCTCTCCGACGCTCGCGAATTGTTTCGTCGCACAACCCGACAGCGCGGTCGCGAGCATTGCGGCCGCGATCATTTTTCTCTTCATGGTGTTTCCCGTTGCGTGTGAGTAATCTTGTCAGAACGGTATAACGGCAGAGCCCTCCGTTTCTTGAAGTGATATCGCTCACGGCTGGAATCCGGGCAACATACGACGTTCTGAGAGGCGGGATGGCTAATATCGATTGGACCGGTCTCGTGGGCATGGCCACGGGGGTATTCGGCGCAGTAATGGGTTTCATTGACTTCCGGACGGGAATTGTCCAGTTGAAACAGGGTATCGTGACACTCGTCAACGATGCTGATGACCGCATCACGATCCTGCTTCGGCGGCTTGGTTCAATGTGCCTCGAACAGTTGGCGGCCTTGCAGCGATGGCTCGACGACCTTGCGTCCGAGATTGCCGGGACATTCAAACGCAACGAAAGCTGCCAACGTCTTGCTACAGTTCCTGGCATCGGACCACTCGTCGCGACCGCATTGTTCAGCGGCGCCGGAAATCCGCTGCAGTTCAATAACGGACGTCTCGCAGCGTGGTTGGGTTTGACGCCAATGCAGCGATCAAGTGGTGGCAAGTCAAAGCTGAGTGGCATCACGAAACATGGCGACAAATGGAATGAACGCCCCACCAAATGGACGCGAGACGCTGAAGGAGTGGACCCTCGCGGGCCGACGGCATCGACGTGCCCAATTTGGACGAAGGACGCTTGCGGTCTGTCGCGACCGGCCAAACTGCTCGCAGCATCACCGCGCTCAATCTTTCCCAGGGCAGCGTTCGATGCATTTTTGGGAGCGAATGGGTGTTGGGATGAACACGATTTACCTCAATGCGGCAGTTCAGGTGATTAAAGTGACACGACAAATGGAATGAACGCCCCCACCTACCACGTGGGTGACGCCGAAGAGTCGGACCCTCACGGGCCGACGGCATCAAAGTGCCCAAATGGAAGATCATTGAGGTCTTCACAGGCTAACCGGAGGTCCGAAATGAAGTATACGACGGTCGGGGTGGACATCGCAAAGAACGTCTTCCAGCTTCACTGGGTGGATGCCGGCACGGGCGAGATTATGAACAAACAACTGAAGCGCGCCGCATTCTTCGAACATTTTGCGAATCGCGAGCCTTGCCTCATCGGAATGGAGGCCTGCGGTGGTGCGCAGCATTGGGCAAGGCGATTGATTGAGATGGGCCATCAGGTCAAGCTAATGCCGGCGAAGTTCGTCAAGGCTTTCAATATCGGCAACAAGAACGATCCTGCCGATGCTCGCGCGATCTGGATGGCCACGCAGATGCCGAGCAAGCCCGTCGCTGTCAAGACCGAAGCCCAGCAGGCTGTATTGGCGCTGCATCGGTTGCGGCAACAGAAGATCAAGTTCCGCACGATGCAGATGAACAGTCTGCGGGGCTTGCTAACAGAATACGGCGAGGTGATGGCCAAGAGTCGCGCTGCGCTGGATAAAGCGATTCCCGGGGTTCTGGCGAAGCTGGCCGAGCGTCTACCGGCGATGCTGATCGACTCGTTACGCGAACTCTGGTGAACCGCCCCGGAAATATAGGAGACTTCGGATCTTGGCTGTGACAGGAGATTTAATGGAATGGACGCCCCCACCCGAAGCGGCATCAATGTGCCAAAGTGGAAGTGTCGCAGCAACCACCTGAC
>NZ_FCOL02000050.1 GCF_001544515.1 Caballeronia terrestris
AAATATCACTTTCGCGATCTCCTACATGAATGCATCGCTGCGGTTGCCCAAAAAGTGCTGTTGATTGCCGCAGATTTTCAAGCCACCGATAGCTTTCCTTTTCCTCGATCGGCACGCGCGTTGGATTAATCTTGCGCTTCAGCGCGTCGCATCCCTTGAATTTCTTTCGCGTCCAGAATTTGACGGCCGCGAGCCCCAAGGGCACACCTTGGGTCGTGACTGCCAGGCTCGAATGCATCAGGATGCCGCATACTGTATGCATCGGAGTACGTCCTTCCCGGTCTTTGCGGCTGGCAACCTTATGCGTCGATCCAATCAACTCGGGTCGCTCTCGTTTGTAGGAAAACTCAGTCGTATCCTGCAATACCAGCACCTGCCCGGGCGTGACGGCAAAGCGGCTTCGCGTTGCTTCAAAGTGTCCGCCCAGAATATCCTGTTCAGTGACCTTGGGATTGGAAAGAAACCGGTATGCTGCCTTCGTATTACACCAGTCTTGAAAAGCCATTGGAATGCTTTGCCCAATGCAGCTCCACAAACGCTCCAACACTAGCCGGAATCTCTTGGCAAGGCGTTCATCGCGAAACCGGCTTCGCCCAATTTCCTCATCCAACCAGGCATCGCCGGATTGAAACGCCGTATCAGAAGCAGTTTTCGCGTGCTGTCGCTTAGCCATTCCTCTCTGCCCGTCGTATGTGCATGCAATGACGTTAACAGAATCGTCCTTCGGTTAACAGAGGGTGGTGCTAAGAATTGTGGGTAATCGAAAGGAAGATGGACCGCTTACGATCGATATGGTCGCCTGCTGGCGTGCGGATACGCGCAATCCGTCGGTCGAAACGTTTGTCAGCGAGTTGACGATGTCGTCGCCGCGTCGCAGCGCGCGATAGGTTCGCAAATGCTGCATACGAGTTGCGGTCGACCCGGTTATGGGGTCTGCAGCGTCCCGTCCTTCAGGCGTGTCTGCGTCCACGTCGTAATGGTGTTTTCGCACGGATACTTCGCGGCTTCTGTTTCGTCGATATCGACGCCGAGCCCTGGCTTGTCATTGGCATAAACGTGTCCGTTCCTGAACTCAGGTAAGCCGGGAAACACATCGAGCAACGCGGCTCTCGGCCCTTTGAGCTCCTGGATCACGAAGTTGGGCGGCTCAGTACCCGACCATTCCTGCACGCCGAAATTGCGCGACGCGAGATCGATGTGAATGTTCGCGGCATGCGCGAGCGGCGACATGTCGCCGGGCCCGTGCCACGCGGTCCTGACGCCGAACTGCTCCGCGAAGATCTGCAGCTTGCGCCCGGCCGTAATTCCGCCGATCTGGCTCAGGTGAACGCGTATGAAGTCGATCAAACGTTCGGTGATCAGAAAGCGCCATTCCGATGGATTGTTGAAGAGTTCGCCCTGAGCCAGTGGCGTGGTGGTCTTCGCTCTGAGCTGCCGCATCCATTCGCCTTCTTCCAGCGCGATAGCATCTTCGAGGAAGAACAGGTCGTACTGTTCCAGCTCGCACGCGAACTTGATGGCCTCGACAGGCTTCAACCGTTCATGCACGTCGTGACACAGCGCGACGTCGAAGCCTATTTTGCTGCGAAGGCCGTCGAACAGCTTGAGCGTGTCGCGCATGTACTTGCGGCTGTCGAGATACACGCCGTCGAGTGCGCCTTGTGGTGCGCCCGACGGCGCCTTGCCGAAGCCACCGCCGCCATAGCCGCCGCTTTGGCAGCGGATATGCGTGATGCCCTGCTCGCGATATCGCTGGATGTTCTCGCACAGTTCGCTGAGATCGCGGCCATCCGCATGACGATAGATCGGCACGCCTTCGCGGCACTTGCCGCCGAAGAGCTGATAGAGCGGCATGTTCGCCATCTTTCCCTTGATGTCCCAGAGCGCCATGTCGATGCCGGAGATCGCGTTGTTCTCGATCGGTCCATTGCGCCAGTAGGCGTTCTGATGCATCAATTGCCAGAGTTCTTCGATCGCTTCGGCATCGCGGCCGATCAGAAGCGGCCGCAAATACTCTTCGATCAGACATTTGACCGCGACATGCCGGTAAGCAAACGTCGCACATCCGAGCCCATACAGACCGGCCTGATTCGTCTCCACCTTGACGACAATCAGGTTGATGCCTTCCGGCGCGGTCAGGATGACCTTTACATCGGTAATCAGGGTTGCCATGTCGTGTCTGCCAGGATCGGGCGCGCCGCGCGTGTCGTGCACGGGCGCCCAGGTTTCAGGTGATTCATGCGGGCTCGTGCGCTTAGGTGCGGCCCACGGCGAGCGGCGCATCGCGCTTTGAACGCTCGTCCGAACGCGCAGGGACGGTGATCATCAGGATGACCGAGAGCAGCAAGGCGCCCGCCATGAACATGTACGAAGCGGCAGGGCTCCCCGTCGCGCCGTTCAGATACCCGACGACCCACGATCCGCAAAACGCGCCCAGTGCGCCGCAAGCATTGATGAGGCCGATCGCGCCACCCAGCACATTGCTCGGAATCAATTCGGGCACGAGTGCAAAGAACGGTCCGTAAGGCGCATACATCGACGCACCGGCGATGACCAGCAGCGCGAACGAGAGCCAGAAGTGCGTGCTGCCGAGCAGATACGAGCCCACGAACGCAATGGTCCCGATGAGCAGCAGCGGCCAGACGAAGAGCTTGCGGTTGCGCGTCTTGTCGGAGAGCCACGAGGCGAGCAGCATCAGGATGATCGCGCCGAGATACGGCACGGCGGCGAGCCAGCCGACCGACACGATGTCGATAGTGGACGCCTGCTTCAGGATCGACGGCAGCCACATGATGAAGCCGTACACGCCGATGCTCCACAGCGCGTGGATGGCGCAGAACTTGAGCACGATCGACGAGCGAAACGCGGTCTTGTAGTCGCGTACCGGTGCGATGTGCGCCTGCTCGGCCTTGAGGCGCGCGGCGAGTTCGGTCTTTTCGGCTTCGCTCATCCAAGGCGCATCGGCGGGGCGATCCTTGACCGTGAACCACCAGACGATAGCCCAGGCAATCGCCGGTACCCCTTCGATGACGAACATCTCGCGCCAGCCGAAGCTATGCACCAGATAGCCCGACACAACCGACATCCACAGCACCGTCACCGGATTGCCGAGAATCAGGAACGTGTTGGCACGCGAGCGTTCGGTGCGCGTGAACCAGCGGCTGATGTACATCAGCATCGATGGCATCACGGCCGCTTCCACCACGCCGAGCATGAAGCGCAGCACCATCAGCATCGGAATGTTGCTGACCATGCCGGTCGCCGCCGCGCACAGTCCCCACAGGATCAGGCTGAAGAAGATCAGCTTCTTCACGCTGTTGCGCTGCGCGTAGATCGCGCCGGGCACCTGGAACAAGCAGTAGCCGAGAAAGAACAGCGAGCCGATCAGCGACGACATGCCGTGCGTGATGCCGAGATCCTTGTCGATCCCGGCGGCAGCGGCAAAGCCGTAGTTCGCGCGGTCGAGGTAGGCGAGGCTATAGGTAATGAAGATGATGGGCATCAGATACCACCATCTTTGGGGTGCCACAGGTTTGACGCTTTCCATGATGTCTCCGGATCGTTACTGCAAGCGATGGGTTGGGCGCGGGCTGTTCTTCTTGTTCCCGCGAAGTCCTGGGTTCAGAGCACGGCGAGCCAGCCGCCGTCCACATAAATGATCTGGCCGTTCACATAGCTCGATGCCTTCGACGACAGGTACACCGCCGTGCCGACGAGCTCGTCCGGCTTGCCCCAGCGTTGCGAGGGATTGCTGCTCTTGACCCACGCGTCGAAGGCGGCGTTGTCGACCAGCGCCTGGTTCATGTCGGTGAGGATGTAGCCCGGGCCGATCGCGTTCGCCTGAATGTTCGACGACGCCCACTCGGCGCTCATCGCGCGGGTCAGCATCTTGATGCCGCCCTTCGCCGCCGTGTAGGCACCGACCGTCGCGCGGGCGCTTTCGCTCGTCAGCGAGCCGATGTTGATGATCTTGCCGCCCGTGCCGCGCGCGATCATGCGACGCGCCGCCTCCCTCCCGACGATGAACGCGCTCGTCAGGTTCGTGTCGATCACGCGCTGCCAGTCGGCAAGTTCGAGTTCGACGAGCGGTTTGCGAAACTGAATGCCCGCGTTGTTGATGACGATGTCGACCTGTACGCCGTCCTTGTCCCATTGCGCGAATGCGTCGGCGACGGCTGCTTCGTCGGTGACGTCGAAGGCGCGGCCTTGCGCCTTGAAGCCTTTGCTTTCGAGCCGGTCCGCCGCTTCGGCAACGGTATCGACGCGCGTGCCGTTCAGAATCACGTTTGCGCCCGCGGTGGCGAGCCCTTCGGCGAGCGCGAAGCCGATGCCTCTCGCGGAGCCCGTGACGAGCGCCGTGCGGCCGCTCAGGTCGAATAACGATGTCATGCGTTTTCCTTTCGCGTGTTGAGACGAGGCGCGAGAGCGCCCCTCGCGGCCGGATTGCCGGTCGCGATGAATGTGTGTGGTTGCCGTGCTTAAGGCGTCAGGCGGGCTTCTCGTTGACAGTGTTGTTCAGCGCTGCCCGATCTTCGAAGTCCTTCTCGGCGCGCCGGATGAGCGTGAGGACCGCTTGTTCCGCGGCCTCCGGATCGCCTTGCTCGATCGCGATGCAAAGCGCTTCGTGCATCGGCAGCGAACGGGCCGGGCCACCCGCGATTTCCGAGCTGAGCTCGAAGCTCGTGCGCAGGATCGCCGACAAGGCATTCTGCATCTGCTGCACGAACTGGTTGTGGCAGGCGGTGAGGATCGCGCCGTGGAAGGCGAGGTCGGCGGGAACGTACTCGCCGTGGCCCGCGACGGCGCGTTCCATCGCCTTGAACGCCCGCCGCACCGCCTTGCGGTCGTCGTCCGTGGCGCGCTTGGCGGCGAGCTTGGCGGCATTCGGCTCGATGATCAGGCGCAGCTCCATCAGGTCCTCGATGAGGCCGGGGTCGAGCGTTCCGGCTCGTGCGCGCCAGGTGATCACGTCCGGATCGAATAATTGCCATTGCGAGCGCGGGAGCACGATCGTGCCGTAGCGGCGGCGTACTTCGAGCATGCCCTTGGCGGAGAGCGATTTCATCGTCTCCCGGATCGTGATGCGGCTGACCTGCATTTGTTCGGCGAGAACGGGCTCGGCGGGCAGAATATCTCCCGGCGCGAACTTGCCAGAGCAGATTTGCTCGCCCATCTGGTTCAGAACCTGCCGGTGTAAGGTTGCCATCGATTCATCTCTCTAGGTCATACGTATGATGTAGAAAGATAGACGTGCACGTTTTCTCGCACAATCCGGGAAGACCCGAAGCGATGGGATGGGGGGCCGGGCTTCGACTGGAAATGCAAGGGCGGGGTTATGGCAGGCGCAAGTCCCGCCGACATTTGATCAGCGGGACTCGCAACACCGAACGGATGTCTCTGTTGACGCGAAGGAAGGAATGCGTTGCTGGCTCGCTTGACAGGCGCCCGCTACCGCCGCGGCAAATCCTGCAGCATGTTCATGAACTCACGGACCTTGGCGCTCAAGAGACGCCGTGAGTGGTAGAGCGCCCAGATTTCCACCGGTGCGCCAGCCGCCGTCCCCCAGCAAACGAGTCGTCCCGCCGATATGTCGTGCTCGACCAGCAATTTGGGCAAGACCGCCGCGCCCACGCCCTGCAGCACCGCGTCGCGGACCATCATCAAGGATGAGAAACGCAATACCGGTATCGGCCTGAGCACCCTCGAACCGCCGTCTGCGGTCTGCACGTTCCATATCGCGCCGGGAGGTGTCGCAGCCCGCACGACGGCCGGCACCGGCAACCCGTCTGCGTCAGAACTTGACGCCAGCGGTATCGACATCGCCGGAGCCGCGACGATCAGGCGTTCGTCACCGAGGATGCGCCGTCCCACGAGTTGTTCGTCCTGCGGCGGATCGATACGGATCACGAGGTCGTAGCCGTCCTCCACCGGATCGACGATACGGTCTTCCGCGATGACCTCGAGTTCGACCTGCGGATAGGCCAACGCGAAGCGCGCGGCGATCTGGCCCAGCACCACGTGCGCGAAAACGACAGGCGCGCTGATGCGCAACCGCCCACGCGGAATCGGGCCGCGCGACGCTATCGCTTTACCTGCCTCCTGAATCTCCGCCATGAGGCTCTGCGTGCGCTCATGGAGGACGCGTCCCTCTTCTGTCAGACGCAATGTGCGCGACCCACGCTCGATCAGCCTCACGCCCAGGGTTTTCTCGAGTTCGGCCACGCGCCGCGACAGCGTGGCCTTGGGGCGATCGAGCGCGCGACTGGCCGGTCCGAAGCCACCGTGAAGTGCGACCGCGTTGAAGTCGGAGAGTGACGTCAAATCCATGATCGTTCCGCAGGCGAGACGAGATGTATCGATTCTGGCACTTTCGTGCATGCTACGGAACGACTATCGTCTCTCTTACGGGCCGACCCGGCTCATCCACTTCAAGGAGTTCGTTATGGCAATTCTCGTAACTGGCAGTACGGGCGTGATCGGCAAGCAGATCCTCGAGCATCTTGGCGGTACGGGCGCCGACGTGCGGGCGTTGACTCGTTCACCAGAGAAGGCTCAATTTCCCGCTGATGTCACCGCGATCAAGGGCGATCTATCGGACGTCGACGCGGTGCGACAGGCGATGCGCCGCGTCAGCACGCTGTTCCTGCTCGCACCCAATGCCGCCGATGAACTGACGCAGGCGTTGCAGACCTTGAGCGTCGCGCGGGAAGCCGGCGTGAAGGGCGTCGTTTATCTGTCGGTGTTCAAGGGCGCCGACTATGTCGATGTGCCGCACTTCACCGGCAAACATACGGTCGAACGAATGATCGAGCGCCTGGACGTACCGGCGACGGTGCTGCGTCCCGCGTATTTCATCCAGAACGACGTGCGCCAGAAAGAGTCACTTTTGACGCACGGCGTCTACGGAATGCCGATTGGTGCGAAGGGCATTTCCATGGTCGATGTCCGTGATATCGGCGAGGCCGCCGCGCTCGAACTTCTGCGCCGCGAGCGTGCCGCGAGCCCGTTGCCGCGCGAGACATACGAACTCGTGGGCCCCGACGTGATCGATGCGGAAAATGTGGCATCGATCTGGGCCGAGGCGCTGGGACGTCCGATCCGCTACGGCGGCGACGATCTCGACGTGCTTGAACAGCGCCTCAAGTCGGTCGGGCCCGCCTGGCTCGCCTACGACATGCGCCTCATGATGGGCCGATACCAGCAGGACGGCGCGGTCGCTTCGACAGCGGAGATCGAACGCGTGGCGACGCTGCTCGGACGGCAGCCGCGATCCTACCGGGACTTTGCCTTCGC
The DNA here is from genome assembly GCF_001544515.1 of Caballeronia terrestris. Classification (GTDB taxonomy): domain Bacteria; phylum Pseudomonadota; class Gammaproteobacteria; order Burkholderiales; family Burkholderiaceae; genus Caballeronia; species Caballeronia terrestris. The sequence continues at coordinate 7,294 of NZ_FCOL02000050.1, forward strand.
GACGGCTGCGGCGTGGGCTGCGGCGTGATCGCTAAGGACGCGCGTCCTTCAGGCGATGCGTAAATCCGAACTCGCTTTGTCGTCAGCCAATGCTCGCGACGATACTTTCGGTTTTCTGCGTGGGCTTCATCGTGTCGCGCGGTCCTGCAAGACCGCAATGACCCGCTAACGTATCGACGACGTTGTCGGCCATGCGCAGGCGCGTTTCCTCAGCCGCCGAGCCGATATGCGGCGTAAGGGACGAGCCTGCGATCCTGGATCAGCGCTTCAGGAACTGCTGGCTCCTGTTCGAACACATCCAAAGCGGCGCCGGCGATCCTGTCGGCGGCAAGGGCGGCGACCCGTGCCATTTCATCGATCACGGGACCGCGGGAAATATTCACGATGAAGCCGCGAGGACCGAGTGCATCGATGACGGCGGCATCGACCAGATGACGGGTTGCAGGCGAAAGAGGGCAGGTCAGAATCAGCACGTCGCTGTCTTGCGCCAGTCGGACCACGTCGTCGTAGTAAGGGAGGTCGAACGCGGCGTGATTGCGCGCGCGATGCCGCACGGCGATATCCTCGGCTTCGCGCCGCCGCTCGTCACGACGCGCGCGGAAGTGGACGTGCGTCATGCGGTGGATGATGTGGCGAATCAGGTGATCGGGAAAAGCGGTCGCGCAATAACGCTTCAGTTCCGCTCGCAATGAAAAGGCTCGCATGCAACGCGGGCCTTGTCACATTCGCACGGTGAGCGCGACGCTATCCGCGTGACGCGATGCAGTGGCGCAATTCCTGATAACTGCGCAATCCCGCAAGACCGAGTTCGCGGCCGATCCCGCTCAAGCCGAGTCCTCCCCAACACACCTGCGGGAAAATCAACTGCGGTGTGTTGATCCACACGAGGCCCGCTCGCAACGCGTTGCGATAGCGGCGCGCAGCGCCGCCGTCACGAGTCACGACCGTTGCCACGAGTCCATAGCGCGTGTCGTTGGCAAGCGCGATGGCTTCGTCGTCCGTTCGAAACGATTTCACGCACGCGACCGGCCCGAATACTTCGTCGGTCCACAACACGTTAGCCGTATCCGGCTCGGCGACTACGACGGGCGCCATGAAAAAACCTTCCGTGCAGGCATTGTCGAGCGCACCGCTGAACGCGATGGTCGCTCCGTCGGCCACTCCTTGTTCAAGCAGCGCTTGCACGCGCGCGCGCTGTGCATGGGAAACGAGCGGGCCCATCGAGACGTTTTCTGTCTGCGGCGGCGCGATCACGAGCGCACGCACCGCCGCTTCGAAGATGGCCATGAACTTGCGATAGACGTCGTCGTGCACGATGATGCGCGAGGTGGCCGAACACATCTGCCCGGCGTTCGCGAATGCGCCACCTAGCGCGAGCGCGACCGCGTGTTCGATATCCGCGTCGGCACGCACGATCAGCGCGGATTTCCCGCCGAGTTCGAGTGTTACGCGCTTCATGTCTTGCGCCGCGGCCTGCATGACCTTGCGGCCCACGGCCGTGCTGCCCGTGAAAGAGATCTTGTCGACGAGCGGATGCGCCACGAGTAGCGCGCCCACTTCGCCGCTGCCGTTCACGAGGTTCACGACGCCGTCGGGCACGCCCGCCGCCGTCATGATCTCCGCGAGAAGATGTTCGACCGGCGAGGTGAATTCGGACGGTTTCAGCACCACGGTGCATCCCGTCGCAAGCGCGGGAGCGATCTTCCACGCGCTCGTGACCATCGGGAAATTCCACGGCACGATCAGCGCGGCCACGCCGACCGCTTCGTACTGACGCTCGCCCGTCACGGTGTCGTCGGGCAATGCGAGCGTGTCGGTGGCAAAAAGCGAAATATCCGCGCACAGGTCCGCGTAGTAATTAAACGTGGCGACGGCGTCGCTCACGTCGGTGTCGGCTTCGAGCGGAGGCTTGCCGCTTACCCGTTGCTGCATCGCGGACAAGCGCGCGCGGTCCGCTGCGATCGATTCGGCTATTTTGTGCAGAACCTTGCCACGCGACGCAGGCGTCCGGTTACGCCATGCATCGAGCGCGGCCTGCGCCGCACGCACGGCGGCATCGACTTGCGCGGCATCGGCGTGTTCCTGCCAGCCGATGACCTCACCCGTCGATGCATTGTGGATTGCGTTGCCGGCTTCGCGGTTCGACGCACCGTAGCGCGTACCCGCGATCGTCGCGGCCGGCAGCATGACTGAGCCGTCTTCAGGACGTTGCTCGAATTGAGTGGCCATGATTTGTCCTTGCGTGGCTTTAACGATAGTTGACGCCCGGCATCACGCAGAGCATCTCGAACGCGCGATTGGCGCCGACGAGCGCTGTCGTCCCGACTTGATCGTAAGGCGGCGAGACCTCGACGAGATCAGCGCCCACGACGTTCAGACCGCGCATGCCGCGCACGATTTCGAGGCCTTGCTGCACGGTCAGGCCGCCCACTTCGGGTGTGCCGGTGCCCGGTGCGAACGCGGGGTCGAGCCCGTCGATATCGAAGCTCAGATACACGGGCGTGTCGCCTACTCGCGCGCGCACTTCTTCCATGAGCGGCGCGAGCGACTTGTTCCAGCACGCTTCGGCTTGCACGACGGTGAAGCCCTGTTTGCGGCACCAGTCGAAGTCGTCGGCGTGGTAGCCGGTGCCACGCAGGCCGATTTGCGTGACCTTGTCGCACTGGAGCAGACCGTCTTCCACCGCGCGGCGAAACGGCGTGCCGTGCGCGATCTTCTCGCCGAACATCGTGTCGTTGACGTCGGCGTGGGCATCGACGTGCACGACGGCAAGCTTGCCGTACTTCTTGTGCAACGCGCGCAGGATCGGCCAGGCGATCGTGTGGTCGCCACCGAGTGTGATCGGGCGGCAACCGTTCGCGACGATCGCATCGTAAGCCGATTCGATCAGGCCGATCGAGTCTTTCAGATCAAAGGGATTGGTGGCGACGTCGCCGATGTCGGCCACTTGCAGCGAGTCGAAGGGCGCGGCGCGCGTCGCCATGTTGTAGGGGCGCAGCAGCACCGATTCCGAGCGGATCTGGCGCGGCCCGAAGCGCGCGCCCGAGCGGTTCGAGGTGCCAAGATCGAGCGGCACGCCGACGAAACACGCATCGAGGCCTTCGGTGCTGCTCGCCTGAGGCAAGCGCATCATGGTCGCGATGCCGCCGAATCGCGGCATGTCGTTGCCGCCGAGCGGCTGGTTGAGTTGGCGCTGCATGGGCAGTCTCCCGTCATCGTTGTGTGGACGGGGCGATGTTAGGCGAGGGCACTGCCGCGCGAATCACGAAGTCGAGATGTTTACATCGAGACCGTTCTATGTGAACGGGGCTTCAGAGGGTCGGCGGACGGGGGCAAACCTGACCCCACGCGATCAGGTCGCGCTTGGTGCGCACGCCGAGCTTCGCGAACGCGCGCTTCACATACGACTCGGCCGTGCCGATGCGCACGCCGATGATCTCCGCGGCTTCGGGCACCGTGCGGCCCGTGATGAGATGCGTGCAGATTTCGTATTCGCGCTTCGACAACAGCACCTGATCGGTGGCGATACGCGCGTCGAATTGCGCGAGCGGATGCAGGAACGACGTGGGATGCGCCACCCGTTTCGCGGCGCTCATCGACGCGTGCAATTCCAGCAGCGGAAACAGGAAATCGCTCACGTTACGAAAGCGGTTCATCTCGGCGAGCGAGAACGGCGGCGCATCGAGCGAGCGTTCGAGCGCGATGGAATCCTGCGCGTGAGGCGTGCCGCGTGCGAGCACGCATTCGTGCGCGATCAGCGCTTCGTCGAAGAGGCGCTGGCGAAATTCGCCGGGCGGTATCGCACCGATGTCGCGCACCACGAGCAGCGTGCCGATCTTGCCGCGGATGCCGGCGAAGAGCGGATCGCTGTCGTAGAAGCGATCGTAGTAGAGCGTCATGACTTCGGAGATCACGCCCGTGTCCATTCCCGCGCCGCTGCTGCCGATCCATTCGCAGCGAAAGCCCGTGGGCTTGCTGCGGTCGACGCGCGATCGCTCGATATGCACGACGTTGAGAGGCACGACTTCATTGAGAAACAGCGTGAGGCGCGGCACGAAATCGGGCGTGCCGACAGCTTCGATGACATCGCCGAGCGTCTTGAACGAGAGCGGAAACTCGGCTTGATTTCGATTGAGCGGGGGTACGTTGAGCAGCATGGCGTGCCCCAAAGAAAAGGCTGTCTCATTTTAGACCATGCGCCGTATCGCCCGCCAGACGGGGTTTTCAACGGTCTAGGTATTTACCCGCGCAACGCTAAACGCTCTTTGCCCCCCCGGCGGGGGGGCATACCGGGGCGTCATGACCCGGTAACTTTGGTGCACCGATTCAAACGAAACCAAGGAAGCACATGAGCAAGCTGATTCAGGACATCGCGCCGCTGGGCGAAGGCATTGGGCAGTTCACGAAGCTGGACTACGGCATGGACGAAAGCGACTGGCGCGCCGCCGAGGGGCAAAGGGGCAATTACGTGATCGGCTGGTGGGAAGGCAGGGTCGGCGCGGTCGAATTTCCCGCGACGACGGCTGACGAAGCAGTCTGGCTCGTCGAAGGCAAGATCGCGCTGACCGATGTGAAAGGCGGTCGCCGCGAATTCACGGCGGGGCAGGGCTATCTTCTGCCGGCCGGTTTCGCAGGCCGCTGGGAAACCATCGAGGACGCGAAGAAGTTCTACATCGTGCTCGAACCGCAGCAATAAGCGTTGCAAGCCGCGCCGCCGCACGCAAGATCGCACGCAGCGCGGCGCCGTCCTTTCCGTCAAGCAGTGAAATCCATCATGAGCACCTTCGCGCATTGCATGTCGAGCGCCGGTGTCTGCACAGCGCCCGAAGAGGAGGCCCATCATGAATGAACGCGCCCAATTTCTCGAAGCGGACGTGGCTCTGCGCACGCCCAGCCCGTCGCGCGCGACGCGCCGCGCATCCGTCGAACTGAGTGTCGAAGAAGCGCTCGCTCGCACCAAGCTCTCTCCGTACTGGCTCGACAATCCCGCCGAACCGCCCGCTGAACCGGCACTCGCGAGCGACACGCGCGCCGACCTGCTGATCGTCGGCGGCGGCTTCACCGGTTTGTGGGCCGCCGTGCAGGCGAAGGAACAGATGCCCGAACTCGATGTCGTGCTGATCGAAGCGGGCCGGGTCGCGCATGGCGCATCGGGACGCGCGGGCGGCATCATCTCGACTTCGGTGATGCACGGCCTGCCCAACGCGGTGCGGGTGTTCCCGAACGATATCGCGGAGCTCGAAGAATTCGGCCAGCGCAATCTCGATGGTTTCGAGGCGACGCTCAAGCGCTACGGCATCGATGCCGACATCGAATGGAACGGCGAGATGACGGTGGCCGTCGAACCCGATCACATCGATCATCTGCGCGCCGATTACGATCTGCACAAGTCTTACGGCCACGACGTCGTGCTGCTCGACGCAGCGGCTACGCGCGAACAACTCGATTCGCCGCTGTTTGAGGGCGCGCTCTGGTCGCGCAACCGCAGTGGGATCGTGCACCCGGCCAAGCTCGCGTGGGGTCTCAAGCGTGCGGCACTCGCGCTCGGCGTGCGGCTCTACGAACACAGCCCGCTGACGAGCGTGAGCGACGAAGGGGCGACCGTCTTCGTGAAAACGCCCGAGGGCAGCGTGCGCGCGACGCGCGTTCTGTTCGGCAGCGGGACCGCGAAAGTAGGTATTCCCGACATCAACCGGCGCGTTTTGCAGGTGCGCGATCACGTGCTCGCGACCGAGCCGCTCACCGACGAACAACTGTCGCGCATCGGCTGGAAGCAGCGTCAGGGCATTTACGACACGCGCACGCAGCTCAATTATTTCCGCCTCACGAAGAACAACAACATCATCTTCGGCGGCCTCGTGAGCTATCACTTCGACGGCGATCCCAATCCGCAGCGAGACCAGCAGCGCGACACGTACTACCGTCTCGCGGAAGCGTTCTACAAGACCTTTCCGCAATTGAGCGACGTGCGCTTTTCGCACGCGTGGGGTGGCCCGATCGACTATTGCTCACGCGGGTCGGTGTTCGCGAAGCGCTATCTCGGTGACAAGGCGGTGTTCGTCGCGGGCTACACGGGTTTCGGCGTGGCCGCGAGCCGCTTCGGCGCGTTCATGGGCCTGAACATCCTGTTCGACCGCGAAAGCCCCGAGCGCGCGCTCGACATCGCCAGTCAAAGCCCCACGTACATTCCGCCCGAGCCGGTGCGATGGCTGGCTGCGAAGGTGACCTTCCACGCGTTCGACGGCGCCGATGCCGAAGGCGGCTGGAAGCGCGCGTGGATCAAGGGCATCAAGGCGATGGGCTTTCCGATGTAATCCACAACGCGGCGTGCCGCGACACGCATCCGGAAGCGTCCGCGCTTTCGGGTTGCATCGCGACGCGCCCACAGCGCGACGTAACGGCATGTTCTCCAATACCTCCGATCTCGACCTGCGCCTGGTGCGTGTCTTTCTTGCGGTGGTCGACGCGCGCGGCATCACGGCCGCCGAGGCGACGCTCGGCGTGCGCCAGTCGACCATCAGCTCACAGCTTGCCGCGCTGGAGACGCGCATGGGCTTCACGCTCTGCGAACGCGGACGCGGCGGTTTCCGGCTCACGTCGAAGGGTGAGCGTTTCGTGGCGTCGGCGCGCGCACTTGTCGCCGCGACGTCGCAGTTCGTCGCTCAGGTGCGCGATATCGACCGCAAGCTCGTGGGCACGCTGTCGATCGGTTTGATCGGCCAGGCGTCGCACTTCGAGAACGCGCGGCTCGCTGAAGCCATCGGTGCGTTTCGCAAGCGCGATCAGGCCGTGCGCTTCGCGATGCATGTGGCATCGCCGCAGGAACTCGAGGAAAGCCTCGTCAATCATCAACTCGATGTCGCGATCGGCTACTTCTGGCACCGCGTCGCGGGGCTGTCGTACAGCAAGCTGTTCAGCGAGCGGCAGGTAATTTGTTGCGGACGCGGTCATCCGCTCTTTCACGAGAACCCCGACGTAACGCTCGACGACCTGCGCGCGCACGACTGGATCTGGCGCAGCTATCCAGTGCCCGAAGAACTTGCGAGCATCGAGGAGCGCCGAGTGACCGCCATCGCGGACAGCATCGACGCAGCCTCCGTGCTGATCCTTTCGGGCAGCCATATCGGCTATCTGCCCGCGCATTTCGCTGAGCCGTTCGAGCAGCGCGGCCTGATCCGCGTGCTGGGACGCAACGCGTTCGGCTTCGACGTGCCGCTTCACCTCGCGATGAAGCGCGGCATGAGCGATAAACCGATCGTACGAGCCTTCTGTGAAGACCTTTTCGGTGTCTATGGCACGGGCGAGGTCTGCACCAATCAGCCTGAACCCGCAGTCGAGATGTGACCGCCGCCGAACATTGGCGGCACCCGATGTGAACGTTTTGAAAACGCAATATGGCGCCCATTCAAGTGCTGGAAAATCACCGCCAATAAAGACTGCGCCGGCCGGCAAACGTGCTGCAAGCGATTCGCCGGACGACGCCTTATAAGGAGCGAGACAACATGGCTGACAACACGAGCATTACGCAAATCGAGACATTCGGTTTCGAGCGCATTCCAGACGCTTCGCGATACGCGCGGCCGATCGATCTGTTCCGCCTGCTGTTCGGCGGCTGCAACACGTTTTCGACTTCGGTGCTCGGCAGCTTTCCGGTTCTGGTGGGACTCTCGTTCGAAGCAAGCATGTGGGCCATTATCATCGGCGTGCTCGCGGGGACCTGCATTCTCGCGCCGATGAGTTTGTTCGGTCCGCGCAACGGGACGAGCGACCCCGTCTCTTCGGGCGCGCACTTCGGCATTCATGGCCGTATCGTCGGATCGTTTCTCGCGGTGCTCACGTCGGTCGCGTTCTTCTCGCTCGCGGTATGGAGTTCGGGTGACGCGCTCGTGGGCGGCGCACACAGCATGGTGGGCCTGCCCGTCAACGCGTGGACGCTCGGCTCGGCATACATGGTGTTCGCCGTGCTCGTGCTGATCGTGTGCATCTACGGGTTCCGCTTCATGCTGTGGGTGAACAAGATCGCCGTATGGGCGGCGAGCCTCATGTTCGTGCTCGGCGCGTTCGCGTTCGCGAAGGCCTTCGACGTGCACTACGCAGGCACGCTTCATCATGGCAGCGGGGGTTTCTGGGCCGCGTTCATCGGCGCGATGCTGGTGGCGCTCAGCAATCCAGTTTCGTTCGCTTCGACACTCGGCGACTGGGCGCGTTACATTCCGCAATCCACGCCGCGCCATCGCGTGATGGGCGCCGTGTTCGCCGCGCAGATCGCGACGTTCGTGCCGTTCTTTTTCGGCCTCGTGACGGCGACGATCATCGCCACGCAGGCGCCCAGCTTCATCAGCTCGAACGATTACGTGGGCGGTCTGCTCGCGGTGTCGCCGCGCTGGTTTCTCTTGCCGATGTGCCTCATTGCGATCATCGGCGGTATGTCGACGGGCACGACCGCGCTCTACGGAACGGGCCTCGACATGTCGAGCATGTTCCCGAAACTCCTCAACCGCGTGCGCGCGACGACGCTGATCGGCACGTTGGCGATCGGCTTCATTTTCCTCGGGCGCTTCGCGTTCAACCTCGTGGAAAGCGTGGCGACGTTCTCGACGCTCATCTGTACCTTTAGCTGCCCGTGGATGGCGATCATGGTGATCGGCTTCGTGCAGCGCGGCGGCTTCTATCTCGCCGACGATCTGCAGGTGTTCAACCGCGGCGGGCGCGGCGGTCATTACTGGTTCACTCACGGCTGGAACTGGCGCGCGATGGGTGCCTGGCTGCCGGCTGCGTTCATCGGCCTCGCGTTCGTGAATCTGCCGGGCCAGTTCGTGGGGCCGCTTGGCGCGCTCGCGGACGGCTGCGATCTCAGCGTGCCGGTGTCGTTCGCCGTGGGCGGTGTGCTGTATCTGGCGATGCTGTGGCTCTTTCCCGAACCCGACTCGGTTTATGGTCCGCAAGGACGCCGTCTCGTGGGCGCATCCCACAAGCATTCGCACGTTATCGCGCACGTGCCCGTCACGCCGCGTGTGCGCGACCTCGTGGGTAACCGCGAACAGGCCGAGTAACGTCGCAGGCTACAAACCGGGAGCGCGGGTTCTGCGCTCCGCCGGGCGATCTTCGCGCTCGAAACATCCTCCTCTGCATTGACGTTTCCGCAAGCTGTCGCGAAGGCAGGGCGCTGCACGCGCTCGAGAAACACACGAACTCAAATAAACCCTGATTCGCCTGCGTTATTAAGAGGCTGGAGACAAGCTGCATGAATTCGAAAATGGTTCTGGCGGTCGCACTGCTATTCGCGTCCGCCGCCGCGCAAGCGCAAAGCAGTGTCACGCTGTTCGGCGTACTGGATGAAGGTCTCAATCTGACGAGCAATGCGGGCGGACACAAGGCGTGGCAGATGTCGAGTGTCGATATGGTGACGAGCCGTTGGGGTTTGAAGGGCAGCGAAGATCTCGGTGACGGACTGCAAGCGATCTTCGACTTGGAAAGCGGCTTCATGCTGGATAACGGCAGCGCTTATTACAACGGGCGACTGTTCGGGTACCAGTCGTATGTCGGACTGCAATCCGATACGCTCGGGACGCTCACTTTCGGACGCCAGTTCGACTCGGTAACCGATGTCATCGGGCTGATGACGGCAAACGGTTACTGGGGTGGCTATCTCTTCTCGCATCCCCTCGATAACGACAATACCGACGCCACGTTTCGTCCGAGCAACTCGGTCAAGTTCACGAGCAACGATTACGGCGGCTTTTCGGCCACGGCGCTGTATGGATTCAGCAATCAAGCAGGCGCGTTCGCGGGCAATCGCATGGTCAGCGCCGGCCTGAAGTACAGCTATGCGACATTCACGATTGGCGCCGTGTATGAGAACCTGTCGAATCCAGGCGCGACGTCGACGGGTGCCGTGGCCTCCGACGACGCGAACTTCGTCGCGGCCGGTCAGAAGATCTACGGTATCGGCGCGAGCTATGGAGCCGGACCGGCGACGCTCGGACTCGTCTATACGCATGTGAACGTGCAGCAGCCGGTTTCGTCGGTTTATCTCGGTGATCTCGGGGTGAACAACGCCAGCTTGCGTTTCGACAACATCGAATTCAACGTGAAATATGACGTTCAAGCGGACCTGACTGTTGGCGGCATGTACACGTACACGATGGCCCATCTGAAGCCGGGCGGTGCGGAGAGTGCGATGCACTGGAACCAGATCGGCGCGATGGCTCAATACCTCTTGTCGAAGCGCACCAGCGTTTATACGCAACTGGTTTATCAGAAGGCGAGTGGCGGCAATACGGGCACGCCACTCGACACGGCGTTGATTCCCGGCGCGGCAAGCCCATCGTCGAATTCGCATCAGATGGTGGCGCGGATCGGGATGACGCATTCGTTCTGATCGCCGCTTCGGTGCGCAGGTCACGGAAATGATCGACGTCCGGACTACGGGAACGGACGAATGAGTTGCTGGTGAAAACGACGCAGATGGAGAGGCCGACGCACAAAAGGCACGAACGCTGCGTTCGTCTCGCTAAAATTGTGGTTTACATAACACAAATTATCAATTTCAAATATTTGTGGGGGCAATATCCTAATGTCCGCTTTCGCACCGCCTAAGCTGTCCGCACGCCGGTTCCCCGGTGCCGGAGGTTTCGATAGCAGCGATCGAACGGATCACGATGACCTGCACGAACTCGATGGAATGGTCGCCTCCCGCCTCAGCGGCCTTCATACGCGCCAGCTATGGTGATGTGCCGAAGTTCAGTTTCCGCTGTCACATCCGAACAGGAGAAATCAGATGGAACCCACGACCATTGCCATCGATCTGGCCAAGCGGCTTTTCAGATTCATTATGTCGACCCTGAGACCGCGGCGATTCGCAGCAGGTGTGGCTCGCGGATATCGCGCGCGACTTCGCGGGCTTGAACGAAGTGTGGGACGCCTGGGTGGCCGAAAGCTGCGCGCCGACGCGTGCGACGGTCCAGTCGCAACGGGCGGCGCCGGATTTACTCGTCGAAATCACGGTGACGGCGCTCGCCTGACCTTTTTCTTCGCATGCCTTCGCGGTTCGATCGAGTCTTTACGCCGGCTGATCGTCTTCGGGCGCATCGCTCGGCTTGTCGGCGGGGCCGTCGGGCGCGGCGGGTGTATCGGTGACATCGGTGCCGGGTTCGTTCTGCGGGACGGTGGACATCGTGTGCTCCTCCTGGTTGGGTGAGCGCTATGTAGCACTCCGCGGTCCCGAACAGCGCGCGCTCGGGTGTTACCCTTGGACTCCCGATCCCGACGTAAACAAGAATGACACCGTCCACCCTCTGGCCCGCGATCCGCCGACAGACGCAGCACGCGCTCGCCTGCGGCGCCCTGCGTCCGATCGCGACGATCGGAAAGACGATCGAAGACGCGGGCGTGCCGTTTCTCGTGCGGCAGGTGTCGAGCGTCGGGCGCAAGGACGAGGCGAAGAAAGCGCGCGATGCAGCGCCGTCGAACCCGTTCCTTCCGTGCGATCGCAACCTCGTCGTTGCGGATATCGGCGAGCGTCACATCCTGCTGCTGAACAAGTTCAACGTCATCGATCATCACCTGCTGATCGTCACGCGAGAGTTCGAGCCGCAGCAAGCGCTCCTCGACGCCAGCGACTTCGACGCGCTCTTCGCGTGCCTTGCGCAGATCGACGGCCTCGGCTTCTACAACAGCGGCCCCGAAGCCGGCGCGAGCCAGCCGCACAAGCATTTGCAGATCGTTCCGTTGCCGCTCGGGCAGCCGGGCCCCGCGCTGCCGATCGAGCCGCTTCTCGCGGCCGCGCGCTTTGGCACCGTACCTGGCCTACCCTTCGCTCACGAATTCGCGCGGCTGAACTCCACGCCAGAAAACGCGCTGGAGCAATACCACACCCTGCTGCGCCCCTTCCAGCCGATGCCCTACAACCTCCTCTGCACGCGCGACTGGATGCTCCTCGTGCCGCGTTCTGTGTCGCACGTCGAGGACATCGCGGTCAACGCGCTCGGTTTCGCGGGATCGATTTTCGTGCGCGACGAGGCCCAAATGCGCAACGTCGAGCGCCTCGGGCCGATGAACGTGCTGCGCCGCGCGGGCCTCGCGCCCAGCCCCTGAAAAAAACCCATCTTGAAATAGCCGCCGCCGCCCCGCAACTCGGTATCCATTTTTCCGGAGCCCGACCATGGGAAGCCGTCCCCACTTCATCGACGATCTGTCGCGGGGCGCGCCGGACGCAGCCCAGCCGCTCGCGCTCGACGACCACGCCCTCCTCGACGCCTATTCCCGCACGGTCATCGGCGCGCTCGCGCGCGTGAAACAGGCCGTCGCCTTCATTTCCGTCGAGCGCCGCCTGCCCGGCGACACGAGCGGCCGCGGCGCACGCGGCGGCACGGGTTCCGGCTTCATCTTCACGCCCGACGGCTATCTGCTGACGAACAGCCACGTCGTGCACGGCGCGACGCACGTCCGCGTGACGCTTGCCGACGGCGCCAAATTCGACGCCGATCTCGTCGGTGAAGATCCCGGCAGCGACCTCGCCGTGCTGCGCATCGGCTCGCCCGAACCGCTGCCGCACGTCGAACTGGGCGACTCGGGGCGCCTCACGGTCGGACAGATCGCGATCGCGGTCGGCAATCCGCTCGGGCTTGCGCAGACCGTCACGACGGGCGTCGTATCGGCGCTCGGGCGGTCGCTGCGCTCGGAATCGGGCCGCATGATCCCCGACGTGATCCAGACCGATGCCGCGCTCAATCCGGGCAACTCGGGCGGCCCGCTCATCAACTCGGCGGGACAGGTGATCGGCGTGAATACGGCCGTGATCCAGGGCGCGCAGGCGATCTGCTTCGCCATCGCGATCGATACCGCCAAGTGGGTGATCATGCAGATCTTTGCGCACGGCCGCGTGCGGCGCGCGTATATCGGCGTGGCGGGCACGACCGTGCCGGTTTCACGGCGCAAGCAGCGCTACTTCGGCCTCGAGCTGGAGAGCGGCGTGCACGTGATGGAGATCGTCAAGGGCAGTCCGGCGGGGCTCGGCGGCCTGCGCACCGACGACGTCATCGTCGCCGTGGACGGCCTCGAAGTGGACAGCGTCGATGCCTTGCAGCGCACGCTCGATGCATCGCGTATCGAGCGGGCCGTGAACGTCGCCGTGCTGCGTGGCGTGCAGAAGCTCGATCTCGTCGTGACGCCGGTCGAACAGGCGCCCTAAAAATCGCGCGGTCCGGCCGCATGCCCGCGCCCGCTCGACGCGCCGGCCAGCCGTTCGAGCAGCGCCGACGCCTGCCGGGCAACCGAGTCGGCGACATCGGGCGAATTCATCAGCGCGTGGATGCGCTGGCGCCAGTATTCGCGCTGCATGACGGGATTGTGCGCGCCTACGCCATGCCAATGCACGGGCACGCGCTCGAGCTCGACGATCATCCTCTCGATGTGAGCCAGCTCTTGCTGCTGGAACGCTTCGACGCTCACATGTCCTCCTTGTCCGCGCATCCGCGTGGGTGGTCCGCACACGCCTTGGGATGCCTATCGAAAAAAGCAGCGCGCGAACGATACCCGTTTGATAAACGTAAGGCGCAGCGGTTTTATTCCATGCGAGGGGAACGTGCGAATCGTATGAGAGATTGTGTGCGGTAGCAGCCAGTAGCGGCGACGGCGCTGCGGCTTAATGCAAGACATGCAGCGCGACACAAGAAGGCCGCTGCTGAAAGAAGGGAAAAGGCCCTAACAAAAGGATTGCCATGCCCATGCAAACAGACTGCCCGTCGTCCACGCGCGAAGCGTTCCGCTGCACCGGAAAACAGCTCGACGACATCGTCCGCTTCGCCGAGGAACGCGGACTGGAACATCAGACCTTGCACGACGTCGTCGCGCAATGGAGCCGGTCTCAGCCAGCTTTGGTCAGTTCGTAAATACCTTCGCTCACTGCGCCCGCAGCACGCGTTCCCTGAGCACCCAGATCGCGGTCGGCACCGCGTAGTACCCACTCACGTTTCCAGTGACGAGCTTGCCCGTCAACTGGATGCGCGCGTTCTCGGTCGGCGTGGTGTCGATGATCTGGACGAGCGAGACTATGCTCTGTTGCCGCTGGCCTTGCGCGGCCGGAGTGGCTTCGACGCATACCGGGCTTGCGAGCGACAGCACCCAGACGGGCTTCGCGGCGGCGCTTGCATCACTCGCTGCCTGTCGGGCGGCCTGACGCGTCGCCGTGCCTTCGAGCGTGACGACGTCGCCATCGGAATAACAAGGGGCTGCTGATACAGACGCCGTCAGCAGCAAGAGTGCATAAGCGCAGGCTTTCGCTGTCATTCCAACCTCGCGACGGGGCGGCCAGGGGCTGAAGACGTCTTCATGTGGCACTCATTGGAGCTTAGGTGATCGGCAGTTTAGCTGCAACAGGGCGCCGAATGCATCTGTCGTCGATATTCCCCTTCGTTTAGAACGACCGTCAGGCAACGATGCCGGGTCTATCCTTCAATCACATCGATTCGTTCGCTTACCCAGATGGCGGGAATGCGCGTTGCTGTCAGTCATATGAAGAAAGGCCGCGGAAAAAACATTCGACGAGAGCCGCGCCCATAACTCGACAGACGTGGGAGGGAGAGACGATGAACCAAGTGATAGTGGGAGTATTCGCATCGTACCGGGATGGACACGAGGCGCTGCGCGCGCTGCAACTGGCGGGCCTCAAACGCGACGATGCACATCTCTATCGCGCGGGCCATGCCGATACCGCCGTCGACGACACCTTTGCAACCAACGAAACGCTTCGCGAGGACGATGCCGAATATGCAGGGCACGGCGAACATCAGGGCGTGACCGGCGCGCGCAACCGGTTCTCCACCGCCAGCGTCAAGCTGCCCGAAGCGCTTACCCGCGACGACGCGCAGATGCCCGACTGCCGCGAGCGCACGCTGCTCGTGATCAAACTCAGCGACGACATCAAGGCCGCCGCCATCGGCGAGGTGCTGCACGAGCACGGCGCCGTCGCGGTGAAGGACGGCTCCGGTCACTGGCGCTTTTCGCCCTATCGAACCACGGTTCGAACGCCGCGATGACTGTAGCGTGATCTGCTTAGTGCAGATCGGGGCTTCGCTTTGCGGTATCGATCGAATGCGGGTCGCTCGTTGCATCGGAGGCTTCGGGCGACTGCGTGGCATCCGCGTCGGCCTCGTTTTCCGCGAGGCGCATGGCTTCCTGGGTCGCCGTATACCTCAATGCCCTGCAATGCGCTGCATGCCGCATGTCCGCAAGCATCCGCACGACCTGACGCGTCCTGGTTCTCATCGCAGCCTCCCGCAACATCATCCGATTACTTGAGATTTCACTTTAAGTGTAGGTCGCAAATACCCGGAGGAGTAGCTCATTTCGCAAAATAGCAACACGGTCGAACAGATGTGCGCGAGACGCGCCCACGATGGCTCCGGAAACCGCGCGCCACTACGGCTCAGGCGGTATTCACCGGCTGGTACACCGTAGTTGAACGATAGCGCTGACGTGTTGCGGAGTCCGTGCGGCGGTGCTCTTTCCTCCACGCGAGTACGTTCGATTCGTCACACATCGAGCGAATCGAGACGCGCGCCTGGCGCCTTGCCTCATTTACGAGATCACCGGACAATCGCCGGGTGCGCCACTGAAGGCGCAGCAACGTGCGCTGCAAGGAGAGCAGATTGACGGACGAGACATGGCAGCGATAGAAGACGGCCGGCCGCGCCTCAGGATTGACATGGACGGCCCCGGCGCTGGCATCGCGCTAATGATCCTGACGACTGCTGCGTTCGCAGCCAGCGATTCGACGGTGAAGGTGATCGGCGTGACCGTGCCGCTGCTCGTGCTGCTCTGGGTGCGTTATCTGTTCCAGATGATCGTGCTCGGCACGTGGCTCGCGCGAGCCGGCGACTTCGCCTCGTTTCGTACCGCCAGCGTCAAGCTGCAAGTGTTGCGGGCCATTCTCCTGCTCACCAATTCGGCGTGCACGTTCGCGGGACTGCGCTTCCTCCCTTTGCCCGTCACGACTTCGCTCGCAATGATGGCCCCGCTCATTTCGACGATGCTCGCCGCCACGCTTCTGAAAGACGATGTCCCCCGCAGCAAGTGGGCGATGGTCGTGCTCGGCTTCATCGGCATGCTGCTCGTCGTGCGGCCGGGCGGCACGGCGTTCACGTGGACCGTGATCTTTCCGATCGCCGCCGCGACGACCTTCGCGTGCTTCCAGGTCATATCGAGCCATCTGTCGCGCACCGAAGATCCCGTCACGACGAACTTCCTGACGGCGCTCGTCGCGACGATCGTGCTGTGCGCGCTCGTCTGGATGGACCAGGCCGAGACGATGCCCGCGCTCGCGCAAGTGAGCTTCGGCACGTGGACGCTCGTTGCCCTGATGGCGACGATGGCGACGCTCGGGCAATCGCTGATGCTGCAGGCGCTGAAGCGCACGCCGCTCTCGGTGCTGACGCCCTTCGGCTATGCTCAGCTTGCGTTCGCTGCGTTTTTCAGCTGGGCGGTTTTCGGCCAGGTGCCGGACAAATGGATGGCGATCGGCATGGCCGTGATCGCGGTGAGCGGCATCGGCACGGTGCTGTTGCATGGACGCACGCAGCAGGTCTAGCTCGGTGCCGCATGCACTGCACGTTCAAAGGAGCATCACATGGACACGCGCTCGATTCTGGGCATGCTTCACGCGGAAGAAGCCCTGCTGGTTTCCATCGTCCGGTCGCTTTCGCCGGACGTGCGCGACAAGATCGTTGGCGATTTTCACGAGCAGGCCGCGATCGCCGAAACGTCGCATCTTCTGACCACCGATCGTGAAACGAGCGAAGCGTTCAAGGCGCACGTCCGACGCCTGTCGAACGTGCTGGCGACGCTGTCCTAGAGGCCTACGCTTTCAACCCGAGGCGCCGCTTGCGACTGCCCCGTGCAGAGCCAGTGGACGTCGACGTCGAGTGTCCGGGCGATGCGGTTGAACGCGTGCAGCGGCGGAACGGTGATGCCGCGCCGCCAGAACTGGACGTCGTCTTCGCTGACGTCGAGCCAGTTCGCGGCCTTCGCCGAGCTGACGCCTGCCTTCTGCATGGTCCTGTCGAGTCGCGCCGCGATGGCGCGGCGGAGTGCGTTGTCCTCGTGACTGCGTTCGAGGTGTCCGAGGGTTTGGGAATGTCGCCCCATTTGCGTGATGTCTCTCGATTTATATTTATGCCATTGAGCGCTGACTTGCCGCCCAACGAAATACTGACTGCGCACGATGACTGCATCGTGACATGCTTGTTTAATACCAGTTAAGGACCGGCCGCATCGAACGCCGCCGATTAATGAATGAATGAGGCGCTTGCTGCAGCGCATGAATTTTCGATAACCGATTTTCGGCTGTCAAGGGTGTAAGCCGTTTGAATGCCCGTTTTCGATGTAAGTGTTTACGCGGATCGATTCTGTGCGCGCGAGTAATTAAAAGGCTTTGCGCGGATTTTAGCACTGCGGGCCAGAATGGCCGTGCGACAAGGCACAGACGGAAGATATAACGAACGTCCGTGATTAAATATTAGTTCATTAACTGAACATTTGTGCGCACTGGTCAATAGCGATCTGCAGTCAAGCAGGGAAAACGCAATTGACACCGGCAAATTAATCCCTAGAATGTCTCTTTTCGCTGCGCCGCAACAAACGCCGCTACAAATAGAGTAGACCATCACTTTTCTCACCCTGGAGTTCACAGATGAGCAGTCTTGCCCCCGAGCAAATCGTCGCATCACAGAAAGCGGGCTTCGACACCTTTTACGGTCTCGCCGCCAAATCGTTTGAAGGTTTCGAAAAACTGGTCGGGCTGAATGTGCAGACCGTCCGCACGTCGCTTGCGGAAAGCCAGGAACTGGTTGGCAAGGCACTCTCCGTGCGTGACCCGCAAGAACTGATCGCGCTGCAAACGAGCCAGGCTCAAGCCGGCGCCGAGCGCGTGCAGGCTTACTGGCGCGACGTGTACGCCGTCGTGAACGGCACGCGCAGCGTGTTCGCCGCCGCTGCCGAAGCGCAACTGAAGAAGTCGCAGGACGACGCGCAAGCGTATGTCGACAGCATCGCGAAGAACGCGCCGGCTGGCAGCGAAGCCGTCGTGACCGCGTGGAAGTCGGCGTTCGGCGCTGCTGCCGAATCAGCGAACTCGGCGTACGAAGCCGCCAAGAAGGCCGCGAAGGATGTGGTCGAGGCAGCGGAAACGAATGCGAGCGCCGCATCGAAGAGCGCGACGCAACTGGTCGCCGCCGGCAAGGCCGCAAGCGCCAAGAAGTAATCAGCGCCTATGCGTAGAAAAAAGCGAGCCTGTGTGCTCGCTTTTTTTACGGCCCCAGATTCTCCAGCACCAGTTCATACGATCGCCCGATCCAGACCGCGCGATCGCGATGATCCACCAGCGCGTTGCCGGTATTCGGATGCAGGAACACGTCGAGCCCGTCGCGATTGATCGCCAGCCACTCGACGACCTCCGTGAGCCGCGCGCTTCCGAACCCCAACTGATACGACCACATCGGATGCGGCCCGACCGGCCGCTCGTGAAAGCGTCCCATCGTCAGCGTGTCCGCGAAATGCGTTTCTATCGCTTCGCGCAGTTGCCACGCGGCATCGCGCGTCGCGGCGTCGAAGTAGACGTGGGCGTGCCAGCTCGCGATTTGCGTCATTCCAAAGCCTCTTTGCTTTCGCAGCCGAAGAAGTGACGGCCGTCGATGCGATTCTAGCGGCGCCCTCGTCCTCCTGCCGCCGCCTTTTTTTCATGCGATATTCGAGCCTTCTTTAAATCCGTAACCCTCACGTTCAGGCGACGCATGAAAATATCGAAGCTCTGGTTGCAGGCAGGCGCAATCGCATTCAGCGTGCTGATGCGCGCGGTATCGGCCCACGCCGATACCCTCGACGACATCGAAAAACGCGGCGTGCTGCGCGTGGCTGTCCCGCAGGACTTCGCGCCGTTCGGCTCGGTGGGGCCGAGCATGCAGGTCGAGGGGCTCGACATCGACGTCGCCGCGCTGCTCGCGAAGAAGCTCGGTGCGAAGCTCGAACTCGTGCCCGTCACGAGCGCGAACCGCATTCCGTATCTGCAAACGAAGAAGGTCGATCTCGTGATCTCGACGCTCGGCAAGGACGCCGAGCGCGACAAGGTCATCGACTTCTCGCAGCCCTACTCGCCCTACAACAACAGCGTGTTTGGCCCGGTGAGCCTGA
This sequence comes from Caballeronia terrestris, assembly GCF_001544515.1. Lineage (GTDB taxonomy): Bacteria > Pseudomonadota > Gammaproteobacteria > Burkholderiales > Burkholderiaceae > Caballeronia > Caballeronia terrestris. The sequence goes on from NZ_FCOL02000050.1 coordinate 26,479, forward strand.
AAGTCGACGGCCCCGCCGATCTCGCCGGCAAGACGGTCGGCGTCGCGCGCGGCACGTTCCAGGACCTGATGATCACGAAGAGCGCACCGCCGAGCGCGACCATCAAGCGCTACGACGACAACAACGGCATGATCTCCGCGTACGTGTCCGGCCAGGTGCCGCTGATCGGCACGGGCGATTTCGTCGCTACGAAACTCGCGTCGATGATGCCCGCCGATGCGCCCAACAAGCCGGTGCTCAAGTACGTGATCCACGAATCGTCGTGCCGCGTCGGCCTGAACAAGAACGAGCCGAAGCTGCTCGCACGCGTGAACGGCGCGCTCACGGACGCCAAGAAAAACGGCGAACTGAACGCGATCGTGCAGAAGTGGCTGCACGTGCCGCTGCCGCAGCAGGTCGCGCAGACTCTCGACTAGTCCCGCGCGGCCTAGTACCCGCCTCCGCCGCCCTTGTACATCGAGCCGGATTGGCCGCTGCTCGCGCCGGTGCCGTCGGTCTGGCATCCGGCGAGCGTGACCGCGAGCGCGGCGAGCAGGATCGATACGATACGAACGAGTTTCATGCGATTTCTCCACGGGCCGGACCGTGCCGAGCCGGCGGCCCTGCGCGACACCCACCGATAAAACGCGCCGCGGCGTCGGATTATTCCGCCCTCAGGCGCGAGGTTTCAGATGCATCGGCATACGGCTCGGGACCATCGTGAAGGCGGAGATCTCGGTGATCGTCGCGGGGTCGATGGCCATCGAAACGTCGAAGTTCGCCGCGATCATCGACAGGACCAGCCGGATTTCGACTGTCGCGAGGTAGCGTCCAGGACAAACGCGTGGCCCGCCGCCGAAGGTCAGGTACGCGCGTTGTTCGTGCGCCCCGCGCGACGCGTCGTGGTGATGCATCCATCGGTCGGGATCGAAGCGCTCAGGGTGCGCGAAATTCGCCGGCTCCAGCATCGGCGGACGCGTGAGGAAGAAGACCCACGTTCCTGCAGGCACGGCGATGCCGTCGAGGCACACATCCTCCAGCGGCTCGAAGCCGAGAATCACCGCAACCGGCCGCAGCCGGCTCGCCTCGTTGCTCGCTGCCTCGCATAAATCCAGTTGTTTCAGCGTGCCATAGTCCGGACAGATCCGCTCGCCGCCGAACGCCCCGCGCGACGCGTCGGAGAGGCGCTGTTGCAAGGCCGGGTCCGCGGCGATGTACATCAGCGACCAGGCGATCGTGTTGGCTGTCGTGTCTTCGCCCGCGATCAGCAGCGTGAGAACGTTCGCGGCGATCTGCGCGTCGGTGACGCCGGAGTCAGGCGTGTCGCGCGCGGCCAGCATCGCTTCGAGCAGATTGCGCGGTGCGTCGCCGGGAGCGTCGCGCATCCGCTCGCGCGCCCGTCCGATCATGTCGTGGACAAAACGATGCACATCGAGCATCGCGCGATCGAGCTTGCGATCACTCGGCAGGCGGACGTATCGCCAGTACGGAAACGGCGCGTTCGTGCGGCGCATGACGGCGGGCAGGATCAGCGCGAGCCGTTCCTGGATGACGCCGCCCTCCTGTTCCAGCGTGTTCGGGTCCTCGCCGAACGCGAGCGAACTCGTTACGTCGACGGTATAGCGCTTGAGCTCGTCGGTCATTTCGAGCGGCTTGCCCTGTGCCGCCGCGCGTTGCAGGCGCTGCCGGAAGCGCTCGGTGATGGCGGCGAGCGTCGGATAGAACGCCTTGATGTTCGAGATCGACAGCGCCTGCATGATGAGCCGCCGCTGCGGTTCCCACGCGGCGCCCTCGGCGGAGAAGAGGCCGTTGATGCCGATCTCGCCGAGCACGGACTCGATCGGCGCGATGCGTCGATACAGATGCGGGCGCTCGCGCAGGACCGCCTGGCATAGCTCGGCTTGCGTCCAGACGAGCACGTTGGTGTTGCCGACTCGGTAACGGTACGGCGAGCCGAGCTTGCGCGCCCATTGCTCGAGCGACGTATGCAGCGTGAATGGCTTCAACTGCAACGCGTTTCCGATCAGCGGCAAGCCGGACGGAGACGGCAGGTCCTGCAAGTGTCGCAATCGCGCATGAGCTTCCATTGTCCTGATTCCTTTTTCTCCCGCGCCCTCAAGTCAGCATAGGCCAAGCGGTTCATCAGGTATCGTTGGAATTTTACCCGGATGATATTGCGTTCTGTATTTACACCCGGGTAATATGCGGCATCTCAATTCATGCTTGGAGCGTGTTCATGCATTCCTTCACCAGCTTTGATGGGCACAAGCGCATCGTTACAGGGCCGCTACCGGCGGTCGCGGTAGCGGTGAAACGCGCCATCGCGGGGGGCGCGGCCGGCCCGGTCCTGATCTTCGACAACGTGACGGGTCGCTCGATCGACATCGACACGCGCGGCGCGGACGAGGAAATCATCGAACGGCTTGGGAGCCCGGCGCCGCCCAGCCCCGACGCCGTACGTGGCCGCGGACGTCCGAAGCTAGGCGTCGTCGCTCGGGAAGTGACGCTGCTGCCGAGGCATTGGGAATGGCTGGCGGCACAACCGGGCGGCGCGTCGGTGGTACTGCGCAAACTGGTGGACGAAGCCCGCCGCGCCCACGGCGACCGGGACATGGCGCGCAAGACGCAAGAACGGGCGTACCACTTCATGTCGGCGATGGCAGGCGACCTTCCCGGTTTCGAAGAGGCAACGCGCGCGCTCTTCGCGAACGACGTACCCCGTTTCACCGACCTGATCGCAGCGTGGCCAAGCGATATACGTGACCACACCGCATTGCTCGCCTCGAATCAAATCGATTCACCCTAAAATCAATGCCTAATTAAATCGCCGATATACCCGAATTCATGTGCTCTTCAGAGGGGATTAATTTTAATTGGACGGCAATTACACTGCCTTCACATTTCAGCAGGTCGAAAGCAAATAGACAGTGAAGCAAGGCCAATGAAGTGGACCCTTTGAAAACCTACTTGGAGCACCACCATGACGAGCAAACAACTGACGTCTCTCCTGATCGCAGCGGCCGCGATCGTCGCCACGCCGGCCTTCGCAAGCGGCTACGGCCCGGCGCCCTACTACACGGCCGATGACGGCGCACCCGCATCGCAACGCGGAATGAGCGCGCAAACCGTCGCCGCCGAGCAGGCAGCCACTAAGGCGCCCGACGAAGCGAGCCTCGCTAAAGCCATGCGCGCCGGTGAAACGATGGAAGCGCAGCAGTAATTCGAATGCGGCCGGAAGAGCATTTGCTTTTACCGGCCGCATTGAATCAGGCATTACGGAATAGCTGTAAATGCTAGACTACTGTGCATGCATACAGTAGTCACTCAATCGGATACTGAACCGGACGCCCCGGACGGCTATGTCGTCGCGGTTCGCGCGCTGTGCGAATTCACCGCCAAGCGCGGCGACCTTGATCTGCGCTTCACGCCCTCGCCCACCGCGCTGGAGGGCATCGCCGGACATGCGGCGGTGACAGCGCGTCGTCCGCCGGGTTACCAGACCGAAGTCGCGCTGACCGACATCCACGGGCCGCTGCGAGTGCGCGGCCGCGCCGACGGCTACGATCCCGCCGCCAACCAGCTCGAAGAGATCAAGACGTATCGCGGAAAGCTCGATGCGATGCCCGCCAATCACCGGCATCTGCACTGGGCGCAGGCGCGCGTTTACGGATGGCTGTTATGCAAAAAGCGCGGGCTCGCGGAAATCCGCGTCGCGCTCGTCTATTTCGATATCGCGAGCCAGAAGGAAACCGTTTTCGTCGAAACGCAGTCCGCCGAGGCACTGCGCGTGCATTTCGTCGATCAATGCGAGCGGTTCATCGCATGGGCCGCGCAGGAAATCGCGCATCGTGGCGCGCGCGACGCTGCGCTCACGGCCCTCGCCTTTCCGCACGCGTCGTTCCGGCCGGGACAGCGCGAACTGGCAGCGGCCGTGTATCGGTCGGCGGTGGCGCAACGTTGCCTGATGGCGCAGGCTCCGACCGGCATCGGCAAGACGGTCGGCACGCTTTTTCCGCTGCTGAAGGCGTGGCCCGCGCAGCGACTCGACAAGATCTACTTCCTGACGGCGAAAAGCGCGGGCCGTCAATTGGCGCTCGATGCGATGACTACGCTAAAAGCACCGCTGCGCGTGCTCGAACTCGTCGCGCGGGACAAAGCCTGCGAGCACCCCGACCGTGCCTGCCACGGCGAATCGTGTCCGCTCGCGCGCGGTTTCTACGATCGCTTGCCCGCCGCGCGCGCCGAAGCGCTGGACGCCGCCCGGCTCGACAAGGCCGCGCTGCGCCAGGTCGCGCTGAATCACGACGTCTGCCCCTATTACCTGAGCCAGGAGATGTCGCGCTGGAGCGACGTGATCGTCGGCGACTACAACTATTACTTCGACACCAGCGCCATGCTGTACGCGCTCGCCGAGGCGAACCGCTGGCGCGTGAGCGTGCTGGTCGACGAGGCGCACAACCTTGTCGACCGGGCGCGCGGCATGTATTCCGCGACGCTCGATCAGGCCGCCTTCGACGCGATGCGCCGCAGCGCGCCCGCGCCGCTCAAGCGCGTGTTCTCGCGCATCGCGAAAAGCTGGAAGGAGCTCAGCGCCGAGCAGACAGCCGAATACACCGCCCACGCGACGCTTCCCGCGCGCTTCATCGCCGCACTGGAACAGGCGATCTCGCAAATGACGGATTTCGTGGCCGAATACCCGGACGCCTTCGCCCCGGAGACGCTGCGCTTCTATTTCGACGCGATGCATTTCGCGCGCATCGCCGAGCGTTTCGCGTCGCATTCGATCTTCGACGTGACGCTTGGCGCCCGCACTCGCTCGACCGCGCCGAACGCCGTCCTCTGCCTGCGCAACGTGATTCCGGCGCCGCATCTGGCGCCGCGTTTCGCGCGCGCGCACTCGGTCGCCCTCTTCTCCGCGACGCTCACGCCCGCGCATTTCTACAGCGACACGCTCGGCCTGCCGGAATCGAGCGCGCGCGTCGATGTCGCGTCGCCGTTCGCGGCGGAGCAATTGCAGGTCCGCGCGATCGCCGACGTATCGACGCGTTTCCGCGACCGCGAGCAGTCGGTGGCGAGCGTGGTCGACCTGATCGCCGCGCAGTACGAGCGCGCGCCCGGCAACTACCTGAGCTTTTTCAGCAGCTTCGACTACCTCGCGCAAGTCGCGGGCGCATTCGCGGCGCGCCATCCGTCGGTGCCGGTGTGGGAGCAGGCGCGCGCGATGAGCGAGGCCGACCAGCAGGCATTTCTCGCGCGTTTCGCGCCGGATGGCCGCGGCATCGGCTTCGCGGTGCTGGGCGGGTCGTTCGGAGAGGCGATCGATCTGCCGGGCACGCGGCTCGTCGGCGCGTTCGTCGCGACGCTCGGCCTGCCGCAACTCAACGCCGTCAATCAGCAGATGAAAGCGCGCATGCACGCGGCGTTCGGCGCGGGTTACGACTACACGTATCTTTTCCCTGGCCTGCAGAAGGTCGTGCAGGCGGCCGGCCGCGTGATCCGCGGGCCGGACGATCGCGGCGTGCTCTACCTGATCGACGATCGCTTCGCGCGGCCCGAAGTCCGGCGCCTCCTGCCGGCGTGGTGGCAAGTCGACGTCATGCGCCAGCGCGACGCCTGAGCCCCCGGGCACTCGCTTTGCTGTTGTTAGACACCCACCAACAGAGAGAGGAGCCGCCATGAGCACCGCCAAATCGACGCCGCAGCAAGATGCACTCGCCGTTCTCGAAGCCGATCACCGCGCGGTCGAGCAGCTTTTCGACGCCTTCGAGCGCGCCGAAAAAGACGATCTCGAACGCAAGACGACGCTCGTGCAGCGCGCCTGCGAACTGCTGACCATCCACGCGATTGTCGAGGAGGAACTGCTGTATCCGGCGGCGCGCGGCGCGCTGGAAGGCGACGACAAGGACGACGTCGACGAAGCCTATGTCGAGCACTTTCTCGTCAAGACGCTGATCGACAAGTTCACGCAGTTGCGCGCCGGCGACGACGGCTTCGATGCCACGTTCAAGGTGTTGTCGGAGAACGTGAATCACCACGTCGAGGAAGAAGAGAAAGAGCTTTTCCCCGAGCTGCGCAAGGCTGGCATCGACCTGATGGCGCTCGGCGTGAAAATCGTCGCGCGCAAGGAAGCGCTGCAGAACAAGATCACCGAAGTCGCGACCGCGCATTGAGCGCGCGATCGATTCCGGGCCGGCGGGGTGGCGGGGTCAGGTTGAGCCGCCGGTCCGCCGGAAGGGAAACGGAGCGCGGTTCATGGCCTTTATCGTGTATGTGAGCACCGGTGGCGACGACAGCGTCCTCGAAAGCGACCTGTTCGACATCGACGCCGCCGGATTTCTCGTCGACATGAGCGCTGTCGTCTCGGATTCGTGCGGTATTTCGACTGCCGCGGAATACCGGCCGGCGTTGCAACGCGCGTTGCGCCGCATCTCCGACGGCGACACGCTGCTGGTGACGCGTCTGCATTACCTCGGCAACAGCATTGGCGACATAGTGGGCACGCTGAAGGCGCTCGCGAGCCGCAACGCCCACGCCGTGTGTCTCGAATTTGGCCGCGCGAGCCTCACCGCGACCGGTGCCGATTCGCCATTGCGCGCGCTGGAACTTGCAGTCGACGTAGAGCGCATGGCGAAGCGCGCGCGGGCGCTCGCCGCCGCCGCCGAGGCGAAACGCATGGGCTTGCCGCAAGGGCGGCCCGCGTCGCTGACTCATGCGCAGCGCGCGCAGGCGCTGCGTGCGCTCGCGGCGGGCAAGACGGTGACGGCCGTCGCGCAGGCGCTCAATACGTCGCGGCAGACGATCATCCGTTTGCGCAACGCCAACGCGCGCAACGAGCCGGATACGCCGGGAGAATCCTGATTTCTCGAATGTCATAGCAAGACTTGGCTTGTTCCTGCCCGGACGACCAGCGACACTGAACGCATTCGAACCGAGCGAAAGGAGCGGTCAATGAATGATGTGGTGGAAGCATCGATCGCAGATCGGGTGGAGGCGATCGACTGGCCGCGCGTGGAGGACGACCTCGACCAATACGGCTGCGCGGTGATCGAGCGCCTGCTCGCACCATCCGAATGCGACGCGCTCATCGATCAATATCCGCGCGACGCGCTTTACCGCAGCCGCGTCGTGATGGAGCGCCACGGCTTCGGGCGCGGCGAGTACAAGTATTTCGGCTATCCGCTGCCGGCGCTGATCGAAGGACTTCGCACGGCCGTGTATCCGCATCTCGCACCCGTGGCGAACCGCTGGAACGACATCATGAAGATCGATGCGCGCTATCCGCCGCGGCACACGGAGTTCATCGAACGTTGTCACCGCACGGGGCAGACGCGGCCGACGCCGCTGATCCTCCAATACCGAGCGGGCGACTACAACTGCCTGCATCAAGACCTATACGGCGAACACGTCTTTCCGATTCAGCTCGCGATCCTGCTCTCGGAGCCCGGGCGCGACTTCACCGGCGGCGAGTTCGTGATGACGGAGCAGCGGCCGCGCATGCAGTCGCGCGCGGAAGTGGTGCCGCTGAAACAGGGCAATGCGGTGGTTTTCGCGGTGCATCACCGGCCGGTGCAGGGTACGCGCGGCGCGTATCGCGTGAATCTGCGGCATGGGGTGAGCCGGCTGCGCTCGGGGCATCGGCACACGCTGGGCATCATCTTTCACGACGCCCAGTGAACACGCTCATTCGTTTTCGTCGAAGTAATGGCCGAAGCGCGCCTGCTTCGTCTTGATGTAGCGCTCGTTCTCCTCGCGCATCGGAATCGCCAGCGCGACGCGTTCGCACACCGGAATGCCGTGCTTGAGCAGCGTGTCGAACTTCGACGGATTGTTGCTCATCAGCCGCACCGACTTCACGTTCAGCGCCCGCAGGATCGCAGCGGACGAATCGTATTCGCGGGCGTCGTCGGGGAGGCCGAGGTGCAGGTTCGCATCGACGGTATCGAGCCCCTGCTCCTGCAGCGCATACGCGCGAATCTTGTTCGCCAGGCCAATACCGCGCCCTTCATGCCCGCGCAGATACAGCAGGATGCCGCGATCCTCGGCCGCGATATAGCGCAGCGCGAGGTCGAGCTGTTCGCCGCAATCGCACCGGTACGAGCCGAAGACGTCGCCCGTCACGCACTCGGAATGCAGGCGCGTGAGCACGGATTCGCCGCCGCGCACGTCGCCCATGACGAACACGATGTGCTCGATGTCCGTGCGCTTCACGCGATAGACATACGACGCGAACGTGCCGTAGCGCGTCGGGATCGTCGCGGTGGCGGCGAGTTCGACGTCTTCATTCGGATGGCACTGGCCGAAGCGGGGATCGGCGTCCTGCACGGCTTGCGCGTCTTCTGCGGCTTGTGCGTCTAGTGAATCGGAAGCGGTTTTCATGGCTCAGTCGGTAGTTCTCGGCACCGGCAATTATGGCTGCCCGGGACGTCATGTTAAAGCCCCTCGGGAAAGTTTGCAGCCTTTCGCCCGATGATAGCGGGGTTTCGCGGGGCGTTGCGGCGAATGGCAGCGGCCTTTCGAAAGCAGAAAGGAAAGCAGAAAGCATTGGTTCAGACAAAATTCATCGCTTGGTAGAGTACGGGGCGGCCCGCCCGCGCGGCGGCTTTCCAACTTCCAAACGTGCGTACAAGAACAATGCTCCGATCACGTCATTTCCGCCTCGGCGCCCTCGCCGTTTCCCTCTTCGCGACTCTCGGCGCGATGCCTGAAGCGGCATCGGCTGCGAGCAAAACGATCGTGTTCTGCTCCGAAGGCAGTCCCGCCGGTTTCGATTCAGCGCAGTACACGACGAGCACCGATTTCGACGCAGGCGCGCACTCGGTCTACGACACGCTCGTCGAATTCAAACGCGGCTCGCTCGATCTCGTGCCGGGCCTCGCCGAAAAGTGGGACGAGGCGCCGGACGCGAAGAGCTTCACGTTCCATCTGCGACGCGGCGTGAAATTCCAGTCGACGGCGTATTTCAAGCCGACGCGCGACTTCAACGCCGACGACGTCGTGTTCACGTTCAAGCGCATGATCGACCCGAACGAGCCGTTCCAGAAGGCGCATCCGGTCAGCTTTCCGTATCTGACCGACCTCGGTTACGACAAGAACATCGCCTCCGTCGAAAAACTCGACGACTACACCGTGCGCTTCACGCTCAAGACGCCCGACGTCGTGTTCGTGCGCAACATCGCGATGGAATTCGCGTCGATCGTGTCCGCCGAGTACGCGGCGCAACTGCTCAAGGCCGGCAAGCCCGAGGACATCAACCAGAAGCCAGTCGGCACGGGCGCATTCGTGTTCCGCGACTACCAGAAGGACGCGACGATCCGCTACGACGCGAACCCCACGTACTGGAACAAGAAGGACCTGCACATCGACAAGCTCGTCTTCGCGATCACGCCCGATGCCGCCGTGCGCATGCAAAAGCTCGCGAGCGGAGAGTGTCAGTTGACGTCGTTCGCACGTCCCGCCGATATCGCGACGGCGCGCAAAGATCCGAAGCTCGCCGTGCTGTCGGGCGTCGGTTTCAACGTCGCGTATGTCGGCTACAACACGACGCACAAGCCGCTCGACAACGTGCTCGTGCGCCGTGCGCTCGACATGGCCGTCGACAAGGAGGCGATCATCAAGACCGTCTACGAGGGAGCGGCAACCGTCGCGACGAATCCGATGCCGCCGTCGCAATGGTCGTACAAAGCGCTGAAGGACGCGCCGTACGATCCTGCGAAGGCGCGCGCGCTGCTCAAGGAAGCGGGTTTCCCCGACGGCTTCACGATCACCCTCTGGGCGATGCCCGTGCAGCGCGGCTACAACCCGAACGCGCGGCTGATGGCGCAACTGATCCAGTCGGACTGGGCGAAGATCGGCGTGAAGGCAAACATCGTCAGCTACGAATGGGCCGAGTACAACAAGCGCGCGAAGACGGGCGGCGAGCACGACGCAATCCTCTACGGCTGGCTCGGCGACAACGGCGACCCGGACAACTGGCTCGGCACGACGCTCGGCTGCGACGCCGTGCATGGCAGCAACATGGCGAAGTGGTGCAACAAGCAGTTCGACGACCTGCTGGCGAAAGCGCGCCTGGTCCCCGATCAGAAAGCGCGCACGCGGCTTTACGAGGAAGCGCAGGTCGTCTTCAAGGACCAGGTGCCGTACACGCCGATCGCGCACGCCAACGCGTATCAGCCGATCTCGAAGCGCGTGCACGGCTATCTGATCAGCCCGCTCGGCGGACACCGCTTCGACGGCATCACTTTGGACTAGTACAACATCCCGTAAATAGGTTGAATAAGTAACCGCCTCGATTATCATGACGGGATGAGCCGAGGCCGCCATG